>CAYSYM010000021.1:0-62070 GCA_964435115.1 uncultured Chloroflexota bacterium | reverse complement strand
ACTGGATCGGGTCGAGGCGGCCCTGGAGCAGCTCACCGTCCGGGTGGACCAGCTCACCGCCCGGCTGGAGGAGCTGACGGTCCGGGTGGATGCCCTCGCCGCCGCGCAGGCGCGCACGGAGCAGCGGCTGGACCAACTCGCCGCGGCGCAGGCGCGCACGGAGCAGCGGCTGGCGGAGCTGGCGGTGGCCGTGGCGCACCTGCTCGAGGCCCAGACGCGCGGCGAGGAGCGCCTCCAGCGTCTCGAGGTCCACGTGGGTGATCTCCGGGGCGCGGTGCTCGAGATGCGCTACCGAGACCGCGCGGGCGCGTACTTCGCTCCCATCGCGCGGCGCGTGCGTGTCCTGGACTCCAGCGCCCTGGCCGACCTGGTCGACGCGGCCGTCGAGGCCCAGGAGCTTGACGAGCGGGACCGCACCCCCCTCCTGGCGGCCGACCTGGTCCTCACCGGCCGGCGGCGCGCGGACCAGGCGGAGGTGTACCTGGTGGTTGAGGTCTCGGCGGGCGTTGGCCCGGGCGACGTTGAACGCGCCGCGGAGCGGGCCTCCTTGCTGGCGCGCCTCGGGCGCCCGGCGATCCCCGTCGTCGCTGGCGCGGCGATCACGGCCGATGCGGCTACCCTCGCCCGCACCCAGGGCGTCTGGCAGGTGCTGGACGGGCAGGTGACCCCTCCCAGCGACGCTTGAGCTCCAGAACCGCCAGCCTGCCGGCGCGGTGAGGAGCACGGATTTCTAGGGCCGCCAGAGTGACCATGGACGACGGGCGCAGCCACACCAGAGCCGAGCGGAAGCGTCTGGCGGCCGAACGCTTCAGACGCATCTGGCAAATCGTCGAGGACATCGCCCGCGCGCCGGGCAAGAGCCGCAAGCAGCTCGCAGCCGAGTACACCTTGAGCGAACGCCAGATTCAGGCGGACCTCAACGTGATCCGCAACGAGATGGGGCTGCCGCTCGTGCGGCGGCACGGGTATCGGTTCCTCAACGGCAGACAGGAAGACAGCGCCAGCTTCTCCCTGGCAGAGGCGCAGCTCCTCCTGCTCCTGCTGCGCCGCGCCACCCGCGATCCGAGCATGCCCACCGATCGGCTTCGGTCGCTCATGGAGAAGCTCCCCACCCTGTTCCCGTTCCACCTGCGACCGCTCGTGGTGAAGACGATCGAAGCCACGAATCAGCAGCGAGCGGGCCGCCAGCAGGAGATCTTCGCCGCACTGGCTGACGCGCTCCTCCGCCGGTCCTACGTGAAGCTGCACTACCCGGCCGGCGAACCGATCTCGTCGATCCTCGAGCCGATCGTGCAGCCCGAGGTGCTCTTCCCCTACCACAGCTCATGGTACGTGATCGGCCTCTGTCGGCAGCGGCGCCGGATGATGGTGTTCGACCTGGCCGCCGTGGTGGCCGTGACCCAGGCCACCGGGCTGTGAAGATCGAGAGACGGCGGAGCGCCCGCACAGTCGATCCCTTCGGCGGCCTCGGAGCGACGCGGCGCGTACGACCGGTCCTGAAGCCTGGGGCGTAACGGCGAGTGGCCCACCATCGGCCGCAGCCTCCGTCCCTTCGGGCGACCCCGGTAGAGCGTGGGGGCCAGCTGAAGCGTGGGGACGTGGTCGACCCCGGCGGCCGAGGTCCCCGTTCGCCTGGCGCGTGACAGACCTCGGCAACGCCCGTGAGAGGTGTGCGGGAGCGCCCCGGGGCCAGCGAGCACGCGCTCCCGCGTGCGGAGGTCGGGCGGGCTCAGCTCCAGCTCAGCGCTGTGAGCGCGCCCAGCAGACTGCCCACGAACACCTCGAACGGCGTGTGGCCGATCAGCTCCCGCAGACGCCGCTCGTTGAACTGCTGCGCCTCGATCATCTCGGCGAGCATGCGGTTCAGGATGCGCGCCTGCACGCTGACGGCGCGGCGGACGCCGGCGGCGTCGTACAGCACGACCGCGGCGAAGACGGCCGCGATGGCGAAGGGAACCGAGTCGAGCCCGGTCTCCATTCCCACCCGCGTGGCGAGCGCCACGACCACGGCCGAGTGGGCGCTCGGCATGCCACCCGAGGTGGCGAGGTAGCGCAGGTTCAGCCGCCGCTCCTGCACCAGGTTCACGAGCAGCTTCGATCCCTGGGCCAGCGTCCACGAGATGAGGCACACCACCAGGACCCGGTTGGCCAGCATGCCGTCCACTCCAGGGCTAGATGGCTCACAGCGGCCAGGGCCGCGTCTTGAGGCAGCGCTTCCGCGAACCCACCCGGGCCACTAGCGCGGCTCTTCGGGCGATGGAGCCAGCTCTTCCGGCAGGACTCGCGTCACGCGGAGCTCCGCGGCCGCCACGATACGCTCACACTCAGCCGCGAGCTGCATGCCCCGCTCAAAGAGCCGAACTGCCGCCTCCAGCCCCAGGCCGCCGGCGTCCAGCTCGTCCACGACGTGCTGCAGCTCCTGGTAGGCATCCTCGAACGCCCGCGCGTCGGCGCCGTGGCGACCGGCGGTGGCGACAGAGGCACGATCTTCCGCGGTCACGACCTCACCAGATTCATCGCACCGGATGGACGCCGGTAACCGTACCGTCCACCCGACCACGCTGCAACCGCACCAGCATCTGCTGGCCCGGGCGCACCCCTGACGCATCGCGGACTACCCGGCCGTCGATCTCCACTACCGCGTACCCGCGGCCGAGCGTGCGTTCCGGACTGAGGGCCGCCAGCTGGGCCTGCCTCCCTGCGAGCTGCTCGCGGATGAGCTCCAGACGGCGGGCCAGCTTGCGCACCAGGGCCGCGCGGGCCACCTCGCAGTCGGCGTGGCCGGCCTCCAAGATGTGCTGGACCGTCAGCCAGGCACGGTGCTGGGTCGCGCGCAGCTCTCGCTGGAGCGCCCCGAGGTCGGGCGCGACCAGCTCGGCGGCGGCGGACGGCGTCGGTGCGCGCAGGTCGGCCGCCAGGTCGGCCAGCGTGACGTCCGTCTCGTGTCCGACCGCCGAGACCACAGGCACGGGGCTGCCGAAGACGGCGCGCACGAGACGCTCGTCGTTGAACGGCGCGAGGTCTTCGGCGGAACCACCACCCCGCGCCAGGATGACCACGTCCACCCCACTGCCGTCCCGGCCGCGCCACAGGCAGAGCCCGCGCAGCGCCGCCGCCATGGCCACTACCGCACCTTCGCCCTGCACGGGGGTCGGCACGAACACCACCTCGGCGACCGGGTAGCGGCGGCCGAGCACCGTGAGCAGGTCGTGGATGACCGCGCCACCGTCCGAGGTGATGGCGCCGATCCGCCGCGGGAAATGGGGCAGCGGCCGCTTGCGCGCCTGGTCGAACAACCCCTCGGCGTCGAGGCGCCGGTACAGGGCCTCGAACCGCATCTGGGCGAGCCCTACGCCTTCTGGGAAGAGCAGGTCGGCCACCAGCTCGCACAGGCCCTGGCGGGCGTAGAAGCGCACCTGCCCGTGCGCCACGACCGCCTGCCCGTGCTCGGGCAGCACGGGCGAACGGGCGGCGCTCCCCCTGAAGAGCACGCACTTCACCTGCCCGGAGGGGTCCTTCAGGCAGAAGTAGTAGTGCCCGGCCGGCGACCGCGAGAGGTTGGAGACCTCACCGCGCAGCCATACGTCCTGGAGGTTCGGATCGCCTTCCAGAAGCATCCCCAGGTACAGGCCGAGCTCCTCCACCGAGTAGACGTGCGGAGCCCCCTCGGCGGGTGGGGGACGCAGCGCGCTCCTCAGCATGGTGCCGCACACCACTTACGGACGGTGGTCGCGCTCGGCACGTTTCAGCACCAGCAGCGGCTGCCCGTACTCGACGGGGCTGCCATCCGCTACCAGGACCTCCTCTACAGTTCCCCCCTGGGGCGCATCCACACTCGTCGGCATCCCCAGGGCTTCGATGGCGCCGAGCGGCTGCCCCTCTGCCACCTGGTCGCCCGGGCGGACAGACGGCCGAAAGATGCCCACAAGCGGTGAGGTGATCGCTAGCGGCGGCTCCGGACCGGGGTGGTCGTGCTGGGCAGCCGGCAGGGTCGCGGCCGTGCCGGTCCAGCCGGCCGCGCCCACTGCCGGCCGCCGCAGCGCGAGGCGCCCGGACCCGAACGCCACTTCGAGCTCGAGGACGTCCGTCCCTTCGACGAGGGCGAGCACCTGCCGCAGCTCGTGCTCGTCCAGCCCCGCGTACTTGCGCAGCGGGCCACCAGTCGTCCCGTCCTGGCTCGCCATGGGCGGGGTTGTATCAGACGCGGCCCCGAGAGGAACAGCGCAATCACACGCGCTCGACGTACGACCCGTCGCGCGTGTCGACCCTGATCTTGTCGCCCTGGTTCACGAACAGCGGCACCTGGATCGTCAGGCCTGTCTCCAGCGTGGCCGGCTTCGTGCCACCCGTGGCCGTGTCCCCTTTGAAGCCAGGTTCGGTGTGGGCGACCTCCAGGACCACGTTCAGCGGGAGCTCGACGCCGACCGGCTCCCCCTCGTACAGCAGGACTTCCAGCTCGATGCCATCCTTCAGGTAGCTCACGGCATCGCCGAGCTGGCTGGCGCTGAGCGGGAACTGCTCGTAGCTCTGCGTGTCCATGAAATAGTGCAGATCATCCTCGCTGTAGAGGTACTGGACCTCACGCTGGTCCAGCCGCACCCGCGGCCACTTGCTGCCAGCCTGCGCCGTGGTCTCGAAGATGGCGCCCGTGCGGATGTTCTTGACTTTCATGCGCACCTGCGCGCTGCCGCGCCCAATCTTCTGGTGCTCGTAGGAGAGCACCTGGACGAGTTGTCCATCGAGGTCGATCATGACCCCGCGCTTGAGGTCACTCGTGGAGATCATGGGGCATTCACTCCGTTGTCCGAGGGCTCGGCTCCGATGGCCGTGGCCGTAGCGTCTTGGGAGAGCGGCTCAGCACACGCGCGCCACCGGGCTCGAGGACGACCAGGTCTTCGATGCGGACGCCCCCCCAGCCGGGCAGGTAGATCCCCGGTTCGACGCTGAAGACCATCCCAGGCTCGAGCACCATGTCGCCGCGCGCCTTCGAGAGCCACGGTGGCTCGTGCACCTCCAGGCCGATCCCGTGCCCGGTGCCGTGCGTGAAGGCCGCGCCGAAGCCGGCGCGCTCGATCACCTCGCGCGCCAGAGCGTCACCTTCGCGACCGGTCATGCCCGGACGCAGGTGGCGCTCGGCGTGTTCCTGCGCCTCCAGCACGATCGCGTGCAGCTCCTCCAGCTTCGCCTCGCGCGGCTCGCCCAGGCAGACGGTGCGCGTCATGTCTGAGCAGTAGCCGTCAACCCTGGCTCCGATGTCGATCTTGAGGACTTCACCTTCCTGGATGACGCGGTCGGACGGGACAGCGTGCGGCATGCTGGCGTTCGGCCCGCTGGCCACGATCGACGGGAACGAGGATCCGTCCGCGTGCTCCAGGAGGTACAGGTCCACCTCGCGCGCCACCTGCCGCTCGGCCACCCCGGGTCGCACCCACTCCACGATGTGCTGGAAGCACCGGTCCAGCATATCCACCGCCGCCTGGAGCCGCTCCAGCTCGGCCGGGTCCTTGATGATCCGCAGGCGGTCGACGATGCCCTCCGTGTCGACAAGCTCGACCCCCGAGCCCTCAAGCTCGTTGCGGACCTGGCGCCAGGTGGCAAAAGGCAGGTGGATGGACTCGAAGGCGAGCCGCCGAACGCCCACTGCGCTCGCCGTCTGCGCGACCTTCTCCGGGCCCTTCGCCCCCGCCTCGTAGACGGCGATCTCGTAGTCGGGCGCCTCCCGCTCTGCCTGCTCGGCGGTGCGCGGGTCGGTCAGCAGGAACGCGCGGCCGGGGGTGACGAGCAGGTAGCCAGCCGAGTCGCGCGGCGGGAGGTCATGGCCGGTGTAGCCACTCAGGTAGAAGCGCGACTCCGGTTGTGAGACGAGGAGGCCATCGGCGGCATGTGTCTCGAGCCCGGCACGGAGGCGCGCCAGGCGCTGGGTGTAGGTGGACATGCAGGGGTCTCGCTCAATGGAACTCGTGTGAGGCCGGGCAGGGCCAGCCGTGTCGGCGCGACACGCGTGCGTTTCCAGGTGGCCCAACCGGCTGGCCGCACCCGCGGCCCACCGGCGGAGCTTACTGGACTCGCCGCCGAGCGGGGCCGGCGGCCGTCTTCGACGCCCGGCGCGCCACGCCATTCGTCCGGCCCCGGCTGGCTGGTGCCGCCTTCGTGCGGCTCGTCGGCGCCCCGCCAGCGGGGGAGCCGGCTCCTTCGGCACCGGCTTCGGGGGCGCGGCTCGCACGACCCCGCCCCGGGAAGCGCTCCGGCGCGCCCTCGTGCCTCAAGCAGCGCAGCCGTCCGCGCCCCGCCTCCACCTGGACGCCCCCGCACCGTGGGCACGGCTCCGGCACCGGCCGGTTCCAGCTCACCCACTCGCACCGCGGCCAGTTGCTGCAGCCGTAGAACACGCGCCCCTTCCTGGAGCGCTTCTGCACGATCTCGCCCCCGTCCAGCGGGCAGGCCACTCCGATCCGTGGCGCGTAGTTCTTCGTCTCGCCGCACTCGTGGGTCGACGCGTAGAACGGCCCGAAGCGGCCGGTCCGCAACTGCATCGGCACGCCGTGGGAGCACTGCTCCTCCGGCGCGTCCGGCGGCAGCTCCTCCGGCAGAGGCCGCGTCTCCTTGTGCTCAGGGTACTGGCTGCACGCCAGGAACCGCCCGAACCGCCCCTCCTTGATGACCATCGGGTGCCCCTGCGAGCAGACCTCGTCGGTTGGAATCGCAGCCGGCCTGACGCGTGGCACCTCGACCTCCGCGCGTTCGAGGTCCTCGGTGAGCGGGCGGTAGAACTCCTCGACGACCGGCACCCACGGGCGCGTCCCCTGGGCCACCTGGTCGAGCCTGTCCTCCATCACGGCGGTGAAATCCGGGTCCATGATGTCGCCGAACTGGCTCACGAGCAGGTCATTGACCATGGTCCCGAGCTCGGTCGGCCGGAGCTTCTTCCCGTCGCGCTCCACGTAGCCACGCTCTTGGATCGTGGCGAGCGTCGGCGCGTAGGTGCTCGGTCGGCCGATGCCACGCTCTTCGAGCGCCTTCACCAGCGTGGCCTCGGTGTAGCGCGGCGGCGGCTGGGTGAAATGCTGCTCCGGTTTCAGCCCGAGCAGGTCGAGGGCTTCGCCCGCCCGCAGCTCGGGCAGCGGCTGGCGATCCTCGTCCTGGATGACGTCGTCGTCGCGACCCTCGAAATAGAGACCCAGGAAGCCGCGGAACTTCGCGCGCGAGCCTGTGGCGCGGAAACGGTAGCGCGGCTTCCCCGGCGCCGCGGCGTCAACCTCCGCTGTCGTTATGTCAAACACGGCCGAGCTCATCTGGCTGGCCACGAAGCGCTTCCAGATCAGCTCGTACAGCCGGAGCTGCTCGTGCGTCAGGTGGGGTTTCAACGTCGCCGGTTCACGAAAGACGGAGGTAGGCCGGATCGCCTCGTGCGCCTCCTGCGCCAGCCGACTCCTCGTCCGGTGCACGCGCGGGCGCTGAGGCGTGAAGTCGGCGCCGTACCGCTGCCGGATGAACGCCCGCGCCTCGGCCTGCGCCGATTCGGCCACGCTGACCGAGTCGGTCCGCATGTACGTGATCAGCCCGATCACCTCGCCGCTGCCGATCGCCACCCCTTCGTAGAGCTGCTGGGCGACCACCATCGTGCGCTTGGCCGTGAAGTTCAGCTTGCGGCTCGCCTCCTGCTGGAGCGTGCTGGTCGTAAATGGGGGGGACGGATGGCGCTGCTGCTCGCGCTCCTTCACCTCAGCCACGACCCACGTCGCCCCGGCAAGGTCGTCCTGGACGGTGCGCGCCTCGACGCCGGAGCGCAGGTCGAGCTTCTCGCCGTCGCGCTCGCTCAGACCCGCCAGGAACGTCGCCCGAGCGCCGTCCGTCGTCCACTTGGCCAGCTCGGCCGCGAGCGTCCAGTATTCGACCGCGACGAACGCTTCGATCTCCCGCTCGCGATCGACGACGATGCGAACGGCCACCGACTGCACCCGCCCAGCCGAGAGGCCGCGCCGCACCTTGCGGCCGAGGAAGGTGCTCACCGGGTAGCCGATCAGCCGGTCGAGCACGCGTCGCGCCTGCTGAGCGTCGACGCGTCGCAGGTCAATGGCACGCGGGTGCTTCAGAGCGTTCAGGACGGCGTCACGCGTGATCTCGTGGAACTCGATCCGCCGCACTGGCGTGTCGCCGTCCATGCCGAGCGCTGACACGAGGTGCCAGGCGATCGCCTCGCCCTCGCGGTCCGGGTCGGTGGCCAGAACCACGGCGCTGGCCGTCCGCGCTTCCTCTTTCAGTCGCTTGACGATCTCGCGGCGCGCCGTGGGGATGACGTACTGCGGCTGAAACCCGTGGTCCACGTCCACCCCAAGCCGGCTCGTCGGCAGGTCACGCACGTGTCCCAGCGAAGCGCGCACCGCGTAGTCGCGCCCGAGGAACTTCTCAATGGTCCTCGCTTTGGCGGCGGATTCCACCACCACGAGCTGCCGTTTCGCCAATTCGCCTCCTATCCCGCCCGCGCGGCCGGGTGCAGGGCCCTGGCCGCCAGGATCACGTGAGCGGCGGGTAGTCTACTGCCGTTGGGTGTTGGGTGTCGGGTGCTCGCCGTCAGGGCCTGGGTCGCGGGCCACGGCGAGGAGCCGGCCGACTCCCTTCGCCGGCCCAGGTCTGCTAGCTGGAATCCGAGAGCTGCAATCTGGTCACCCAGGACCGGGGGAATGGGTCGATCAGGGCGAGGCGCGCACGTACGCCATCGCGCCCACCTGTCGCGCCAGCCCTTTCAGCTCCAACAGCGTGAGGGTGGCCCCTATTTCGCCCGCGCCTCGCGAGAGCGCCCGGGCCAGCTCGTCCACGTGCTGAGGCTCGTCACCCAGCGCCGCGAGGACCGCCCCTTCCTCGGGCGGGAGGCTCGGCACGCCGCGTGCCAGCCAGCTCGCGGCCAGTGTGCCGGCTCCGATCGCCTCGAGCACGTCCTGGGCGCACGTGACGGGCGCCGCGCCCTGCTTGACGAGCGCGTTGGTGCCCGCACAGGTGGGGCTGAGGATACTGCCCGGCACGGCCAGCACGTCCCGCCCCTGCTCGAGGGCGAAGTCGGCTGTGATGAGCGCACCGCTCCGCTCACCCGCCTCGACGATCACAGTCGCGGCGCACAGCCCGGCGATGATACGGTTGCGGCGAGGGAAGTTGGCCGCGTCAGGCGGGACGCCGGGTGCAAACTCGGAAACCAGCGCACCTGCCCCGTCGGCGATCCGCCGGGCGAGCCCGCCGTTCTCGGGCGGGTAGACCTGGTCCAGCCCGTTGCCCAGCACGGCGATCGTCCGCCCACCGGCCTCCACCGCCGCTCGGTGGGCGGCGGTGTCGATCCCCTTGGCCAGGCCACTGACCACCGTCACGCCGGTCACCGCCAGCTCGCGCGCGAGCTGCTCGGCGACGGTGCGCCCGTAGGCCGTCGCCCGCCGCGTCCCCACCAGGGCCACGGCCACCCTGTCGGATTCTTCGAGGCGGCCGCGCACGAACAGCACGGGCGGTGGATCGGCGATCTGTCGCAAGGCCTCCGGATAGTCGGCGTCGAGCAGCGTCAGGGCGGACACCTGGAGCTGGCGCAGGCGTGCCAGGACAGCCTCGGGACGGAGCGACCCGCGCAATTGGCGCAGCGACTCGGCGGATCGCCGCTCCAGCCCCGCGGCAGCCATCTGCCGCTCGGACGCACGCCAGGCGCGCGGGCCATCGCCGCACACCTCTAGCAGCCGCTGGAACCGCACCGGACCAACGCCGGCGACCATGCTGAGGAGCACCCAGTACGTGCAGTCCTCGTGCGGGGCGTCGGCTGGCGTCCGACCACGCCCACCGGGGTGCGCGAATGAAGCGTGCATGGTTGATCGCCCCTTGCCCTCTCTCACTGGCCGAAGCGTGCCCAGCATACCCGTCCGCGGGGGGCTGGCACCGCGCGTGGGTACCCGTGCGCCGGCGTGCTAGCGGGCACCCGTCGCGCGGATAAGGCTGATGAACACGTCTTCGAGCGTGGGGGCGATGGGAGTAACGGCGAGCACGGCGATGCCCTGCGTGCGCAACCAGGCGCCGAGCGCCTCCGGGGACGTCGCGGCGGGATCGATGAGTGCGTGGATCGCTGTGCCATACAGGGCGACGTCGCGCACGCCGGGTGCGCGCTCGAGCAGCGCTGCAGCGTCGAGCGGGCGATCGCACGCCAGGCTGAGCAAGCTGCCGTCGAGGGCGGTGCGCCTCAGATCGACCGGCGGAGCCAGCGCTCGAATGACGCCGCTATGAATCATCGCCACACGCGTGGCATGCTCTGCTTCGTCCAGGTAGTGCGTCGTGACGAAGATCGTCACGCCATTGCGCGCCAGCCCGTAGATCATCGTCCAGAAACGGCGCCGTGAGACGGGGTCTACGCCGGCGGTCGGCTCGTCGAGGAACAGCAGGGGCGGCTCATGCACGATGGCGCACCCCAGGGCGAGCCGCTGCTTCCACCCACCTGAGAGGTGGCCGGCGAGCTGGCTCTCGCGCCCGGCCAAGCCGGCCATCGCCACCAGCTCGTCCAGCCGCGCCTTTCGCCGTGCGCGTGGTACCTGGTAGACACCCGCGTAGAACTCCAGGTTCTCCCGCACCGTCAGGTCCTCGTAGAGGGCGAACCGCTGGCTCATGTAGCCAATCTGCTCCTTCACGCGGTCCCCTTCGCGGGCAATGTCGAATCCCAGGACTCGCCCTTCGCCACCCGAGGGAGCGAGGATGCCGCACAGCATGCGGATGGTCGTGCTCTTGCCAGAGCCGTTGGGTCCCAGGAACGCGAACACTTCCCCGCGCTCCACGCTGAAGGTCACGCCGTCCACAGCCACCAGGTCGCCAAACAGCTTGGTGAGACCACGGACGTCGATGACGGGCTCGGCTGCCATCATCCGAGCCGCCTGTGGAACCGATTCGCGCTCAGGGCGAACACCACCACGCCGAACAGCGCCAGCGGTAGCGCCTGGACCCACAGCACGTCGATCCCCACACCTTTGACGATGATCCCGCGAAGGATCTGCAAGAAGTAGGTCAGCGGAATCGCCAGGCCGAGCTGCTGGATCACCCACGGCATGCCTTCACGCGGGAAGATGAACCCGGACAGCAGGATCGATGGGAGCTGGAAGAACATGGACATCTGTATGGCCTGGGTCTGCGTCTGCGAGACCGTCGAGATGAACAGGCCGATGCCGAGCGACCCCAGCAAGAAGAGCAGCGCCAGGACGGCCAGCAGCAGCAAGCTGCCCGCGATGTCCACGCCGAACCAGTAGCGGCCGACCAGGAGGGACACGGCCACGGCGGACGACGCTGTCACGACGTACGGCACGATCTTGCCGAGCATGAGCTCCCAGGAGCGCACAGGCGTGACGACGAGCTGCTCCAGCGTGCCGCGCTCGCGCTCCCGCACGATCGCGAACGCCGTCAGCATCACCGTCTGGAACTGCAGGATTAGCCCGATCAGGCCTGGGATCATGAAGTTCACGCTCAGCATGCTCGGGTTGTAGAGCACGATCGGGCGGAGCTCGATGCCGGTGCTCGTCCCGCGGCCGACTCGTGCGAGCGAGCCCGCCAGTATGTCGCCCGACTGCACTTGCGCCACCATGCTGGCGGCGAACAGCGCCGCCTGGGCGATGTTGGGATCGGACCCGTCGATGAGGATCTGCGCCAGCGCCGTCTGGTTGCGCAGCGTCTGGTCCCCGAAGTCGGCGGGGATGATGAGCCCGGCCTTTGCCCGGCCGGCGTCAATCGCGGCGTTGGCCTCCTCGTACGACTCCGCGTAGGCGCGCACGTCGAAGTAGCCGCTATTCTCGAAAGCCTTGACGAACGCGCGGCTGCGAGCGTCGCGCGCCTCGTCGTAGACGATCGTCGGCAGGTGGTCGACGACCGTGTTGATGGCGTAGCCGAACAGCAGCAGGAAGACCGCTGGCATAGCCAGCACCATCGCCAGCGTCCGAGGGTCGCGCCGGATCTGGATGAACTCCTTGGCGATGACGGACGAGACGCGGGCGAGCACCGGCTGGTCTCAGGGCAGCGGCGCGAACGTGGCGTCCACTGGCATGCCCGGCTTGAGCGCCCCGTCCCGGTTGGCCACTCGCACCTTGACGCCGAAGACCAGGTTCACGCGGTCGCGTTGCGTCTGGACGTTGCGCGGAGTGAACTCGGCGCGCGGGTTGATGGACGTAACCTCCCCGGAGAATGAGCGGCCCGGGAACGGGTCGGCGCTGATCGCCACTTGCTGACCTACCCGCACCTGCCCGAGGTCGCGCTCGAGGACGTACAGCGTCAGTTTCAGGCGGCTCAGGTCCGCCACCGTGGCGATAGTCTGGCCAGGCGAGACCGCTTCACCGAGCCGGACCGGGACACGCGTAATCACGCCGGCGGTGGGCGACCGCAGCGTGAACTTTTCCGCCTGGATCTCGAGCTGCCGCCGGGTTGCCGGGTCGGCCTGTCTGAGCTGGAGCTGGATGAGCGCGTCGTCGACCCGGGCCATGACCGCGCCGGCGTTGACCGACTGTCCTTCTTCGGCCGGTAAGGCCACCAGCCTCCCGGCAACCTCCGACACCAGCATCACGTCGTCAGCCTCGACCGTTCCCGAGGCGGCCAGTGGCGCAGGCAGTTGCGCGGCCCACCAGGCCTGGACCGCCGTCCAGACGGCTAGTCCGAGGAGCAGGATCCCCAGCGCGCTGAGGGCCGGGTGGCGCAGGCGGTGGCGGGATGCTGGGACCGGCCTCACCGCGCGTGCCACGACGGGCTCGCCCGGGTGGGCGTCGAGCTGGGCCCGGCCAGCCAGGGGCCGGGAGCTATCGGGCGCGGCCTCAGCGGTCATCCCGCGTGTTCACGCGCTGGGGGTTCGCACTGCCCTCGTGGGTGCCGCATCGCCTGCCGTGGGGCAACCCTTGCGCCCGACGCGGGGCGAGGGCCAGGCTGGGGCGGGATGACGGCTGAGCCAGGGCATGTCATCCGGCAGGACGGCGTGGAAAGCGGTCAGCGGCTGGCGTCCCGCGCCAGTCGGACGATCTCTACGAACTGGTCCGGCTTCAGACTTGCGCCGCCAACCAGGGCGCCATCGATCTGGGGCTGGGCGACGAACGCGCCAAAGTTCTCGGCGGTGACGCTGCCACCGTACTGGATGCGCAAGCCGTCGGCCGCCTGGCGGCCCTGCAGACCTGCCACCGCTTCACGGATCAGCCCGATCGTCCCATTCGCTCCGTCCGCAGTCGCCGCGCGCCCCGTCCCAATCGCCCAGATCGGCTCATAGGCGAGGACGAGGTTGGAGAGGTCTGCTACGCCGTCGAGCGCGGCGCGTGTCTGGCGCACCACGACCTCCTCGGTCTCGCCACGCTCATGCTGGTCGAGACTCTCGCCCACACAGACGATCGGCCTCAGCCGGGCCGCGAGCGCTGCCTTCACCTTGCGGTTCACGAAGGCGTCGTCCTCGCAGAAGTACTGGCGCCGCTCGGAATGCCCGACGATCACGTAGGCCGCGAGATCGGCCAGCATCCCTGGCGCAACCTCGCCGGTGAACGCGCCCCGCGGCTCGGGGTGGACGTTCTGTGCGCCAACCTTGATCGCTGTCCCGCGGAGTCGATCGGCGACGGCCGCGAGCGAGACGAAGGGTGGGCACACCACGCGCTCCACGCCGTCCAGCGCCTGGAGGCGGGGCAGCATGGCGTCCACCAGTGCCAGGCCTTCGGCGATGGTGGTGTGCATCTTCCAGTTGCCCGCCACGATGGGCGTGCGGCGCTTCACGAGCAGTCGCTCCTGAGCGCCGCCACGCCCGGCAGGGTTCTGCCTTCGATGAACTCCAGCGAGGCGCCGCCGCCCGTGGAGACGTGGGTGAGCCGCTCGGCAACGCCTGCCTCCTCCACCGCCTGGACGGACTCCCCGCCGCCGACGATTGTCGTCGCCTGTGAGTCGGCCATGGCGCGCGCAATGGCCAGCGTGCCCGAGGCGAACGCTGGACGCTCGAAGACACCCATCGGCCCGTTCCACAGGACGGTGCCCGCGCTCCGGATCTCCTCCTGGTAGGCCTGCGCCGAGAGCGGGCCGATGTCGGCGATCAGCTCGTCAGGCTGTACCTCGCCCGCGGCCGCCACGCGAACCGGGCCGTCGCCCTCCAGGCTCGTCGTGACCATCACGTCGGTTGGCAGCACCAGCTTCAGGCCGCGCCGACGCGCCTGCTCCAGCAGTTCGCGTGCCTGCGGCACCAGCTCCGCTTCGAGCAGGCTCCTGCCCACCTCGTAGCCCTGCGCTTTCAGGAACGTGTTCGCCATTCCGCCGCCGATGAGGAGCGCGTCGACGCGGTCGAGCAGGGTGCGCAGCACGCCCAGCTTGGTCGACACCTTGGCGCCTCCGATGATGGCGACGAACGGGCGCTGTGGATCGTTCAGGGCCGAGCCCAGCGCCCAGACTTCCTTCTCCATTAGGAGGCCGGCCACCGACGGCAGCTCGTGCGTGATCGCCTCGGTGGAAGCGTGGGCCCGGTGCGCGGCGCCGAATGCATCGTTCACGAACACATCGCCCAGGCCGGCGAGCTGCCGTGCAAAGGTGGGATCGTTGGTCTCCTCCTCGGCGTGGAACCGGAGGTTCTCCAGAAGCACCACCTCGCCTGGCTGGATCATCTTCACCGCGGCTTCGGCGATTGGGCCGACGCAGTCGCCGGCAAAGGGCACCGGGATCCCCCGCAGCTCGCCCAGCCGCTCGGCTACGGGCTCGAGTGAGTACTTCGGGTCGGGCCTGCCCTTGGGCCGCCCGAGATGGGACAGCAGCACAACCCTTGCGCCGCGCCCGCGCAGGTAGTCGATCGTCGGCAGCGCGGCCCGAATGCGGCTGTCGTCCGCCACGCGGCCGTCCTGCATGGGGACGTTGAAGTCCACGCGGACCAGGGCGGTCTTGCCGCCCCAGTCCACGTCGCGGATGGTACAGGTCCGTGTCAGGACGCCACCCCGGCCGGCTGGCGAGTAGTGGCGCGCGTGCCCATCCGCTCGGCCACGAACGCCGTCAGGTCGGCGAGGCGGCAGGCGTAGCCCCACTCGTTGTCGTACCAGCTCAGGACCTTCACGAGGTTACCACCGACGACCAGCGTGTCGAGGGCGCTGAAGATGGAAGACCGGTCGTCGCCCTTCAGGTCGGTGGAGACGAGCGGCTCCTCGGTGTAGCCCAGGATGCCCTTCATCTTGCCGTCCGCGTAGTCGCGCATCGTCGCATTGACCTCTTCCTTGGTCACCTCCGGTTGCTCGAGCACGGCGGTGAAGTCGATGATCGACACGGTTGAGACGGGCACGCGGAACGCCATGCCTCCGAAGCGCCCCTTCAACTGGGGGATCACCAGCCCCACGGCCCGCGCGGCGCCCGTCTCAGCGGGGACGATGTTCAGCCCCGCCGCTCGCGCGTCACGCAGGTCCTTCGCCGCCAGGTCGAGCAAGCGCTGCGAGTTCGTATAGGCGTGAATGGTGGTCAGCAGTCCTTTCTGGATGCCCCAGCGATCGAACAGCACCTTCGCCACCGGCGCCAGCCCATTGGTGGTGCAGGAGGCGTTGGAGATGATGGTGTGCTGGGCCGGATCATACTGGTCCTCGTTGACGCCCAGGACGATGGTGATGTCCTCGTTCTTGGCCGGGGCCGAGATCAGCACCTTCTTCGCGCCGGCGTCGAGGTGCGCCCTCGCCCTGGTGGCGTCGGTGAAGAGGCCGGTGGACTCGATGACGATGTCCACCCCCCACTTCTTCCACGGCACGGCGGCCGGGTCGCGCTCGGCGCTCACCTGGATCTCGCGTCCGTCGATGACGAACGTGCTCTCGTGGGCCTCCACCGTGCCCTGGTACGGGCCGTAGTTCGAGTCGTACTTGAACAGGTGGGCGTTGGTCTGCGTGTCGAAAAGGTCGTTGATGCCGACGACCTGCACGTCGTCGGGGTGGCGCTCGATCAGCGCCTTGAGGGCCTGGCGGCCGATCCGTCCGAACCCGTTAATGCCTACCCGCACAGCCACGTCGTCACATTCTCCCTTCATGCGTCGTCTCTCGTCTCCAGTCGCCATTCGGTCGTCTCTCACCTTGCGCCACCAGTCGCGCACAGGGACCGACCTGTGACCGGCAACCAGCGTGCGACGACGACTGGCTGATGACTGGTGGCGAGAGAGACTACCGACTAGCGACCAACGACTTCTCGGCGCGTCTAAACGCTCGCTGCCCGGCGTAGCGAGCGGCCGCGCCGAGCTGCTCCTCGATCCGCAGGAGCTGGTTGTACTTGTTCACCCGCTCGCCTCGAGCGGGCGCGCCGGTCTTGATCTGCCCGGCGTTCGTGCCGACCGCGAGGTCGGCGATGGTGGTGTCCTCGGTCTCCCCGGACCGGTGCGAGATGACGGTGGCCATCCCAGCCGACCTCGCCAGCTCGATGGCCTCGAGCGTCTCGGTCACGGTGCCGATCTGGTTGACCTTGATCAGGATGGCGTTGGCCGCCCCTTCCGCGATCCCACGCTCGAGCCGCTCGGTGTTCGTGACGAAGAGATCGTCTCCGACGAGCTGGACGCGGTCGCCCAGCCGCCGGGTGAGCAGCGTCCAGGTTTCCCAGTCGTCCTCCGCCAGGCCGTCCTCAAGGGAGACGATGGGATACTCCACGCACAGCCGCTCGTACAGGTCGACCATCTCCAGGCCGGTCCTGGTTGTTCCTTCCCGTGCCAGCACGTAGCGGCCGTCCTCGAACAGCTCGGTGGCGGCCACGTCCAGGGCGAGGGCCACCTGGTCGCCCGGGCGGTAGCCGGCCCGCTCGATTGCCCGCAGGATGATCTCCAGGGCCTCGCGATTGCTCGGCAGGCTCGGCGCGAAGCCACCCTCGTCGCCAATGCCCGTCCCCAGCCCGCCGCTCCTCAGTTCGGCGTGCAGGGCGTGGTAGACCTCCGCGCCCCAGCGCAGCGCCTCGGCGAAGCTGGACGCGCCGACCGGCAGCACCATGAATTCCTGGAAGTCCGTGGAGTCCTCGGCATGCTTCCCGCCGTTGAGGATGTTCATCTGGGGAACCGGCAAGGTGCGTGCCTCGATCCCGCCGACGTAGCGGTGGATGGCCTGCTGCTGGCAGAGAGCCGCGGCACGCATGACGGCGAGCGAGACGCCCAGGATCGCGTTGGCGCCCAGGCTGCTCTTGTTCGGCGTCCCGTCCAGGTCGAGCAGGAGGCGATCGATCGCCCGCTGGTCCAGCGCTGAACGGCCGCGCAGCGCGGGCGCGATGCGCTCTTCGACGTTGCGCACCGCCGCCAGGACGCCCTTGCCGCCGTAAGCAGGCTCAGCCCGGTCTCGCAGCTCGAGCGCCTCGTGCGCGCCAGTCGACGCCCCGGACGGGACCGCCGCTCGGCCAATGGGGCCATCTTCGAGACGGACGTCGACCTCCAGGGTGGGATTGCCGCGTGAGTCCAGGATCTGCCGCCCCTTGACCTCGGCGATGGTGGTCACAGCTCTCTCGCCTCACGATGTTCTTCAGGACTGAGGGCCACGCGCTCAGTCCGCGGTCTTAGCCTGAACCTCGTCGCGCTGGATGAGGCGCACCGGTCGCCCTGCATCGCGTGCCCTGGCTACCCGCGACGACGGGGTGGACCGGCGCGCGGCTGGACCGTGAGACGGTGCGGCAGGCTGCGATGCCGGCCTGACGTACACGACCAGGTGCTCCTCACGCTCGACGACGACCGACTCGCCGCTGGGGATCGCCGCTCCAGTGGTCTCTGCCCGCCACAGCTCGCCCTGCAGGTGCACGATCCCTTCCTTGCCTGGCAGCAGCTCGGTCCGTGCCACGCCAGCGGCCCCCACCAGCCCCTCCCGTCCGGTGACCACCTTCCGGCGTCGAGAGCGCAGCACGGCGCCAAGCACCACCAGGAAGAAGGTCAGCATGAGCGAGGTCATAGCTGCCACCGCCACCTGGGACACCTGGAGGAAGGGCGCCGACTCTGGCACGTTGACGAGCAGGAGGGAGCCGATGGCGAACGCCACGGCGCCACCAACCGCGAGGATCCCCTGGGACGCCACGAACGGCTCCAGCGCGAACAGCAAGATCCCGAACGCCAGCAGGGCGAGGCCCGCGAAGTTCACCGGCAGTGTGCCCAGCGCGTAGAAGGCGAGCAGCAGGCTGATCCCACCGATGACGCCGGGGAACACCGAGCCAGGGTTGTACAGCTCCAGGATGAGGCCGAGGCTGCCCAGGCTCAGCAGGATGTAGGCGATCGTAGGGTTGGTGATGGTGAGCAGGAAGCTCTCGACGGGCGACATGGGCTCCGCGCGCGTGGTAGCGCCGGCTGTGCGCAGCGTCACTTCGCCGCTCTCGAGCTGGACGCGCCGGCCGTCCATCTGGCGCAGTAGGTCGGGCAGGTCGGTCGCAACGTAGTCCACGACGTTCTGTTTCAGCGCCTCGCTCGCCTGAAGGTTCCCGCCTTCGCGGACGGCGTACTCGGCCCAATCCGCGTTGCGGACCCGCAGCTCGGCCAGCGCGCGGATCTGCGCCACGGCGTCGTTGGTCACCTTGGCCCGCATCTCGGGCGAGAGCTGCTGCTCGCCGCCCTCACCCAGCGCGACGGGGGTTGCCGAGCCGATGTTGGTGGTTGGCGCCATGGCCGCGACGTGCGCGGCGTAGGTGATGTAGACGCCCGCCGAGCCGGCGCGCGCGCCGCCGGGAGACACGTAGACGACGACCGGCACGCGTGCTGCCAGGATGCGCTGGTTGATGTCGCGCATCGCGTCAGACAGGCCGCCGGGCGTGTCCATGGAGAAGATCACCGCCGCGGCGTTGGAGCGCTCGGCTTCGTCAATCGTGCGCGAGACGTAGCCGGCCATGACCGGGTTGATGATCCCCTTGATCTCGCCAACCACGACCTGGGACCCTTCCTGAGCGCTCGCGCTGGCGAATGAAAGCGCCAGTCCAGCCGCCACGAGGAGCACACTCAGCGACCGCCTCAGCATTTGGCGCCCACTCCCCCGCGTGCGAGGGACGCGGGCCCCACCAGAGGCGGCCCACGCCGGGCCTAGACCCGCGCCTGCTCTCTGCACACTCACATGATACCGCTGAGGGAAGCCGCCCTCGGCGGATCGCGGTGCACCTACACCGGCGCCAGCTCGCGAGTGATGGCCTCAACCTCTGCACGGAGGCGGTCCTGGGCGGCCTCGTCCCTAGGGTCTTCGGCAATCGCGCTGACGATCTCGGCCACGCGCTGCATGTGCTGCTCGGTCGCACCGCGCGTGGTCACGGCGGGCGTCCCGAACCGCACCCCGCTGGTGTACCAGGGCTTGCGGGTCTCACCCGGGACGGTGGACTTACTCGTGACGATGCCGGCTCGCTCGAGCGCCCGGGCCAGCACCGCCCCCGAGTAGTCACGGTCGAGCAGCTTCGCCACCAGGAGGTGATTATCTGTGCCGCCCGACACTAGCTTGAGCCCGCCCCGGCGCAGCCCTTCCGCCAGCGCCCTGGCGTTCGCTACCACCTGCGCCTGGTAGGCGCGGAACTCGGGCTGCAGCGCCTCGTGGAAGCATACGGCTTCGGCGGCGATCACCGAGAGGTGCGGCCCACCCTGGATGCCGGGGAAGACGACCCGGTCGATCTCCTTGGCCAGCTCTGCCCGGCACAGGATCAGCGCGCCCCGCGGGCCGCGCAGGCTCTTGTGCGTGGTGGTGGTCACGACGTCCGCGTACGGCACCGGGCTCGGGTGCACACCGGCAGCGATCAAGCCCGCGATATGGGCGACATCGGCCATGAACCGGGCGCCAACCATGTCCGCGATCTGGCGGAAGCGGGCCCAGTCGATGAGACGCGGGTAGGCGGACGCGCCGGCCACGATCAGCCTGGGCTTGTGCTGGCGCGCCAGCGCCTCCACCTGGTCGTAGTCGATCAGCTCCGTGTTCGGGTCCACACCGTAGTGCACGAACGTGTAGAGCTGGCCGGAGAAGCTGACCGGGCTGCCGTGCGTCAGGTGGCCGCCGTGGGTCAGGTCCATGCCGAGGACGGTGTCGCCCGGCTTCAGGAGGGTGAAGTACACGGCCATGTTGGCCGGGCTGCCGGAGTAGGGCTGGACGTTGGCATGCTCGGCGCCGAAGAGCTGCTTGGCCCGATCGATGGCGAGCTGCTCGATGTCGTCGACGAGGGCGACCCCCTGGTAGTAGCGGGCACGCGGGTACCCCTCGGCGTACTTGACGTTCAGGTGGGACGCGAGGCACTCGAGGACAGCGCGCGAGGCGTAGTTCTCGCTGGCGATGAAGTTGAGGGTGCGCGTGTGGCGCCGACGGTCACGCTGGAGGAGGGACCAGACGTCGGGATCGACCGCCCGCAGGGAGGCCCCGTGTCGGGTGCCCGTCACAGGCCCGGTTCCATCGTCTTCGACAGCGTGTAGCGCGCGCACGTCGGTCGCCATGGGCACAACTCTCCTGATGCACGCCAGTGTAGCAACGAGCCAGGGTCATTCAGTCGTCGGGTCGGCGCTCCTGCAGGGTCATCCTGCGCCCTGTCGCGCGCGGCATCGCCGCCGCCATCCTCGCCGAGCCCAGCCTCTTGCGCCCTTGTTCCTGCCATCCTGAGGCGTGTCCCCGTCACATCCTGAGCGGAGCGGAGGATGCGTCTCCACACGGCGGGAGCAGCGGCGTGGCTGCCCGCCGCCGGGCAGCCGGGCGGGCGCGGTCGGCAAACCGCAGGGCCCCGAGCAACGAGTGGAGCGGCGGGGATCGTCGCCCGCGTAGAATCCTGCCGATGAACAAGCGCAAGCGTGTGGCGTGGCGGAAGCACCGCGTCAAGTCGAAGAAGCTGGAAGAGAAGCGGCAGACCATCGGCGTCGCACGCCGCGGGTAGCCCGAGCGCTGGGACGGACGGGCGGCGCGAGCCGCTCACGACGAGCGGGCACGAAGCGCCCAGCCTACAGCAGCAGCGACAGACCGCCGTCCACCACGATCGTCTGGCCGCGGATCATGCCTGCGGCCTCGCTGCAGAGGAAGGCGACCACGCGCGCGATGTCGCCCGGCTCGACCATCCGGCCGGCGGGGATCCGGCGGCGGGTCTCCTGGACCCCGACGCTGCTCCACGCGAAGGCTTTCAGGGCGTCGGTCTCCACGAGACCGCCGGAGACCGCGTTCACCGTGATCCCGAGCGGCGCCAGCTCGACCGCCAGGTAGCGCGTCACAGCCTCGAGCGCTGCTTTCGAGACGCCGACAGTAAAGTAGTCTGGCAGGACGCGCACGGACCCCAGGCTGGAGATGCTGACGATCTTGCCGCCTCGGCCCGCCATGAGCGGGGCCGCGTGCCTCGCGGCGAGCCAGGCGCCGCGCGCGTTGATGTTGACAGTCCAATCCCAGTGATGGGCGGTCACGTCGAGCGCCGGGCGGTTGACGCCCGAGGCGGCGTTGTTCACCAGGATGTCCAGGTGGCCGTACCGGTCGCGGACTGCGCCGAACAGTTGCTCGACCTTACGCTCGTCGCCCAGGTGCCCGCGGATCGCGTCCGCGCGGACGCCGAGGGCGCGGGCGTCCGCCGCCGTCTTCTCGGCGGCGACGTCGTTGCGTAGGTAGTTAACCAGCACGTCCGCGCCCCGGCCCGCGAGCTCCAGGACGATGGCGCGGCCGATTCCTCGCCCGCCCCCCGTGACGAGCGCCAGCTTGCCGGCGAAGTCCTGCGTCGACGGCGCCTCGTTCAACTCGCCAGGGTCGCCTTCACGCTGAGGTCCACGTTGCCCTTGAGAGCCTGCGAGATCGGGCAGCCATCCTTGGCGCCCTCGGCGGCCTTCTCGAAACCCGCCTGGTCAAGCCCTGCGACCCAGGCGCGCACCTCGAGCGCGCTCGCCGCCACCTTCCACCCGGAATCGACCCTGTCGAACGTGACCGCTGCCGCCACCTCCAGCTTCTGCGGTGGCGTGCCGCCGCGGGCAAGCCCGGCCGACAGCGCCATCGCGAAGCAGCTCGCGTGCGCCGCCGCCAGCAGCTCCTCGGGGCTCGTGCGCCCGTCCGATGCCTCGGTTCGCGATGCCCAGGTGACGCCGAGCTGCTTGAACGCCCCGCTGCCCGTGTCGGTGATCGTGCCCTTGCCCGAGGGGAGGTCGCCCTCCCAGGTCACTGATGCACGTCTGACCGCTGCCATTGGTTCCTCCCTCGCTTCCGGTGCCGAGGCTCGTGCCTCGCTTCAATCGTACCCGGCGCAGGCCGGCAGCCGCGGCCGGGCCGGGCGTAGCCGCGGGTGGGAGGCGACGCCTGCCCCAGGGCCCGGGACAGGGCCGTCCCCGAGGAGCGTGGCTCAGGCGCCAGCATCTCGCGGGCGCACCTGCCGGAGGCGCGGTGGCTCTCAGCGGAGCCCTGGCTTCTCAGCCCGTCCCGTGGGGGAGCCGGGCCGCGCGCGGCCGGACCAGTGGGTGCCAGCCACTTCGGACGTGGTCCGGTTGACCGGTCGCTCGTCGGCGCGCGCCACCGCGCCCGAGGTGCCTCCGATCCCGTCGGGGTCGCCCATGCCGGTCGGCGTGGGCATGGCGCTGGTGCTCAGCCGGCGGGCCGCACGAGTGCTGTCACGTCGCTTCACGGATCTGCCTCCTTCTCGGCCAGGTGGAGCCTCCCGGCGCGCGTCCGCAGCGCGCGCTCCAACCCCCGGTCCCAGCGTAGTCCGCCTGTCAACTGCGCCGCCCCCTGGTGTACGCCACCATCGCAGCCGCGCGCGATGCCGAACGTTGGGACGGACGGCACAAGGCCCGCGCTCCACTGGCCGGCTCGCGTATTGGCGGTGCAAGTGGTGGGGCTTGCCGGCCTGGAACTCCACCCATCTCAACCCGCCACGGTGGCCGGACGGGACCCCCGGTGGCGGCTCCGGCGCAACTGCTCGGACGTCTACCTCGGGACGATCTGGCGATGGCTGTGGGGATGCCGCGCTCAGCCCCGGCCGATGGGCAGCCGCCGCACTCGGATGCGCCGCTCCTCGACCACCACCAGACTCCCCTGCTCCAGTGCCTCGGCCATGGTGGCCAGGTTGCTCAGCAGCAGGGCGACGATGGTCGAGGGATCGTGCGAAGGGAGGCGGCGCAGGAGCACGACCGACGGCAGCGGGTCCTGGCGCGAGGCCAGGAGGAAACCGAAGTCAGTGTCCGCGGACACGACGACACGCTCCTCCTGCCGCGCCCGGGTGAGTAGCTCCGCGTCCGTGGCGCGCGCCAGCCCCAGGGCGCGGACATGGACGGCGTCGTGCTCCGCGGCTCGGAGCCCCTCCGCCACCCTCGCCGACAGCATGGCGTCGACGAGAAAGCGCATCAGGCCGGGGTCGACGTGAGTGGGAGCTCGCGCTCGCGCACCGCCTCCGCGGCGTAGCGGAGCGCCTCTCGAATGTCCTCGGGCTCGAGCTCGGGCAACTCGGCCAGGATCTGTGCTTCGGTGAGGTCCTCGGCCACCATCGCCACCACAGTGGCTACGGGGATCCGCAGGTCGCGGATGCAGGGGACGCCGCCGCAGCGGCGCGGGTCGAGAGAGATGCGGGTGAACGGCATGGGCAGGTCGGCGTCCGGCATCGACCGTACTCCTTTCGCAGGGTGGGCGCAACGTGTGGTGGCCCCTGAATCGGCAGGTGTGAGCTCAATTCATTCACCCACGGGGTGAGGCTTCCAGGCTGGAATCCATGGATTCGGGGCCACGGGCCGTGCCGCTGACTGGCCGCACGCGTGAGCCGCCGCAACGCGGGTCCGCAGGGAACGGCCCCAGGCTCCTCACCCGACCCCTGGGGTTCCCTCCCTGCGCGCTCGCTGCCAGGCCGTTCAGCCAGCCTGGTGGGGGCAGGATGGGTCGCTACAGCGCACGGCGGCCTGCCACAGGCGGTACATGGCGGCTGCACCGAGCGCTTCCTCGATGGAGAACGCCGCGACGCTGTCCTCGTCCTTCAGCCTGAACGCCCCATCCGAGATCGTCCCGAGCAGGTGGCGGTAGACGTCCCGCAGCACCGTCGGCCGCTCCTCCTCCGGCACCCGCTCCAGGTCGCGCCGAATCTCGTACCGCAAGACTTCGGCAAACGTGTGCATCTTGACATGCGCGTCGAGGTCTGTCTGGGCTCGGCGCTCCAGCTTGCTCGGGTGCCAGCCGGACGGCACGCGACTCAACACCACTTCGCCACAGATACCGCACACGCTCTGCGCAATCATCATGCCGTCGCTTGGACGCGGTGTTATGACGCGTGCCGACGACGAACGCAAGAACCGCCGGCCGGGCGGGTAGCATCAGCGCATGCTTGCCAGGTCCCAGCCCCGCCCCGGCCCGCGGCCCGGGCTCGTGGGCACGGCCAGCCTGCGGCGGGTGGAGGCTGCCGACCTGGCGCCGTCGCTGGGAAGCGGCGATGTCGCCGTGCTCGGCACACCCCGCCTCATCGCCCTGGTGGAAGCAGCGGCGGTCGCCGCGCTCGCCGCCTCGCTGCCTGCAGGCTCGACCACTGTCGGCACGGCCGTCCGCGTGCGGCACCTGGCGCCGACTCTGGAAGGTGGGACTGCCGCCGCGACGGCCACCCTGGCGCGTGTGGACGGCCGCACCCTGCTCTTCCGGGTCGAGGTGGTCGACGGTGCAGGTCTGGTAGCAGACGGCGAGCACGAACGGATGGTCGTCGACCGCGAGCGGTTCCTGGCCCGCGCCCGGGCGCGCCAGCCGACCAGCCGCGCGCCATAGCACCGGTGAGCCACGCGCGAGACCGCGGCCGGGCCCGTGCCTGGCTGGGCTGACGCGACCGGGGCGTTCGGCTGCCCGGCCCTGGCGGTAAGCCCCGGGCGCAGAGCCGGAGCCGCCTGATGGAGTCGAGTGCAGCACCGCGGGAGCGGCTGCAGCGGCTACAGTGGAGGAGGGGTGCGCCCGGAGGCGACATGCAGGCAGAACCTCGGCTGGCCGCGACGGTCATGCTGGCGCGCGATGGCCGCGCTGGCCTGGAGGTGTTCCTGGTGCGCCGCCATGAGCGTTCCCACGCCCTCCCCAGCGTCTACGTGTTCCCGGGTGGAACGGTCCGCGACGACGACTTCGCCGGACCGGCGGTGCCGCCCGAGACGGTGCGCACCTTCCGGGCCCGCTCGGACCAGCCTCCAGCCGCAAGCACGGCGGGAGCGCTCTTTCGCTGCGCGTTACGTGAGCTGTTCGAGGAGGCCGGCGTCTTGCTGGTGACCCAGGCGCGAGGCGGAGCGGCACCGCGCCGAAGCGGCGCGGCGAGCGCGGACGCGCTGGCAGCCGAACGGGTGCTGCTCCAGCGAGGGGCTCGCACGCTGGGACGCCTGCTGCGCCGCGTGGGGCGCCGGCCTGCGTTCGACGAGCTCGTCCCGTTCTCGCACTGGGTGACGCCGGAGGGCGTGCCGGCCCGGTACGACACGTGGTTCTTTGTGGCCGCGATGCCGGACCACCAGGAAGCGCTCCACTGCGCGATCGAGACCACCGATGGCGCCTGGGTCTCGCCCCGCGACGCGCTGGACGGAGCGTTCCCCATTGTGTACCCCACCGCGATGCACCTCGGCGCGCTGGCCGTGCACGCGGGCGCGGCCGCGCTTCTCGCCCACGCGCGTGCCAAGCCGATCCCCCGGGTGCAGCCCGGGTGGGTGGGCGACGCCGCGGGGCGGCGGCCTGAGATCCCGCCCCAGCTCGTGGGCGCGTGGTAGGCAGCCGGGCGCCTCAAAGCCTCAAAGAAGACGTCCGAACCGCTCACGTTGGCTATCCTCACCGGCGCATTCCATGCTCGACCGCCAGGCCGCCATCGAGTTGATCCTCGACCGCTACGAACGTCCGCTCTACCGTGGCGTCCTGCCGGTGCCTCCGGCGCGCGCCGCCTCGGCCACCAACTCCCGCTGCGGCGACCAGGTCACCATCTACGCGCACGTCGCCGACGGCCGCGTGCTCGACGTTCGCTTCGGCGGCGGCGGCTGCACCATCAGCCAGGCCGCGGCGGACGTGACCGCCGAGCTGGCGACGGGAAGAGCGCTGGCGGAGGTACGCGCGCTGGGGCTGCGCGAGCTGCTGGCGGTGCTCGGCGCTGAGGGCGTAGGGTCACGCCTGGATTGCGCCACCCTGGCGCTCAGGACGCTCCGGCGCACACTCGCGGGGATGGAGTCTCAAGTCCGCGGGCAGGAGTGAGCGGAGAGGCCCCATCAGGAGGATGAAGCGGTCCAAGTCGGCGATGAACAACGTTGCCAAGCACGTGGGCTGCCCCTGTGCCGATCCGTGCCAAACTTCGGCCCAGTTGCCTGGCACTCCGGTAAGGATAAGCGCGAAGCGCCAGCACTGCCTCGGCGTCATCTCCCTTCGGGGCCAATGGCGTGGGGCACCCTGTCCAAGCCGCTGAGCCGCCCCGGCTGGCTGGAGGTTGGCGCCCAGCGGCCGGTCCCAGCTTGTTTGTGCAGCCCGACTCAAGACGCCGACGTGGTGCTAGGTAGCTCCCTGCGAGAGGATCCGCGCCAGGAAAGCCCGTGTCCGCTGGTGCTGGGGTGCTGCAAAGAACTCGCCCGGCGGAGCTTCCTCGATGATCTGCCCATCCGCCATGAAGAGCACCCGATCGGCGACCTCACGGGCGAAACCCATTTCATGCGTCACCACAATCATCGTCATACCTTCCCGGGCCAACTGTCGCATCACGCGGAGCACCTCGCCGGTGAGCTCAGGATCGAGCGCGGATGTCACCTCGTCGAACAGGACCACCTCCGGCTCCATGGCCAATGTGCGAGCGATAGCCACGCGCTGCTGCTGGCCACCAGACAGCTCACCTGGGTAGGCTAGACGTTTTTCCAGCAGGCCCACCTTATCCAGCAGGGCGACGGCGCGTGCCTCCGCCTGCGGGCGAGGCAGGCGCCGCACGTGCATTGGCGCCTCGATCACGTTCTCGAGCACGGTCATGTGCGGAAACAGGTTGAACTGCTGGAACACCATGCCCACTTCGGCCCGAACCGCCGCTAGGACCTCGTCGGGCAGGCGCCGTTCTGCCCCGAACGTCGTTCCCCGCACAGTCACACTGCCGCTGCTGAGCGGCTCCAGATGGTTGATGCACCGCAGGAGCGTGCTCTTCCCAGAGCCGCTCGGTCCGACGACCACCAGCACCTCCCCATGCTGCACCGAGAGCGACACGTCTCTGAGCACCTGCAGTGGGCCGAACCACTTGTTCGCGTGCTCTACCTGCAAGATCGTCGTCCGCGAGACTGGGACAGGCGTGCGGCCGATAGCGAGGGGATTCGGTGGCCCGTCCCCATACGCCTGTGCCCAGCCTTGGACACGCAGGGACCCGTTCACGGAACGCAACTGAGACGGATCCGGTGCGGCTCCACCCCTCCGACCATGGTGACTGCCGATCCGCAGGACGCGCTCCGACCAAGTGACGAGCAGAGATGCCGGGTAGCTGATCCCCAGGTAGATGAGCGCAACGAGCGTGAAGATCTGGAAGTATTTGAAGGTGGAGGCTGCCATCAGCTCACCAGCGCGCAGCAAGTCGATGACCGCGATCACCGACACGAGCGCGGAGTCCTTGAAGAGGGCGATGAAGTAGTTCCCCAGTGGAGGGATGACGATCCGCACCGCTTGGGGCAGCACGATGCGTCGCATGACAAGCATGCCGGACATTCCGAGAGACTGCGCGGCCTCACGCTGCCCGGTTGGGATCGCCTGGATCCCAGCACGGTAGACCTCGGCGAGGTACGCGCTGTAGTTCATGCTGAGCCCGAGAGCACCAGCTTGGAAAGCCTCGAAGCGGATGCCGAACGCGGGCAGTCCGTAGTAGATGTAGAACAACTGCAATAGCAGTGGCGTGCCACGCATGAAGTCCACGTAGAGAGCGGCTGGGATGCGCAGAAGTGGACGGGGCGACACGCGGGCAAGCCCGAGGAGAAGTCCACCGACCATGGCGACCAGCATGGACACGACGGTGATCAGAATGGTCACCTGCGTGCCTGCCCAGAGACCTGGGAGGAAGTCTTGGAGGTCCTGCCAACTTATGTTCACACACGCTCACACACCGGCGCGGCGAGATGGTGCAGCTCGCCGCGCCGGCTCTGTTGCCGCCAGACCACTCAGGGCACGATCGCTCTGTTCCTCTCCGTCAGGCCCCATTTCTGCAGGATCCGCAAGTCGGTCCCATCTGTCTTCATCTCGGCCAGCGCCTTGTTGAAGGCGAGACGCAGGTCAACATCCTCCTTGCGGAAGCCAGCGCCGATCTTGCCGACTTCTCTTGGCGTGTAGTCGGCCACGATCTCCAGCGCCTGTTGGAGCTCTGGGAAAGTAGCCAGGTCGTACGCCGCAACCGGCGCATCCACGAGCGCCACGTCGAGGCGACCAGCGCGGATATCCTGCAGGGCCGTGGGAACATCTGGGTAGCTTGAGACTTCCACCCCGTCCTTCTTCATCTCGTCAAGCCAATCCTGGTACACCGTTCCGAGATAGGATGCGGCCTTCTTGCCTTTGAGGTCCGCCGCATCTAGCTTGCGAATATTCTTCGGATTTCCTTTAGCCACGACCATTGTCTCGCCGTACTGGTACCAGGGATCAGAGAACTCTATCTGTTCCCTCCGCTTGGCGGTGATGTACATGGCATCCGCGATCACATCGAACCGATTCGCAAGTAGTCCGGGGATCAGGCCTGAGAACTTGTCCTGAACCATCCGCCTCTCAGGGATCCCAAGCTTACCGAGGATGTACTGAAACATCTCGGCATCGATCCCAATCACCTGTTGAGTCCGGGGATCGAGGAACGCATAGGGCTCATCGTTCGACGAGCCGAACACAACCACACCCGCCTTCTTGACTCGGTCAAGCGAACCATCTCCGCCCTGCGTTGAGGGAGCGCCGAGGCCGGGTGTCGGCGCCGCTGCTGTCGTGGGCAGCGGACTCGAGGCGGGAGGGACCTGCGTTGGCGCCGTAGCCGCTGGTGCGCAAGCCGATGCGAGGACCGCGAGCGCAACACCTGAGACGAGCACGACACCCAGGACCCGACGGTGATCCCGACTGTGAGGCTGCATACTGACCCCCTCTGACTTGCCGACCGTGGGCGACCCTACAGCGCGCGGGTGCCGCCGAGCGCGATCGGCGCTCCGCGATTCTCGGCCGGTGTGGTCGTCCACTGGCCGCCCGTTCACCTACGTGCACCTGCCTCTCGGCGCCGCGGTGCAAGGGTATCTCAGCCCGACCCTCTGTCAAGCGATGATCGGCGCCCCCGAATCCGTGGGTTCGGCAGGAGCCAAGAGCGTGTGCGTTCCCGGCCACGTGTCGCTGCCAGTACACTGGCGGGGCCGACACTCGTCCCTGAAGGAGCGCCCGCCATGGTTCAGGCCCCCAGTCCCGTGCTCGTCGAGCCCTCCGATCTCGCGGCGCTGCTGCAAGCCGACGCCAAGCACCTGCTCCACCCGCTCTTCTATCCAGCCGACCACGCTAGCCCCCTCGTGCTGGTGCGCGGCGCAGGAGCCGAGGTTGTCGACGCCCACGGGAAGCGGTACATCGACGGCCTCTCCGGGCTGTGGAACGTCCACGTAGGGCACGGACGCAAAGAGCTGGCCCACGCCGCCGCTGCGCAGATGGAGACGCTCGCCTACGCCTCCAGCTACACGGGCTTCGTCAACGTTCCGTCGGTCCGGCTGGCCGAGAAGCTGGCCGAGCTCGCCTACCCCAGCCTCAACGCGGTCTACTTCACCACGAGCGGAGCGGAGTCCAACGAGTCCGCGTTCAAGATCGCCCGCTTCTACTGGAAGCTGCAGGGCCAACCTGGGAAGGTCAAGGTCGTCTCACGCCGCTGGGGCTACCACGGCGTGACGATGGCGACGGCCAGCGCCACCGGGCTGCCCGCGTACCACAAGATGTTTGCCCCGCTCGTGCCGAACTTCGTGCAGACGGTCGGCCCGTACCGGTACCGCTGCGAGCTCGAAGGTCCGGAGGGTCCGCGACCGTGCACCGACCCGACCGCGCACGACTACGCGGCGGAGCTGGAGCAGACTCTCCTGGCCGAGGGCCCGGACACCGTGGCCGCGATCGTCGCCGAGCCGATCCAGGGCGCCGGCGGGGTGATCGTCCCGCCGGACGACTACTGGCCCAAGCTACGCGCGGTCGCCAATCGCCACGCGGTTCTACTGATTGCTGACGAAGTGATCACCGGCTTCGGGCGCACGGGTGCCTGGTTCGCCCTGGGCCGCTGGGGCGTGGAGCCGGACCTGATGAGCTTCGCCAAGGGCGTCACCAGCGCCTACCTGCCGCTGGGCGGGGTGATGGTGAGCGACCGCGTCCAGGCGGCCATCGCCTCCGCGCCTGCCGACATGAAGTTCATGCACGCAGCCACCTACTCGGGCCATCCGGTCTGCTGCGCCGTGGGCCTGGCGAACCTGGCGATCCTCGAACGCGAGGGGCTGGTGGAGCGCGCGGCCCAGGTCGGCGAGCGGTTCCAGGCCCACCTTCGCCAGCTCGAGGCGCTCCCGCAGGTGGGGGATGTGCGGGGGGTGGCGCTCATCGCCGCTGTGGAGCTGGTCGACCGCGCCTCCCCCGGCGCCGCGTTCTACGACACCGCCGCGGCGCTGGCGACGCGAGTCCTGGCCGGCTGCGTACAGCGAGGGCTGATCGTACGGGCGCGCGGGAACGTGATCTGTCTGGCGCCGCCGCTGGTCAGCTCAGAGGAGCAGCTCACGCGGGTGGTGAGCATCCTCGGCGAGGCCATTCAGGCGGCAAACTGAGCGCTCGCCCATGGCCGCCCGGATCCTCGACGGTCGCCAGGTGGCGGCGGCGGTCTGGGAGCGGGTCCAGGCCGAGGCGGCGCGCCTGCGGCAGGCGCGGGGACGTCCGCCCTGCCTGGCGATCGTCAGGAGCGACGACGAGGCGGCTCAGGCGTACCAGCGGCAGATCGAGCGCGCCTTCGCCCGCCACGGCCTGGCCGTCGTGTTGCGCGACCCGCCCCAGGACGCGGGCGCGGCGCGCGCGGTCCTTACCGAGCTGAGCCGGGACGACGACGTGGACGGGGTCCTGCTCATGGCTCCACTGGCGGGAGATGTCGATGCCCGCGCCGTGATTCCGGCGCTGGGCCCGGGCAAGGACGTCGACGGGCAGCACCCGGCGAACCTGGGGCTGCTCGTGCAGCGTCGCTCCCGCTTCGTCCCCAGCACCGCGCTGGGCGGCCTAAGGCTGCTGCAGCACTACGGCGTGGCGCTGCGCGGCCGGCGAGCCGTGATCGTGGGGCGGAGCGCCGTGGTGGGCCTACCACTGAGCCTGCTCCTGCTGGACGCCGACGCGACCGTCACGGTCTGCCATACCCGCACCGACGACCTGCCGGGCGTCACGCGGGAGGCGGACATCCTGTGCGTGGCCGCGGGCCGGCCGGGCCTCGTCGGGCGAGAGGGTGTAAAGACAGGCGCGGTCGTCGTCGACTTTGGCACGAGCCCCGGGCCGGGCGGAGCGCTGGTGGGCGACGTACGCACGGCCGAGGTGGCCGAGGTGGCCGCGGCCGTCACACCCGTGCCGGGCGGGGTCGGAGCGGTGACAGTCGCGGTCCTCGCCGGGCAGACGGTGGCCGCCGCGCGAGCTCGGCCCGGAGAGGCGGGGTGACCGCGCCGCCGCGAGCACGGGCGCACGTGAAGATCAGCGGCCACGTCCAGGGCGTGGGGTTCCGGTTCGCCGTGGTGGAGGCAGCCAGGCGACAGCGCGTGGCAGGCTGGGTGCGCAACCTGGACACGGGCCAGGTGGAGGCGGTGTTCGAGGGGCCGCGGCCGAACGTAGAAGCGCTCGTGGAGTGGTGCCGCGACGGTCCGCCCGGCGCCTGGGTGCGCGACGTGTGGACCGGCTGGGATGAGCCCCCGGAGGGCCTCCACACGTTCGAGGTCCGACCCACCGGGTATGGGCGGCCTTGAGGCCGTCGCTGTAGGGTTGCACGTGTGATCCGGCGCCTGACAGCCTCGTCCTGGCCACCACTGGTGGCACTGGCCGTGGCGCTCGTGGTCTTCGCCGTGGTCCTGCGCTCGACGCCCGCCGGGCTCTCGGCTGTGCCGCGCTTCTTCCTGGGGCAGACCTCCGGCCTGGGCGGGCTGCCTGCCGCCTACGCGCTCGGCGCTGCCAGCGTGCTGGCGTTGCTGGCGCTCCTCGTCGTCGGCCTCACCTGCGCCCTGCTCGACGTGGCGATCCGCGCCCTCCGCGCACGCTCCGGTCGGCGGGCCGGCGCCAACGGCCCGGACGGCCCGTCCGGGTGACAGGCGTGCCCGTTCGGCCCCAGGCACGCCTGTCCCGGCTCACTGTGGCCCCGGTCGGGCAGATCCGGCGGGCTCAGCCGCCCAGGCTGTCCAACGCCTGGCGCAGGCGGCTCTTCGCCTCCCGCGCCACCTCGGCGACGGCTGGGTTGTCGCCGACAAGGCCGAGCGCCGCTTCAGGGTCCATCGCCTCGACGGTGCTGGTCCCATCGCCATTGTCGTACACGACCACGTTGCACGGCAGCAGCAGCCCGATGCCCAGTTCGGCTGAGAGGGCGCGATGGGCCAGTGGCGGGTTGCAGGCGCCCAGGATGACGTAGGGGCGGAAATCGGCGTCGAGCTTCTCCTTCAGCGTCTTCTTCACGTCGATCTCGGTCAGCACGCCGAAGCCTTGCTCTTTCAGCGCTGACCTGGTGCGCTCGATCGCCGGCTCGTAGGCCGCCGAGATGACGGTACCGAAACCGTAGGTGCGGGTGGGTGCTTGCGCTGCCATGGTCGTGACCTCCCTGGTGGGTGTAGTACTTCACGGCGTCGGCGCGCCCGGGCGCGCGCTCGCCATCGCTGGCGCCTGCCGTGGGGCGCCATTCTCCGAGGCCCCGGCTGTGCCGCCCGGGCGCGGGCTCTTGACGGGTAGGCCGGCCTGAGCCCAAGCGGCCATACCGCCCAGGACGTTGAAGACCTCCTGGAAGCCGCGCTGCTTCAGGATCGCGGTGGCGATACTGGAACGGTAGCCCGAGCCGCAGACGACCGCCACCGGACGAGTCAGGTCGAGCCCCGCGTCGTCGAGCCGGGACGGGACGGCACTGCCGAGTGGGGCATGCACGGCCCCAGGGATGAACCCGTCCCGCCACTCGTCGTCGGTTCGGACGTCCAGGACCTGTAGCTCAGGCCGCTCCCGACGCAGCTGATCCACCTCGTGCACGTCAAGCTGCGCGGTGCGCTCGACGGGCAGGCCCGCCTCGGCCCAGGCGGCCATGCCGCCCTGGAGGAGCCCGATGAAACGGCGGTGGCCGATACGCATCAGGGCCGTGGTCACGGCCTCCCAGTCCTGCTCGCGCTCGAGGACGAGGATCAGCGGAACGTCGTGCGGCACGAGCCAGCCCACCCACGTCACGAGCATCGGACCGAGCGGGACGTTGTAGGCGCCGTGGATGTGGCCCCCGCCGAAGGCGACCTGGGCTCGGGTGTCCAGCACCGCGGCGCCGTGCCCCGCCAGGTGCTGGACCTCGCCGGGCGGCAGGCGGCGCGGATCAGGCAGGCGGAACGGGTCCGGGCCGGCCTGGTTGCTGGGGCGCATGCGGCCGTAGTAGGCAGGGATCCCAGGGTTGCCTTCCAGGACGAAGCGGACGAAAGCGCCCTGATCGGGCTGGTTGAGCGCCACGTTCGTCAGCTTCTCGTAGCCGATCGTCGTGAGGCGGGTGGACGAGATCCCCTTGCCACACAGCGAGCCACCGCCGTGGGTCGGCATCACCAGCGTGCCGTCTCCAAGCGGCAGGATCTTCTGGAACAGACTGTCGTAGAGCTGCGGAGCGAGCTGCTCGCCCAGCTCGCGACCCAGCAGGTCGGGCCGGCCGACGGCACCAACCAGTAGGTCGCCACCCGTGAACACCAGCAGCGGAGCGTCTGTAGAGCGAGTCACGTCGTAGACGGCGTAGCTCACGTGCTCCGGCGTGTGGCCGGGCGTGCGCAGCACGCGGAGCTTCAGCTCGCCCAGCACAACCTCGTCCCCCTCGCGGACGCCGTGGTAGGAGAACGTCAACCCCGCCTCTGCCGAGGCGATGTGTTCGGCCCCGACTCGCTCGGCGAGCGCCCTGGCCCCAGAGAGGAAGTCGTTGTGGTTGTGGGTCTCGAGCACGTAGCGGATCTGGAGGCTCGCAGCGTGCGCCGCGTCCACGTACACCTGGGTGTCGAGCCGCGGGTCGACAACCAGCGCCTCCTGCGTGGTCTCGGAGCCGACGAGGTACGACTGGTGGCCGAGCCCCTCCACGAAGAACTGTTCGAAGTACATCTACCCCTCCCTGAGGACGTTGTGTGCGGCTGTCTGGCAGACGGCGCGGGCGCAGCGCTTGGGGGCGCAAGCGATCCGTCGCGCGTACCCGCCACGCCCGACGACCGCAGCCGCGCCGGTCCTGGGCAAGACGCTGGTTCACCGGTGTAGCCACGGGAAAGCAGCCAGCGCGGCGCGGTTAGAGGGCGACGAGCGCTCCCGCGTCTCCCAGTTGAGCCAGCAGCACCTCGTGGATGATGTCGCAGGCGTCCAGGATGCGCGGGTAGGCGAGGCGGTAGAAGATCATCGTGCCCTCGCGCCGGGTCGTCACGATGCCCGCGTCGCGCATGACGTTGAGGTGCTGGGAGACGTTGGGATACGAGATACCGAGCGCCTCGGCCAGCTCGCCGACTGACCGCTCACCACCCCGAAGCTGGTCGATGATGCGGAAGCGCTTGGGATCGGCCAGGACCTGGCAGAGACGCGCCCGCCGTTCGTAGAGGATGTCAACCTGCATACGTGTACCGCTTGTGTGCATGGCGACCTGCGTTGCCGCGGCGGCTACTGCTCGACCGGCAGGCCCGCCCGTGTCCAGGCGAGCATGCCGCCGGCGACGTTGAAGACACTGGCGTAGCCCTGGCGCAGGAGCATCTGCTGCGCCACCCCGGAACGGTTGCCGCTGCGGCAGATCAGCAGAACCTCGCGATCGCGGGGAACCTCGTCCAGCCGGAGCGAGAGCGTCCCGAGCGGGATCAGCCGAGCGCCCGGGGCGTGACCTGCCTGCCACTCGTCCGGCTCGCGGACGTCGATCAGCACGGCACTCGCACCCTGCCTGCGCCGTGCCTCGACGACGTCCACGTCCTGGGCCGTCGCGGCCGGCGCCGCGGCCTGTCCGTGTAAGAAGCCCTCCAGAAAACCCATTCGCCCTCCTCGCGGTGCGACCCGCGCTGCCTCTCCTGGTTGCCGCGCGCTCCCTGGACGTGCCGCCGGGTCAAGCCCCGGCCCGCCACCGTCTGGTGCTTGCCCATTTACGCTAGCACGCAAGAATAGCGTGCGCAACGATTCGCGGCGCGCTCGCGCGGTGCCGGCCGGCGCACGGCCGAGGCACACCCCGGGCGGGTGGCGTCGGGTCGCCGGAGGTGTCTAGCCGCCTGTCTCCGGTGGGGGGAGCGCGTGGGCGGCCGCCTCGTCGGCCAGCAGGGTCTGGTGGATGCGGGCCGCTTTCTGGTAGCCCACGTGCAGCCGCCGCTGGAGGAAGCTGACGCTGACGCTGCCCCGCCGCTCGCGCAGCAGGTCGCGCGCCTGGGCCAGCAGCTTCTCCTCCGGGTCCTGCTGCCGGGCGAGCTGCTCCAGCAGCTCCTCGTCCTCCTCGCTGTGGCGAGGCAGGGCCTGCACGCGCCAGTGGTTGCACAGCGCCTCGATCTCTTCGTCCGAGACGAGGGCGCCTTGCACCCGGCGCGGGTTCATCTCGTCGCCCGCCTGGTAGAGCGCGTCGCCCCGGCCGAGCAGCCGCTCCGCGCCGGCGTGGTCGAGGATGACGCGCGAGTCGGTCTGAGAGGAGACGGCGAAGGCGATGCGGGTCGGCAGGTTCGCCTTGATGAGCCCGGTCAGCACGTCCACGCTCGGCCGCTGGGTAGCAACCACGAGGTGCACGCCGGCCGCCCGCCCGAGCTGCGCCAGGCGGCAGATGAGCCGCTCCACGTCCTCGGCGGCCGTCATCATCATGTCGGCCAGCTCGTCGACCACCACCACCAGGTAGCTCAGCCGCTCGCCGGGGAGACGCTCGTTGAAGGCGACGATGTTGCGCGCGCCGACCTCCGAGAAGCGGGTGTAGCGCCGCTCCATCTCGAGCACGGTCCAGCGCAGAGTCGCCACCACCTTGTCCATGTCGGTGACGACCGGCAGGCGGAGGTGGGGCAGCCCCTTGTACTGGCTCATCTCGACCTGCTTGGGGTCGACGAGGACGAGCTGCACTTCGTCGGGCGAGCGCGAGATGAGGAGCGAGGCGATCACGCTGTTGATGCAGACGCTCTTGCCGGAGCCGGTGGCGCCGGCGATCAGCAGGTGCGGCATCCGGGCCAGGTCGGCCACCACCGGCTTGCCCGAGACGTCCATGCCGATACCGAACGGCAGCCGCGCCCTGGTGAACGGGGGCGCTCCGAGCAGGTCGCCGAGCTTCACGGTCGCAACCGACGTGTTCGGCACTTCGATCCCGACCAGCGGTCGGCCGGGCACAGGCGCGAGGACGCGCAGGCTGGGTGCGCCGAGCCGCAGGGCCAGGTCGCTCTGGCGGCTGACGATCCGCGTGACGGCGACGCCGGGCGCCGGGTCCAGGCCGAACTGGGTAATAGCCGGCCCTTGTTGCACCTCGACCACGCGTGCCTGCACGTTGAAGCTGGCCAGCGTCTCCTCGATGATGCGCGCCCGAGCACGGAGGTCGGCTGGCGAGAAGACACCCCCATCGCTGGAACCCTGGAGCACCTTTGGATCGGGACGGCTCCAGGTTGCCTGCTCGGGCGCGATCGAGCGCGGCGCGCGCGCGGTAGCCGGCGCCCGGGGGGCGACCGCGGGCCTGGCCGGCGCGCCCCCGGCCGCGGCTCCGTGGGGTCCCAGGATGACGATGTCGCCGGGCGCCGAGCCCGGTTGGAGGGGCGTGTGCGGCGACTTGTCGGCGGGACCCGCCAGGGTGCGCAGGAGGGAGGGCCGGTCGCGCGGGGCGGCAAGCCGCCGGGCGACGACCCCCAGCAGGGCGAGCGCCCGCAGCAGGCGCTCGCCACCGGCCACGGCGACGACACTGGCAGCCATGCCAGCCAGCAGCAGGGCGAGGCCGCCGGCGCGCCCGAAGCCGCCGTCCAGGGCTTCGACCAGCCCCCGCCCGACGGCGCCGCCCGCCGCGGGCTCGCGGAGCGAGAGTAGCGCCAGGACCGCGGCGCTCAGGACGGCGAGCGCGGTGGTCTTCCCCCGCCGGAGCCGCTGCCGGCGCCCCAGCTCCCACGCCAGCCAGGCCGGCCAGGCCGCGCCCAGGAGCGCCCCGGCCCCCAGGGCGTCGCGCAGGCGCAGGCCGAGGGCGCTGGCCGGCAGCAAGACACCGGTCGCTCCAGCCAGCGCGGCAACCCCGAACGCAAAGACCGCCCAGCCGCCCGGCGGCTCCAGGCCGTCCCACCGGCGCAGCAGCGCGAGTGCCGGGTGCCGAGCTGTTCGCCGGCGTGGTGGCGTCGCCCGGCCCGGCCGGGCCGCAGGGCGCCGTGCGCCAGGGCGTGGGGCGTGGATGACGCCGGCCCGCGAGGTGCCCCGGTTGCGGCGCGCCGCGGTTCGGCCAGCTCGGCTCGGCACAGTCGGTGCAGTCTAGAGGCGGCGCCACCGCGCTGCGTAGCGCGGTGACACAATCGTGACTCCGGCCGCGAGCGCCGTCCGCCGCGCCGACCGGCCAGCCTGGCGCGGCGCGTCCCTCGGAGGGCTCTGGGGCGGTGGCTCTATACTTCCGCTCGGGAGCAGCGCATGCCATTCGCCGTCGAGGACTTCCATGACCTCGTAGGTCTGCTTGAGCAGCACCCGCACTGGCGGGCGGAGCTGCGGCGGCTGGTGCTGTCTGACGAGCTGCTGGAGCTGCCGACGCTCGCGCGGCGACTCGCCGAAGCCCAGCAGCGAACCGAGGGGCAGCTCGCGGCGCTCACGGGGCGGGTGGCCGCGCTCGCCGAAGCCCAGCAGCGGACTGAGGCGCGCGTGGCCGCGCTCGCCGAAGCCCAGCAGCGGACTGAGGCGCGCGTGGCCGAGCTCGCCGAAGCCCAGGCACGGACTGAGAGGCAGCTCGCGGCGCTCACGGGGCGGGTGGACGCGCTCGCCGAAGCCCAGCAGCGGACCGAGGCGCGCGTGGCCGAGCTCGCCGAAGCCCAGGCACGGACTGAGGGGCAGCTCGCGGCGCTCACGGGGCGGGTGGACGCGCTCGTGGAAGCCCAGACGTGGACCGACGGACGGCTGGACCGCATCGAGGCCGCCCTCGAACGACTCACCCAGGCTCAGGTCAGTACCGAGGAGCGGCTACTCGCCCTCATCGGCCGGTTCGACGAGCACGAGCGGCGGAACGCGCTCGACTTCCAGGGGCTCAAGGACGGCCAGCTGACGGGCCTGCTGACCACCACCCCGAGGCTCCTGCGGCCGCTGGTCGACCAGCCCCGCCTGCTCGGCTCCGACGAGGTCGAAGCGCTGGTCGACCGGCTCGTGGCTCAGGGCCGGCTGGAGCGCGCAGAGGCGCAGGACCTGGCGCTCATCGACCTCCTGGTGCGCGGTCGGCGCGACGGCGAGGAGGGCTACCTGGCCGTCGAGGCCTCCTGGACCATCGGCCTCAGGGACATCGAGCGGGCCAGCCGGCGGGCCGGCCTCCTCGAGCAGGCCGGCGTGCGCGCCTGGCCGGCGGTCGTGGGCTACCGCGTTTCAGAGGAGAGCCAGCAGCGGCTCCTGGGTGGACCGGTGCTCAGTCTGCTCCTGGCTGAGTGACGGGTCCGGCGGTCCTGGCCGCCGGTGCCGCGCCGCCAGGCTCGGGCACGCCCCGGAATGGCCACGAACCAGCCAACCCACAGGCTTCGCAGCCGGGTCGCGTGGCGGCCACGGCGCAGGCACGGTGCTGGCGTTCGCTACACTGCTCTGCCCACACGGCCCGCGGGCAGACACCCATGATCCGACTTGGCATCGAAGCTCCACCCGGGTCCAGGACCGCCCAGGTGGTGGAGCTGATGAACGGCGACCTGGAGCTGCAGACCCTCTGGTACTGCGCCAATCGCACGTCCCGGCGCGCGGCCGTCAACGACCACGGCCCGATCCACGTGCGGACGGCCATGCACCATGCGAAGCACCTGCTCGAGCTGCTGATCGAGGCGGGGATCAAGCCGAACTGCGTGGTCGACCACGGGATGAGCGTGGACGACGCGCTGGCAGTCGTCCTGCTGGCGATCGCGTTCCACGACACGGGCATGGCGATCCACCGCGACCGGCACGAGCTGCTGAGCGTCCCCATCACCCTGGACTGGCTGCGGCGCCGGCTGCCGCCGATCTACCAGGAGCCGCAGCTCACCGTGGTTATCTCAGAGGCCGCCCACGCGGTCCTTGCCCACCACGTGAACGAGCGCACGCTGACGATCGAGGCCGGCGTGGTCAAGGTGGCCGACGCGCTCGACATGACGAAGGGTCGTTCGCGCCGAGCGATCGAGGCCGGGAAGATCGACATTCACTCCATCTCCGCCGCGGCTGTGGAGGCGGTACGTGTCACGCGGGGGACAGCGCGGCCGATCCGGATCGAGGTGGACATCAACAACCCGGCCGCTGTCTTCCACCTGAAGGAGGTCTTCAGCGCCAAGCTCGCGCGCAGCAGCCTCGAGCCGTACGTCGAGGTGCCCAAGCTGGACGAGCTGCTCCAGTCGCTGCGCGACCTGGGCGCGAGTGAGGACCGGCAGCGCGACGAGCAACTGCTGGCGAGCGCGGGCCGGGTCGCCCCGAATGGCGGCGAGATGCCCCGGCCGGTCGGCGAACCGATGGGCATCGGCCGGGGCAAGGTGCCGGTCACCGTCGCCTAACGCACCCGGGCCCGAGAGGGGGCCGCGCGGTCAGGCGTGTGACGCCGCCGGCGCCCGGGTAAGGGCGGCCACCTCCTCGGCTGCCGCCGGGCGCAGCAGGTCGCGGCGGTGGTCCCAGCGATTCAGAAACCGTGCGAAGTTACGGCGGCTGCGCTCCTCGCGGTCCGCGGCGCCCAGCGACTCCCAGATGGCGTGCGAGTGGCGGACGAGCGGGAGGCCCGGCAGGCTCAGCAGCCGGCCGACGCAGTCACGGATGCGGTAGCTGAGGTCCAGGTCGAGGTTGCGGTAGAAGCGGTAGTGCTCGTCCAGCCAGCCAATGCGCGCCAGGTCCGCGCGGCGGAAGGCCAGCACGTAGCCCTGGAGCGCGTCGACCTCGCGAGGATGGCTACCGTCCGCGGCCAGCTCATGGTAGTGGCGCATGTCGTCGGTCACGAGACCGAAGGCGCCGGCTGCGCCCACGCCGGGTTCGCGCAGCGCCTCCTGGATCGGGCCAAAGGCGTCGCCCACCAGCTCGACGCTCGCGTCCAGCAGCGCCACCACCTCGCCGCGGCTGGCACGCAGGCCGGCGTTCCGCCCGCCAGCAGCCCCGGCGTCGTGGTCCAGCCAGACGAGCGAGACGCGAGCGTCCCGGCTGGCCAGGGCAACCAGCCTGGCGTGGGCATCGGGCGAGCCGGTGGAGTCGACCACCACCACCTGCAGCGAGCGCCCGTTCGCGTGGGCCAGCGCGCTGCCCACGGCCCGCTCGACGCTCGCCAGGTCCTCGCCCGGCTGGACGAGCAGGTTGACCGACAGCTCGGCCGTGCTCCGGTGTCCGACCCACGAGGGCACCGCGCGCGGCGAGGAGAGCGCGCCCCGCAGCCGGTCCGGCGGCCGCCTGGCCGGCGGCACGCCGAGGTCCAGGCCCAGCAACCGGTCGAAGTCGTGGGCGAGGGCCGCCTTCTCGGGCTCGGCGACCGTGGCGTACGGGCCGCGCGCCAGCGACCAGGTGAGCGCCAGGCAGCGCGGTACGGCAAGGTCGGCGGCCGCCGCCGACCAGAACGCCCGCTGGCACTCCTCGGCCCGTTCGCTCAGCGGACCTGCCGTAGGTGCTCCCCAGCGCGCCACGTGCGCGCGCAGCCGCCGCAGTCCTGCCTGCGCGGCCCGCAGGCTGGTGAAGGTGAAGCTCAGCCGGGCGCGGTAGTGGGCAGTCAGGCAGAGGTAGCGGAACGCCAGCGGCTCGTACCCGAGCGCCAGCAGGTCGTCGAGCGTGTAGGCGTTGCCGGTGGACTTGGCCATCTTCACGCCGTCCGCCAGCAGGTGCTGGCCGTGCACCCAGGCGCGCGCGAACGGCGCCACGCCGGTGAACGCCTCGCTCTGGGCGCGCTCGTCCTCGTGGTGGGGAAAGATGTTGTCCACGCCGCCGGTGTGCAGGTCAACTTGGGCGCCGAGGTGCTCGGTGGCCATGGCCGTGCACTCGATGTGCCAGCCCGGAAAGCCCGTGCCCCAGGGGCTCGGCCACACCAGCTCGGTGCGGCCGGGCTCGGCTGCCTTCCACAGCGCGAAGTCGCGCGGGTCCTCCTTCAGCGGGTCGGCCTCGCCACGCGCCTCCTGGCGGAGCCCTTCCCGCGAGGTCGCACCGCCCAGTTCGCCGTAGCCCGCGAAGCGCGCGACGTGGAAGTAGACGTTGCCGCCGCGCTCGTAGGCGTAGCCGCGCTCCACCAGCGCCTGCGCGATCCGGATCATCCGCGCCACGTGGTCGGTGGCCCGGGGGAACACGTCGGCGGGGAGGATGTTGAGACGCTGCTCGTCACGCAGGAAGTCCTGCGTATAGTGCCGGGCGATCTCATGGGGCTTCAGCCCCGCCCGCAGCGCCTCGGCCACCACCTTGTCCTCGCCACGGTCGAGCAGCTCCTGGCGCATGTGGCCGACGTCGGTGATGTTCTTGACATGCTTCACCGCCACGCCTCTGGCCAGCAGCAGGCGGCGCAGCCAGTCTGCCAGGAGGTACGAGCGGAGGTTGCCCAGGTGGACGGGCCGGTAGACGGTGGGGCCGCAGGTGTAGAGGCGCACCGGCCGGCCCGAAGGCGGCTCGACGAGCGTCAGCCTCCGCCCCAGGGTGTTCCTGACCACCACGGGTGGTTCCATTGCGCTCCGCCCCGCCCTTCACCGAGGAGCCTAGCGCACGCGCCAGGGCTGGACGAGGATTTCGCGTGGCGCCGCCCGGGCGCGGCGGGCGCGCGCGGGCCGCTGCCTCCACAATCACGCCCCGGCCAGCAGGCGATAGCCCAGCCCGAGAGCACCGCCGGCGCCAATCAGCCAGGCGGCGGTCAGCCGGAACCGGACCAGGCCCACCCACGCGGCCGCCGCCAGCGTGCCCGTGGCGAGGTCCACCACCGCCGCCCGTGCCAGCATGAGCGTGACCGCGGCCATCAGCCCGAGCGACGCCACATTGACGCCGTCCAGTCCCGCGCTCGCCCAGCGCGACTGCCTGAGCCTGGGGATGAGCGGGTTGGTGGCGGCGACGAAGACGAACGACGGGAGGAAGATAGCCACGGTCGCCAGCACTCCACCGGGCAGCCCGCCGAGGAGGAAGCCGATGAACGTGGCGGTGGTCAGCACCGGCCCGGGCGTGACCTGGCCGATGGCGATCGCGTCCAGCAGCTGCTGGTCTGAGAGCCAGCCCAGCCGCTCGACGAAGTCGGCGCGCAGGAACGCCAGCAAGACGTACCCGCTGCCGTACAGGACCGCCCCGATCTTCAGGAAGATCAGCCCCATCTGGACGACACTGAAGGCTGCGGGAGCAGCGGCAGCCAGCCCCGCCGCGGCCGGCCACGCTGCTGGCCCGGCCGCCAGGAGCATGAGGCCGCGAGTGGGCCGGACGGCCGCGGTGCGAGCGACACCCACCAGCGCGCCCGCGACGAAGAGCAGCGCCAGCTCGTTCGCGCCGGCCAGTGACAGCGCCAGCACGCCGACGCCGACGATGCCGGTCAGCGCGTCTTTCACGGCGGTCCTGGCCAGGCTCCAGACGGCGTTGAGGACGATCGCCACGATGACCGGCTTGACGCCGTACAGGAATGAGACGGCCGCCGGCAGGGTGCCGAACTGCACGTACACCCAGGCCAGCCCGAGGACGATCAGCATGGCCGGCAGGATGAACAGGCTTCCGGCGAGGACCAGCCCCCGCCAGCCGGCGCGGACGAAGCCGAGGTGGATGGCCATCTCGGTGGAGTTGGGGCCGGGGATCAGGTTGGTCGCGCCCAGCAGGTCCAGGAAGGCCGCGTCGTCCAGCCAGCGGCGCCGTCGCACCACCTCGTCACGCATCAGCGCGATGTGGGCGGCGGGGCCGCCAAAGCCGATCACGCCGAGCTTCAGGAAGAGACCTGCCACCTCCTGGAGGCGGCCGCTGCCACCGCCCGCTGGTGGGCCGGTCTCGACGACCGAGGCGACTGAGCGGTCCGCTGCGGAGTCGGGCACCTGCTTACGGTACAGGAGCGTTGAGCCGCCGATCCGCGCCTGACGGGCGGGTGAGGGCCCGAGCGGCGCCCGCCACGCCCGCCGCCAGCCCCAGGAGGTAGACGGCCCACGGGAAGACGCCGCCGCGCACAGCCACCGCCTCTTCCAGGCTGCCCGGTAGCGCCAGCAGGGCATTCGCCAGGAACGACGCGAGCACCAGGAGCGCGCCAGCGGCCAGGAGCGCCCAGGCGAGCGTGTCAGGCGGCGGCAGGCCATCGCCGGCCTCGCGCGCCATCGCCAGTCCGCCGCCTATGACCATCGCCAGGGCGACGAGCACCGGGGCGATGACCGGGCCCCACCAGGGGAGCGGGATCAGGAAGAGCACGTCTAGCGCCAGCAGGCTGGGCGGCCAGCCGGCGAACACCCACAGGAACACGTAGTAGAAGATGTCCCACACGCCGAAGGCGACCAGGAAGCCCCCGCTCCGGCCTGCCCAGCCGCGTCCCGCCAGCCAGCCGACGGCGCCCAGCATGACCAGGGTGGCCGCTTCGCGCCCAACCTCGACCCACAGGAAGTCGGGGAGGGGGTCGAACGGCGTGCTGCGCGGGCCGACGGGGTCGACGCCCCCGTAGATCGTGCGCAGGTACAGGACGGACGCCGATTCCACGTAGGCCATCCCCACTGCGTAGCCGACGACGGCGAGGAAGCGCGGCAGGGTGGCCCGGAGCGCGAAGGCCGGCGCGGTCACTGCAGCGGCCGGAGCGCCTGCAGGCGGCACTCGACCGCGCGCGCGTGCGCCTCGAGCCCTTCCGCCCGCGCCAGGGTGACCGCTGGCGGGCCGGCCGCGCGCAGGTCGGCGTGGCTGAGCGCGAAGACCGAGATGACCTTCACGAAGTCGTCCACGTTGACGGGCGAGGAGAAGCGGGCCGTCCCACCGGTGGGCATGATGTGGCTGGGGCCGGCCGTGTAGTCGCCAATCGCCTCGGCGTTCCACTCACCCAGGAACACCCCGCCAGCGTGGCGGACGCGCCCGAGCCAGGTCCACGGATCGTGCACGGAGAGGCAGAGGTGCTCGCCGGCGAAGGCGTTGGCGAGGTGGATCGCCTCGTCCAGGTCCACAGTCTCGACGATCCCGCCGCGTGCGCCCAGCGATTCCTCCACGATCGCCCGGCGCGGCAGCGGACGCATCTGCTCGGCCAGCGCCCGGTCGACGGCCTCGGCCAGGGCGTGGTCGGGCGTGATGAGGATCGACGAGGCGAGTGGATCGTGCTCGGCCTGAGCCAGCAGGTCCGCGGCCACCCAGGCCGGGTTGGCCGAATCGTCCGCCACGATCAGCGACTCGGTCGGGCCGGGGAGCGCCTCGATGCCGACCGCGCCGAAGACCAGCCGCTTGGCGAGCACGACGAACACGTTGCCCGGCCCGACGATCTTGTCGACCCGCGGGACGCGCTGCGTGCCGTAGGCGAGCGCCGCGATCGCCTGCGCCCCGCCCATGCGATAGACGGCGTCGACGCCTGCCACGCGCGCGGCCGCCAGCAGCACGTCCGCTACCTCGCCGTTCGGACCACCCGGCGGCGAAGCGAGCACGACCTCCGACACGCCCGCCACGCGCGCGGGGATAGCGGCCATGAGCACACTGCTGGGGTACGGTGCGCGCCCGCCCGGCGCGTAGACGGCCACCCGGTCAAGCGGTCGGATGAGCTGGCCCAGGGCGCCGCCGGCCGAGGTGTGCTCGATCCAGGAGCGCCGTTTCGCGTGCTCGTGGAACGCGCGGATGCGCGCCGCCGCGGCGTGGAGCGCGTCCATCACCGCGTGGCCCACCCGGTCGATTGCCGCCTCGATGGCTGCCTCGGGTACGCGCGGGTCGGCCACTTCCACCTGGTCGAAGGCGCGCGTGTAGTGGCGCACGGCCTCGTCGCCCCGAGCGCGCACGTCGTCGACCACGCGGCGCACCACCTCCTCCGGTCCGAGCTCCTCGCCGAAGGTGGCGCGGATCCCGGCGCGCACGGCGCTGGGCAGGGCCGCTGGGTCCATGCTCACCAGGCCCCGCCCAGCCAGCAGCGCCTCGCGGGCAGCGGCAGCCGTGGGGAAGCGGCGAATCAGTCCTGAAGCCGGCATGTGGGACAGCCGAATCGTAGCGAGTGGCGCACCCCGGCCGCGAGCGCGTCCCCCACCGCGCCACCGCGCGCGGCACGCGCCGAGGCCACCGGGCGGGCCGGCAGCTCGCGGCGGCTCAGCGCGTCGCGCCTGCTTCGGGAGGCGTTGGAGAGGCGGCCGGCGCCGCGGCCGGGCCAGCCGCGCGCTGGGCCTCGGCAGCGCGAGCAGCCAGCACCAGCGCGTCATCCGTCGATTGACCCCACGCCAGCAGCAGCCCATCTACGAGCGCCTGGAGGTCGCGGCAGGGCGCCTCCGGCCCCGTGTCCGGGACGGCGTGCGCGCGCACGCCGTCGGTACAGACCAGCAGGAGCCACCCCTCCTCCAGGCCACACTCGAAGACCCGGACGAGGGGCAGGGTCGCCCCTACGATCCCACGCTGCGCGCCGAGGCGCTGCTGGCGCCCGCCCTGCCACAGCCGCGCGTCCACGTTGCCCACGCCAGCGTACGCCAGCCGGCGCGCCGCGACGTCCACCGTGCCCACCCACATCGCTGCACCTCGCGTGCCGCGCAGTGCCTGGTGGCAAGCGCGGAGCGCGACCGCGGGGCCCAGCTCCGGCTGCCCGGCCAGGGCCGTCCGTGCGGCGCTGGCGGCGGCGGACGCTTCCGGCCCGTGTCCCAGGCCGTCGACCACCGCCACCCGACAGGCACCCGCGTGCCAATCCACCTGCCAGGCGTCGCCGTTGGCCGTCTCGCCCGGGTACGGCCGCGTGGCGGCGGCGACGATCACCGTCTCGGCAGCCACCTGCGGCCCACCACGTGGGTCCCGTGCCGGTCGGACGTGATCGAGAACTCGTGCATCAGCCGCCGCACACCTGGCAGCCCGCCGCCGAGCCCGCCGCCGGAGCTGAAGCCATCCTCCAGCACCCGCTGCACGTCCGGGATGCCTGGCCCGGCATCGCGGCTCTCGACCTGAATCCCCCAGCCGCCCGCACCGTCTTCGATCGCCGCCAGCACCAGCTCACCCTCACGCGCGTAGCGCACCAGGTTCGTCGCCAGCTCGGCGGTGGCGAGCGCGATCCTTTCACGATCCTCCTCGCCGAACCGCAGCGTCCGTGCCAGCCCGCGCGCCTCCCGCCGCGCCCGCTCCACGTCCGCCTGCGCGCGCACCGGGAGGCGAACCACTGGCTCGGCTTGGCTCAGCGGCGCCACTTGCGGATCGTCACGGTGGTGCCGCGGCCCGGCGCGCTATCCAGGCGCATCTCGTCCATCAGCCGCCTGGTCCCCGGCAGGCCTAGGCCCATCCCCCGCCCGGACGAGGAGCCCTCGCGCAGCGTCTTCGCCACGTCGGCGATGCCCGGCCCATTGTCGGCCACCACTACCTCGATCCCCCATCCCGGCCGCTCGCCCGCGGGTGGCAGGGTGCGGATGCGCGCGTCGCCACAGCCGTCCGTGGCGTAGCGCACCACGTTGCGCGCCAGCTCTGAGACGGCGGTGGCGACGCGGCTCTGGTCCACGACCCCGAAGCCGAGGCCCCGGGCCACCTCGCGCGCCCGCTGCCGAGCGAGCACAATGTCGTCCTCGCCACGGATCGGGAGCCGCAGCTCACCGAGCACTGGCATGGCCCGCACGCTGTTCGCGCGCCGCGAGGCGGTGCAGCAGCGCCAGCCCCTTCTCGGGCGTAAGCGCCGTGCGCATACCCCGCAGCTCCAGCCCCAGCTCCACCAGGGTCACCGCCACGGCCGGCTGCAGGCCCACCACCACTGTCTGCGCCCCGAGCAGCCGCGTGACGCGCGCGATGTCATGGATCAGCCGGCCCAGGAAGGAGTCCACCGTTCCCACCACGGACAGGTCCAGCAGCACCCCCACCGCGCCCGTCTCGGCGAGCTGCTGCGTCAGGCGCTCTTGCAGCGCCAGCGCGTCGGCATCGCGCAGGTCCTCCTGGACCGCGGCGATCAGGATGCTGCCCAGACGGACGATCGGGACCGGTGCCACGCAGGCCCTACGGCTCGCGCCCGTCGGCACCGGCCCCGCTGGCCGACGGGTGGTCGGGCACGACGCGCAACCCCAGGCGGGCGAACGCCAGCTCGAGGCCCTTGGCCAGGGTCGTGCGCGTGGTCACGCCGGCCAGGTCCACGCCGAGGTGCACCAGTGTGATCGCCGTGCGTGTGGAGAGGCCGACGATCAGCACCTCGGCGCCCAGCAGCCGGGCCGCCGATACCGTCTCGAGCAGGTGGCGGGCAACCGCCGTGTCCACCAGCGGCACCCCGGTAATGTCCAGGAGAACGATCTCGGCACCGGTCTCGACGATCTTCTCGAGCAGCTGTTCGGTCATGTCCTGGGCGCGGGCGGTATCCACGCTGCCGACGATCGGCAGCGCCACGACCCCCGCCCACACCTGGAGCACGGGCGTCGTTAGCTCACTGATCGTCCGCCGCTGCTCCTCCAGCTGCTCGGCCTGGCGCTGCACCAGCGAGCGCTCGTGAACCAGCGTGGCAGCGCCGCGGTCCACCGCCGCCCGCACCTCGGCCTGGCTACGTTCGTCGCCCATGGGGGTCCTCCTCCGCCTCGGGTGTCTCTGCGGCCAGCAGCGGGAGCACCACCCGGAACGTGCTCCCCTGGCCAGGGGTGCTCGCCACCTCCACCCGCCCGCGGTGCGCCGTCACGAGCTGCCGCACCAGGTACAGTCCCAGGCCCAGCCCCTGCTGCTCCACCTGCCGCGCTTCCGGCGCGCGGAAGAACCGCTCGAAGATCCGCTCCCGCACCTCGGGCGACATGCCGATCCCGGTGTCGGCCACCTCGACCCAGGCGCCGCCCCCGCCGGTCCCGTACCGCACGACCACCCGGCCTCCGGCGGGCGTGTAGCGGATGGCGTTCGAGAGGAGGTTGCCGAAGACGGTCAGCAGCGCGTCCGCATCGCCGAGCACCCGCGCGCTCCAGGTGTCGCCCGCGCGCGCCAGCGTGATGTCCTTCTCCTCCGCCAGCGCGGCCGCCCAGGTCGACGCCTGCCGCACCAGCACCACCAGCTCCTGGGGCTCCAACTGGAGGGCCGGGCTCCCACCCCGGCTGGCCTCCACCAGGTCGGCCGTCATCCGCGAGAGCCGGCGCAGCGTCTCCTCGGTCGTATCCAGCAGCCGCGGCAGGCGCTCCACGTTCCCTTCCGTGAGCGAGCGCCGGGCGAGCTGCACATGGCCGAGCGCGGCGGTAATGGGAGTGCGCAACTCGTGCGCCACCACCGCCAGCAGCTCCGCCTTGCGTCGGTCGGCCTCGCGCGCCTCCTCCGCGTCACGCCCGGCTTCCGCCGCCCGCAGCTCGGCCTCGCGCGCCTTCAGCTCGGAGTACGCGGCGTGCTGCACGCCGTAGGCGATCATCACCTCCAGCAGGAACTGCAGGCTGTCCGTCGAGAGGCGCACCTTCTCGCGGTCGGAGCAGCCTTCGCACACCCGGTCGAACGCCTCGCCGTGGAGCGCAATGATCTCTTCGGGACGCAGGCCCTGCTTGACGAAGGCCTGGCTCAGCAGCGACGCCCGGTACAGCGCCGCTTCGCTGCGGGTGCGGGCGTACTCGGCGAGCCCATCCGCGTACCCGGCCATCGAGGCGGCGCGCTCAGGAGTGGGCGTAGCCTCCGCCGTCACGCCCTGCATCCGTGCCGCCCGTCAGACTCGGAGTCCGGAGATCTCTCTCTCTCTCTCTCTCCTGCACTCAACTCCTCCTCCCGGCTCCTTCCGGCCCGAGGGCGCGGCCGGCTCCACGGGGCCCATCGCGCGGCCGCGCCGGATGCGGCGGAGTGCACCGGCCCGGATACCCGTGCCGCGTGATGAGAACGGCTCCAGCGTACAGCGCCAGCCCCGTGCGCGTACAGAGGCTCCAGCAGCTTAACGGCCGTCCGTCGTCTGTCGGTGGTCGATTCGCGCGGCGGCTGCGCCTCGTCCCCGGGGTGCAGAGGGCCTCTCGACCCCCTGCCCAGGCTGGGACAGCCGCTCTGCCGAGGAGGTGGGGGGCACCGAGTGGCCCCGGCCGGAGGGGACCGGGCGAGGGACGGGGTGGGTGCCGCTGCCCGCGGGCCCGATCCGTGCCACACTTCCACCAACGGGTCGAAAGGCCCCGGCGCAGGGAACCAGAGGAGGGCAGATCGGTGTCGGTGGCGCAGGTAGGCGGAGTGGCGATAGGGCCCACCTTTCGCGCGCCCGTCGTCTCGGGGAGTGGCGTGGTCGCCACCCCGCACTACCTGGCGTCTCTAGCGGGTGCCGAGGCGCTCCGCGACGGCGGCAGCGCGGTCGACGCGGCCATTGCCGCCAACCTGGTGCTCGCCGTGGTCTGGCCCCACATGTGCGGCGTGGGGGGCGACCTGTTCGCCCAGGTGTGGAGCGCCGGCGACGGCCGCCTCTACGGGCTGAACGGGAGCGGCCACAGCGGCGCCGCGGCCACCCTCGCCACGTACCGGGAGCGGGGTCTGGCCCGGGTGCCACAGCGCGGGCCACTGGCCGTGACGGTGCCGGGCGCCGTCGACGGCTGGTTCAGCCTGCACGAGCGCTGGGGACGGCTGCCCGCTGAACGAGTCTTTCGCGACGCGATCCGCCACGCCCGCGAGGGCTTCGCCGTCTCCGCGCGGCTGAGCGCCGCCATTCGAGACAATGCTGACCTGCTCGGCCGGGCCAGCGGTGCGATGGACGTGTTCCTGCCCACCGGTACAGCGCCCGCGCCAGGCGAGCGCCTCGTCCAGGCGGAGCTGGCCAGCACCCTGGCCGGGCTGGCGCGAGAAGGTCCGCACCTGCTGTACCGGGGCGCGCTCGGGGAGAGGATCGTCGCCTTTCTCCGCGCCGCCGGCAGCCTGCTCGGCCCGGAGGACTTCGCCGCGCACCGTTCAGACTGGGTCGAGCCGCTGCGAGTCGACTACCGTGGAGTGGCCATCGCCGAGCTGCCGCCGAACACCCAGGGCATCGTCGTCCTCGAGATGCTCACCATGCTCGAGCCCTGCGACGTGGCTGGCTGGGGGTTCGGGACGGGTGAGCTGCTGCACCAGGTGATCGAACGGAAGAAGCTGGCGTTCGCCGATCGCGACCAGTACGTGGGCGATCCCGCCCAGGTGGCGGTGCCCGTGCGGTCCCTGCTCGCGCCGGCGTACGCGCGGGAGCGCGCCCGCCTGGTCGGTGAGCGCGCCGCGCCTGGCCCGCCGCCCGGCCACGTGGCAGATGGCGACACGATCTACCTGTGCGCCGCGGACCGCGACGGCAACGTAGTCAGCCTGATCCAGAGCCTGTACAACGCCTGGGGCTCCGGCGTCCTCGTGCCGGGCACGGGCGTCCTCCTTCAGAACCGGGGCTACTCGTTCAAGCTGGTGGACGGCCACGCGAACGCGCTCGCACCCCGGAAGCGGCCGATGCACACGCTGATCCCCGGCTTCGCCCTGCGGGATGGCCGCCCCTGGCTCGCCTTCGGCACCCGCGGCGCGGACGGACAGCCCCAGACCGGGGTGCAGCTCGTGATGGGCCTGCTCGATTTCGGACTGGACCCACAGGCGGCCGTGGAAGCGCCCCGCTGGGTGCATGGGGCGCCATCCACCCGGTTCGCCCCGGACGCCGTGGTCCTGGAGACGCGGTTCGACCCGGGCGTCGCCGCCAGTCTGGAAGCGCGTGGCCACCACGTGGTGAGGACAGGCGCCCTGGATGACGTGATGGGAACGGCCCAGCTCATCCAGGTGGACCTGGAGCGCGGGTGCTACGTGGCGGGCTCGGACCCGCGCGGCGACGGCGTGGCGCTGGCGATCTGACCGCTGGGTGCTTCGTGTTCCCGAGGCGCAGGGTGTACGCTCTGGCGCAACGCAGGGCGCCCGGGTGGACCGGTTCTTGCAGACACAGGGCAGCGGCCCGAGGCCCGTGCGGGCGGACACACGTGGGTTCCCGCGCCGGCTGCCCCAGGCCCGCCGGCGCGGGACCGATGAACTCAGGCGGAGGGGCCAATGCGCGTGAAGGAGATCCTGGGCCTGCCGATCGTCGACCCGCTCGCGGCGCGGAAGATCGGCGTGACCGTCGACGTCTTGATCGACCCGGCCCACGGCGAGCTCGCGGGCGTGGAGTTCGAGCCGCGAGACCCACGCGAGCGCGGGCGGGTGCTCGGACACCAGGTGCAGCGCGTCGGGCGCCACGCGGTCATGCTGCGGGAGCGCTACGAGGGGGCGCTGGCGGGCCCCCTCGCGCCGGTGGACGACTGGCTCGATACCGGCGCGCTGGTGGGACTGGAGGTGATCGGCGACGACGGGGACGCCATCGGCAAGCTCGCGGACGCCCACTTCGACCAGGACACCCTGCGCATCGAGTCGTACATCCTCGGGGCGCGGGGATGGTGGCGCTGGTTCGGGAGCAGGAACCTCATCAAGCCGGACCGGGTGTTCTCGTGCAGCCGGGAGCTGATGGTGCTCCGCACGGGCCGCGTGGCCCAGGAAAGCCTGCGCCCAGGCGAGCTTACCGTCGCCCCGCGGACGTCGGGCGTGGGTATGCTGGAGCTGCCGGCGTCGGCCGAGGAGCACCCGGTGGAGTCGCCGGTCCAGCGGCGGGCGAGCTGAAGCGCCCACCACGAGCGCTGGGGGCGGACGCGGCTCCTCGGCGCCGCCCGTCCCCCATCCTTCCACGCAGGCTGCCGGGGATCGCACCCCGGCCCGGGGAAAGCGGCTGGCTCCACCGCGAACCGAGCCGGCGCGCCCCCGGCTTGGCTGCGCGATCTGGAGGACCCAGCCGGGTCGAACAGCTCCCGCTCTGGCGCCGACCGCCCAGGGTGAATCGCTACGATATGCGACATGGCAGTTGAGGCGGAGAGAGCCGGTGCCCTCGGCCAGGAGGCACCGTCGTTCCGACAGACGACGCTCGACAACGGGTTGCGGGTGATCACGCGCGAGGTGCGCGAGCGCCCGCTGGTGGGCGTCTGGATGTGGTACCGCGTGGGCGGACGCAACGAGCAGCCGGGCAGCACGGGCATCTCGCACTGGGTGGAGCACATGCTCTTCAAGGGCGGGAAGCGGTTCGGCAAGGGGGAGATCTCGCGCGAGGTGAGTCGGCGCGGAGGCGCGCTCAACGCCTTTACCTGGATCGACTGCACGGCCTACTTCGAGACGCTCCCCGCCTCGGAGGTCGACCTGGCGCTGACCATCCAGTCCGACCGTATCTACGACACGCAGTTCGACCCCGACGAGGCCGAAGCGGAGCGGACCGTGGTGATCTCCGAGCGAGAGGGGAGCGAGAACTTCCCCGAGTTCTGGCTGCGCGAGGAGGTGCAGGCGGTGGCCTTCCGGGAACACCCCTACCGCCTTGGCGTGATCGGCCCGAAGAGCGACCTGCGCGCAATGACGCGCGAGGACCTCTTCGCCCACTACCGCCGCTACTACATGACGAACAACGCGACGCTGGTGGTCGTAGGCAGCTTCGTCACCGATGAGCTGCTGGAGACGGTGCACCGCGAGTTCGGCCACCTGCCGGCAGGGCCACCACCGCCCACGCTGCGCGTCGTCGAGCCGGCCCAGCCAGGCGAGCGGCGCCTGGTGGTGCGCCGGCCCGGGCCGACCCACTACGTCCTGGTGGCCTACCGGGCCCCCGAGGCGAGTAGCCCGGACGCGGCGCCCATGGTGGTGCTGGCCGGCCTCCTCAGCGGGGCGTCGAGCCCCATCGCGTGGGGCGGGGCGCGTGGGCTCGGCCGGTCTTCGCGACTCTACCGGGCGCTGGTCGACGGGGAGCTGGCGAGCAGCGTGGCGGCCGGGTTCGAGCTAACGCTCGATCCCTACCTCTTCTCCGTCGAGGCCACCTTGCGGCCCGAGGTCGAACCGGCGCGCGCGGAGGCGGCGATCCTGGCCGAGCTGGAACGCATCCAGCGCGAGGGGGTGCCGGAGAACGAGCTGGAGCGAGTCAAGCGCCAGCTCCGCGCGCAGGTCGTCTACTCGCTCGAGGGCGTGACGAACCAGGGCTTCGCCCTGGGGTTCATGGACCTGGTGGCGAAGGACGCCAGCGCCTGGGAGACCTTCCCGGCCCAGCTCCAGGCCGTTACGCCCGCGGAAGTCCAGCGGGTAGCTCAACGCTACCTGGTGGAGCGGAGTCGCACGGTGGGCTGGTTCGTGCCAACGGCAGAGGAGGCGGGGTGATGGCGGCGGCCCCCACGGCCCTCCAGGCGCAGCGGGTGGCGCTCGCCAATGGCACGGCGCTGCTACACAGCTACGCCACCGCCAACCCCTCGGTCGTCGTGCGGGCCCTGGTGCGTGCGGGCGCAAGCCGCGAGCGGCCGGACGACGCAGGGCTGGCTGGCTTCGTGGGGCGCATGCTCCGCCAGGGCACCGAGTCCATCACCAAGGAGGCGCTCGCCGAGGAGCTGGACGGAATGGGCGCCGGGCTCTCGGTCGACATAGGCCACGCGCTGGCCGTAGTGTCGATCAAGTGCCTCAGCGCTGACTTCCGGCGCGCCATGGAGCTCCTGGCCGAGGTGCTGCGCCGCCCGACGTTCCCCGAGGCGGAGCTGGAGCGGGTCCGCGGGCAGGTCCTGACTGACCTGCGCGAGGTCGAGGACGATACGCGGTCGGTGGCGGACCGGGCGTGGCGAGAGCTGGCCTACCCTGCTACCCACCCGTACCATCGGCTCACCATCGGCACGCCGACGAGCGTTCGGGGATTGGCGCGGAGCGACCTGCAGGCCTTCCACGCCCGCTGGTACGGCCCGAATCAGACGACACTGGTGGTGGTGGGAGACGTCGCACCAGCGCTCGCCCGGGATACGGGCGAGCAGGTGCTGCGCAACTGGCCGAGCGCCGACGTCCAGCCGGTGGAATCCTCACTGCCGGCCAGCGACCCCCCGCCAGCGGGCAAGCGCGACGTCGCGCTCGTCGGCAAGACCCAGGCCGACCTCGTGGTGGGCACCCCTACCCTGGACCGGAAAGCGCCCGACTACTACGCCCTCGCGTTCGCCAATCACGTCCTGGGACGCATGTACTTCATGGGACGGTTCGGCGAGAAGGTGCGCGACGAGCAGGGGCTGGCCTACTACGCCTACTCGGAGCTACATGGCGGGTACGGCCGTGGGCCGTGGGTGGTGCGCGCCGGCGTCAACCCGCGCAACCTTGAGCAGGCGCTGGCGAGCATCCAGGCCGAGATCGACCGCTTCCTCGCCGACGGCCCGACCGAGCAGGAGCAGACGGACGGGGTGAGCAGCCTGCTGGGCAGCCTGCCGCGGCAGCTCGAGACGAACGAGGGCACGGCGGCCGTGCTGAGCGAGATCGAGCTGTACGACCTGGGTCTCGACTACCTGGACCGCTACCCGGACATCATTCGCGCGCTGACGCGGGAGGGAGTGCGCGAGGCGGCGCGGCGCTGGCTGCGGCCCGAGTGGATGGTGACCGCGGTCGCCGGCCCGCCTCGAGACTGACCGCGCTCAGGCGTGCACGGGCACGCTGGTGACGGCGAAGCCCGGCGTGAACAGGAGCGCGGCCTTGAGGAAGAGCGCCGACTGGTTGTGCAGGGTGTGCTCCCACCAGGAATCGGGCACGAACTCCGGCAGCACGACGGTCACCATGTCGGCCTGCTCTACCCGCTTGAGCTCCACGAGGAAGCGGAGCAGCGGCCGCGTCAGGCTGCGGTAGGGCGACTCCACGATCACCAGCGGGACTCCGTGGCCCCAGACCGGCCAGGCGGCTTCGAGCCCCGCCGCCTTGTCTGGCTCGAGCGCCACGTGGACCGCGGTAACGCTCGGGGAGAGCGAGGACGCGTACTGGAGGGCCCGCACGGTGGCACGGTTCAGCCGCGAGACGGGCACCACCACGATGTGGTTGAGCGCCCGCTCGTGCTCGGGCGCGGGCGGCAGGGCGAGGGCGCGGTCTGACTCTTCGTAATGGGCGCGCACCTTCAGGAAGAGCTGCATCAGCGCCGGCACGACGACGACGACGATCCAGGCGCCCCACCAGCCGAACGGCGCGCCCGGGATGATGGGGCTCGCGAAGTCGACGAAGTTGGTGGTCGTGGCGGTCAGCGTCACGATGGCGGTGGCCGTGGCGCCGGCGCCGTTGACCGCCATCTTGAGGCGCCAACCCGGCCCGCGCTCCTTCCACCAGTGCCGCACCATGCCCGCCTGGTTGAGGGTGAAGGCGAGGAATACGCTCACAGCGTAGAGCGGCAGCAGCGCCTCGATCCGTCCGCCGAACATGATCACCAGCACGGACGCGAGGAGCCCGAGCAGGAGGATGCCGTTGGAGAACGCGAGCCGGTCGCCACGGAAGGCGAGCTGGCGCGGCGCGTACCCGTCGCGAGCGAGCAGCGATGACAGGCGTGGGAAGTCGGCAAAGGCGGTGTTGGCGGCCAGCACGAGGATGAGGGCGGTGGCCGCCAGGACGACGTAGTAGAGCGCCCCTTCCCCGAACACGGCTCGGCCGAGGAGCGAGATGACCGTCTCGTCCTCGCCCGGAACGATGCCACCGCGGACGATGAGGAACGTCAGGCCGAGGAACATGGAGCCCAGGATGGTCGCCATCACGACGAGCGTTCGGGCGGCGTTCCGCGCCTCCGGCGGCTTGAAGGCGGGCACGCCGTTCGAGATCGCCTCCGTACCAGTCATGACTGCCGAGCCGACCGCGAACGCCCGCAGCAGGAGGAACACGCCGAAGGGGGCAGGCTCGACGGTCGGCGGCTGCGCCGGCGGCACGGTGAGGTCACCGCGCGCCAGGAGGAAGAGCCCGCTGCCGATGAGGCCGTACATGGCCAGGAGGAACACGTAGGTGGGAACGGTGAAGATGGTGCCCGACTCGCGGATGCCACGAAGGTTGGCGAGGGTGACGAGGGCGATCGCTCCCACCGCCAGCCACAGCCGGTACGGCGCCAGCCCCTGGACCGCCGAGACGAGCTGGTCGACGCCCGACGCGATCGACACCGAGACGGTCAGGATGTAGCCGACGGACAGGGCCGCCGCGGCGACGAGCCCGGGCAGCTCGCCCAGGTTCGCGCGGGCCACGATGTAGCTTCCGCCGCCGCCCGGGTAGGTGTGGATGGTCTGGCGGTAGCTGGTGGCGACCGTGGCCAGGAGCAGGACCACGGCGACGGAGATCGGTAGCATCCACTCGATGGCGCCGGTTCCGGCCGCGAGGAGGACGAGCAGCACGGCCTCGGGCGCGTAGGCCACCGACGAGAGCGCGTCCGATGAGAAGACGGCCAGGGCCTTGACTTTCGAGAGCCGCTCGTGGCGCTCGAGCTGGCTGTGGATGGGCTTGCCGACGAGCGCGCGCATGGCCAGCCCGAGCAGGCCCCGTGGGCGCTCGATCTCGAGGCCGGCTTCGAGATGGCCGCGGCCAAGCCGCACAAAGCCCTCGAACTCCGGCCGGCGCAGCCGAACCACCTGGTTGCCAGGCCGGATGCCACGTATCCGCTCGCGGATGAGGCGCTCGGTGGGCGAGATGCGCTCTGGGGCCCGGGGCGACTCCTGCCCCGGGGCCGCACTCACCGGGGTCGAGTCCGTCGGACGCCGCTGGTCGTTCACACAGTGCTCAGGGGGCCTGCGCGTGGGCAGCATGCTGTGCAGGCAAGCCCCGCGACTGACTAATCATGGCACACGCCGCGCCCTCTCCCCGATCTCGGGCCGATCCGACACGGGGAGATGTAGGGCCTTCCAGTTCTCCACCTGTTGCCTGGCACGCCATCCTCCGGGGTGCCTGCGGAACGAGCGGGGGGCCCGGGGGGCGCAGCCCCCCTGAGGGAACAGACTCCTCCCCCTCCCTGGGGAGGGGGCAGGGGGTGGGGAGAACCGAATCACCCTGCGGGAGATGTGGGTGTCGTTGACGCCGGCCCGTCCTGCCGGCATGCTTCAAGAGAGACGCGCTTCGCCTCTCACGCGGGCAGCGCGAGGCCCTCAGGTGCTGAGGGCCAGGGAGGGTGAATGAAGCCATGGACCCGCAGGTCCGCGCAGACGACGCGGTGCTCCTCGTCGATCCGCAGAGCGACTTCTGCCCCGGCGGCTCGCTCCCTGTCGCAGAGGGGGACCAGGTAATGCCCGTGCTCACGGCCTGGGCGAGCGCGGCGTCGGCCGCGGGCCGCCCCGTGTTCGTCTCGCGCGACTGGCATCCACCGAAGACGACGCACTTCCGCGACCAAGGGGGTGCGTGGCCGCCCCACTGCGTGGCGGGGACGCGGGGCGCAGAATTCCACCCGCGTCTGCGGCTGCCTGCCGGCGCCGTGGTCGTTTCGAAAGGCATGGGCGAGACCGAAGACGCCTACTCGGCCTTCCAGGCGCGCGACGAGCGGGGACGACTGCTGGCAGAGCTGCTGCGCGAGAGCGACACCCGGCACCTCTACGTGATGGGCCTGGCGACGGACTATTGCGTCCGGGCGAGCGTCCTCGACGCGCTCCGGGCCGGCTTCGCCGTGACCGTGGTGGCGGATGGAGTCCGCGCGGTCGACGTCCAGCCGGGCGACGGCGAGCGGGCCCTGGCGGAGATGCGCGGCGCCGGCGCCGAGGTGCTGGCCTCGGCGCGCAGCGCGTAGGCGCGGTGGCGCCGCTCGTGGCCAGGCTCCAGGCTGGCGTGCCCGAGCTGGGCGGGAGCGTGCGGCTGGACCGGGACGTGGACCTGTGCGGGCTGCGCCTCCACCTGCAGGACTGGCCCGGCGCAGGCGGGCCCGTCATTTGCCTGCCGGGCCAGACCGCGAGCGGCCGCTCGTTCGACGGCCTGGCTTCGGCGCTGCAGCCGGAGTGGCGCGTGATCGCCGTGGACCCGCGCGGCCGAGGGCGCTCGGGGAAGCCGCGCCACGGGTACGGGTACCAGCTCCAGGTCGCGGACACCATGGCACTCATGGATCAGCTCGGCTTCGACCGCGTGGTTCTCGTCGGGCACTCCTTCGGGGCAGTGATCGCACTCATCGTGGCCGCCTGGTACCCGGAGCGCGTCGACGCCCTGGTGCTGATCGACGGGGGAGCCGACATCCCTGAGGTGGTCCGCGCCGGCGTGGAGGCGTTGGTGCGGCGTCTGGACACCGTGTACCCCTCGCTCGAGGCCTACCTGGGCCCGCTGTGCCAGGCCCGCTGGCTCCAGCCGTGGACGCCAGAGCTGGAGGCGTTCTTTGCCGCCAGCGTCGAGCCCACGGACGGTGGCGTGCGCGCCCTCACGGCGCGCTCCGCGGTCGAGCAGGAGATCCGCGCTTACTGGGACGGGCCGCCGGACTACCCGGCGCTGTACGCGGCGGTGCGTTGCCCGACGCTCGTGGCGCGCGCCACGAGCGGCTTCTTCGGCCAGGACGACCACGTCCTCCCTCCCGAGCGGTTCCAGGAGATGCTGCGGCAGATCCCGGACGCGCGCGGCGCTGAGATCGAAGGCGCCAACCACTACACGATCCTGCTGGGCCGTCCGGCACGCACCATCCAGGTCGTTCAGGAGTTCCTGCGGGCGGTTCGGTCCGGGAGCGCCTAGAATCGACCCGTGGCGTGGATCGTCGCCGCTGGCCTGGCGGCAGCCGTGGTGCTGGCCGCGCTCGTCGTCGCCGGGCTGTACGGGGCAGAGCAGCTCACGCGGCCGGCGCGGTGCGCGCTCGACGATTCCGCTGAGCGCTGGGGCCTGCCTGAACCGGAGCCTGTCAGCCCGCCGGCGGCGGACGGGGTGCGCCTCTCCGGCTGGTGGTTCCAGTCGCCGCAGGCCGCGGCTGCGGTCGTCGTCTGCCACGGACACGGGGGCAACAAGATGACCAGCCTGTGGCTGGCAACCGGGCTCTTCCCGCGGTTCAGCGTGCTGCTGTTGGACCTGCGCGGCCACGGCGACAGCGAGGGCGACCGGACCTCGGTGGGCTACCTCGAGCGGCTCGACGTCGTCGGGGCCGTCCACTGGGTGCGTGAGCAGGCCGGGCCCATCCCGATCGGGCTGCTCGGCATCTCCATGGGAGCCGCGGCGGTGATCCTGGCAGCAGCCGAGTGCCGGGAGGTGGCGGCCGTGGTCGCGGACAGTCCGTTCGCGCGCCTGCGCACCCCTGTGCGGTTCGCCATCGCCGCCCGCGGCTACCCACGTGCCCTGGCGCCGGTGCTCGCCTGGGCGGTCGAGCTCGTGGCTGGCTGGCGGCTCGGCATGCGGCACCGGACACGGCTCGATCCGATCGACGTCGTTGCAGGCATCGCGCCGCGACCTCTGCTCCTTATCCACGGCCAGGCGGACGAGCTCATCCCGGTCGAGGAGTCGCACGCCCTCTGGCACCTGGCCGGCGAGCCGAAGGAGCAGTGGGTCCTGCCTGAAGTCGGCCACGCGCGGGTCGCGGACGTCGAGCCGCGCGCCTACGCCGACCGGGTGGCCGGCTTCTTCGAACGCTTCCTGGCGCCGGCCCAGGCCAGCGCGGGCCGCGCAACCTGAGCGCGTAGCACCCCGCTCCCTGCTGCCCGCACCCACCTCCTCGCCGCGCGGCGCAGCCACCCCCGCCAGCCGACCCCTGGCGCGTCCGCGACCTCTGAGATCCGGGCGGGCCGGCGGGCTGCAGCTAGCCGGCCCGCCCGGTGGCGCGGCCCTGGGGCGTCGGCGGCCACCGACTCCCGCCAGCTGAATGTCCTTAGGGAGAAGGAGCGCTGATCCCGGCCAGGACGTCGCCGCGTTCTGGTTCGTCGAGCACCGAGCACGACCGCCACGGGCGTGGCTCTGGTATTCTGAGAAGCCCGTTCATGCTCGCAACCCGTGACCCGTACTTCGGAGTCATTCCGGGCAACCTGCTCTTCCTACTCGCCCTCGTCGTCGCCTGGGTGATCTTTGCCCGGCGCACGGCGCTGCTGTACCGGCTGATGCGCCTGGGCGGCCCCGACGAGCGCTGGGATGAGCTGGGAGGCCGGGTCCGCGTCTTCCTGCGCGACGTGCTCGGGCAGGGGCGAATGTTCAACGACCCGTACGCGGGCATCATGCACGCGCTGATCTTCTGGGGCTTCCTCGTCGTCACCGTCATGACCGCCACGTTCTGGGTCGGCGGCGTGATCCCATCAGCCCCGACCTGGGTCGTGGACCAGAACCCGGTCTTCCTGGTCACCCTGGAGACCTTCCAGGCGGCGGTGCTCGTCGCCCTGGGCCTGGCGTTCCTGCGGCGCCTGCTCCTCCACCCCAATCGCCTCACCTACAACGCCGACGCGCTGGTGATCCTCAGCCTCATCACTATCCTGATGGTGACGGCCTTCCTCGCCTCGGCGACCCTGATTGCCTACGAGCCTCGAGGAAACGACCGCTTCGCCTACATCAGCGTGGCGCTGGCGCCCCTGTTCGCCGGCCTGGGTAGCTCCCTCCTCGGCGCGCACATCGTTTCGTGGTGGGCGCACAACCTCACTGTGCTCGCCTTCTTGACCTACCTGCCGCGCTCGAAGCACCTGCACATCATCACCGCGCCGTTCAACGTCTTCTTCCGCTCCGCCAGGCCGAAGGGCCAGCTTAGCTACGTCGACATCGAGAAGGCGTTCGAGCAGGATTCGCCGCGACTCGGCGTGGGCGAGATCACCGACCTCTCCTGGAAGCACCTCCTCGACTTGTACACGTGCACCGAGTGCGGCCGCTGCGAGGCGGAGTGTCCGGCGAGTCGCACCGGCAAGCCACTGAGCCCGAAGAAGCTGATCCTGGACCTCAAGGACTACCTGCTCGAGCACGGGCCGGAGCTGGGCGCCGTGAACGGCCAGGCGGCGGACGGGAACGGGAGCGTCAGCCACGCCACCTCCACGACGCGTCAGCCACGGCTGGTGGGCGACGCGATCATCGACGACGTGCTCTGGGACTGCACGACGTGCCGTGCCTGCGTGCAGGTCTGCCCGGTCTACATCGAGCACGTGCCGAAGATCGTCGACATGCGCCGCAACCTGGTGCTGGTGGAGAACCGGTTCGGCCAGGACTGGCAGCGGCTCTTCGACAACCTGGAGGCGTCTGGCAACCCGTGGCGGTTCCCGGCGTCGACCCGTGGCGACTGGGCCAGCGGCCTGGGGATCCCGGTCGTGGGACAGGACGTGACGGTCGACGAGATCGACGTCCTGTACTGGGTCGGGTGCGCCGGCAGCTTTGACGAGCGCAACCAGGCGATCGCGCGGGCGTTCGCGAGTCTGTGCCAGCTCGCCGCTGTGAAGGTGGGTATCCTCGGCGCGCAGGAGACGTGCACGGGCGATCCGGCCCGCCGAGCGGGCAATGAATACCTCTTCCAGCTCCTCGCCCGGCAGAACGTGGAGACGCTGAACACGCTTGGTATCAAGAGGATCGTGGCCACCTGCCCGCACTGCTTCAACACGCTCCTCAACGAGTACCCCCAGCTCGGCGGCCACTACGAGGTGGTCCACCACAGCCAGTTCCTGGCCGGCCTCGTGGCGGCTGGGAAGCTGCAACCGCGCCAGCGGGTGGACCAGCGCCTGGCTTACCACGACCCGTGCTACCTGGGCCGCTACAACGACCTGTACGACCAGCCGCGGAGCGTCGTGGACGTGGTGCCAGGCCTGGAACTGCGCGAGGTGGAGCACGCCAGCCGGGAGCGGGCGATGTGCTGCGGCGCCGGCGGGGCGCGCGTGTTCGTCGAGGAGACGCGCGGGCGCCGGATCAACCACCTGCGGCTGGAGCAGCTCCAGGCGACGGGCTCGGACGGGATCGCCACCGGCTGCCCGTACTGCGTGATCATGCTGGAAGACGCGACCCGTACGAAGGGCGCGTACGAGGAGCTGCCGGTGCGCGACATCTCGGAGGTGCTGCTGGCGTCGGTCCGCCCGCTGCCCGCGCCCGATGCATCGGACGCGCCGGCGGACTGAGACGAGCGCCTGTCCCATGCAGGCACCACCGCGCCGCCGCCGGCTGGCGCGCCCGGGCTCCATTTCCAACGGCGGAAAAGGCGCACCCCTTGAACATCATCGTGACGGTGAAGCAGGTCCCGGATCCGGATATCCCTCCC
>CAYSYM010000020.1:0-62173 GCA_964435115.1 uncultured Chloroflexota bacterium | reverse complement strand
ACCCACGCCGGGGCGGGCGGGCCGGGCTCCTGGACGACGTCGTCCACCCGCGCGTGCTCGAGCAGGCCGCCCGCGCCTGGGCGCTCCAGCCGAAGCGCGGGCGCCAGCGCCCCCTCACGTTCGGCCTCAGCGCCCAGGCGGCCGTCGACCTCGCCGAGCAGACGCCGGCTGGCCGGGCGCTGCTGTACCGCCAGGCACGCGAGGCGGTGGTGGCCCGCACGCACGGCCACTACCCCGCCCCGCTGAGGGCGCTGGAAGCCATCCGCGCGGGCCTGGAGCGCGGGCTGGCCGCCGGGCTGGACGCCGAAGCCACCGCGTTCGGCGAGCTGGCGACCAGCGAGACCGCCCGCCACCTCATCTGGCTCTTCCTGGCCACGCAGCGGCAGAAGCGCGACCCAGGCGTGGCCGACCGGAGCGTGCAGCCGAAGGCGGTCGAGCGCATCGGCGTCATCGGCGCCGGCTTCATGGGCGCTGGCATCGCCGAGGTGGCCGCGGCGTCAGGCATGACCGTGCGCCTGCGCGACGTGAAGCCGGAGGCCGTCGCCAGCGGTCTGGCCGCCGTCCGCACGCTCGTGGACGCGGGCGCCGTCCGGGGTCGATTCGAGCGGCGCGAGGCGCCGGCGATCCTCCAGCGCGTCTCCGGCACCACGGACTACAGCGGCTTCGGCCAGGTCGACCTGGCCATCGAAGCCGTGTTCGAGGACCTGTCGGTGAAGCGGACGGTGATCCGGGAGCTGGAAGCCGTGCTCCGCCCGGACGCGGTGATCGCCTCCAACACCTCCGCCCTCCCGATCCGTGAGATCGCGGCGGCCGCCAGCCACCCGGAGCGGGTCGTCGGCATGCACTTCTTCTCCCCCGCCCACCGCATGCCGTTGCTGGAGATCGTGCGCGCCGAGTCCTCCGCGGACTGGGCCGTCGCCACCGCGGCCAGCGTGGGCACCCGGCTGGGGAAGACGGTGATCGTGGTCCGCGACGGGCCTGGCTTCTACACCACGCGCGTCCTCGGCGTGGTCATGAACGAGGCGACCCTGCTGCTGGCCGAGGGCGCCGAGATGGAGGCGGTCGACCGCGCCTGGACGGCCTTCGGCTTCCCGGTCGGGCCGTTCGTCCTGTACGACGAGGTGGGGCTCGAGGTGGCGCAGCACGCCGGCGAGACGGTCGTGGCCGCGTTCGGCGCCCGCCTCCCCCACGGCGCCGTGGTGCCACGGCTGGTCGCCTCCGGCGCCACCGGGCGTCGCAGCGGCCGCGGCTTCTACCTGTGGCCGAAGGCACAGCGGCTGCCGGTGCGCCTGCCGTTTGCCGCGCGCGGCGGCCGGCGGCGTCCCAACCCTGCGGTGGCTGAGCTCCTGGGCCACCCTCCGCAACGACCGTTCACCGCCCAGCAGATCCAGGAGCGGCTCGCCCTCCTGTGCGTGAACGAAGCCGCGCGCTGCCTGGAAGAGGGCGTGCTGCGCTCGCCCGTCGACGGCGACCTGGGCGCGGTCCTGGGACTCGGGTTCCCGCCGTTCCGTGGCGGGCCGTTCCACTACGCGGATTCGCTCGGGCTGGCCAGCGTGCAGGCGAGCCTGGAGCGGCTCACGGCCCAGCACGGCCCGCGCTACCAGCCGGCACCCCTGCTGGCCGAGAAGGCGCGCACCGGCGAGCGCTTCTACGCACCCAGCGGGCGGAGCGAGACATGAACGCCGAGAACTCCTACAGCGCGAACGACGACCTCACCTTCTACTACGAGCAGGCGATCGACTGGGAGCGCCTGGTTCCCTTCTTCACGGAGCCCGGTGACCCGGCATCCGCGGCGGAGACCGCGGCCACGTGGCGCGATGTCCTGAGCGTGGCTGGCGAGTACGTGGGCAAGGAGGTCGCGCTGCGCGCGGCGGAGGTGGATCGCCTTGGCACGCCTCACACGGGCGAGGTCAGGGTCTCCCCGCCCATGGCGGCGAACATGGCCGGCCTGGCTGAGCTGGGCCTGATGGGCCTGGGGCTGCCGCGCCAGTACGGCGGCGAAGGGATGCCGTTCACCGTCCACGCCGCGCTCTTCGAGATGCTCGCGCGCGCCGATTCGGCCACCATGGTGCAGTACGCCTTCTACACGAGCCCGGCGGCCATGCTCATCCGCTACGGCACCGAGGCCCAGAAGCAGGCGTGGGTGCCGCGGCTCGCCCGCGGCGAGATCATCGGCTGGGTGGCGATGACCGAGCCCGAGGCCGGCTCGGACGTGGGCAACGTCTCCACGAGCGCTAGGCGCCACTCCGACGGGAGCTGGCGGCTCACCGGGCGGAAGCAGTTCATCTCCAGCGGCAACGGCGACGTCGGGATCGTCCTGGCGCGCGCCGTGCCCGGCTCGAAAGGGCTGGATGGGCTGGCGCTGTTCGTCGTCCCGCGCTGCGTGCCCGACGGCGACGGTGGCCGGCGGGAGAACGTCCAAATCGAGCGCGCGGAGGAAAAGGTGTGTATCACCGGCTCGCCGACGTGTGCCCTTGCCTTCGACGAGAGCTACGCCGAGATCCTGGGCTATCCCGGCGACGGCTGGCGCCAGATCACGAGCTTCATGAACGAGGCGCGCGTAGCCGTCGGCATCCAGGCGTGCGGGGTGGCGCAGGCGTCGCTGGCGGCCGCCCAGGCGTACGCGGCGCAGCGGGTGCAGATGGGCAAGCCGATTCGGGAGCACCCACTGGTGGCCGAGATGCTGCTGGACATGGAGACGACGGTCGCCGGCCTGCGCGCCCTGTGGGTCGAGGCCGCCGTCACCTACGACCTGGAGCAGGCGCTCGCACGGCAGCTCCAGGCGCGGCCTGAGGCCGACCCGGAGCGTCGGCCGCTGGAGGCGAGGCGCCGGCGCCTCGAACGCTACCTGCGCGACCTAACGCCGCTCGTCAAGTATTACGGCGCCGAGGAGGCGATCCGCGTCGCCCGGCTGGGCATGCAGGTGTTCGGCGGCTACGGCGTGGTGAAGGAGTACGCGGTGGAGCGGTTCCTCCGCGATAGCCTGATCCTGCCGATCTACGAGGGCACCAGCCAGATCCAGGCGCTGATGACGGTCAAGGACCTGCTGAAGGCCGTCCTGAAGCGGCCGCAGTCGCTGCTCACCACGGCCAGCGCCGGGCCCGTGCTGGCGCGCGGGCCGTCGGGCGGCCCGCTGGGCAAGCAGTACCGCGCGGCCCTCGGCGAGTACGCCAGCACGATCCGCTGGCTCGTGCTGGACCTGGGGCGGCAGATGGGCCCGCGGCGCGCGACGGCGCTCCTGGCCGGCGCGGGGCCCCGCGAGGAGGAGCTCAGCTACGTCCTGCTCTCGGCCGAGCGGATCACCCAGATGCTGGCGCACCTGCACATTGCGCGGCTGCTGGCGCAGCAGGCCCAGCGGTGGCCGGCGCGGCAGCGGCTGGCCGGGCGCGCCATGCGGCGGGCCGCCGACGTGTGCCACCTGAACGCGCGCCGCATCAAGCGAGGCGACCGGGACGCCCTCGAAGCGATCCGCGCATGGCGGGCCGACGCCGAGCCGTAGGCCTCGGCCCGTGGGCCGGGGAGTCGGCCGGGGACGGGTCTGGCGCCCTGGCGCGCGACCCGAGACCCACGGCCCGCGAAGAGCAGATCACCCGCGCGGCGCTCCGTCTCTTCCGGCAGAAGGGGTACCACGCGACGTCCATGCAGGACATCGCCGACGCGGTGGGCCTGTACAAGGGCAGCCTCTACCACTACATCGGCGGGAAGGAGGAGCTGCTCGTCCGCGCGTTCGAGCGCGCCATGGCGGCGCTGCTGAGCGAGATAGAGCGGATCGCCGCCGAGCCGCGCGTGCCGCCGGCCGAGCAGCTCCGACGCGCGATCCGAGCGCACGTCGCGGCGGTGGCGGAGAACCTGGACGCCCTGACCGTCTACCTGCACGAGTGGCGGAGCCTGGCCGGTGGCTCGGCGGCGAAGGTCGCCGCGCAGCGCGACCGCTATGCGGCCCTCCTGGGTGAGATCATCGGCCGCGGTGTCCGGGCAGGCGTCTTCCGCGCGACTGACGTCCGCGTGGCGACACTGGGTGTGCTCGGCATGTGTAACTGGCTCTACCACTGGTACAGCCCGGCCGGCCGACTCGCCCCGCGCGAGATCGCCGACTGCTTCGCGGACCTCATCCTGGACGGCCTGCGCGCGCGCCAGGAGCGCCGCGACGCGGAGTAGGTCGAACCTTCACCGCGTCCTCGGGCCCAGCGCCAGCTCGCCGAGGGTCTCCCCGAACGAGTGGAGAAGCGTGGACGCGTACTTCCCGCTCAGCTCGTCGAGTGTCGCCTGCAGGAAGCTGCCGTGCGGCGCGCGTGCCGCCAGGCGCTCGAACCAGCGCCTTACGTACGGCGCCAGCAGCATGGAGACCGCCCATACCAGGGCGAAACGGACGAGTCCCTTGATCATGGGGGCGTTTTCTGGTCCTCCTGCGCGCGCTGAGGCAGGCCGCGTGCCAGGGCCCGCGTCGCGTCAGCCCCATGGTACCCCGCACGGTACGATCCGCCCGCGGGATCGAGACGTCGCGCCGTGCGGCGCCCGGCAGCGGCGGCCGATGATGGCGACAGCCACGGCCGGCTCCACCTACCGAAGGGGTGGCTCCGCCCGCTGGCGACTGCGACCCTGGCGCCCCGGCTGCATCGCACCCTGGAGGTCCTGGCGGCATGCCATTCACGCCCCGCTGTCCACAGTGCCTGGTCGTCAGCCGACAGCTCGGGCGCCGGGTGGCGTGTCTCCTGCATGCCGATCTTCCCCCTGCGGCGGAGCGCGCCCCTAACGTCGCTCCGCCGGCGCCGCGCCAGGACCGTGCCGAGACGCCGGCCTCGGCACGGCCGGTAGCGCCCACCGCCGACGCGCCGGCGCCCTTCTCCCTCCGCGAGCTGGCGCGGCTGCTCGTCCTGCGCAGCCGGGTGCGCGAGGCGCGGGCTCCCGGGAACCCGGGGCCTCGCGCGGCCGACTGAGGCAGGGCAGCCGGTGGCCGACGCCAGCGCTTCGCGCTGTCCTGCTCTGAGGCTGCGACGCAGGTGGGCCAAAGCTTGGCCAGGACCAGCACAGGGACCGCCCACCTGCGTCGCAGCGCCGGGCGAGTCATGGGTCGGACGCCTTGTCTGGACCCTCGGCGCGGTCGCGCCACTGACCGCCCTCAGCGGCCGCCTCTACCTCGAGCCCATCGACGCCTGGTGGAACCTCGCCCTGGGCGAGCTGATGCTGCGGGAGCGCCGCCTCGTCGTCCAGGACCCTTACTCGTACACGCCGCTCGTCGAGGACGCGATCAACCAGCAGTGGCTGGCGCAGCTCGCCTGGGGCGCCATCTACCAGGTGGCCGGCGTGCCCGGCCTGCTCTGGACGCGCGTGCTCGTGGTGGCGGGCACCCTCCTGCTGCTCCGCGCCGCGCTGCGGGCGGCCGGCATCGACCGGCGGGTGGTCGCGCTCGCGGTCGCGGTGGGCAGCCTGCTCATGTTCGTGGGCCTCGCCGTCCGCGCGCAGCTCTTCGCCCTGCTGCTGGCGGCGCTCACCCTGTGGCTCCTGCAGCGGGGCGGGCGCGGGCTGGCGGCCATCGTCCCGGTCGCCGCGCTGTGGGCCAACGTGCACGGGAGCTTCCCCCTGGCGGTCGGGTTCCCGCTGGCCTATGCGCTCGGCGCCCTCCTGGATACCGCCCGTCGTCGCGCCTGGACCGTTCGGCCAGCCCTGAGCGCTTCGCGCTCAGGGTCTGACCGGCCAAGCCCGCGGGCCGCATCGGCATGGAATCGGGCCGAACCCTGGCCCGCGGGCTTGGCCTACGCGCTCGCCGCCGCCGGCGCCGCGGTCGCGACGCTGGCCACGCCGTACGGGCCGCGCGTGTGGCGCTACGCGGTCGCCATGGGCGCGAACGACGAGCTGAGCCGCGCCCTGGTGGAATGGGGTCCGTCGACCCCCACCCAGCCGCCCGGGTCGTACCTGGTCGCCGAGCTCGCCCTCTTGCTCCTGCTGGCGTTCGCCCTGCGCCCGCGGGTCCCGACCGCGGTGGTCGTGCTGAGCATCGGCGCCACCTTCCTCGGCTTCAGCGCGGCGCGCTACGTGGTGTGGGCGGGTATGAGCCTCATCTTGCTGTGGGGCTACGTCCTGCATGCGGCGGCGCCCCGCGTCGGCCTCATCCCGCGGCGGTCCACGCCGCCTCAGCTCGCGCTACTGGGAGCGGCCATGCTGTCCGCCCTGGCCATCTGGAACCCGGCCACGCTGGCCGGCCCCACACCGCTGGCACCCGAGACGCCGGTGGCGCTCGCCGACTACCTGGCCGAGCGCCCGGGGCCGCGCCTCTTCCACGATTCCAACTGGGGCGCCTACCTGGCGGCCCGCCTCGGCCCGGCCTCCATCTTCGTCGACGGACGCTACGAGATCCATCCGCCCCGCGTCTGGGAAGACTACCGCGCGGTGGCATCGGCCCGGTTCGATTGGGAGGAGATCCTGGACCGCTACGAGGTGCGGCGCATCGCCCTCAATCCGGCCGGCATGGCCGCCCTCCAGCGCGCGCTCGAGCGCAGCGGCACGTGGGAGCGGGTGTGGAGCGACGCGGCCAGGTCGGCTGAGGTGTGGGAGCGCCCGGGCGCGTAGAGCCGCTAAGGATCACGCCCGGAGGTGCCGATGATCCAGGCAGGCGCCGTCCCGGATGGTGCCCCAGACCGCTCCCGCAGCGAGGCGCACCGCCGTGGCCCCCTCTCCCTCACCTGACCCCCACCCCTCCGAGGTGCAGCTCGACCTCTCGCCAGACGACGAGCAGCTCTTCCTGGCCGAGGTCGACGAGCTGATCCAGCGGGTCGAGGAAGCGCTGGTGGATCTCGAACGGGCGCCGGGCGACCAGGAGCTGCTGCAGGAGATCTTCCGCGCGGCGCACACGATCAAGGGGTCGTCGGCGACGATCGGCCACACCCGGATGGCGTCGCTCACGCACGTCATGGAGACACGCCTGGACGAGGTGCGCAGGGGCGTGGCGCCGGTGACGCCGGGCCTGGTCGAAGCCCTCCTCACCTCGGTCGACGTGCTTAAGCTGCTGCACGACGAGGTCGCCACCCGCCAGGAGGCGGAGGTCGATCTGGCCGGCGCAATCGCCGCGTTGGAGCGGGGCCGGGCGCCCGACGCGGCCACCCCTGCGCCCCGCCGCCGGGCCGCGAAGGGCGGCAAGAAGCGGCCCGGCGGCGAGCCGACCCACCGCATCTGTGTCACGCTCGAGAGCGGCCCGTGGATGGCGGTGCGCGCCCTGCAGACGTTGATCGTCCTCGGCGAGCACGGCCAGGTGGTGGCCTCCGAGCCGACGCAGGCCGAGATCGAGCGCGAGGATGGGCAGATCGGCGACCGCCTCGTCGTCCTCGTGCGGACCGAGGAGGCCGAGCAGGCCCTGCACGACGCGCTCGCGCGCGTGCCGGAGCTGGGCTCGGTCACCGTCGAGCCACTGGCGGCGCGCCGGGACCCTCACCCGGCCTCGTCAGCGAGCCCGGCCGAGGCCCGGCCGGTGGCTGAGACGCGCTCCCAGCCGGCGCCGGAGGTGGCCCGGGGCCAGGGCGCCGAAGCCAAGCCGACGCCGGGGACCTCGAAGACGATCCGCATCGACGTCGCTCGCCTGGACGCGCTCCTGAACCTGGTGGGCGAGCTGGTCATCGATCGGACGCGCCTCGTCCAGCTCGGCAACGCCATGGCCGAGCGCTTCGACGACGACCGCCTGCTCGGCGAGCTGTTGCTGACGTCCGTGCACGTCGGCCGGATCACCGACGAGCTCCAGGAGCAGGTGATGAAGAGCCGCATGCTGCCCATCGAGACGGTGTTCAGCCGGCTGCCGCGGGTCGTCCGCGACGTGGCCGCCAGGCAGGGCAAGCAGGTGGACTTCATCGTCGAGGGCAAGGACACGGAGCTGGATCGCTCGGTGATCGAGGAGATTGGCGATCCGCTGATCCACCTGCTGCGCAACGCCGTCGACCACGGCCTGGAGACGCCCGCCGAGCGGGTGGCGCGGGGGAAGCCCGCCATGGGCACCGTGCGGCTGGCCGCGCGCCACGCCGACAGCTACATCTTGATCACGCTCGAGGACGACGGCCAGGGGATCGCCGTCGACGCCGTCAAACACAGCGCCCTCGAGCGCGGCGTGGTGACTCAGGAGCAGGTGGAGCGCATGAGCGACGCGGAGGCCTGCCAGCTCATCTTCATGCCTGGCCTCTCGACGGCGCGCGAGGTGAGCGACGTCTCCGGGCGTGGCGTCGGCATGGACGTCGTGCGCGCCAACGTCGAGAAGCTCAACGGCGCGGTCGAGGTGCAGTCGCGGCCCGGCCAGGGCACCACCTTCACCATCCGCCTGCCGCTCACGCTGGCCATCGTGCAGGCGCTGCTGGTGCGGGTGACGGGCGTGATCTACGCGCTGCCGATCCACACCGTCACCGAGACGCTGCAGGTGGACGAGGAGCAGATCCACCGGGTCCACCACCGGGAGGCCATGGTGCTGCGCGGCACGGTGCTGCCGCTCGTCTCGCTGCGCCAGGTCTTCGGGGTGGCCGGGGCCGAGCCGGCTGCGAGCGGCGGCGACCTGCGGCTGGTGGTGGCCGTGCACGCCGACGCGGCCCGCCAGGTGGGCCTGATCGTGGATGGGCTGGTGGGCGAGCAGGAGATCGTGATCAAGCCGCTCGGGCAGTTCGTCGGGGACGTCGCTGGCATCTCCGGCGCCGCCATCCTCGGCGATGGCAGCGTGGCACTGATCGTCGACGTCGCGGCCCTGGTGGCCCAGGCGGTACGCGACGGGACGACGGTGGCCGCCACGCAGCCGCAGGAGCTGGAGCGTGAGGAAGGGGGCCGGGGTGGGCAGCGTCGCGCAGCGGCCTGAGCTTTCCAGGCGGCAGTGGGCGAGTCTGCGGGAGACGGTGGACGCAGGCATGGCCCGCGCCGCCCAGGTGCTCTCGGAGATGTCTGGCGTGCCACTGGAGGTCACCTCCTCGGCCATCGCGCTCGTGCCGCTGGCGCAGATCCTGACGGCCGCGGGCAACCCCGAGACGCCCGCTGTGGGGGTGTACGTGGGGATGGAGGGCGAGGGGCGCGGCTACCTGCTGCTCCTCCTCGACGAGCCGATGGCGTGCGAGCTGGCGGCGCTCGTGCTCGGGGAGGACGGGGGCGTCGTCCGCCTCGACGACGGGCTCGCAGTCTCGGCGCTCGCGGAGGCGGCCAACGTGGCCTGCTCGTCCTTCATCAACGCCGTCGCCGATGCCACCGGCCTCCGCCTGCACGCGACCCCACCCGTCGTGGTCGACGACATGCGTGGAGCCATCATGGACGTCGCAGTGGCCGATGTCGCCCTGCTGGGCGACGAGGCCCTGCTGATTGAGACGGAGGTCCTCCCCGCCGCGGCCCGCGCCAGCGGCTCGCCTGGCGTGGACGCGCGTCTGCTCGCCATTCCCACTCCGGACACCCTGGCGAGCCTGCTCGAGCGCCTGCCGCAACGAGCGGTGGTGGGGTAGCGGGTGGCGATCCTCGAGGCGACGCTCGCCCGGGGTCTGGCCGAGGCGGGCGCCACGGCCATCGCGGTCGGCCTGGGCGAGGCCCGCGCGCTGCGCGCCGGCGCGGGCGGCGAGCGGTCGCTCGTCGCCTACGGCCTCGGCTCGTGCGTAGCCGTGTGCCTGTTCGACCCGGCCGCCGAGGTGGCCGGCATGGCCCACGTCGTCCTGCCGGGGGCCGACCCGGCGGGCACACCCAACCCGAAGTTCGCCCGTAGCGCCCTGCCCGCGCTGCTCGAGGTGATGCGCCAGCAGGGCGCCACGCGCGAGGCGCGCCGTTACGTGGTGAAGCTCGCCGGTGGCGCTCAGGTCCTCGCCATCGGCGGCACCGGGAGCCTGCCCCGCATCGGCGAGCAGAACGCCCGGGCGGTCCAGGAGGCCCTGGCCGAGGCCGGCCTGGCGGTTGGCGCGGCCGACCTGGGCGGTGGCCGGGGGCGGACGGTGTGGTTCGACCCGCGTGCGGGCGGGCGGATCCGGGTGCGGAGCGTGGGCAGCGGCGAGCGTGAGCTCTGAGCCCGTTGCGTGAGGAGGTGAGCCAGTGGCGAAGGTGATGGTGGTCGACGACGCGGCCTTCATGCGGGTGCGGGCCGCGAAGGTCCTCCAGGACAACGGGCACCAGGTCCTGGAGGCCGAGAACGGGGTCGACGCCGTGCGCAAGTACCAGGAGTGGCAGCCGGACGTGGTCCTGATGGACATCACGATGCCCGAGATGGACGGCGTCACCGCCTTGAAGGAGATCAAGAAGCTCGACCCGACCGCCAGGGTCGCGATGGTGACCGCCATGGGCCAGCAGGCGATCGTGATGGAGGCGCTGAAGGCAGGCGCCAGGGACTTCGTCCTCAAGCCCTTCCAGCCGGAGCGCGTGCTGTCGGCACTGCAGAAGCTCCTGGCTGCCTGAGCGCGTCGCGCGTCGTCGTTCCCTCGGGCTACGCACGTGCACCACCAGGCGGGAACAGCAGGCCACGCGCCGAGCGGCGCCGAGCCACCCCAATCCAGCGGGGCCTTGGTCCCGGTGCGTGTCCTCGTGGTGGACGACTCGGCGTTCATGCGCCGGGTCGTCAGCGAGGCGATCGCGGCCGAGCCCGACCTCGAGGTGGCCGGTCTCGCCGTCAACGGGCTCGATGCGCTGCTCAAGGTCGAGCAGCTCCAGCCTGACGTGGTCACCCTCGACGTCGAGATGCCTGAGATGGACGGCCTGGCCGCGCTGCGCCACCTGATGGCCCGCTACCCGCGGCCGGTCGTCATGGTCTCGAGCCTGACGCAAGCCGGGACGATCACCACCATCCGCGCCCTCATGATCGGCGCGGTCGACTTCGTCGCCAAGCCGTCGGGCCCCATCTCCCTGGATTTCCACCGGGTGCGGGAGGAGCTGGTGCACAAGATCCGTGTGGCCGCCCGCGCGCGAGTTGTCGGTCGCGGCGCTGCGCCCCGCGCCGCCGGCCTGGCGGCGGAGGCCAGACTCCTCGCCCTGGAGGGCTCGCCCGCGCCCCTCGCGCCCGGCCGCCCGCCCGCCGACGCGCCCTCGCCCGACCCGTGGCGTTCGCCCAACCGGGCACCGCCGGCCCGGGGCGCCCTGGACGAGCGGCCGGAGCGACTCGTCGTCATTGGCTCCTCTACCGGCGGACCACGCGCGCTGAGCACGCTCGTGCCGAACCTCCCGGTCCTGCCGAACGTGGCCTACCTGATCGTCCAGCACATGCCGGCTGGGTTCACCCGGTCCCTCGCCGAGCGTCTGGACGCCGCCGGCCCGCTCGCCGTACGGGAGGCTGCGGTCGGCGACCACCTCGCCCCCGGGCTCGCGCTCGTGGCGCCCGGGGACTACCACCTGCGCATCGGGCCGGGCGGCGCAGTCCGTCTCGACCAGGAGCCGCGAGTGCACGGCGTCCGCCCATCCGTGGACGTGGCCCTCGAAGCGGCAGCACAGTCCTTCGGCGCCCACGCGGTCGCGGCGGTGCTCACCGGCATGGGCCAGGACGGGGCCGACGGCGCCGCGGCCGTCCACGCAGCCGGCGGCTATGTCCTGGCCGAGGACGAGTCCACCTGCGTCGTCTGGGGCATGCCGCGCGCCGTCGCCGAACGCGGCGTGGCGCAGCGGATCGTCCCCCTGGACCGGATGGCGGGCGCTATAGGAGAGGTGCTCGCCGGCCGATTATCAGAGCGCGGCCGCGCGCCGCAGCCCGCCGGCCGCCATCTGGCAGGGCTCGACGCCGGGCTGGCCCAGGTCCTCAGTCCGCCCGACCAGGCAGCCCGAAGCGCTTAGCGACCCCGAGAGCCAGCCGCTCATGGACCACTCCGCTCGCCCGCTCCCGTCCCTCTTCGATCTGCCACCGGCTTCGCCAAAGGCCCCGAGCCCCGACTTCGAAGCGTTCCGCAAACGCGCGTACCAGATCGCCGGCGTCGACCTGACTGCCTACAAGGCCCCGCAGATGGAGCGCCGGCTGGGGACGCTGCTCGCCAGGGCGCAGGTGCCCAGCTTCGCCGAGTACGCCCGCCTGCTGGAGCGCGATCCCCAGCGCCGCCAGGAGTTTCGCGACTTCGTTACGATCAACGTCTCGGAGTTCTTCCGCGACGCCGACCGGTTCGGCGAGCTGGAGCGCCGGGTCCTGCCCACGCTCGTGCGCGGCGGACGCTCGCTCCATGTCTGGAGCGCCGGCTGCTCGATCGGCGCCGAGCCGTACTCGCTCGCCATCATCCTCCGCGAGCTGGCGCCCGGACGCCAGCACACCATTCTCGCCACCGACATCGATGAGACGATCCTCGCGCGGGCGCGGAGCGGGGCCGGCTACGCGGCGGCCGACATTCGCGGCACCAGTCCCGAGCGGATGGCGCGGTGGTTCAGCGTGGACGCGAAGGGCCTGTACTCGGTCAGCCCGTCCGTGCGCGCGCTGGTGACGTTCCAGAAGCACGACCTGCTGCGCGACCCATTCCCCCCCGGCCCCTTCGACCTCGTGGTCTGCCGCAACGTGGTCATCTACTTCACGGAAGAGGCCAAGGAGCGCATCTACGCGGGCTTCGTCCGCGCGCTGCACCCTGGCGGCGTCCTCTTCGTCGGGGGGACAGAAGCCATCATGTACCCGCAGACGCTGGGATTGGAGGTGCTGGGCCCGGGCTTCTACCGGCGGGCGTCTCCCACCACCCTGACCGTCCATGGAGGAGGCCCGCCGTGCGCGTCGAGTTCGTGACGCCCTTCATCGAGGCCGCGAAGGAGGTGCTGGAAGCCGAGATCGGCGGCGAGACACTGCGCGGCAACATCCGCCTCCAGAAGTCCGCCTACACCACCGACGACGTGACCGCGCTCGTCGGCGTGACCGGCCAGGTGAGCGGGCTGGTCCTCTACGCCCTGAGCGAGCCGACCGCGCGGGCGATCGTCTCGCGCATGATGGGCCAGGAGTTCCCTGAGTTCGACGCGCTGGCCCAGAGCGGTATCGGCGAGCTGGGCAACGTCATCACCGGCCGAGCGGCCGTCCTCCTGGCCGAGGCCGGGTTCCACGCGAGCATCGCCCCGCCGGTGCTCATCATCGGCCGCGGGACGATGGTCACCACGCTCGACCTGAACCGGCTGGTCGTGCCGCTCCGGACCGAGCTGGGCGAGATCGAGATCCAGGTGGTGCTGAAGGAGCATGCGCAGGTCGCGCGCGCGGGCCGCGCCGCCTAGCGCACGTTCGGGCGCGGGGACGACCGGTCGAGAGGGGGCGGGACCTCTGGCGGGAGACCGGGGACCGGAAGGCCCTGCGGCGCCCCAACGGGGCCGGCCGACAATGCCCCGGCGACAGAACGACACGGCCCGGCACTCAGCCGGCGGGTCGGCGTGCGGCACCGGCCGGCGTCGCCGCGGCCCGCGAGCCTGTGCCCGCGCGGCGGGGACGTGCGGCCCGCAGGCCAGGCAGGTGGGCGACAACGGCACCCAAGCGCGCCGCACGCTGGCTCACCTGCTGGGCCACCCGGGAGCGAGGCGCGACGCGCTCAGTTCAGCGCCTGGATGGAGCCAGTGATCTACGTAACGCGGCTAGACGGCAGCCAGCTCGTGGTCAACGTCGACCTCATCGAGACGGTCGAGCACACCGCCGACACCGTCATCACGCTCGTCGACGGCAAGCGGCTGGTGGTCGCCACGCCGGTCGACGAGTTGGTGGAACGGGTGGTCGCCTTCCGCCAGCGGGTCGCGCGCGGCCCACTCCGCGTCGTCGAACCCGAGGCGACGCCTGAAGATCCCGCGCTCCCGATTCGTCGCCGCACGGATGCCCGCGCCGGTGGGGAGGGCTGAGCATGGACAAGGGCACCCTCATCGGCCTGGTCCTGGGGTTCGTCGCCATCTTCGGCGCCTCAGTGCTCGAGTCCGGCAACCCCGGCTCGCTCGTGGCGATGCTCAACCCGCCCGCCGCGCTCATCGTGTTCGGCGGCACGTTTGGCGCCGCCATCACGTCGTTCCCACTCCAGCGGCTCAAGCGCTTCCCCACGTTCTTGCGCGTCGCCTTCCGGGACACGCCGGCGTCGGGGGCGGAGCTGGTGGAGATGTTCGTGCGTCTCGCCGAGCGCGCCCGCCGTGAGGGGCTGCTGGCCCTCGAGGGGGACGCCAACGAGATCGAGGACGACCTGATTCGTAAGGGTGTCCTCCTCGTCGTCGATGGCACCGACCCGGAGCTAGTCCGCGAGATCATGGAGGCGGACGTGGCTGCCACGGCCGAGCGGCACGAGGCGAACTACGCCGTGCTCGAGGCGATGGGCGGGTTCGCGCCCACCATGGGCATCATCGGCACCGTCATCGGGCTGGTGAACGTGCTGAGCAATATCGAGAACCCGGAAGAGCTCAGCAGGAGCATCGCCACGGCGTTCATCGCCACTCTGTACGGCGTGTTCACCGCGAACATCCTGTGGCTGCCGCTCGGCCAGCGCCTGAAGCACCGCAACAAGGAGGAGGTCGCGCGCCGCAACCTGGCGGTGGAAGGCGTCCTGGCCGTCCAGGCAGGCGACAACCCGCGGGTGGTCCGCGAGAAGCTCGAAGCGTTCCTGTCGCCCGGCGAGCGGCGTGACCCCGAGGCCGCGGCGGCGGCCCCCGCCACCGCCCGCGGGACGAGCGGCAGCCCGACCGCTCAGGCGGCGTAAGGGAGCGTCCCGGACGGCATGGCGTACGCACGACGACGCAGGACCCACGCCGGCGGTGGGCACGAGAACCAGGAGCGCTGGCTGCTCACCTATGCCGACATGATCACGCTGCTGATGACCTTCTTCATCGTGCTCTACTCGATGTCGAAGACGGACGTGGCGAAGTTCACCCAGATCACCGCCGCCCTCGAGCGGGCCTTCAACGTCGACGTGCTGCAGGGCAGGACGCTCGGCACGGCGACTGGCGGTGAAGGGGTGGGGGCGACCCCGTCCATCATGGAGAGCCTCCTGACCGAGCCGGAGTTCCAGTCGGAGGTAGCGCGCCTCGCGGCCCGCCTGGACGCCGTGGCCGCCGTTGGCGACGGCCGCGCCCCGGACGTCGCGGTGGGCGCCACGCGTGAAGGGATCGTGATCCGCCTGTCCGGCTCGTACCTCTTCGACTCCGGCCGGGCGGAGTTGAAGCCGACCGCGCGTGCCCAGCTCGACGCCATCGCCGATGAGCTGCGCGGCCTGCCCAACGACATCCGCGTGGAGGGCCATACCGACAACATCCCGGTGGATTCGCCGCGCTACCCGACCAACTGGGAGCTGTCGGCCGCCCGCGCGGTGGCGGTCTCACGCTACCTCGTCGAGGAAGGCGGCGTCCCGCCCGGCCGCGTCGGCGCGGTGGGCTACGGCGAGTTCCGCCCGGTGGTGCCGAACACCTCGCAGAAGAACCGCGCGCTCAACCGGCGCGTCGAGATCCGCCTCCTCAGCTCCCGCCCGCCATTCTCGCCCCCCGCCGCTGGAGCCGCGGCAGCCGGCAGCCTGGCCCCGCCGGCCGAGCCCTCGGCATCGGAGAACCGTGGGAGGACCCCGTGAAACGGCTGCTCAAGCTGGCCGGAGCCCTGCTGGTCGGGCTCATCGTCGGTATCGGCGTCGTCGGCCTGGCCCTGGCCGGAATCATCCCGGTGCCGTTCGGCCCGATCGCCGAGGCACGCGCCGGGGCCGAGCCGGCCCGGCCGCCGGTGACGGTCATGTACCCGACCAAGGAGCGCGTCGTGAACCTGACCGACCGCGAGACGCCGCGCTTCCTGAAGGTGCAGGTGACGCTGGAGTTCATCGACCGGACGCGCAAGGAGCCACCCAAGGGCGACGCCGTGAAGGCGCAGCAGGAGGAGTTCGCCAAGGACATGGCCGCCTACAGCGCCATCATCGAGGACGCACTGACGATGGTGCTTTCGAGCAAGACCTCCACCCAGCTCCTCGACCCGGCCGGGAAGGAGGCGCTCAAGCGGGAGCTGATCGACAAGCTGAACCGCACGCTCTTCCCGGATCCACCCGCCGAGGGCGCCAGCGAGAAGGGCCCGGCGAAGGCGCCGGCGCCAACGCCTTCGCCGGCGAAGGAGAGCGAGCCGGAGCGGGAGCGGGTGGTCAACGTGTACTTCCCCCTGTTCATCATCCAGTGATGGACTTCAGGGTCGCGAGCGCAAGGGGCGGAGGTCCACAGGCCGGTCGATGAGCAAGATCCTCTCCCAGTGGGAGATCGACGCCCTCCTGAACACGGTCGCCGCCGAGGAGGCCGTGCCCACCCCGCAGGCCGGCCTGCCGGTTCACGACCGCACGGTCAAGCTGTACGACTTCCGGCGGCCCGACAAGTTCTCCAAGGACCACATCCGCGCCATCCAGAACGTCCACGAGACGTTCGCGCGGGTGACCACGTCGGCGCTGACCAGCTACCTCCGCTCGGGCACGTCCGTGCACCTCACCTCGATCGAGCAGATCGTCTACGACGAGTACATCCAGCAGCTCGCCAACCCCACGGTCGTGAACCTGGTGGAGTTGCAGCCGCTGGCCGGGCGCATCGTGGTCGAGATGAACATGAACATCGCCCTGGCGATGCTGGACCGGATGATGGGCGGGACGGGGCAGGTGGGGGCGCGCCGGACCGAGCTGACCGACATCGAGCTGGCGCTCATTCGCAGCCTGTGTAGCACGGTCATCACCGGGCTCCGCGATGGCTGGTCGATGGTCGCCGACATCCAGCCCGTCCTGGTGGACACCGTCCTGAGCGCGGAGTTCGTCCAGGCGGCGCTGCCGGGCGACATCGCCGCCCTCCTGCTGCTCGAGGTCCAGACGCTCGGCGCGAGCGGCACCATGTCTGTGTGCGTCCCCCACCCGGTCATCGAGCCGATCATGGGCAAGCTGAGCACCCAGCTCTGGTTCTCCTCCTCCCGCAAGGCGGGTAGCGACAACGATCGCCTGAAGCTGGAGCAGGCCCTGCGCTCGGTGGTCCTGCCCGTCTGCGTGGAGCTGGGCACCACCCCGATCAGCGTGGCGGAGCTGATCGAGCTGCGTGAGGGGGACGTGATCCGGCTGGATCGAGAGGCCGGCGGCGATCTGACCATCCTGGTCGGCGAGCGCGGCCGCTTCTTCGGACGCCCAGGCACGCGGGCGGGGAACCGCGCCGTCCAGGTCACCGGCGCGGCAGCCGCCGCCCTGCTGTCCGAGGTAGCGGCGTAACCGGGCGGCCGGCCATCGAGCCGACGCATTCTGCGGAGACAGAGGACCCTCGACATGCCACCCAGGAAGAACGAGACGGCGCGCGAAGGCGGCGGCGACCTCGGCCAGGAGCTGATCGACCAGCTGCTCGGCGAGGGCGCCACGCAGGCGGAGGTCGACCCGTGGTCGGACCAGCAGCTCCAGGTGGAGATCGACACGGCGCGAGCCGCCGCGGGCTTTGAGCCGGCTCGACCCGGCGCCCCGGTCGCGGCCACCGCGGCGACCGCCGCGGCCCCGGCCGCGCCCGCGACCGCGGTCCACCCCGTCCAGTTCATGCCGCTCCAGCCGGAGCCCCCGGCCAGTGATGCGAGCCACGGCATCGAACTCCTGCTCGACGTGCAGCTCCAGGTCAGCGTCGAGCTCGGCCGCTCCCACATGACGATTGGCGAGGTGCTCGCCCTGCGCACGGGCAGCGTGATCGAGCTAGACAAGCTGGCCGGCGAACCGGTGGACGTCTCCGTCAACGGCACACTCATCGCCCGGGGAGAGGTGGTGGTGGTGGATGAGAAGTTCGGCGTCCGCATCACCGAGGTGGTCTCGAAAGCCAAGCGGCTGGCGTCCCTTGGCTAAGCGAGCGAGCCGCCGGTTGGCGCGATCGGGCAGCGGCGCCGCTGCCCGCTGGGCCCGGGCCGGCCGCCGCGCGCTCGAAGCGCTCGACCGCCGCCCAGCCCTGCGGTTGCCCGTCGGGCCGCCCATCCCGTGGCGGTACGGCCTGCTCGCGCTGGCAGCGCTCGTCCTCCTCACCGCGGCCCTGGCGCGCCCGGGTGCCGCGGGCGCGCCGGCCCGCGGGCCGAGCGCGGTCCCGGCCGCCGTCGGCGGCACCCTGGACGCCCGCGACAGCCGCGCTGCGCCGCCGACGCCCTCGCTCGGGGTGGCCGAGCCCCCGGGGCTCGGCTTCGACCTGGCCGACCTGGCCCTCAAGCTGGCGCTGGTGGTCGCGCTCGCCTACGGCAGCCTGGCCGCGCTCAAGCGCCTGGGGGTCGGCGGCGCGGTACCCGCCGCCGGGGTCCTGCCGCCCGGCGAGACGCTCCGGCTCGTCGCCTCGCTGACCCTGGCACCCAACCGCACCCTCCACGTCGTCCGCGCGCCCGGCGCCAAGCTGCTCCTGGTCGGCGCAACACCCGGCCAGATCACCCTGATCGCCGATCTCGGCGAGCGCCCCGACCTGGCCGGGGATGAGGCGCCAGCCTCGTTCCTCCAACTGCTCACGGGCAAGCTGGCCGCGACGCGCGGCTGATCTGCTCGGCGCGTTGCGCCAGCCGCTCCCGGCGGCTGGTCCGCCCGCGAGCGGTACCCGGGTCCCCGCTGGCCGGGTCCCTTTGCACGGCGGCCGCGGGCCTGGCGACCCTACGGAGCGTGCGTGGACCTGCCGCACACTCCCGACGCCATGCCGAGACGGCCGACCCGGCTGCGCCCCGTCTCCCACCTCCTGCGCGCGCCGCAGCCGGCTGAGCGCTTCGGGCTGAGCTTGGGCGTGGCGCGGCAGATGGGCCACCGTTCGGCCCGCTTCTGGACCCGGGTGGCCCACCGGCCGCGCCTGCTGGCCGTGTGCGTCGCCACCACCGGCCTCCTGGTGGCCGGCTGCGCCGCCAGCGCCCCGAGCGACCGCGGCGCCACGCTCGATGCGCCCGGCCTCAGGGTGGAGCTGGGCGGCGCCGGGACCGGCGACAACGCCGCGGTCCTCCAGGTGTTCGTGCTGCTCACCGTGCTCAGCCTGGTGCCGGCCATCCTGGTCATGGTCACCAGCTTCGTCCGGATCGCCATCGTCCTGAGCTTCGTGCGCAACGCGATCGGCATCCCGCAGCTCCCGCCCAATCAGATCCTGCTCGGCCTGGCGCTCTTCCTCACCTTCTTCATCATGGCGCCCACCTGGCAGAAGGTGAACGCCGAGGCGCTCCAGCCCTACCTCGGCAACCGGCTGGACGCCGGGGCCGCCTTCGACAGGGGGATCGTCCCCCTGCGCGAGTTCATGTTCAAGCAGGTGCGTGAGCGGGACCTCGCCCTGTTCGTCCAGCTCGGCGGGCTGGACCGTCCCAGCACGCCCGACGACGTCCCCACCTACGCCCTCGTGCCCGCCTTCATGATCAGCGAGCTGAAGACGGCCTTCCAGATGGGCTTCCTGCTGCTGGTCCCCTTCCTGGTCATCGACCTGGTCGTGGCCAGCGTGCTGATGTCCATGGGCATGCTGGTGCTCCCTCCGGCCACCATCTCCCTGCCGTTCAAAGTGCTCCTGTTCGTCCTCGCCGACGGCTGGTACCTGATCGTGCGCTCGTTGATCACCAGCTTCGCATGACCGAGCAGCTCGCGATGGACGTGGCGCGCAACGCGCTGGTCGTCGCCCTCCAGCTCGCCGCGCCGCTCCTGCTCTCGTCGCTCGTGGTCGGCCTCGCGGTGAGCGTGTTCCAGGCGGTGACGCAGATCAACGAGACGACCCTCTCCTTCGTGCCCAAGGTGCTCGTCCTGGTTGGCGCCCTGGTCCTGCTCGGGCCCTGGATGGGGAGCACCATGGTGAGCTACACGGCCAACCTGTTCAGCTCCCTCGGAACCCTCGCTCGCTGAACCCGCATGGTGTCCGCTCAGCCGTTCAGCCTCACGCTGCCCCTGGCGCCAGTAGAGACGTTCCTGCTCATCGCCACGCGCCTGCTGGCCGCCCTGGCGACCAGCCCCGTGCTCGGCGCCCGCCTGGTGCCTGGCCCCGCGCGCATCGGCCTCGGGCTGTTCACGGCGCTCGTCCTGCTCCCGGTCATCGCCGCCGACCCGGCCTCCCAGGCCGCGCGCCTCACGTGGACGACGCTCGCCGGTGAGGCGGTGGCGGGCGCACTCGCCGGGTTCGTGGCCACGCTCGTGTACGGGGCGGTGCAGTTCGGCGGGGGCCTGCTCGACGTTCAGGCCGGCTTCGCCCTGGGCTCGGTCTACGACCCCGCGCTCGGCTCGGCGGGGTCGACCATCGAACGGTTCTACGCCACACTCGCCACGCTGCTGTTCTTCCAGGTGAACGCCCACCTGCTCGTCCTGGGCGCGCTGCGAGAGCTGTTCGCGGTGGTTCCCCTGGGCGCGTTCTCCCTGGACCTGCTGCGGCCGGGCGTGCTGGCCGCGGTGGCCACCGGCATGCTGCGCGTGGCCCTCCAGCTCGTCCTGCCGGTGCTGGGCGCGCTGCTCCTGACGGACGTGGCGCTGGCCCTCCTGGCGCGGGCGGCGCCCCAGTTCAGCGTGTGGGCCGTGGGGCTGCAGGCGAAGATGTTCGTGGCGCTGGGCGCCCTCCTCGTCACGCTGCCGCTGGTGCTGCCGCGCCTGGAGGCCATCGCCGTGACGGCAGCGGGCGCCATGGCCGGGTTCGCCCGATGAGCGGCGAGCGGACCGAGGCTGCCACGCCGCGGCGCCTGGCGCGCCTGCGTGAGGAGGGGCGCGCGCCACGCAGCCAGGACCTCGGCGCGGCCATGGCGCTCCTGGCCGGGTTCCTCGCGCTGCAGGCCACGGCGTCGGCGCTGACCGCGCGGCTGCAGGAGCTGGCCGCCGGCCTGTTCCAGGACCTCGGCGCCACGACGCGCGCCACGGACGCCGACCTGCTCTGGGCCCAGGTCGTCCTGGGGCGCGCCGCACAGGCGTGGCTGCTCGGCGTCGCCCCCCTGTTCGTCGCGCTGCCGCTCCTCGGCGTGGGTGTGGCGCTTGCCCAGGGGCCGATCTTCAGCCCCCGAGCTCTCTTCAAGGGATGGGGCCAGCTCAACCCGATCGCCGGCTTCCAGCGGCTCTTCTCGAGCGAGTCGCTGATGGGCTTCGCGCGCTCCCTCGGCAAGCTGCTCCTCATCGGGTGGGTCACCAGCCAGGCGCTCTGGAGCAGCGTCGAGCGCTTCCCGCGCGTCCAGGACAGCGCCGATCCCCTGCAGATGGCCAGCTTCGTCGGCGAGGCCGCGCTCGGGGCGGGCCTGGCGGGCGCCCAGGTGCTGCTGATCCTCGCGGTGGCGGACCTCGCCTACCAGCGCTGGAGCTTCAAGCGCGGCGCCCGCATGACCAAACAGGAGGTGAAGGAGGAGTTCAAGCAGCAGGAGGGCGATCCGCTGGTCAAGGGCCAGGTCCGCGCCCGCCAGCGCAAGTTCGCGCAGAGCCGGCGCCAGCTCCTGGACGTGCCCGACGCTGCCGTGGTCGTCACCAACCCTACGCACGTCGCCGTGGCGCTCCGGTATGACCGCTCCATGGCCTCGCCACGCGTCGTCGCCAAGGGCATGGGGCTGATCGCCGAGCGGATCAAGGAGATCGCCCGCCGGGCGGGCGTCCCGGTCGTGGAGAACAGGCCGCTCGCACGGGGGCTCTTCAAGGCCACTGAGGTCGGCGACGAGATCCCCCTCGAGCTGTACCAGGCCGTCGCGGAAGTGCTCGCCTACGTGTTCAGCGCGCGGCGGAGGCGCTGGTAGATGGCCGTCGCCGCCCGAGCGCTGACGCCCGGCGAGTCCATCTGGACGCGCCTGAACCGCTACTCGGACGTGGCCCTCGCCGTCGCGGTGGCCGCGATCGTCGGGATGATGATCGTCCCGCTGCCCGAGTGGCTGCTGGATGTCTTGATCATCGTCAACCTGGCCACGGGCCTGGTGATGCTGCTGGTGGCGGTGTACGCCCGCAACGCGCTCCAGTTCTCCGTCTTCCCCAGCCTGCTCCTCATCACCACCCTCTACCGGCTGGGCATCGACATCTCCGCCACGCGGCTGATCCTGCTGCAGGCCCACGCCGGCCAGGTGGTACAGGCCTTCGGCACCTTCGTCGTCGGCGGCAACTTCGTCGTCGGCGTGGTGGTCTTCCTGATCCTGGTGGTCGTGAACTTCGTCGTCATCACCAACGGCGCCGGCCGCGTGGCCGAAGTGGCGGCGCGGTTCACCCTGGACGCCATGCCGGGCAAGCAGATGGCGATCGACGCCGAGCTGAACGCCGGCGTCATCAACGAGGAGGTCGCCCGCGCCCGGCGGCGGGCCATCCAGCAAGAGGCCGACTTCTACGGAGCGATGGACGGGGCGTCCAAGTTCGTGAAGGGCGATGCCATCGCCGCGATCCTGATCATGCTCATCAACATCGTCGGCGGCTTTGTCATCGGCGTCGTCCAGCTCAAGATGCCGGTGCTCGACGCGCTTGGCTCGTACACGTTGCTGACCGTGGGCGAGGGGCTCGTCTCCCAGATCCCCGCCCTCCTCATTTCGACGGCGACGGGGATGATCGTCACGCGTGCGGCCTCGGAGCCAGACAGCAACCTGGGGAAGGATGTCGTCGCCCAGCTCACCGCCAATCCGCGGGCGCTCGCCATCGTGGGCACCCTGCTCGGCGCGATGGCGCTGGTACCGGGCCTGCCCCCCCTCCCCTTGCTAGGCATCGGCGGCCTGCTGCTCGGCCTGGCGTTCGTCCTCCGCCGTGTCGCCCGCGGCGAGGCGGCCGCGGCGATGGGGAAGGCCCCCGCCCCGCTGGCCGAGCCCGAGAGCCTGAGCCACCTCCTGCGGGTCGACCCGATCAGCGTCGAGATCGGCTACGGCCTCATCGGCCTGGCCGACGCCGCGGCCGGCGGCAACCTGCTCAGCCGGGTCACGCTCGTCCGCCGCCAGATCGCGACGGACCTGGGGATCATCGTGCCGACGATCCGCATCCGCGACGACCTGCAGCTCCCGGCGGACAGCTACGTGATCCGCCTGCGCGGTGTCGAGGTGGCGCGTGGGGAGGTGCGGCCTAACCGCTTCCTGGCCATGAACCCGGGCACTGTCGAGGCCGACGCGCCCGAGCTGGACGGCGTCGCCGCCCTCGAGCCCGCCTTCGGCCTGCCCGCGCGCTGGATCGCCAGCGAGGAGAAGGAGCGGGCCGAGATGCTGGGCTACACGGTCGTCGACCCCACCTCGGTCATCACCACCCACCTCTCCGAGGTGATCCGCCAGCAGGCGCCGAGCATCCTCAGCCGCCAGGACGTGCAGACGCTGCTCGACGGGGTGAAGGCGGAGCACCCGGCCCTCGTGAACGAGCTGGTGCCGGAGCTGCTGGCTGTGGGCGATGTGCAGCACGTGCTGCAGCACCTCGTGCGCGAGCGGGTGTCCCTGCGCGACCTGGTCACCATCCTGGAGACGCTCGCCGACCATGCGCGCTCGACGCGGGATCCCGAGCAGCTCGGCGAGCGGGTGCGGCAGGCGCTCGGGCGTGCCATCTGCCGCCAGTACCTGGGCCCTGACGGACGCCTCGGCGTGCTCACCCTGTCGCCGCAGTGGCAGCAGACCCTCAACGCGGCGCTCCAGCAGTCCGAGGGAGGCAGCGCCATCCTGGCCGTAGACACGCAGACGGGCACCCGGCTCGTGCAGGCGCTCGGCCGAGAGATGGAGCGGGTAGCCGCCCTGGGGCACAACCCGGTGCTCCTCTGTCCGGCGCGCCTGCGGGCGCCACTGCGCCGGTTCACCGAACGCACGCTGAGCTCGCTCGCCATCCTCGCCTACAGCGAAGTCGCACCGCAGGTCGAGGTGACGACCCTCGGCGTCATAGGGGACGCGGATGCCCGCTGAGTCACGGAAGCAGCCCGGGCACGTGCCGCCCCTCGACCTGGGCCAGCACCTCGAGTTCGGCGTGCGGGACGCGCACGGCATTCGCTGGTACCCGAGCCGGCTGGAGGACCGCGACGCGGCGGCGGAGCGGCTCGTCACCGCGTGGCCGCTGGGGGACGAGCTGCAGCTCGTCCCGCTGGCGCCGGGCCAGCGCGCCATCGTGGCCGCCACCTGCCAGGACGACGCGCTCTACTCCGCCGAGGTGCGGGTCGAAGGGCTCGAGCAGCGGGAGCCGCGGCTGGTCGTGGTGCGGGCCGCCAACGGCTGGCAGCGGGTCCAGCGCCGGAACCACGTCCGCCTGGGCGTGGTCATCCGGCCCACCCTGGCCGAACGCCTGACGGGCGCCGGCTGGTGGCCGGTGCGCGCGGTGATCACCAACCTGAGCGCCGGCGGCGTCCAGGTGCGCTCGCGCGATGAGCTGCTGGTCGGCGACCGGCTGGACTTCGGCTTCGCCCTGCCCAGCGGCGCCGCCGAGCTGCGCGTCCGCCTGGACGTGCGCCACGTCGAGGAGCGCCGCCACGGCACGCTGGTCGTCTGGGAAGCGGGCTGCCAGTTCAAGGAACCCAGGACAGCCGACTGCGAGCGTATCGTCCAGTTCATCTTCGCCCAGCAGCGGGCCATCGCCAGGCGGGCGCGAGGGCTGCGGTGATGGATCCGGAAGCCGAGCCGCTGCTGAGCGAGGCGAGTGTGGACCGCCTGCGGGCCGCCGTCTGGCTGGCGTGCGCGGCCGCGTACATCGCCGTCCTGGCCGCCGGGGTCGCCGCAGGCGCGAGCGACCTCTTCGCGATGGGCCGGGCGCTCGGCGCCTCGCTCGCCCTGGCGCTGCTGGGGCGCGCGCTCCTGGGCCTGCTGGCGCAGGCGCACCGCCCGGCCAGTGGCTGGCTGGACGCCGCGCCGCGCCCGGCCTCGCTGATCGAGCTCCTGCCGCCAGCCGAGGCCGAGACCCGCCCCCCCGACCCGGCCCCGCTCAAGCCAGGGCCAGAGCCCCCGCGCCGTCTCGACCGCCCGGCGGCGCGTTCCGCGGAAAGGTAGGTTGAAGGCATGGACGGAGCCGTCGCCCCATCCCCGGCGCCCGTACCGGCGCGGGCTGCCGGCAAGGACCCCGCGCGCTACCCGCATACGCCCGAGGACCTGCGGCGCGAGCCCAGCTACCCCCTCTGGGTGCGGCTGCGTGAAGGGGACCGTTCCGCGCGGGACGAGCTGGTGGTACGCTACGCGCCACTCGTCAAGTACGTCATCGGGCGGATGGCCATCAGCCTGCCGGCGGCGATGGACTCGGACGATGTCCTCTCGGCGGGAACGCTGGGGCTGCTCCACGCGATCGACCGCTTCGATCCGGACCAGGGCGTCCGTTTCGAGACCTACGCGCTGCAGCGCATCCGCGGCGCGATCATCGATGCGATCCGTTCGCTGAGCCCCCTCTCACGCGGGGCGGGCCGCCGCGCCCGCCTGTTGGAGGACACGGCCGCGGCGCTGGCGCAGCGCCTTGGTCGCGCGCCCACCCAGGAGGAGATCTCGCTCGAGCTGGGGATCAACCAGGCGGAGCTGGGGCGCATGCTGCTCGAGTCGGCCCACATCATCGTGTCGCTCGACGGCGCCAGTAGCGGGCCCGACGACGAGGGGGAGGTGCAGTCGCTGGGCGACCTGCTGCACGATCCCGACCAGGCCAACGCCGCCGAGGTGGTCGAGGACAATGAGCTGATCGACCGTCTCGCCGGCGCCATCGACCTGCTGCCGCCGCGCGACCGGCTGGTGCTCAACCTCTACTACCACGACGAGCTGACGCTCAAGGAGATCAGCCGCGTAATCGCCGTGTCAGAATCGCGCGTCAGCCAGATCCACACCGCCGCGGTCCTGAAGCTGCGGGCGCTGCTCCGCGCCGCGCACGTGGCGCGCACCCGCTAGCCAGAGAAAGGGAAGGAAGTACCGTGCTCAGTCTCCGTCTCGTCCGCCTGGCGGCCAGCCTGCTCGCGTTGGCCGCGCTGCTCGTCCCCCGCCCGGCGCTCGCCAACGGGAGGCCGATCCAGATCGTGCTGACCTACCTCCCGAACGTCTCGAACACCGGGTCGCCCAGCGCCAGCGGTATCGCCGAGCTGGTGCTCGCGGCGGGCGAGGTCCGCGCGTCCGCCACCGGGCTGGTGCGGCTCGACCCGCCGGGGCGCTACCAGGCGTGGGTGGTCAACACGAACACCAACGAGTCCCTGCCCGTGGGGCAGTTCAACACGGCGTACACCACGGGCAATGCCACCCTGGACCAGGTACTCCCGGACCCGATCCCGGACAAGGGGTGGAACCTGTTCCTCATCACCCTCGAGGACACACCCAACCCGACCAGCCCGAGCGAGCGGCGCAGCATCGCCGGCTACTTCCCGTCGCCCGAGGCGCAGCCGGAGCCGAGCCAGCTGCCGAATACGGGCGGGCCGGTGCCGGTCGAGCTGGTGACCCTGCAGACCCAGGAGGAACGGACCCGCTTCGCGGGACTCGCGGCCCTCGTGCTCGTGCTCGGGCTTACGGCAGGATACGTCCTGGGTCGTCGACGCAGCGCGCCACCGCCAGCCAGCCACCGGAAATCCTGAGCCGGGGGCGGGGGCGTGCTCTGGGCGGCCCCTACCGGGCGACTCTGATGATCAAGGGCATCTACACCGCCGCCGCCGGCCTGGCCACCGCATCGCTGCGATTGGGCGTCGTCTCCAACAACGTCGCCAACGCGAGCACGCCGGGCTACAAGCAGGACCGCGTGCCGGACGAAGTGGGCCGGGCCCTCGACCTGATGCGCCTGGCGCTCGACCGCCAGGGCGCCCCGGTTGGCGCGATCACGCTGGGGCCGCGGAGCGGCCTGGCCGAGCTGGACCTCAGCCTCGGCCCGCTCCAGGAGACCGGCCAGCCGCTCGACCTGGCGCTCGGCGGCCCCGGCTTCTTCGCCGTGCGCGGCGCGGATGGCCAGCTGCGCTACACCCGGGATGGCGGCTTCGGCGTCGACAACCAGGGGATCCTGCGCGCCCGCGATGGCTCCGAGGTGCTCAACCGCGACGGCGGCCAGATCCGACTGCCCGAAGGACGGGTGGACGTGGCCGCGGACGGCACGCTGCTCGTGGACGGCGCACCGGTCGGGCAGCTCCTCATCGTGGCCTTCGCGCCCGACCAGCCGCTCCTCAAGCAGGGCAACAACATGTTCGCCCCGGATGGGGGTGCGCTCCCCCAGCCGACGGCCGATGCTCAGGTCTACCAGGGCTACCTGGAAGGGTCCAACGTGGATACGACCGAGTCGATGGTCTCCGTCCTGAACCTGGTCCGCGCCTACCAGGCCAACCAGCGCCTGCTCCAGATCCAGGACGAGTCGCTCAGCCGCGCCGTGAACGAGGTCGGCAAGGTATGACCGAGGTCTCCCAGCGCATCGCCGTCTCCGGGATGCTGGCGCTCCAGCGCCAGCTCGACGTGATCGGCAATAACATCGCGAACCTTCAGACGACCGGCTTCAAGCGGGCCCGCGCCAACCTGGCGGACATCGGCTACCAGGCTGGCCTCACCGCGCCGGTGGGGCCCAACGGCGCCGACGTGCGTCTGACCGGCGTGGGCGAGGGGGTCCAGCTCGCGGACGTGCGGCGCGACTTCCTGCCGGGGATCGCCCAGCCCACCGGGAATCCGCTGGACGTGGCGCTGGAGGGGGAGGGCTTCATGGTGGTGGAGCTGCCCAACGGCCAGCCCGGCTACACGCGTGACGGCGCCTTCCGCCTGGATGCGCAGGGCCGCCTGGCTACCACCAACGGCTACCCGCTCCGCTCGGCGGACGGGGGCGATCTGGTGGTACCGGCCGACGCCGAGGCGGCGCGGCTCGATCCGCAGGGCCAACTCATCGCGACGGTCAACGGCGTCGAGCAGGTGGTGGGACGGATCGGCCTGGCCCGCTTCCGCAACGCCGACGGGCTCCTGGCCGAGGGCCAGAACGTGTGGCTGGCGACGGACGCCTCTGGCCCGCCAACCCCCCTGGAGGCCGGGGTGGCTGGCGCCCCGTCCCTCGTCGTCGGGGCGCTCGAAGCGTCGAACGTCGACGTGGGCGATGAGTTCACCCGCTTGATCCAGGCCCAGCGCGGGTACCAGCTCAACCTGAAGGTCGCTCAGGCGTGGGACGACGTCGCGCGCATGGCCACCGAGCTGCGCCGCTGAGGCCGGAGCCGAGACGGAAGGGCGCGTCTCGCATGGGAGGAAAGTACTGGCCGCGAAGGCGCAGTTGTGACAGTTTGACACTTCAGGCACGCCCACGCACGGCCGATACTCCGACCAGCAGGGGCGGGACCCACGTCCGGCCAGGAGCGGTCCTCGCGGACTCGCCCCGCACCCTGGCCGAGTCGAGGAGCAGCGGATGAGCATCGAGAAGCTGAGCGCCAACGACCTGGCGCTCACCTACCTGCAGAACGCGGAGACCGCGAAGACGGCAGCGTCGGCGCCCAGGAAGCCCGATGCACCCCGGGCGGCAGGCCCGGCGGCCGACCAGGTGTCGCTCTCTGAGGAGGCGCGCGCGCTCGCGGCCGCGCGCAACGCGGTCGCCGCCGCCCCGGACGTGCGCGAGGAGAAGGTGGCGGACGTCAAGCAGCGGATCGAGGATGGTACCTACGCGGTGGCGCCCCGCGCGCTGGCGCGCAAGATCATGGACCGCTTGACAGGCCTGAGCTAAGCCCGTGGACCGACGCATGGCACGGATCGGCGCTGGTGCCGCCCGCGGGTTGGGCACCCGAGAAGAGGCCGCGCGGAGCGCGTAGGCAGGTGCCCGAGGCGATGGCTGACCCTCCCGACGACCTCTCCGCTCTCGGAGCGGCGCTGGCCGACGTCCGCGCCGTCCTGGCCGACATGGTTGGCGCGGCCGACGCGCAGCACGTGGCGCTGCTGGCGGGCGACCTGGCGCGGCTGGAGCAGGTGACCCGGGCGCAGGAGGTGCTCGCCGCCCGCCTCGAACGCGCGGAACGCCGGCGCCTGCGCCTGGCGGCGGGGACGTCCCTGCGTGAGATCGCCGCCGCCCAGCCAGTGCCACACGGGGCCGACCTCGCCGCGCTCGTCGGCACGATCGCCCGGGCCATCCTGGAGCTGCGCGAGCGGCACGCGCGCAACGCGGCCCTCCTGCAGCGGAGTGCCGACCTGGCCGGACAGAGCCTGCAGTTCCTGCAGCGGCTGGTCGCCGAGCACGCGCAGCCCTACGGCGCTGATGGCGCGCCGGTCGTCCGGCAGAGCCTCCTCGTCGACGGCCGCGCATGACGTCCACCTTCTTCGGGCTCGACATCGCGCTGCGGGCGCTGCGGGCGCAGCAGACGCTGGTCGACGTCGCCAACCAGAACATCGCCAACGCCAACACGCCCGGCTACAGCCGCCAGGTGGCCAGCCTGCGGACGACGCTCCCGTTCCCGGTGCCGGCCTTCAACGCGCTGGGGCAGCCGGGCCAGCTTGGCACCGGCGTGGCCATCGCCGAGATCACCCGCGTCCGCGACACGTTCGTGGACTACCAGATGCGCGGCGAGCTCGCGGCCCAGGGGCGGTGGGCTGCGCAGAGCGACGCGCTGAAGCAGGTGGAGACGATCTTCAACGAGCCGTCCGCGACCGGGCTCAGCAGCCTGTTGGGCAAGTACTGGCAGGCCTGGCAGGAGGTCGCCAACAGCCCGTCGGACGAGGCCGTGCGCACGAACGTCATCGAGCAGGGGAAGGCGGTGGCGGAAGCCTTCCGCCGCCTGGACACGCAGCTCACGACGCTCCAGCGCGACCTGGACCAGCAGGTCCAGCTCACCGTCACCGACGTCAACAACCTCGCCAGCCAGATCGCGGCCGTCAACCAGCAGATCGCCCGGGTGGAGACGGCTGGCCTGCGCGCGAACGACCTGCGCGACCAGCGCGACCAGCTCGTGGACGACCTGAGCAAGCTGGCCCGGGTCACCTACGCCGAGTCGGCCGATGGCCAGCTCAGCGTCTACCTTGGCAGCCGCCAGCTCGTCGACCGTGACCAGGTGCGCGAGCTGGTCGCCAAGGCGCCGCCGGACGCCGGGTTCGTCGAGGTGCTGTGGAAAGACGGCGAGCAGCCGGCGGTCGTCCCGGATGGGCGGCTGAAAGGCCTGCTCGACGCGCGCGACACCAGCCTGCAGACGCGCATCGACCAGTTGAACGACCTCGCCCGCCGCCTGGCCGAGTCGGTCAATGGGATCCACACCTCAGGCGTGGGACTGGGCGCGGCGTCCGGGTCGAGCCCTGGCGCGGGCGTGGCGTTCTTCACCGTCACGGCGGGGCGCGAGGCCCAGACGATCGAGGTGGGCGCCACGGTGGCGGGCGACCCCACCCAGGTGGCCGCCGCCCGGGCTATCCAGAACCCAACTCCGCCACCAGCCTACCTCTACCCGGCCGGCGACTCCTCGAACGCGATCGCCATCGCCGCGCTCCAGAACAGCCTGGTGCAGCGGCTGACGACGACGGCGACGCCGCGGGTGGAGCCGGGGGCGGCCCTCTTTGGCGGCTCGGTCACCGTGGCGGGGCTGGACGTCAGCGGCGCCCCGCCCGGTGCGGCCTACACCCTCTCCTCCACAGCCGGCAGCAACCTCCTCACGCTCACTCAGACGGTCGGGCCCCAGGCGGGCCAGTCTGCCACCCTGGACGTGGCCGCGCTCGGTACCGCTGGCACCCTGGCCGTCTTTGACGCCCTCGGCGTGCGTCTGACGCTCCTGGCCGGCGCCACCGCCAGCCCCGCGAACGTCGCCGCGGGGACGGGGCCGCTCGGGCTGGAGCTCAGCGCCAGCCGCAGCACGATCAACGACCAGTATGGCGCCCAGATCGCCGCCCTCGGCGTGGCGTCGCGCTCGGCCCAGGCACAGACGGCCAACCAGGACGTGCTGATCAACCAGCTCAAGCGCCAGCGCGAGGCCACGAGCGGCGTCTCGATCGACGAGGAGACCACCAACCTGATCGCCTACCAGCGGGCCTACCAGGCCGCCGCCCGGGTGGTGAGCGTAATGGACGAGATGCTGAACACGCTGGTCAACGGCACCGGCGTGGTCGGCCGGTAGGTCGGGGGAGACGCAGCCGTGCGGATCACGCCGGGCATGGTGGCCGCGACCACCCTGCGCAACATCCAGCAGAACTTCGAGCGCCTGGAGGAGCTGCAGAACCAGCTCACCTCCGGCTCGCGCATCCGCAAGCCGTCCGACGATCCCGTCAACGTCGCGCGCGCGCTGACGTTCCGGGAGGGGATCGACCAGACCTCCCAGTACCTGAGCAACATCGACCAGGCGACCGCCTGGCTGAACACCACGGACTCCACGCTCGACGCCGTGGGCGCGCTCCTCCAGCGCGCCCGTGAGCTGGCGGTCCAGGGATCGAATGGCGCGCTGAGCGGCCAGGATCGGGCCGCCATCCAGGCGGAGGCGGCCCAGCTCGAAGACCAGGCCTTCGCGCTCTCGAGCGCCAAGTATGGCGCCTACTACCTGTTCGCGGGGAGCAACTCCAGCAGCCCCGCCTTCGCGCGGGCCGGCGTGCCCGGCGCCTACACCTACACCTACCAGGGCAACGCCGCCGCGAGCGACCAGGTGCTGCGCGAGGTGTCGCCCGGCGTCACCATGGCGGTCAACGTCCGCGGCCAGACGCTCTTCCCGGCTGTCTTCCAGGCGCTCGCGGCGCTCCAGAGCGGGCTGGCCGCGGGTGCGACCAGCACCATCCAGGCGAGCATCGGGCAGATCGACACGGCGCTTGACGGCGTGCTCGGCGCACGCGCGCAGGTGGGCGCCAAGGCGAACCGGCTGGAGTTCCTCAAGGGGCGGCTGGACGACGTGAAGGTGAACCTGACGCGCCTGCTGTCCCAGGTGCAGGACGTGGACATGGCGGAGGCGATTACGAACTTCTCCGTTCAGGAGAACGTCTACAAGGCCTCGCTCCAGGCGGCCGGCCGCGCCCTCCAGCCCAGCCTGCTCGACTACCTGCGCTAGGGCTGCGCGTGCACCTCCGCTGGCGGAGGCAGACGGCGCTCCGGGGTCAACCTTCGAGTTGCGACGGGTGCATGATGGGGTGGACGTCCGGGAGGCGCTGGAAGTCGCGGTCGAAGGTCGCCACCAGGCCGTGGCCGCGACCGAGCGCCAGAGCCGCGACGTAGGCATCCGCGAAGTCGATGGCACTGACGTCGCGGTACCACGCCAGCGCCTGCCGAACGACCTCCGCCTCGAGCACCACCAGCAACTGGGAGTCCAGGAGGTCGAGGAGACCGTGGGCCACGTCGCGCGGCTGCCAGCCGTAGACGCCGGTCAGGACGTACACGACCTCGGCCAGCGTGAGTGGAGCCACCACGAGTCGAACATGGTGTCCGACGGCCCCCTCGAGCAAGGCTGCCGCTTGCTCCGCCAGGGCGCTGGGCGAGTTCGTGAGGTACCGGAGGAGCACGTTTGCGTCCACGACCAGCTCGCGCCGGCGCTGGCGAGGACTCACGCCGACCTCGCCAGCCGCTCGCCCCTCGCCCCTCGGGCGCGTCGCCGCTCTTCTCGGAACGGGAGTGTCTCTGCCACCGGGAACCGTCCGCGAAACTCGGCGAGTCTGCGCCTCGGTACGACCCGCACCGCCAGCGCGTCCGCCTGGACCTCGAACTCGAGGATGTCGCCCGGGCCGATGCCGAGCTGCGCGCGGACAGCGCGCGGCAGCGTGACCTGGCCCTTCGAGGTCAGACGTGTCCTTACCATAGGAGCTTCCTTACTCAGCAGCTATCGTACGAGGCTATGGTAAGGAGTCGCCAGCGCCCCGCCGGCCTGTCCGCGAGCCCGAACCATGCCTCCGCCGGCCGCGCTCTCCAGCCCAGCCTGCTCGACTACCTGCGCTAGCGACCCGGTACCCCTCGACCGGGAGCGCGGTACGTCGCGCCTCGTAGCGGGCCGCGCCCACGCCCTAGAGTGGCGGCATGCCGCCCACCAAGCCCCGGCGGGTTGCAGTTGCGCGGGCGCCGGCCGCAGACGACCCGACGATCGTGTTTCCGCAGGGCCTCGTGGGCTGCGAGGCCTGGAAGCGGTTCGTCCTGCTGCGAGACGACGAGCACGAGCTGCCCGTGGGGACGCTCCAGAGCCTGGACGACCCGGCAGTGACGCTCCTGGTGACGGACCCGGCGCTCCTCGTGCCCGGGTACGCCGTCCGGCTCACCGCCGACGACCGGGCCCTGCTGGGCCTGGCCGGCGGGGCCGCGCCGGTGACGTACTGCACCCTCAGCGTCGGAGAGGACGGCTGGCTCACGGCCAACCTCCTGGGTCCCCTGGTAGTGAATCCCGCCACGCGCCGGGGCCGTCAGCTCGTGCTCGTCGACTCGGCCTACTCGACCCGCTACCCCGTCGCCCGCCTGGCTGCGGCGACGGGCAGGGACGCGGCATGCTCGTCCTGAGTCGGAAGGCGGAGCAGAGCGTCCACCTGGGCGACGAGATCGTGGTGACCGTGCTGGCGATCGAGGGCGACCGCGTGAAGCTGGGCATCCAGGCGCCACGCACGCTGCAGGTGCTGCGCGAGGAGCTGTACGAGCAGGTTCGCGCCGCGAACACCGCCGCCGCCGGCGGTCACCCGCCCGCCCGCTCCGTGGCCGCCGCCCTGCGTGGGCAGGCTCAACCCGTACCCCACCCCTGAAGGAGCCCCGGCGCCATGCGCAAACGGAAGCCCCATCCCCCGCCATCCAGGAGCGCGCCGACGATTGCCCTCTGTGTGATCGCGCGCGACGAGGAGGAGCGCATCGCTACCTGCCTCGACAGCGCGCGCCCGTTCGTGGACGAGGTCGTCGTCGTCGACACGGGCTCCGCCGACGGCACGGTGGAGCTCGCCCGGGCACGCGGCGCGCGGGTGGAGCTCTTCCCGTGGTGCGACGACTTCGCCGCCGCCCGGAACGCCGCCATCGGCGCCGCCAGGGCTGACTGGATCTTGATGCTCGACGCCGACGAGGAGCTCGAGGCGGAGAGCGGCCCAGTGCTGCGCCGGCTCGTCGCCGAGGCGCCGGCGTCGCTGCACTGCTACACCCCGCCGATCCGGAGCGTCGTCAATCCGGAGCGGCCCGACGGCTACGTCACGTCGTTCCACGCCCGGCTCTTCCGCCGCCTGCCCGACCTGCGTTTCGCCGGGGCGATCCACGAGGATCTCCGCTACCGCGGCGGCGCCGAGCCCGTCCGCGGGGCGCTGGCGGCCGAGCTGCGCATCCGCCACAGCGGCTACCTCAAGGAGCACTACGCCACCCGCGCCAAGGACGCCCGCAACACCCGGCTGCTGGCGCAGCAGCTCGCCCAACGGCCGGATGACCCACTGCTGCACTTCTACATGGGCCAGCAGCACGCGGCGATGGAGCGCCACGCCGAGGCGGTAGCCAGCTTCCGCGCCAGTCTGCGCTGTGGCCTGGCGCGCACCTCCTTCCTGGTCGACCTATACATGCTGCTGATCAACAGCCTGATCGCCTCGGGCAGCACGGGGCAGCTCGCCGCGGTGGAACAGGAGGCCGAAGCGGCGAACGCCCTCTCCAGCAAGGCGCGTGAGCTGCTGGCCGACCACGCCATGCGCGTGGGCCAGTACGCCAGGGCCGAGCGCCACCTGCTGAAGGCGCTCTCTGGCGGCCAGCACGAAGGGATCCTCCGCTACCCCGGCGCGGGCGGGTGGGGTACCCGCGTGCTGCTCGCCCGCCTGTACGAGCAGCTCGGCAACGCACGCGGAGCCCTGGCGCAGCTCGAGCAGGCGCTTGACGACCCGGAGGCGCCCGACCGAGCTCAGTTGGCGCGGGACGCGGCGCAGCTCGCCGCCCGGCTGGGCGACAGCGAGACGACCCAGCGGTGGTTCGCCTACAGTGCCCAGCACACGCCCGAGGACGTGGAGAGCCACTACCTCCTCGCTGCGGCCCGGGCGCGGGCGCTGTCCGGGCTGCTGGTGGCCGACCAGCTCGAACGGCTCCCCGCGCTGGAGCGGGCGGTGCTGGCCGGCGACTGGCAGGCGGCCTACGACGCGGCCCTGGCCGCACCGGCGGGCGACGCAGCCTCGGCCGCGCGGGCCCTCTTCGTGGCCGGCCGGCTGTACCAGCAGGGTGCACCTGACGCCGCGCTCGACCTGCTCGAGCCGCTCCTGGACGCCGCGCCCACATCGACTCGCCTCTACTGGCTCCTGGTGCGCGTGCTCGCCGACCTCGGCCGACACGACGACGCGCTGCGCGCCGTGGAGGTGCTGCGCCACCTCCCGGGCGGCGACCGGGTCCCGCTGGCCGCCTGACCCGGCCCGCTCAACCCGCCGGCGGCGCCCGGCCTGGCCGGGCCTCAAGCCCGGCGCCGGGTCGGCCGATGATTCCCATGGAACGACTCCCCGCCCACCGGCGGCCGAGTCGCGCTCGGACGGTGCCCCTGCCGCACAGGGGCGGCAGCGCGCGAGGGCGGTACGGATGCCGCGCCTCCATTCCGGGGAAAGGCACAGGAGGCCTGAACCATGGGATTCCGGATCAACAGCAACATCGAGGCGTTCAACGCGCAGCGCAACCTGCAAGTGACCTCGGCCATGTACGCCAAGAGCGTCGAGCGCCTCTCCAGCGGCCTGCGCATCAACCGCGCCGGCGACGACGCCGCGGGTCTGAGCATCAGCGAGAAGCTGCGTGCGCAGGTGCGCGGCCTGGCGCAGGCCCAGCGCAACGCCCAGGATGGCATCTCGCTCATCCAGACCGCCGAGGGCGCGCTCGACGCAACGCAGGCCATCCTGCAGCGCATGCGCGAGCTGGCCGTCCAGGCCTCCAACGGCACCCTGAGCAGCGGCGACCGCAGCTCCATCTCCTCCGAGGTCTCGGCGCTCAACACGGAGCTGGACCGGATCGCCAGCTCAACCAAGTTCAACGGCATCTCGCTGCTCAACGGGACCCTGAGCGCCACGCTCCAGATCGGTACCAGCAGCGCGTCGTCCGACCAGGTGAACGTGGCGGTGAGCACGTCGATGAGCTCTGTCGGTCTCGGGGTGAGCACGATCAGCGTCACGACCCAGACCGGTGCGCAGGCGGCCCTCGACACCATCGACACCGCGCTCAACACGGTGTCGACGACCCGCGGCACATTCGGCGCTGTCCAGAACCGCCTGGAGTACACCATCGCCAACCTGGGGGTGGCCCAGGAGAACCTGGCCGCGTCGGAGAGCCGCATCCGGGACGTCGACATGGCGGCCGAGACGGTCAACTTCACGCGGGCGCAGATCCTGCAGCAGGCGGGCACCTCCGTTCTGGCGCAGGCGAACACAGCGCCACAGGCCGTGCTCACGCTCCTGCGGTAGGCGCGTCGCACGTCCTCCGCCTTCCCGTGAGGCCCTCGGCCTGAGCCGAGGGCCTCACGCCGTTCGGGCCCGGCGGACACGTGGCCAGGCGACGCCGGTGCGGGCGTCTCGCTCATCCGGGACGCCGCGCTCTCCCGCGGCGGCGCTCCGGGCGGGCAGACTCAACCCTGCCCCTGAGCCAGCCACGACGGCAGCCGGCAAGTTTCAGGTGTCCGGCTCAAGCCTGGCGCCGAGCCGGCCGACTATCAACGTAGGAGCGTCCTGAGAGCGTCGCGCGCATGGCCGTTAACTCCACCAGCCTCTTCAGCGTCGACGGCCTCGTGTCCGGCCTCAGCACGGCCGCCATCATCGACCGGCTGATGGCGGTGGAGCGCGCGCCGCTCACGCAGCTCACGACGCAGCGCCAGCGCGTTCAGGACCGGACGAAAGCCTACCAGGACCTGCGGACGCGCCTGGCGGGGCTGCAGACCGCCGTCAAGACGCTACTGGACCCGAGCGCGGTCAACGCCAAGACGGCGACCACCAGCACGCCGAGCACCTCGCCCACGATCCTGACCGCGACCGCCGGCGCTGGCGCCGCCAACGGGACGTTCACCGTGCGCGTGGACCGGCTGGCGACCGCCACCACGGTGTCCAGCGCGTCAGGCTCCACGGCCCAGGCCGTGGGTACGCCAATCAGCCAGGCCGCCCCGCTCCGGAGCGCAGGGTTCGCGATCACGCCGACCTCGGGCACCTTCACCATCAACGGCCAGACCGTCACCGTGGATGCCACCGTGGACACGATTCTCGCCGTCCGCGACCGGATCAACGCCACGGCCGGTATCGGCGTGACCGCGAGCCTCGCGCTCGACGCCTACGGCAACGCGAACGTCCTGCGCCTGACGGCGACCACGACCGGCACGCCGATCCAGCTCGGCTCCGGAGCGGACACGAGCAACTTCCTGGCCGCGGCGCGGCTGGTGGCGAACGGGACGTCCGTCGGTCCCGGCGTCACAGACGTGGTGAACAGCGGCCTGCTGGGGACCGCGCTGCCCGGCGAGAAGCTCAGCAGCGGGCGCTTCGCCACCGCGTTGAACGACAACGGCGGGACGGGCGCCTTCACCATCAACGGCGTCGCTGTCACCTGGACGGCCAACGACAGTCTCTCGACCGTGCTGAGTCGGATCAACGCCGCGAACGCGGGTGTGCGCGCCAGCTACGACGCCGCGACCGACCGCGTGACGCTGGCGAGCACCGCGACAGGCAACCAGGCCATCAGCCTGCAGGAGACCTCGGGGAACTTCCTGCAGGCGATGCAGCTCACCACGGCCACCCAGGCGTACGGGACGACGGCCCAGTACGCCATCGACAGCCGAGCCGTCCAGTACAGCAACTCCAACACGATCGCCAACGCCGTGCCGGGCGTGACGCTCAACCTGGTGCGAACAGATCCGTCGGCGGTGACTGTCACTGTGGCGCAGGATGCCGACACCGCGGCGAAGAACCTCCGGGCGTTCGTCGACCAGTTCAACCAGCTCGTCGCCAAGATCCAGGACCTCACCAAGTACGACGCGACCAACAAGCAGGCGTCGGTGCTCACCGGCGACGTGACCGTGCTCGGCCTGGAGCGCACCATCCGGTCAGCAGTCGCCAGTCCCGCCGAGGGGCTGGCGGGCGCGTACCGCAGCTTCGCGGACATCGGCATCTCCACCGGTGCGTACGGCAGCGCCGTCGGCAGCACCAGCCAGCTCGTGCTGGATGAGGCGAAGCTGCGCACGGCGCTCGCCGACAACCCTGGCGCGGTCCAGGGCGTGGTATCCGCCCTGGCCGCGACGGCGACGCTGCGCACGGGTGGTACGTGGATCGGATCCATTTCGGGCCTTCCTCGCGACCAGGTGTACAGCGGGTCGTATGCTGTGACCTGGGACGGCACGAGCGCCGTGACCGCCACGTTCACTCGCAGCCTGGACGGGCTGACGCTGCCGCAGACGAGCGGCACGATCAGCCCCGGCGGCACCAACAGCTCGCTCATCCTGGGCATCACGATCGCAGCCAACGCCAGCGGCTCGGGCACCGACTCCATCGACTACACGGTCAGCAGCCGCGGCGTGCTGCAGAGCCTCAACGCGTACGTGAACCAGGCGCTCGGGCCGGACGGGGCGTTCCAGGCGGTCGAGACGAGCGCGAACGACCAGATCCGGGCGCTCGACCAGCGGATCCAGGCGATGGAGGACCGCCTGGCGCTGCGACGGCAGCAGCTCCAGAAGAAGTTCACCGCCCTGGAAGTGGCGCTGAGCAAGCTCCAGGGGCAGGGATCGCAGCTGGCCAGCGCGCTGGCCAGCCTGCAGCGGTAATGGCGGCGTGAGCGCGTACCAGCGGGTGCTCCGGCTCGCGCGCGCGCAGGTCGCGGCTGCTGCCCGGCGTGACCTGGAGACGGCCGTGCGGGTGGTCGAGATGCGTGAGGCGGTGCTGGCCGGTGCGGCGGCGGCCACCCGGGAGGATGCCGCGGCCATTCGCGAGACGTTGCGGCTGGATGGCGAGACCGCCGCCCTGTTCCGAGGCGAGATGCGGCTCATCCGCGAAGCCCTGGCCGCCGGGGCCCGCGGACAGGCAGCGCTCGCCGGCTACCGCCAGGCGGCGCAGCCAGCGGCGCTGTTCCTCGACTCCGACCAGTAAGCCTGCCCGCGCCCCGCTGGCGCGCGCCTCAGGCCGCCTTCGCGTCCCCAGCCCCCTGCTCCGCGCGGGCCGCCCGCTGGACGCGGGCGGCCCGCCACGCCGGCGCGTCGAGCGAGCCCAGCACGCGCGCCCCGCTGCGCGCGGCCCGCTCCGCCTGGAGCGGGTCGCCGTGCGGCACCACCCAGTCGACCGCCGCGTAGAGGCGGCCGAGCCCGGCGAGGTCCAGCCCGTCAGGGACGAGCAGGAGGTCAGGCACCCGCTCCGGGTCCAGGCCGGCGCGGGCCAGAGCGACCGCGACGCGCTCGCCCGCCTCGACCTCCGAGACCCCCTGGGCGGGGTCGAGCCACAGGATCAGCGTCACGTCGGCCTCCGGGCCGAACGCGCGCGCGTAGCACGTGACGACCTCCTGCCAGGCCGGCGCATCCCAGCGCGGGTGGTGGAAGAAGGCGACGCGACGACGCCCGTCGAGCGGCCACGGCTCGACCCCGGCGCGGAACGGCTCCAGGGGCAGGAAGCGGCGCGGCGTGCGGCCAGCGAGCGCCAGGAGGCGCTCACGCACCCGGCGCGCGGCGTGCGCCCACTGGTACTGCTCGACGATGCGCTGCCGGGCCCGGCGGCCTGTCTCGCGCGCGTGCTCCGGGTCCGCCACTACGCGGCGCATGAGGGCTGCCAGCGCCCGCCGGTCCGGCTCTGCCCACCAGTAGCCCACGGCCGCGGGCGGGAGCCCGTCAGCCTGAGGGACGCGCACCTCGTGAGCGGGAACGAGGTAGGCGGTGGCCTCGTCGCAGAAGTCGAGGCAGGCGCCGTAGCCCGTGACGATGACGGGCAGCCCGGACGCCATCGCCTCGGCGACGGGGAGGCCGAACCCTTCCCCGCGGTAGGGGTGCACCAGCGCGTCACACGCGCGGTAGAGGGCGGCGACGCCGTCGTCGCTGAGGTTGACGTCGATGTACTCGAACGCCGGCGCGCCCGGCTGGCTCGCCAGGCGCGCGATCTCACCCGCCAGCGACGAGCCGCGGTACACCGAGTCAGTTCCGACCGCCTTGACGACCAGGCACACGTCGTCGGCCGCGGTGAAGGTGGCGAGGTACGTTTCGAGCAGGATGTCGATCCCCTTGCGACCGATCGTGCCGCCGACGAAGAGGAACTTGAAGCGCTTCGTCGTCTTCAGCGGATGCTTCGCACCCTCCGAGCGGTACGTGTCCGTGTCCACGCCGTTGGGGATGACCGCGACCTTGTCGGCCGGCACGCCGCTCCGAACGTAGCACTCGCGGACCCAGGACGAGGGGACCCAGATCTCGTCCACTGTGTCGCGCATCGGCTCGATCCACGCGGCCGGCAGGCCGCCGAACTCCCACGGCTGGATCATGACCCAGGCGCCGTCCTGCGGCGGCTCGAAGCAGGGGGGCCACTGGTGGCGCACGTGGACCACTGCCGGCTTGCTCGTCGGCCTCCGGATGTGCTGTTCGATGGGGGCGAACCGGGGCTGAGCCGCGGTGTCGAACTGGTGCCGCTCGTACGGGATGATCGAGAGGTCCACCTCGTCCGAGCGGAGGAGCTGGAGGCACAGCTCACGGTTGACGTGGGCCAGGCTGTGGTAGACGAGCTGCGAGCCCTCCCAGGCCACCGGGACGGTCCAGACGGGCCGCCCGAGGAGGCGGCGCACGTGCCCGGCGATCGCCTGGGCGACGACCGGTCGGTCGTAGCGCTCGAGGATCTCCTGCCCGGCGCGGGCGCCGCTGGCCCGTGCCGCCTCCCGATCGGCGAAGACCTGGCGCATGAGCGCCCGCAGGTGCGCGACGGACGGCTCGGCCCATCGGTGGCCGGCGAAGTGGGCTGCCTCGGCCACCGCCTCTGGCGGGACATCGACGAGCTCGTACTCCACCAGGTAGGAGTTCTCCGGCGTCATGAACTCGGTGTTGCCGCTCCACCCGGTGCCGATGGTGGGCAGGCCGGACGCCATTGCCTCCATGAACGGGCGTCCCCACCCCTCGCCGCGGCTCGGCATGACGTAGGCGTCGACGCTGCGGTAGAGACGCAGCATGCGCTCCTCGGAGAACACCCCGCCCAGCAAGACGATCTTCGGCATCTCCTCGGGCTCTCGCCCGAGCGCCTCGCGCGTGTAGGTCCTGATCCGGTCAAGGAGCTGGCGATCAGTCTGCCCGTAGCTCGAATAGACCTTCAGGTACAGGCACACGTCCTCGTTCGCCACAAACTCCTCGACGTAGGCGCGGACCAGCGCGTCCCAGCCCTTGCGGAGGCTCCAGTCGAAGACGGAGAGGAAGGCGAAGCCACGCCGTCCTTCGAGGGCCAGCGGGCGAACGTCGCCGCGGAACCGGCGCGCGTCGATGGCGCCGGGGACCTTGTGCAGCTTCCGGCGGTCGACCCCTGAGCGGGCGAAGGTCTCCAGGTTGAACTCGGAGGGAACCCACACCTCGTCCATCTCGTTGCACTTCGCGACCCAGTCCGCCGGCAGACGGTCGGTCTCGAACATCGTACGTCCCACGGTGGCGACGGCGGCGGGATCGGGCCGGAAGTGGGGCGGGAAGATGTGCTGGACGTGGACGTACGCGGGGCTAAGCGGTGTCTGGCGGAGGCGGGCGAGCGATGCGGCATCGTCCCGCGGCAGCTCCGTCGTCCGCTGGCTCCACACGATCGGAGCGGCGCGCACGGCCACGCCAAGGCGATCGAGCCCCAGGAGGAGGTTGCGGGCTTCGTCCGCGTAGCCGCTCGGGTCGAGCAGCGGGGCGCTCCAGACCAGAACGGCCGGCCGCAGGCCCGGCGTGGGCTGCCAGCGCCGGCGCCCGAGCGTCTCGAGCCGCTCGACGATGCGCCGCAGCGAGTGTTCCCTGGTCCACAGCCGCGCCACGTCGCGGCGGGCTCCGGCACCGCGACGCCGCGCCTCCACACGATCCTCGTACACCTGGCGCATCAGCTTCTTGAGGTGATCGAGTGATGGCTGGGCCATGTGATGGCCCCAGTATTCGTGCGGGTACTCGGGGTCGCCAGGCTCGATCTCGACCAGCCCGTCGGTCTCGATGAGGAATGCGTTCTCGTCCGTCATGAAGGCCGTGTTGGCGCTCCACCGCGTCCCGATCGTAGGGAGGCCCATGGCCATCGCCTCCATGTACGGAATGCCCCAGCCCTCGCCCCGGGACGGGAGGACGAAGGCACCGCATGCCGCATACAGGCTGGGCATCTGGTCGTCCGGGAAGCGGTCCTCGAGGACGACCAGGCGTGGGGCCCGCTCCGGGTGCGGACACAGCTCGAGCAGGGTCCGGCGGAGCTGCGCCTCGTTGGGCGCGCCGCGCCCAACGTACCCGTACGTCCGCACGACGAGCGCCACGTCATCCCGGTGGCTGAACTCCTCTGCGTAGGCGCGCAGGAGGATATCGTACCCTTTCCGCTTGTTCCACTCGAAGACCGAGAGGAAGTTGAAGCCGGCGTGACCTGGCAGGCTGAGCGGGCGCGTCGAGGCTGGCCGGTAGCGCGCCAGGTCCAGGCCCAGGGGGATGACGAAGACCTTGCGCGGGTCGACGCCGGATTGGACGAATGTCGCCCGGTTGAACTCCGACGGCACCCAGATCTCGTCCATGCCGTTGCACGATGCCACCCACTCGGGCGCGATGCGATCGGTCTCGAACATCGTGAAGCCCACGTAGGCGAGCGCCAGCGGGTTCTCGAGACGCTTCTGCGCGTAGAAGTCCACCCACGGCCCAGTCGGGCCGCCCTCGTGCCAGCCCGGGGGGTGGAAGGTCACGTACACCCGTCCGGCGCCCGCGGGCGCCGGATCGAGCCGCGCCACGAGCCTCCAGAACTCGGGCGGCTTGGCGACGGTGGTGAAGACCAGGCGTCGTCCGCTCGCCGTCGGAACCTCGTAGCGGTTCAGCTCACCCTGCGACACGGACGTTCTCGCCGCTCCACAGCGCCCGGATCTGGACATCCACCCCCGCCTCGGTCAGGCCCGTGAGCAGCAAGCGCGCGGCGTAGTCGTAGCCCGACTGGCCCCAGATGCTCGATTCCCAGGTCAGGCCCGGTAGCCCGCGCCGCCCGCCGGGCGGCGGGCCAGCCGGCTCCCGGTCGTCTCGATCGTCGCCACCCGGCGCGGTCCCGGCAGGCGCACGAGCCGCTGCAGTGCCACCCTGTGGCGCCGACTGGCCCGGACGCGGCCTGACTGATCGGACGGCAAGCCGCCGTGTCTTCCGCCTGCGCCTCTCGGACCTCGTGCGGCCGGGTCGTCCGCTCGTCCCCACGGGACCTCCTTCCTACGCCGCCAGGGGCGCCGGCGAGGTTGCCGCCCACCGACGGAGCGCCACTTCGCGCATCTCGTCAACTTGTGAGTCGCTAAAGTGCGGCGGTGCCTGGAAGACACCGCTCGGTATGCGGCGGGTGTAGATGACGTCTGCCGCACTGGCCAGGAGTCGCTCTTGCTGGGGATCACGCGGCGCGGCAATCGTCAGCACATCGGCGCTGCTCTCCCGGTCGAGGCCCGCCTCGCCCACGAGACCGGCAAGCTGGCGAGCGACCGCGTCGAGGCTCCAGTCAGGCGCGTAGACGAGCAGCGTGGCGTCGTCGGCATCCGTGAACCAGCGGCCGTACGCCGCGAGCATCTCGGGGTGCTCGACGAGCTCGTCGACCTGCGCCAGGGCGACGAACGTGCGCGTCCCTCTGATTGCCTGCTGCCACTTCGCAGAGAGGTAGCGCTGGTTGCGCTGGGACAGCTCGGACGGCGTCTCGGACGCGCTCCAGATCCCCGCCACGCTCGATGACGACTTGTGCTCGAAGTGCAGGACCCGGCCGCTCCTGACGTGGAGCACGCGGTACCCGAGTCGCTTCGCTCGCAGGCAGTAGTCGTCGTCGTCGTGCCAGAACAGGCCGAGGTGCTCGTCGAAGCGGCCGATCTGCCTCACCGCGGATGTCCGCATCACCATGCAGTACCCGATGACCATGTCACTGGAGACCGGGCCCGGCTCGACGACCGGCTGCGCACTGCGTCCTTGAGCGTGGAACGCTAGGTTGACCCCTTGCTCCCCGGCGATCCCCGCCGAGGGATCTTGCTCCAGCGCGGCGACGAACGGTGCCCACCAGTCGGCAGCCACCTCCACGTCGTTGTCGAGGAAGACGACGTACTCGTAGCTCGCGCCCGAGCTGCTGATCGCCGCGAGCCCCAGGTTCCGCCCGCCAGAGACGCCGCGGTTCACGTCGCTGCGGACGAGCGTCACGCGCGGATCCAGGCTCGCCGCCCAGTCCGCGGTGCCATCGGTCGAGGCGTTGTCGACGACGTACAGGTGGAAGGGGGTGCTCGTGTGGGCGAGCAGACTCCGGAGACAGCGCTGCGTGTAGGCCAGCGCGTTGTGCGCCAGGACCACGATGGCGATGCTCGGCCCGGGTGCCGCCGCCGCACGAGGACGCGTGACTTGGGCGCCACGCCGATCGTGGACCAGCCGCTCATAGAGCTGGAGGTGGGCCGCGCTGACGGACCCGGGGTCGAAGAGCTGGCCGACGCGGCGCGCCCCCCGCTGCCCGGCCTCGCCCAGCCACGCCGAGTTACCCAGCGCCTCGGCCGCTAGTTCGGCGAAGTGCTCCGGATCGTCGACGGAGATCGTCCGCAGGCCATCTTCGGGAGCGACCCAGTGAGCCAGACCCGACTGGCTGCCTGTGATCGCGGGGATCCCCGAAGCCAACGCCTCGACCGCCGCGATATGGACGTTCTCGAACCGCGAGGGCAGCAGCGCACAGTGGCTGCTCCGCAGGTGCTGGAGCACACCCGCCTCGTCGCGTTGCTCGACGAAGCGCACGTCGCCTAGGTCAAGTCCCAGCCCGTGCGCGAGCGGGAGGAGGATTTCACGCCGCATGGATCGCCCGGCTGCATCGGGAATGTCCCGGCCAAGCAGCGTGAGCTGGACGTCGAGCCCGCGCTGGCGGGCCGCGGCTGCGGCCCGGATGGCGAGGTCTGGACCCTTGAGCGGCTCGAGCCTCCCCAGGAAGAGCACCCGCAGCGGACCGCCGTCAAACGTGCGCGGGGGACAGGCGAAGCGTCCCACGTCAAACTGCGGTGGTGCCACCTGAGCGGGCGGGAGCGGCGGAGGGACGAGCGCCCGGGTCTCCTCGAGCACGAGTGGAGACGGCGCCAGGAGGGCGTCCGCTGACCGGAGGGCGATGATCTCCAGCGCGTCGAACGCGCGTTGGCCCGGCGTCCGCGGCTGCCCCGAGAAGCGCGACACGAGCGACATGACGCCGTGCAGGTAGACGACCAGGGGTGTTTCCGGCCGCCTGCCGAGGTGGAGGCTTTCCGCGGCATAGTCCTGCACCTGGACCACGTCGAAGCCGATAAGCTCGTCCAGCTCACGGTACCGCTGCGCGACCGCCTGGCTCCAAATCCCGGCGGTCACGTAGGGCATGTCGGGCGGCAGGGTGGCCGCTGGCGCCGGGACACGATGGACGACGACGCCGTGGGCGAGCGAGGTCCGGCCTCGGCCGGTCGGATCGAGGGTGATCACGTGGACGGCCACGCCCGCCTCGGCGAGCGAGCGCGCCGCCATCTCCACGACGCGCGCGATGCCGCCGTAGGCCGTGTCGGGCGGATACTCCTGGCTGATGAGACAGATACTGCGGATCACGCCGCCTCCGCGATCGCAACCCAGTTGTTCTCGTGGGGGCTGTACAGGTCGACCACCCGGAACCCCGTCTGCCGCAAGACCCGTTCACCATTGCGCTCGCTGAACAGGTGGACGTGCTCCAGGGGGCTGCAACTGGGCCAGCCCACGCCCAGCTCGGCGAAATCCCGGGACGAGGTGGTGGGCGTCTCCACGACCAGCAGGCCCCCATCGACGAGCACCCTGCGAATCTCGCGCAGCTCCTGGACCGGATCAAACATGTGCTCCAGGACGTCGTGCAGCGTCGCGATGTCGAATGAGCCAGCCGCGAACCGCTGCTCCGCAACGGAGCCGCAGTACATGGTCACGTCGTGCACCCGCCGCGCCAGGTCGCAGATCTCGGCCGCCGGCTCGAGACCGCAGGCATCGAAGCCGCACTCGCGCGCCCGCCGGACGAGTCCCCCGTTCGAGGCGCCAACGTCGATCAGGCGTCCCGCGCGTCTGAAGGGGAGAATGTCACGCTGCAGCTTCGTCACTGCATTGTCGTAATCGAACGCAACTCGCTCATGTATTGTTGGCGATCCTATGGCACGCGTATAGTCATCCCAGTAGCGGCTGCCATAGAGGAACGGAATGGCGTGCTCTGGCATGCGAGGGTTGACGAAGAGATGGCCGCAGCGGTCACAGGTGGACATTGTGACGCCCCACTTCTCGAGCGCCTGTGTGAAGTCAGCCGCCTCCCCGCACACAACGCAGGAGACATCCTGCCAGGTGAACTGCTGCTTCATCTCGGTGACGAGCTGCCACATGAGATCCTGGTGCCGTCTCGCCCGCTCGGGGTCGTGGAAGTGCATCGGCGAGGGTTGACCTCCTGCTGGGCGAGGCGTCGGATGGGTGCGGGCGGGAACCTCGATGGGGCTGGCGGAGGCGGTCCGGCGTCGCGGCCCAGCCAGCGGCCGTTACCACTCGCCCGTGGGCCACTCTAGGCGGCCGACTCGTTGGACCTGGAGTGCGGTGGTACCGCCTCGCGGCGACACACGTACCCACCGCGCGTAGCAGGACGCGCCGAGCCGCTCGCCTCCCTCATGGCCGGCCAGTTCCGCCCCCACTCACCGCGGCCCCCCAACCTCCGACGACTCCCCGCACTCCAGCGCGTGCTGCATCACCAAGAGGATGGCTGCTACCCTCCCGCCGTGCCCGCAGCCACGCCCGCGCCGGTCGCTCCGGCGCCGATCCCCCTCGTCGACCTCGCCGCCCAGTACCGCGCCATCCAGGGCGAGGTTGATGCGGCCATCCAGGACGTCGTCGCGCGGGGCGACTTCACGCTGGGAGCCGCGGTGCGCGACTTCGAGGCGGCGTTCGCGGCGTACTGCGGCGTCCCGCACGCGGTCGGCGTGGGCTCGGGCACCGACGCGCTCACGCTCGCCCTGCGCGCCCTCGGCCTGCGGCCTGGCGACGAGGTGATCGTGCCGGCGATGACCTTCGCCGCCACCGCTTCGTCCGTGGCGCACTGCGGCGCCCGACCCGTCTTCGTCGACGTCCGCCCGGACGACCTGCTCATCGCTCCCGAGGCGGTGGAGCGGGCGATCACGCCTCGGACGCGCTGCCTCATCCCTGTGCACCTGTACGGCACCGTGGCGGATGTGGACGCCCTCGGCGAGCTCGCGCGGGTGCACGGCCTGTGGCTACTGGAGGATGCCGCCCAGGCGCACGGCGCCACCTGGCAGGGCCGGCGCGCCGGCAGCTTCGGCCAGGCCGCCTGCTTCAGCTTCTACCCGGGTAAGAACCTCGGCGCCTACGGGGACGCCGGCGCGGTCACGACCGACGACCCCGCGCTGGCCGAGCAGCTCCGCCTGCTGCGCAACCACGGCGAGTGCGCCAAGTACAACCACGTCCTCCTGGGCGCCTGCAGCCGGCTGGACAACCTGCAGGCGGCGGTCCTCGGCGTGAAGCTGCGCCTCCTTGATGCCTGGAACACGCGGCGTTGTGAGGCGGCGGCGCGCTACGACGCGCTCATCGGCGACCGGCTGCCCCGGGTCGGCCGCGCCCGGCGCGAGGGGGCGGTCCACCACATCTACGCCGTGCGAGTGCCCGCGGGCCGGCGGGCCGCGGTCTTGGAGCGTCTCAAGGCCCGCGGGATCGGCGCCAGCATCCACTACCCGGTGCCGCTGCACCGGGCGAAGGTGTTCGTCGACCTCGGCTTCGGCGGGCTGCGCCTGCCGGTCGCCGAGCAGGCGGCGGCCGAGCTGCTCTCGCTCCCGCTCTACCCGGAGATCACCCCCGACCAGCAGCAGCGCGTGGTGGACGAGCTCTTCGCGGCGCTCACGAACCGCTGAGCCCCTGGTGCGGGGACCAGACGCTCACTACCCGCCAACCTGGTTGCGTATCCTTGGGGACCCACTCCGCGAGGCCACTACCACCCCGCGTGTGGCGGCCCTGAGCCACCTTCGCCGAACCGGAGCGCTCCTTGCCCCCGTCGTCCCCCCACGCCACCCCGCGCCCGCCGCCCCACGGGGCGGGTGACCTGGCCCAGTTCCAGGCGCGCATGGACCAGCTCTGGGCGGCGCTGTCGCCGCCGAGCGCCCCGGGCGCGTTCGAGGCGCACACTGACGGCGCCTGCCTGGGCAACCCGGACGGCCCGGGCGGCTGGGCGGCCGTGGTCCGCCCGCTGGATGCCCCCACCCCTCCCTGGGAGCTGTGGGGCCACCTCACCTCCACCTCGAACAACCGCGCCGAAGCCCTCGGGCTGCTGGCCGCCGTGGAGTGGGTGCCGGCCGGCTCAACCCTGGCCGTCCGCTCGGACTCCGAGCTGACGGTCAAGCTGCTGTCTGGCGCCTACCGGGCGAAGGCCAACCTGGACCTGTGGACCGAGATCCGGCGGACGATCGCCGCCAAGCAGCTCACGGTGCGCCCGGCGTGGGTGCGCGGCCACGCCGGCGACCCGGGCAACGAGCGCGCCGATGCGCTCTCGGTGCTCGGCGCGGTCAACGGCGACCTGGAGCGGTGCGAGCAGATCCGTCCTGGCGCGGGCCGGACGGCGAAGAAGCCGCCGCGACAGCCCGCGAGCGCACCGCTCGAGCTGGAGGGGCTGCGACCCCAGAGCGCCTGGGAGGAGAGCTTCCTGAGCTCCGTGGCCCGCCAGCTCCGCGCCGGGCGGACGCTCAGCCCCAAGCAGGAGGCGATCGTGGCTCGGATCCGGGCCCGGGCCAGCAGCGGGCGCGCTCCCCCTCCCAGCGTCGGGCAGAGCCCTCCAGGAGGCTAGCGGCCTGTCGGGGGTGTCCGTGTCCGGCTGGCACGGCCGCGTGGACACTCCGCCCGACGGGAGATACGGCCAGGCCCGCCGGACGGGCCGGCGGCGCTCTCGGAGGAGCAGCACCTCCAGGTCTTGAGCGACCGCGTGGTCGAGGGCACGCTGGCCCGGCCGGCGGCGCTGCTGAGCCAGGACACGCTCGCCTCGATCAGCCGGGCGCGCCGAGCCGGCGCTCAGGGCACGCCGGCTCGCTGCCGTCTGCGCCAGCTCACGATGGCGTTGGGCAGGTCGGCCACCGGGAGGGCCAGGGAACCGCCCTGCTCCACGAGGAAAGCCGCCAGGAGCCGGCGGAGCTCGGCGCGAATGGGCGCCGTGTCGGCGAGGATCAGGTTCTCGAGAAGCTCGTCGGTGGCGTCGTCGAGGGAATCCCAGCGCCAGCTCGGCTGGTGGGGCACGATCTCCACGTCGGCGAAGATGCCCATCTCGGCCAGCACGTCGACGGCCGCGATGTAGGTGGGCGGTAAGCGGCGCGGCTCGCCGTGAAAATGCTGCCAGAGCGGACTGGTAACCCGGTCCGGGTGGTCGGCGCGCAGGTAGAGGAAGCACTGGCGCTGCGCCGCCCGGTCGAGCTTGCGCAGGAAGCGCTCGACGTCCAGGATCGGGTACAGCACGTGCGAGCACAGGACGACGTCGGCCTGCAGCTCCACGGGGGCGTCCTGCCACTCGGCTGGCACCACCTCCACGTTCGCCAGGCCCCGGTGCCGCACCTCCTCTTCCAGGTAGGTTCGCATGTGCGGGTTGGGCTCGACGGCGACGACGCGCCGGGCCAGCGGAGTCAGGGCAACGGTGAAGCGGCCGGTGCCGGCCCCCACGTCCAACACGGTCGTCCGCCGACCGACGGCCCGGCGCAGCCGGGCGAAGATGGGGTCCGCGGTCGCCGTGTCGCGCGTGGCCCGGTGAAACGACGGTGCCCGCCGGCTCCAGAAGTCGTGGCTGGTCCGCCCCAGCGCCGCGTAGGCCGCGTCCATCTGGGCAGCTCGAGAGCGCACGATCGCCTGCCAACGCGCCACCGCGCTGGGGCACGTCTCCGGGGCGGGAAGCCACACTCCCTGGCTCACGCGTGCGCCTGGGTCCCGCCGGCGCGCTCGTGGTTGCCTTGCGTGACGCGCTCCAGGATCTCGAGCAGGCCCTCACCCTCGCCAGTCGATGCCACGAAGTCGACGGCAGTCCGCACAGCCGGCGTGGCGTTGGCTGGCGCGGCCGACCACGCGACGCGGCGGAGGAAGACCAGATCGGGATCGGAATCGCCGATGCCGGCGAACTGCGCGAGCGGGATGCCGAGCCGCTCCGCCAGCCAGACGGCGCCCACCCCCTTGTCGATGCCTCGCGGCCGCACCTCGACCCCCGCCACGTTCTTCGCCACCGTGAAGGCGCCGCCGAACGGCGCGACCGCCCGTCTGGCGGCCTCCGCCACCTGGTCCAGCGTGGCCCCGTCGCGCGGGTAGAGGGTCAACGTGGCCTCCTTCCCGGGCTGGACGAAGGCGCGCTCGGTGCGCAGCAGCGGCTCGTGCAGGGCGGCGCGCACGGCGGCCAGCCGCGCCACGTAGTCGGCGCCAAGCAGCGGGTGGTACGCGTACTGGAAGGCTCGCGGGAAGAAGAGGCCAGCACCATGTTCGAAGATGCACGGCAGGAAGACGCCCGTCATCTGGGCCAGCAGTTCCACGTACGGCGCCTGGCGGCCGGTGCACAGGGCCATCGCGGGCACGAGCGGATCGGCCAGCGCCTGCCGGTTGATCGCCGCCAGACGACCCAGCACGCGCAGGTCCGCCGGCTGGCCCTCGCCCCCCGTGATCACCCCATCCACGTCCACCAGCACCACGCGCACCACCTCCAGCGACAGGTGGTCGCCCCGCTCCTTCCAGGCAGCGACGGGCCCGCCGAGGGCGCCCGGGTGCACGCGCACGCGATGACTCTACCGGAGCGCTCGACCGGCCGCCTACCCGAGCGGCTCGCGGAGCGGCCGAACCGCGACCCCCGCCGCCTCCAGGCGAGCCCGGGCTGCGGCGACGATCGTCGGCGCGCCCGGCGTGTCGCCGTGGAAGCAGATGCTCTCGGCCTCGATCGGGACGACGGTTCCGTCGTGCGCCACGACCGAGCCCTCCAGGATGATCCGCGCCACCTGCTCGGCGGCGGCCCGCGGATCGACGATCAGCGACCCGGCGATGGACCGACTCTGCAGGGTGCCATCGGGGTTGTAGCGCCGGTCGGCGAACGCCTCGCGCACCAGTCGCAGCCCTTCCTCGGCCGCCGCCTGGGCGAACGCGGCCGAGCTGGCGAGCGCGACCAGCGGCAGGTCGCGGCTGAAGCGGGCCACTGCCCGGGCGATGCCACGCGCCAGCGCCGGGTCGACCGCCGCCTGGTTGTAGAGCGCGCCGTGCGGTTTGACGTGCTGCAGCGCCACGCCGTGGGCGCGGCAGAAGCCGTACAGCGCCCCGATCTGGTACAGGACGAGCTGCTCGACCTCAGCGGGAGTGACGGCCATCGCCCGGCGCCCGAACCCTTGCAGGTCGAGGTACCCCGGCTGGGCGCCGACGCTGACCCCGGCCTCCTTGCACAACTGCACGGTTGCATCCATCACGCTGAAGTCGCCCGCGTGGAAGCCGCAGGCGACGTTCGCGCTGGTGATGGACCGGGCCATCGCGGCGTCGTCGCCGAGCTTCCAGCGGCCGAAGCTCTCGCCCAGGTCGCTGTTCAGGTCGACGCACTTCCGCTGCCCGGTTGTCTTCCGTTCAGAGACCGTGTGCACCAGGGAATGTGGCCCTCTCCCTCGGGAATCGAGCAGCGGGCTGCTGGGGCCATTCTGCCCCGTCTGGACGGACGCCGCCAGTCAGACGGTGGGTCCGCCTCCGGCCAGGTCCGCCTCGGGAATCACGTGGATGCGCGCGGGGTTCACGACGACCTGCACCGGCCCTTCGAAGAGCTGGGCGCCGCCAGGGTCCGGCTGGTCCACCAGCCACTCCTGCTCGCCGACCCGCACCACGTACCGCATCAGGTGGCCGAGGAAGGTGCGCCGGATCACGACGCCGGCGACCACGCAGCATTCCGGCCCGGGCGGCGCGCCCGGTGCGGCCAGGCGCAGGCTCTCCGGCCGGATCGAGAGCAAGACGTCGCCGTCCCTCACCGGAGCGTCGCTCGGGAACAGATCGACCTCGCGCTCCGCCAGCCGGACCCGCAGTCGCCCGTCCGCCATGGCGGCAACGGGCGCGCGCACCAGGTTCACCGAGCCCAGGAAGTCGGCCATGAACGGCGTGTGGGGCCGGTAGTAGACTTCCCACGGCGTCCCCCACTGAACCACCCGACCCCGGTTCATCACCGCCACCCAGTCGCTCATGGCCAACGCTTCGTCCTGGTCGTGCGTAACGTAGACGGTGGTGATCCCGAGCTGGCGTTGAATGGAGATCAGCTCGCCACGGATGCTCACCCGCAGCTTGGCGTCCAGGTTGGAGAGCGGCTCGTCCAGCAGCAGCACCTCCGGGTTCATCACCAGCGCGCGGGCGAGCGCTACGCGCTGCTGCTGGCCGCCGCTGAGCTGGTTGGGGAACCGCTCGCCGAGCCCGGCCAGGCCCAGGAACCGCAGGGTCTCGGCGACCCGACGGCGTATGGCGTCCCGGCCCAAGCCCGCGAGCTTCAGCCCGTAGCCGACATTCTCCTCGACGCTCATGTGCGGGAAGAGCGCGTAGTCCTGAAAGACCATGGCCGTCTTCCGGCGGTGCGCGGGGACCTCGTTGACCCGCCGCTCGCCGATGAAGATGTCGCCCTGGTCGGGGTCGTAGAAGCCCGCGATCATGCGCAGCGTGGTCGTCTTGCCGCAGCCGGAGGGGCCGAGCAGGGTGGTGAAGCTGCCGCGCGGAACCGCCAGCGACACGTCGTCCACCGCCGCGGCGTTCGTCCCGAACCGCTTGCTGACGCCGACCAGCCGCACGTGGACCTCACGCATTGGGCGCCTCTTCGAACCGCAGCCGGCGGCCGCTCAGCGCCCACACAACCGTGAGCACGCCCACCGCCATCGCAATCACGGACACGGTGAAGGCCGTCGCCCCGCCCCAGTTGAAGTCGTTCACGAGCTGGAAGATCGTGATCGTGGCCACCGCGGTCGACGGCGTGAACAGGAAGATCACCACCGAGAGCGTCGTGATGGCACGCACGAACGCGGTCACGAGCCCGGTGCTGAACGGGCCGCGCAGGAGTGGGAAGAGGATGTCGCGGAAGGTGCGCAGGCTGCCGGCGCCGAGGCTGGTGGCCGCCTCGTCGATCGAGCGGTCGATCTGCTGCAGGCCCGCCACCGCCGCGCGGTAGCCGACTGGGATGTTCCAGAAGATCATGCTCAGGGTGATGAGGGCGCCGCGGTCCAGCCAGTCCAGCCAGCGCTGGTTGAACGTGGTGGCGTAGCCGATCCCGAAGAAGATGCCCGGCACGGCGGCGGGCGCGATGGCGACGAAGTCCACCACCCCGCGCCCCCGCCACTGCTTGCGCTGGACGAGGTAGGCCAGCAGGACGGCGAAGAGTGAGCAGAGGATGGCTGCCACGCCCGCGTAGACCAGGCTGTTGCGCAGCGACGAGAAGCGCGCGCCCACGTACTCGAAGTGCTTGAGGGTGGGGGTGAAGTTGAACGGGTAGGCCTCCACCAGCGCGCTGAGGACGAGCACGCCGTAGACCAGGATGATCAGGCCGGCCAGGGCGAGACAGGTGGCGAAGGAGACCCAGGTGACGAGCCGGGGGACCGGCGGGCGCGGGATGGAGGACCCGCGCCCGCTCACCGTGACGAAGCTGCTCCGCCCCTCCAGCCGAAGCCGCGCCAGGTACAGCACCATGGCGAATGAGAGGAGGATGGTGCTGACCACGGCCGCGCCGGCGAAGTCGCCGAAGCCGCTGATGAGCCCGTAGGCAAGGGTGGGGAGGACCGTGTACTGGCCGGCGATCAGCGCCGGGTTCCCGAAGTCCTCGACCACGTAGATGGCGACGAGCAGCACCGCGCTTACCAGCCCTGGCCGGGCGAGCGGCAGCGTGACCGTGCGGAAGACAGCCCAGGGACTGGCGCCGAGGTTTCGGGCGGCCTGCTCCAGGCGCGGGTCGGAGCGTGCCAGCACATCCGCGATGAGCTGGTAGGCGTACGGGAAGAAGGCGATGGTCTGCACGCCCCACAGCCCGTACAGGCCGAGCACGTTCGGGCTCTGGCCGAAGAGGCCGTAGGTGACCAGCCCGCGTGGGCCGAACAGCAGGATGTAGCTGGCCGCCACCACGAACGGCGGCGACAGCAGGGGCAGGATGGCGATGAGGCGGAAGAAGGGCTTCCAGGGCATGCGACTGTAGACCATGGCGTAGGCGTACACGAAGCCCAGGGCCACCGCTGTGGTCGTGCTCAGCACCATCACCACCAGGCTGTTCTGCGCGGCGCGCAGCCAGTTCGGCCCCTCGCGGAAGAAGGCCCGGTAGCCCTCGATGCCGGGCGTGACCACCACCTGGACTTGCGGCAGGACGATGAACACCGCCATCAGCGCCACCAGCACGAACGCGGTCGCGCCGAGCGCGGGCTCGCGGCGGAAAACCTTCACGGGCCGAGCCGGAGCGCGGGAGCGCGGTCCATCGGATCTGAACGGTACCGCGCGCCGGAGGCGGGTGGAAGGGGGCGGCGCGCTCAGGCGCGCGGGAGGAGCGGGGTCTCCCGCCACACACCGACGGCGAACGCCATGAAGGCCAGGGTCCCCAGCGTCGCGCCGAGCGCGGCCAGCAGGCCCCAGCCCGGCGCGTACCCGCCGACCAACTGCGGCCCCACCCGCAGGGCGGCGCCGACGAAGAAGGCGGCCATCATCGCCGCCAGCAGCGGCGCCCGGCGCAGCATGCGGGCCGAGTAGCGCGGCAGAATCCGGGCGCCCATGAACACCATCACCGGCAGGAGGAAGCCCTGGGCGAGCGCGTGCCGCGCCGCGGAGGTGGCCGTGCTGGCGACGACCTGGCCGGCGACGCTCTCGGCCAGCGGCAGCGCGACGTTTAGCGCCGCCGCGAGCAGCAGGAACCCGAACGCCAGGCGAGCCCACTGGCGGGTGGGGTTGGTGAGGGAGGGCAGGTCGCTCTCACCCGCCGGCGGTTCATACAGTCGGATGGTGGCGACAAAGAGAGTCGCTCCCGCGAGCTGCGCGGCCGCCAGCAGCGCGCGCGGCAGCGGCTCTGTGGGAGCGACGAGCCAGACGACCGGGCTCCCGAGGCTGCCGATCGTCCACAGCACCTGCGTCGGCCGCACCAGGCGCTCGCGCTCGGGCTGGAGCAGGAGGAGTGTCTGGTAGACGCGGCCGGCGACCACCAGCACCATCGACGCGGCGAAGCCCCACAGGCTGAGGTGCAGGTAGGCCTCGTCGAGTCCCTGGGGGACGAGCGGGCTGCCGCCCGCGAGGCTGGCGGCGGCGGCGACGTTCAGCGTGAGCGCGCCGAGCAGGCTCACCCCCGCCGTCACCGGCAGGATCGCGCGGCCGGTGCGGCCCGTCTCTCCCCGCCGGACGACCCGCCCGAGCGCGTGCAGCGCCACGAGGGCACCCGCCAGGGCCAGGACAGCCCCGCCGACCAGGGCAGCGCTGCGCACCTCCGAGGCAGCCAGCGGCTGCGCCATGGCGCGCAGGGCCACCCCCAGGCCCAGGAGCAGGCCGCCGAGCGAGACCTGGCGCGGGCGGTCCAGCGGGCGCGCGTGGAACCGGGGGAAGAGGTGCACCCCCACCCCCAGGATGAAGAGCGGCATCAGCCCGAGCGCCTGCACCTGGCCGTGGGCCTGGATCAGGGCCGGCGTGCTGGGCGGAAGCGGGAGAGCCAGCGTCAATCCCAGGAGCAGGTACAGCCCCAGGCCGAAGCCGGCGGTGAGCGACAGCGCCAGGCTCAGGCGCAGGAGGAGCGCGTAGGGCGCGCGCAGCACGCCCCACGCTCCTCCTGCAGGCGCCGGCTCGAAGTGGTGCAGCGGGGGAGTGGTCGCGGGCGGCTCGAATGCGGGCACGTGCCCCTCCGTTGGCTTCACCTCCCGCCGCGCCCCGGGCTCAACGCGCCGGCAGCGTTCGGCCCGGTGCCGTGCCGCGGCACCTCACCTCGCCCGACCGTCGAGAACACCAGATGCGAAGCGCTGCCTGCCTACCCGGCCACCCCTCCGGTGCCCGATTCATGAACTCGGCATGGGCGCCGGAGCGGGCCAGAGGACAGGTGGCTACCTGGCCAGCGCTTCGCGCAGCGCCTGCAGCAGCGGCGCGGGCTCGAAGCCGTGCTCGGCGGCCGCCCGGGCGGGGCTGAAGTGGCCGCCGCAGCAGGTGTCCAGGCCAAAGGCGTTCAGGACGGGCTCGAGCTGCGGGAAATCGGCGAGCAGCGCGGCGATCGGCGTGTTCGCCAGATCGACCTCGTTAGTTCGGGCTGACTCCTGGGTCGGCACGGCTGGCTCCTCCGTCGTTGGATGGGTGGACACGAGGCTCAGCCCGCCACCCGGGCGATGCGCACCTGCCACACCTCGGGCCCCTCTTCCAGGTACTCCCAGTCGGCCTGGCCGGGGCGCTCGGCGACGAGCTGGTAGTAGAGCGGCTTGGGGTCGTGGTCGTTGATGAGGCGCAGCGCCTGGCCGGGCGTGAGGCGGTCGAAGGCGTCGAAGATGCGTGGGTGGCGCTCGCGAGGCGCGACGTCGCGCACGTCGACGGTGGTCACGTCCACGTAGCTTGCTGTCACGAGTGAACTCCTTTCTCTGCGGGGCAGGCCGGCGAGCAGCGAGCCGGGACTCGGTCCACGGCGGGAGGCAGCCGGCGCCGTTGCGCTCTGCTTGTACCCGCTAGGAACGCGGCGTTCTTTGCGCTGGCACAAAGAGGATCCGGGCGTGTGCACACCCGCCGGGCTGAGGGAGCCTCGCTAGCGGCGGCCACCCGGCTGCCGCGCCCGAGCCCATGTCGGCCCGCGCGCTCCGCCAGCGGGCCCAGGCGGTGTGCAGGACCCGCGTGCGGCGGCGCCACCCGCCTCAATGCCCGGCGTGCGCGGCCGGGGCGAGCTGGGGCGCCTCCGGCCGCTCTGCGGCTTCGTGGCGGCGGATCCCTGGCAGGCGGGTGCGCTTGAGCAGGAGCGCGTTGACCGCCACGATGAGCGAGCTGCCGGCCATGGACAGGGCCGCGATCTCCGGCCGCAGCAGCAGCCCGAAGGCCGGGTAGAAGACGCCGGCGGCGATGGGGAAGGCGATGGTGTTGTAGCCCACCGCCCAGAACAGGTTCTGCTTCATCTTCCGCACCGTGGCGCGGCTGAGCGCGATGGCCCCGATCACGTCGAACGGGTCGCTCTTCATCAGCACCACGTCCGCCGTCTCCATGGCCACGTCCGTGCCGGCGCCAATGGCGATGCCCACGTCGGCCTGCGCCAGAGCTGGGGCGTCGTTGATACCGTCGCCCACCATCGCCACCAGCTTGCCCTGCGCCTGCAGCTCCTTCACCTTGTCGGCCTTCTGACCCGGCAGCACCTCGGCGAACACCGTCTGGATCCCCAGCTCGCCGGCGATCCGCTCGGCCGTGGCGCGGTTGTCGCCGGTCAGCATCGCCACGTGGACGCCCAGGCGGGTGAGCTCCTCGACCGCGTGCCGGGACGTGGGGCGAATGGCATCGGCGATGGCGATGATGCCCGCCGCCTCGCCGTCCACGGCCGCGTAGACGACCGTCCGCCCCGCGCCTTCCAGGCTGGCCGCCCGCTCACCCAGCCCGTTCAGGTGCACGCCGCTGTCGCGCATCAGCTTGCGGTTGCCCACCAGCACCGTGCGGCCGTCCACCTGCGCCCGCAGGCCGTGGCCGGGGATCGCCTCGAAGCCGCTCGGCTGGGCGAGGGGGAGGCCGCGCTCCCGTGCGTGGTCCACCACCGCCTGGGCCAGCGGGTGCTCGCTCGCCTGCTCCGCGGAGGCCACCAGCCGCAGCAGCTCGGCCTCGGGCACCGGGTTGCCGGCCGCGGCCGTCTCCACCACCCGCGGCTGCCCCACCGTGAGGGTGCCCGTCTTGTCGAAGATGATCGCCCGGACCTTGCTCGCCTGCTCGAGGGCGGTGGCGTTCTTGTACAGGATGCCGTTCAGCGCCCCGAGGCCGGTGCCCACCATGACGGCGGTGGGGGTGGCCAGCCCGAGCGCGTCCGGGCAGGCGATGATGACCACGGTAATGGCCAGGGTCAGCGCGAAGACCAGGCTGGCGCCCGCCAGCCAGTACCAGCCGCCGAACGTGGCCAGGCCGAAGACCACGGCCGCCGCCACGAGCCACTGGGAGGCGAGGTCGGCCAGCCGCTGCGCGGGCGCCTTCGAATTCTGCGCCAGTTGCACCAGGCGGACGATCTGCGCCAGGGCGGTGTCCGCGCCAACCTTCGTTGCCCGGAACCGGAAGGTGCCCGTCTTGTTGATGGTGGCGCCGATGACGTTGGCGCCGGGCGCCTTCTTCACGGGCACGCTCTCGCCCGTGATCATCGACTCGTCGACGCTGGATTCGCCCTCGACCACGACGCCATCCACCGGGATCTTGTCGCCCGGGCGGATGAGCACGACGTCGTCGACCAGCACGTCCGCGGTGGGAATCTCCACCGGCTGGCCGTTGCGGATGACCGTTGCCTTGGGCGGGGCGAGGTCCAGCAGGGCGCGGATGGCATCCGAGGCGCCGGCGCGGGCGCGCATCTCCATCCAGTGGCCGAAGAGCACGAAGGCCAGCAGGACGACCGAGGCCTCGTAGAACACCTCGCCCTCGAAGAGGAAGGTGGCCGCCACGCTGAAGAGGTAGCCGGCCCCGACGGAGAGCGCCACCAGGACGGACATGTCGAGGATGCGGTTCTTCAGGGCGCGGTAGGCGCCGACGAAGAACATCTGGCCGCCCCACACGACGGCCGGCGTGGCCAGGATGAAGAGCAGGATGTCGTTAGGAATGCCGAATAGGGCAGGCAGGCGAATGCCGAACACCTCGCTCGCCAGCGGCGAGTAGAGGGCGACGAGGATCGCGAGCACGAAGGTGACGTAGAAGCGGTTGCGCATGTCGCGCACCATCTCCTCCATGCTCATGCCCCCGCCGTGGCCCATGGCATGGGCCATCTGCGCCATCTCGCCCGCGGCAGCGCCGCCTTCGCCCGGCCCGGGCATGGCGTGGCCGGCGTGTTCCATGGCCGGAGCCCCGGCTCCCGCCGCGGCGGGAGCCGGGTGCTCGCCGTGCTCGGGCGGGTGTGCCGGCGGCATCGCGTGCCCGGCGTGCTCGCCAGCCCCTGGTGCCGCGGGGGTCCCCGGCGTGAGCATGGGCGGCCGGGGCTCGACCGCCGCGCCGGGCTCGGGCGCGCAGACGTGCTTCGGCAGCACCTCACCCCGGCAGTGGTAGCCGCACTCTTCGATCAGGCGGCGGATCTCCGTCTCCGAGATCGTCGCCTCCTCGTAGCCGACGGTGACGGTCTCGCTCAGGTAGTTCGCCTCGGCGTGGTGCACGCCGGGGTGGCGGCGGAGAAAGGTCTCCAGCGCCGGGGCGGAGCTTCCACGCAGCAGCCCGCCCGCCTCAAGGACGACTTCCTTCACGGCGTCCCTCCTCTCCGTTTCCGTTCTCTCGCCGGGTCCTGCGCCGCCGGGCAGGCTGGCGTCGCGGCGCCCCTGGAGTCCACCCGATGCACCGGGCGCGCCAAGCCCCATCGGCTCATGAAGAAGGGTACGCCACTACGCGCCGCTGAGCCACGCTCCGCCGCCGCAAAGGTCTAACCGGAAATCGTCCCTCTGGCACATGCTAGGCCTGGTGAGGGTTTGTCGGGTCGACGCGCTGCAGGACGAGCGAGAAGGCGCCTTGGCCCGCGGCACTCCAGCCATTGCGGAGCCGGGCTACGGCGCAATCGTGGCGCTCGGCGCGCTCGGCGCGGTTGCCGGTGCGCGGCACGGCCCTTGCTGCCCCACCCCGCGCAGGGCGCCGCCGTGGCGCCCGCGACACTCTGGACGGAGGTTCGACATGACGTCCCACGGCACTTCCACGGCGCAGCACCATCGCGAAGCGGCGAAGCATCACCACGAGGCTGCCCGCCACCACGAAGAAGCCCCGGCGGCCTACGACCGCGGCGACCAGGGGATGGGCGACCAGCACGCCCGGGAGGCCGAGCGGCACGACCAGGAAGCGATGGGGCACATGCGCCAGGCCAGCCGGGCCTGAGCGCTTCGCGGCCATCTATCGATGGCGGGGCCACTGGGCCACACGGGCACGGCATTGGGCCCAGTCTTGGCCCGCTGACCCCGCCGCTGCGCACGTCCTGCCCCGGACTCAGCGGCCGAGTAGGCGTGGGCCGGGATCCGGGCCAGCGACGCCCACGTGGCGGAGCGCCCGGCCAGCGCCGCTCAGGGGAACGCCGCCCCCTGGGCGGCGCCGTGGTCCGTGCGCTCGTCGTACCGCTCCTGCCGGCGCTGGTGGCTGGCGACGACGCGGTCGGTCGCGGAGCGCACTCGCTGCTCCAGCTCGCCGCACGAGCCCGCCGCCGGAACCGCGCGAATGGCATCTAGGAGGTCGGAGCCGGCCTGCACGGCAATGTCCCGGTGCCCGTTCTCGTGCAGCGTGGTCGCCGCGACGTAGCGAGCCCACGTGGCGACGAGCTCTGGCGCAGCGTCGCCGGGCGCGAGCCAGCGCGGGTAGGTGAATGTGACGCGCAGGTTCACTCGAGCCGAGTCGATCACGCAGGCCCCGGCCGATTGGCTGAGGGTGTGCGTCCAGTCGAACGTCCAGGCGGTGGTCGCGCCCCAGGCCCCGGAGGCATCGCGCGGCCCGAGCTCGCTCACCTGCTGAATCAGCTCGTCGACCGTGGCGCCCGCGACGTCGTACCAGCGCGTGTCCGTCACGACCTGGAGCCCGGGAACGGCGGGCTCGACCGGTGCGGCCGGCGCTAGCGTGGCTGCAGTGAGGTCCTCGCCGGCCGGCTCGAACGCGCCGTCGACCGGCTCGGCCGTCACCTCCTCGGGAGGGAGGACGCGATCCGCGCTAGCTGGGGCCGCAAGCAGGGCGTCGCCGGCGGCGACGCCCTGCGCGTGAAGCGGCGCGGCCGTTGGGGGGGCTAACATCGCGAAGCTGGTGCCAAGCAGCACCAGCGCCGCGCACGTGGACCACCGCGCTCCGCTCGCCATCGCCAGCCCCCTGCTGGCGGGGGCGGACGACCTTACTGAGCGCGACGCCTACGCGAAAGCCGGACGGCGTAACAGCCCCGTAACAGCTCGCGGCGAGAGCACGCCTGCGCCGATTCTGCAGTTTGAACGATGCACGCGCTTTCTCCACCCGGGGATTCCGCGTCCCCAGGCACCCTGGTGCATCCCTGCTAGAGCCCCACGGCCTGCTGCCACTTCCGGATGAGGCGGTCCTTGTTCTCCGTCGCCCAGGCGCGGTCGTAGTTGACCAGCTTCACCTGGTCCAGGGTGGGCGCGCCGGGCGCCGGGGGGACATCCTTGCGGACGGACAGACGGTTGGACAGTTTTACGTTCAACTCGCCCGCCTCCTTCGTCAGCACCCAGTCCACGAAGACCTTGGCCGCCTCCGTGTTGGGGCCGCCCTTGACGATGCTGACCGCACCCACCTCGTTGGCGGTGTCCTCTGGCGCGACGAACTCGACCGGCTGCCCCTTGCTGGCGGCGGTCAGGATATCGTGACCCCAGTTCGGCCCCAGAAGGAACTGCCCCTGCCCCACCAGCTCGATGCCCTGCGGAGCGGTTCCAACGTACTGGCCGACGTTGGCGTGCAGCTTCTTCATGTAGTCCATCGCCCTCTCTTCGTCCCGGTTGAAGCGGAACACCTGGTTGGCCAGGAAGATGTAGCCGCCACCGGTCTTGACCGGGTCTGGCATGTCGACCTTGCCCTTCAGGTCGGGGCTGAGCAGGTCGTCCCAGGTCCGGGGCCTGGCCATCCCACCCATCTCCTTGGCCCAGCGGTCCTTGTTGAGCACGATCCCGAAGATGCCGATGTACCAGCCGGTCCAGTAGCCGTTGGGATCCTTGAAGGCCGGGTCGACCGTCCCGGCGTTCGGCGAGGTGTACGCTTCCAGCAGCCCCTCCTTGCCGAGCGGGTCGTGGAACTCGCTGGAGCCGCCGATGAAGACGTCAGCCTTGGGCGCGTTCTTCTCGGTGCGGATGCGCGTCTGTAGCTCACCGGCAGCGGCCAGCGGCAGGATCTCCACATCGATGCCGGGGTTGGCTTGCTTGAACGCGTCGACGAAGGCGTTATTGGTCGACTCGTTCAGCGCCGAGTACACGCTGATCTTCCCGCTGGCCTTGGTAGCCGGCTTGGTCGCCGGCGCGGCGGCAGTGGTCGCCGCGGGCTTGGGCGCCTCCGTCGGCTTCGCCGCCGGCGCGGTCGCCGCCGGGGCGCACGCGGCCAGGAGCAGGCCCACCGCGGTGCTCACGGCGGCCAGGCGCTGTAGCTGCCCGCTACTCCGGCTCGGGGCTGGCACGATCCACGGGCGGCGTACCCGGCCGAGAAAGCGCGACGCGCTCAGGCGCGGTACCGGGTGTGCGAGCATGAGCTCTCTCCCTTGCAAACCGTTTTGAGGGCCGTGCCGCCCGCGTCCTCCCTCGGCCTCGGCGCGTGCATCCCCTGACGGCCATTGTGCCTGACCGCGTCGCACCTGGCTAGACCACCCCTGCCCTCCGCCCCTCCGTCCCGCCTGCCACCACCGTCCCTCCGCCGGCGGCGGTGAAGTGGCCGCGGGCGTGGGCGTGGG
>CAYSYM010000019.1:0-62321 GCA_964435115.1 uncultured Chloroflexota bacterium | reverse complement strand
CCCGGGTCCTGATCGTGGAATGGCACCCCGTCCTGAGCAGCGAGGCGCGCGCGTCACTCGGTCGAGACCCGGAGCTGGAGGTGCTCGGCGAGGTGACGTCCGCGGTCGAGGCGGCCCGGCTGGCGCGCACCCAGCGGCCCGACCTGGTGATCTGCGAGAGCACGCTGCCGGAGCCCGGCGCCGTGGAGCTGGCCCGCTTCTTCCGCCTGCGCCTCCCGGGCACGGTGGTCGTCTTCGCCACCCCCGCCACCTCGCAGGACGAGCTCTTCGAAGCGGCCCGCGTCGGCGCCGCCGCCTACCTGCGTGGCAGGATGGACGACCGCCTCTTCCTCCAGGCGGTCCGCCGGGCCGCTCAGGGCGAGTTCCCCATCGACGACGAGGTCCTGCGCCATCCGCAGGTGGCTTCACGCATCATGGCCCAGTTCCGCTCCACGCAGGGAGTCCAGGCAGGCAGCGACCCCGGCAATTCGCACGCCACCGGCAGCTCGCTCGGCGAGGGGGCCGGGGGCCTCACCCCGCTGTTCGTGCCGCTCTCCGCCCGGGAGATCGAGATCCTCGACCTCGTGGCCCGCGGTAACAGCAACAAGCTGATCGCTCGCCGGCTCGGCATCAGCGACCAGACCGTCAAGAACCACGTGAGCGCGATCCTGCGGAAGCTCGAAGTCAACGACCGCACCGAGGCCGTCGTCTACGCCCTGCGCAACGGGTGGATCCGCATCGATTCGCCCGCCCGGTCGGCGCCATGAGACGAACGGCTTGACGCGAGGTTCCTGGGGTCCTCAATTCGGTAGTACTTTCGTCCTGTCGAACGCCCGGTAGGTACTTTTGTACTGGCCACCGGGCGAGCCGGCCGTTGATGGCCCCTTAGCTCGCTGCTATGCTGCGCCCGCCACAAACCGCTAGTCGGGGTGCCCTGCAGCGGCAACCACGCCGAGGAGCGGCGGAAACTGGCCGAGCGGAGGTCTCATGGTGTTGAAGGAACGCGCACAGGGTCTGGTCGAGTACGGTCTCATCATCGCGCTGGTGGCGGTCCTGGCGATTGCCGGGCTGGCCTTCTTCGGTGGCGCGCTCGGCAGTCTGCTGAACAGCCTCGGCAACTCCGTCTAGGGCGCGCAGGCCTGCTGCGTACGGACGCAGGCCCGGTCTCGGCTGAGGCCGGGCCTGAATCTGCCAGGGCACGAGGGACGCAGTTCTGGTGAGTAGAAAGCGGCTCGGCTCCGTCCTGTTTGGCGCGGGAGCCATCCTGGCGCTCTCCGTCGGCGTGGCCGTCTACGTGCAGGTGGCGGATGCCCAGCGCATCAAGGCCGCCTTGCCCAAGGCGCGTATCGTCGTGGCGGTGGCGGACATCCCCGCGCGCGCCGAGATCGCTGCGAGCATGGTCAACCTGCGAACAGTACCCGACGAGCTGGTGCAGGCCGGCGCCGCGACGAAGATCGAGGACGTCGTTGGCAAGTTCACCCCCACCGGCATCGTCAAGGGCGAGGTGATCAACACGCAACGCATCGGTCCGGTGGCCGCCAGGAACGCGCCGTCGTTCAGAATCGAGAAGGGCAGGGTCATGTACGTGGTGCCGGCGTCGTTCGGGGGAGCGAGCCCGTCGTCCATCGCCCAGGTGAATGCGCTCCGGCCAGGCGACCGGGTCGACCTCCTCTACACCACCGTGAACGTCCCGCCCGGGCTCACGCCAGAGCAGCGCGAGGAGGTGCGCTCCAACCCGATCCCGTACCTCCAGACGCGCATCATGCTGCAGAACTTGCGCATCCAGGAGATTGGCTCGTACGCCGCGGATGGCTCGCTCATCCCCGCCGGTGGGGAAGCGGGCAAGACCGGCGGGAACAACACGGCACCCAGCCTGGCCAACGCCAACATCATCCTCATCGTCAGTCCTGAAGAAGCGCTCGTGCTCAAGTGGCTCAAAGACGCGGCTACGTACTACCGCGAGAACAACATCGAGATGGTGCTGCGGTCGCCGGCCGACGAAGAGAAGGCAGATACCAACCTCGTCATCAACTTCAACTACATGCGCGAGAAGTACAACCTCGTCCCGCTCCCGCCGAGCATCGCCATCGGCGGCCGGTGAGGGGTGAGGGGTTGGGTGGAAGGCCCTCAGGCCGTGTCGCGTCTGAGCCCTCCCTCGTCCGGTGCTCTCGTGAGGACTGACCGTTGTCGCTCCTGAAGCGTCTAGAAGCCAGCGCTGCCGGAACGCTCATCCCCCCGGTTCCCGTCTCCCCCGGCCCAGCCGCTGGCCCACCGCCTCCAGCCCCGCGGAAGCCGCCGGAGCAGGCGTTTCGCCCCGCCCCCGTCAGCCCCCAGCTCAGCGAGGCGCAACGCGGGCTGAAACAGCGCGTCAAGATGAAGCTGATCGCGGAGCTCGACCCTTCGATCGACACCACGCAGACGGACGAGGTGCGCCAGCGGCTCAAGAGCCTCTTCGACCAGATCATCGAGGCCGAGAACCTGGCCCTCACCCGCGCCGAGAAGGAGCGTCTGTTCGAAGAGCTGGCCGCGGACGTCGTCGGCTTCGGGCCGATCGAGCCACTGCTCCAGGACCCGGCGGTGTCCGAGGTGATGGTTAACGGGCCGCGCCAGGTGTACGTGGAGCGCCGGGGCAAGCTAGACCTGACCGACCTCCAGTTCGACGACGACGAGCACGTGCGGCGCATCATCGATCGGATCGTCTCGCCGCTCGGCCGCCACGTCGACGAGTCCAGCCCCATCTGCGACGCCCGCCTCCCGGACGGGTCCCGCGTCAGCATCGTCATCCCGCCGATCTCGCTCATCGGGCCATCGATCACGGTCCGCAAGTTCATGAAGGAGAAGCTGAAGGTCGACGACCTCATCCGCTTCGGCTCGATGACCCCGGAGATCGCGGAGTTCCTGCGCGCCTGCGTCGTAGCGCGCCTGAACGTCGTCATCTCGGGTGGCACTGGCTCGGGCAAGACGACCCTGCTGAACGTCCTCTCGAACTTCATCCCGGACGACGAGCGGATCATCAGCATCGAGGACGCCGCCGAGCTGCAGCTAGCCAAGGAGCACTGGGTGCGCCTCGAAACGCGCCCGCCGAACGTGGAGGGCACCGGCGCCGTGACCGCGCGCGACTGCCTCAAGGCGACGCTGCGCATGCGCCCCGAGCGAGTGATCGTGGGCGAGTGCCGCGCCGGCGAGGCGCTGGACATGCTGCAGGCCATGAACACCGGCCACGATGGCTCCCTCACCACCGGCCACGCCAACAGCCCGCGTGACATGCTCAGCCGCCTGGAGACGATGGTGCTGATGGCGGGTATGGACCTGCCCGTGCGCGCCATCCGGGAGCAGATCAGCTCGGCCGTCGACCTGATCGTGCACCAGAGCCGGCTGCGCGACGGCTCGCGCAAGATCACCCACATCACCGAGGTCCAGGGCATGGAGGGCGAGAAGATCGTCCTCCAGGACATCTTCCTCTTCGCGCAAGAGGCGTACGAAGGGGGCCGGGTGATCGGTCGCATCCGGCCCACCGGTGTACGGCCGAAGTTCATGCCCAAGATCGAGGAGGCGGGCCTCGAGCTGCCACCCGCGGTCTTCGGTATCTCGGGCGGGTTCTTCTGAGGTCGCGGTGACCCTCGAGGCGATCCTGGCGCTCCTGACGGTCGCCGCCACGGGCCTCCTCCTCGTCGGCTTCGAGCGGGCCCTGCGCCCGGACCTGAGCCACCTCGAACGGCGCATCCGTCGCTACGCGGGCCGTGGCTACCGGCTGAGCGAGGAGGAGCAGAAGCAGGCCGCCACCGTCCAGGTCACCCAGTTCCTGGCGCAGCGCGTCGAAGCGTCTATCTCCGGCCACTCGTTCGCCACGGCGCTCCAGTCCAGTCTGGCGCGCGCCAACGTCAAGCTCACCGTGGCCGAGTTCCTCATCCTCCAGGGCTCCGCGGCGGCCACGGTGGCTGCGCTCGCCCTGCTCATCTCGGGCTCCCCGCTCGTCGCCGCGGTGTTCGCCTTCGGCGGCTGGCTCCTGCCCCGACTCTGGCTCGCCCGCCGCCAGGCGGCTCGCCTCAAGGCATTCAACGACCAGCTCCCGGACACCATCGCCCTGATGAGCAACTCACTGCGCTCGGGCCTCAGCCTGGTCCAGTCGATGGAGATGATCTCACGCGAGGCTCCGCCCCCCGTTTCCGAGGAGTTCCAGCGCGTGGTCCGCGAGATCGGCCTCGGTATCGGCCCGCAGGACGCCCTGCAGCACCTGGTGCGGCGCGTGGCGAGCGAGGATCTCGACCTCATCGTGACGGCCGTCCTCGTCCAGTTCGAGATCGGCGGGAACCTCGCCAGGATCCTGGATTCCATCGCCAGCACCATCCGCGAGCGCATCAAGCTGAAGGGCGAGATCCGCACCCTGTCTGCCCAGGGGCGGGCAGCCGGGTACATGCTCTCCAGCCTGCCCGCCGCCGTCGCCGGCATCCTCCTGCTCATCGCGCCCAGCTACATCGGCAAGCTGCTCAGCCCCGGCCCCTGGCTGGCGCTGCCCGTCATCGCCGTGGGGGGCATCCTCGCCGGGGGCCTGACCATCCGCAAGATGGTCGACATCGAGCTCTGAGCCCGTGCGCCACCACGCAGCGCCATCGGACCCGGACGTAGCCCCCCGATCTCACCCTGCGAGGGAGCGTGGGAGGCGGGCGACGTCATGAATCCCCTGCTGGTCGCCTCCCTCGCCGTCCTCGGGGTCGCGCTCCTGCTCGTCGGGCTCGCCCTCCCCCGCACCGGCCGCGACGTGGTCGCGGAGCGGCTGGCCGGCTTCACCACTCATCCGCAGAGCCTGGAGGAGCTGGAGCTGCGGCAGCCGTTCTCGGAACGCGTCCTGCGCCCGTTCATCCGCCAGCTCGCGGAAGGCCTGCGCAAGTACCAGGAGCAGCGAGCCACGCCCAGGAGGACGGGCGAGCCGACGGCGGGCGACGGCGTCGACCCGATCCAGCTCAAGCTGACGCTGGCCGGCACCCCTTACAACTGGACCCCGGCCGACTACCTCGGCACCAAGCTGTTCGCCGCCCTCGTCCTCGGCGGCGGGTTCTTCTTCCTGATGACCATCGGCGGCCAGGCCGGTCTGGCGTTCGTCTTCGGCGCGGTCGGCGTGGGCTTCGGCTGGCTCGGGCCCGACCTCATCCTCCGCTCGCGGACGCGGGCGCGCCAGAAGGCGATCCAGCGGGCGCTCCCCGACGCGCTCGACCTGCTCGTCATCAGCGTGGAAGCCGGCCTCGGGTTCGACGCCGCCCTCCAGCGCCTGGTCGACAAGCAGGACAACCCGCTGACCCGCGAGCTCGCGCGCGTGCTGGCCGAGATGCGGGTCGGGCGCTCGCGCCGCGCCGCGCTGCGCGACCTCGTCGCCCGCACGCAGGTCCAGGACCTGAGCAATTTCGTGGCCTCCCTCCTCCAGGCCGAGTCGCTCGGCGTCAGCGTGACCCGTGTGCTCAGCAGCCAGGCCGACCAGATGCGGACGGCGCGGCGGCAGCGGGCCGAGGAGCAGGCGGCCCAGCTCCAGCTGAAGATGCTCTTCCCTCTGGCATTCTTCATCTTCCCGGCCCTGTGCATCGTCATCCTGGGCCCTATCTGGCCCACCATCGCCGCGGTCAACGCCCCGGGCGTGTAGGGCGGCCAAGCCAGGAGGACGCCGCGTGCCCGTCGGCCAGATCCAGGAGCTACCCCGCCGGACCCAGGCAGTGGGCTCCGCCGGCGCCAGATCGGGTCGCGCTTCGGCCCTCACGCTGCGTCCACCGGCCGCGCCAGGCGCCGCGCTGCGCGGCGCCTGGCGCGCACTGGTCCGCCTGCAGCGCGACGTCGAGGCCACCGCCTGGGGTCGACTCCTCCTGTGGAACGCCTGGCCCGCGTACGTCTTCGCGCTGCCGCTCGGCGCGAAGGCCTGGGGACTCGCCCGACTCGTCACCACCGGGCTGCTGAGCGGCGCCGCGGCCGACCCGCTGCGTGAGCTGGCCACCGTCGCCGAGCAGCTCGCCAGCACGCTCTTCCTGGCCCTGGTGGTCGTGCTGTTCGTCGTCCGCCGGCCCGTCGTCGGCCGGCGGGCCAGCTGGCGGGGCGGGGCCGTCGCCCTCGCCGGCACCTTCGTCCTCACGGCGGCCGCGCTCGTGCCCGCCGCGGACGCGCCCGCCCCGGCGCTCATCCTGGCCTCGTCGATCACCGCCGCCGGCACCCTCTTCAGCGGGTGGGCGCTCCTGGCACTCGGCCGCTGCTTCGGCCTCTTCCCCGAGGCGCGCGGCCTCGTCCGCCGCGGCCCGTACCGCTGGGTGCGCCACCCCGTCTACCTCGGCGAGCTGGTCGCGGCGCTCGGCCTCGCCCTCGCCAGGCCGCACCCGGCCATGCTGGCCCTGTACGGCGTATTCGTCGGGCTCCAGGTGTGGCGGGCCGTCCTGGAGGAGGCGGCCCTCCAGGAGGCGTTCCCCACCACGTACCCGGCGTACCGGGCACGCACCGGCCGGCTGCTCCCGTGGTGGCGCTGAGCGCTGCGCGCTTCCTGATGAGAGGGCGAGGCAAGCTGGCCGGAGCCCAGCACGATGGGACCCAGGGCCGGCCCACGTGCTTCGCCGCGGCGCCCGCGGCCCCAGTCACGGACCGGGCCGCCTTGTGCCTGGCGCCGGGGCACGCCACGCGACTCGAAAGCCGCGTGGGAACCCGGTCGGTCGCGCGGGCCCGGGCGGGCGAGCTGCGCTGGCTGCTCGGGGTCGGCCTGGTCGTCCTCGGGCTCAGCGCCCTCCCCTCCCTCGTGGCCGCCGTCTACGGCCCGCCGGACCTCGAGCGCCTCGGCACCTTCTGGTTCGCCCGCGACTTCGGGCAGTACCAGGCGGCGATGCGCGAGGGCGCCCGGAGCCCGAGCTGGCTGATCCACAACCGGTTCACCGCCGAGCCGCACGCTCCGGCTCTCGTGTACCCCTTCTACGTGGCGCTCGGCAAGCTCGCCGCCGCCCTCGGCGTCGATGACCTGCTGCTCTTCTCCAGCGCCGAGTGGGTGGGGCGGGTCCTCCTGCTGGGCGCCACCTACCTCTTCGTGAGCGCGTTCCTGCGCGGCGTCCGCGAGCGGCGCCTGGCCACCCTCCTCATCGTAGGCACGCTCGGCCTCGCGGGGTGGTTGGTCCCCCTGCGTCTGGCGTTCCAGCGCCTCGGCTTCGAGGAGCTCGCCAGCGGGCTACCGGGCCTCAACGTCTACCCGGAGGTCAGCCCGTTCGGCGCCTTCCTCGCCGCGCCACACGTCATGCTCGGGCTCGCGCTGACCCTGGTCGCCCCGCCGCTCTACCTCCGCGCCCGGCGCGGCGACGCGCGCTGGGTGGCAGCGCTCGGCGCGGCGGTCTTCGCGCTCTCGGCGCTCAACCCCTTCAACGTCCCCGTCCTGGTGAGCGCGCTGCTGGCGGACGCGGCGCTCTCGGTCCACGCCAGCCGGCGCGCTTCCCAGCGACGGATCCGGGAGCCGAGACTCCAGCCGCTCCTCGCGGCCGGCGCCGCCGCGCTCGCCGCGGCGCCGCTCACGCTCTACTACGTGGCGCTCTTCCAGCTCGATCCCTTCTGGTCCGGCACCTACGGGAGCGCCCAGAACCTCATGCCCAGCTCAGCGCCCTGGACGCTGCCCATCGACCTGGGCCTGGTGCTGCTGGCCGCCCCGCTGGCGTGGACGCGCGTGCGGAGCTGGGAGCCCGCGCCCAGGCGGCTGCTGCTGGTGTGGACCGCCGTCACGGTCATCGGGATGTACCTCCCTGTCCCGTACCAGCGCCGCCTCGCCCTCGGGCTCCAGCCCGCCCTGGCCGTCCTGGCAGCGGCCGGCCTGCTCGCCGCCAACGCCTGGATGCATGCGCAGGCCTGGGGGCCACTGCGACGTCGCCTTGCCAACTACACCGCCACGCTCGCCGTCGCGCTGACGCCGGTGCTGGTGTACGCCGCCCTCATCGGCTCCGCCGCCAGCAACCAGCCCGCCGAGGTCTACGTCTGGTCGCGCGCCGAGGCCGACGCCGCCCGCTGGCTCGGCGCGCGTTCCGGCGCGTCCGATGTGGTGCTGGCCGAGACGCGCTTCGCCAACCCGCTCCCAGGCCTGATCGACGGACGCGTGGTGATGGGACACGTCGTCGCCACCCGTGAGAGCGCCCGCAAGGAAGCGCTGGTGGAGCGCTTCTACGCCGCCGACACGACGGTTGCGGAGCGTAGCGAGCTGCTGCGCGAGACGCGCGCCACGATCGTCGCGCTCGGGCCGCGCGAGCGTGCCCTCGGCGCGCCGAGCCTGGCCGACCAGCCGGAGCTCGAGCTGATCTATGACCGCGAGGGCGTCCAGTGGTACCGCGTGCGGGGCTGAGCGACGCGCGAGCGCGTCTCCCCAAGGTCCACCTGCGGACCCCACCGGCACGAGATGGAGCCGAGCGCTGGCTGCCGCTACGGCAGTCCACCAGGCAGCTCATCCGCGCGCGCCGCGCGGGTGCGCGGGAGGGGGTGCCAGACGGGCTGTCTCCGACGGTCCTGACTGCCGGCCGCGCCCGTCCGACGGCCTCCCCGCGCGGCCGGGGGGTCGCGTGGGGAGGCCTGGCGGTGATGGCAGCTCCCGCTGCCCTGGCGATCGTGGCGCGTCTCGCCACCGGCCCGCGCGCGATCGACGATGCGTACATCACCTTCCGCTACGCCCGGAACCTGGCCGAGGGGCTCGGCCTCGTCTACAACCCTGGCGAGTGGGTGCTGGGCACTACCACCCCGCTCTGGGCCGTGCTGCTCGCCGGGCTCTACCGGCTGGGGGCGGTGGACCTCCCGCTCGCCGCCGTAGCGCTCGCGGCGACGTTCGACGCCGCGAGCGCTGCTCTCCTGGCCCACCTCGCGCTCCGCCTGGGCTGGAGCCGGCTGGGGGCAGCGGTCGTGGGCGTGGCCTGGGCGCTCAACCCGCTGAGCATCGCCTTCGCGACCGGCGGCATGGAGTCGAGCCTCTTCGTCCTCGTGACGCTGGCGAGCCTGTCGCTCGCGGGGGCGCGCCGGTCTGTCGCCACCAGCGCCCTCGCCGGTGGCGCCATCCTGGTCCGTCCCGAAGCGGGGCTGCTCGCCGCGGTGGTGGTCGGCTGGGCGTGCTGGGAGCGGCGGCGCCTCGCGCTCGGACCGCTCCTGGCTGCCGCGCTGCCGCTCCTGGCCGCGGCCGGCGCGCTGGCCGCCCTCTACGGGAGCCCGGTCCCGCAATCGGTCATCGCCAAGCAGGTGGTGTACCGCCAGGATGCCCCACTGGCCAACCTCCTCGTCCTTGCCCTGCAGGCTGGCCTGCCGGGCTGGTGGCCGGGGATGATCGCCGCGCTCGGTGCCGTCGGGTCGGTCGGCATGGCAGCGGTGGGGCTGGCGCTCCTCGGCATCCTCCTGCACGCAGCATCCCGGACGGTCCTGCAACGTGGCGACCTGTGCTGGCAGCCGTTCGCCGCCTTCGGTCTGGCCTACCTCACCTTCTACGTCGCCGCCGGCGCGCGGGAGGTTCCCCTGTTCCCCTGGTACCTCGCCCCGCTGGCGCCCCTCTACCTGCTCGCCTGGAGCGCCGGCCTCCCGGCGCTGGGCACTTCCTACCCGGGCGTACCGCGTGGCGCCCAGCACCCGCACCCGCTGCCAGACGGGAGGGCCAGTGAGGGGAACGCGCCGCTCACGCAGGGTGAGGGCTACCCGGGGCCAGCCCATTCCGCGGGGCCTCGCGGGACGCGCGGAGCCCGAGCGCACCACTCCTGGCTCGCCGCGGCGCTGCTCGTCTGGCAGGTGGTGGCCCTGGACTGGCGGCAGCCCTTCTCGCCGCTGGGGACGGATCGCACCCGGGAGCGCGCGTACGAGGGGATCGGCCGCCAGCTCGCTCGCGAGCTCCCCCCAGGCGCGGTCGTCGCGGCACCCGAGATCGGCGCACTCGGCTACGCCTCGGGCCTGCGCATCCTCGACACCGTGGGCCTGGTCTCGCCCGAGGCGCTGCGCTACTACCCACTCCCGGCCGAGCAGCTCGTCAGCAACAACGGCGTGCCCGCCCGGCTCGTCGAGGAGCGGCAGCCGGATGCGGTGGTGGCCCTGGACGAGTTCGCGCGCCTCTCCTTGCTGCCAGACCCGGCCTTCCAGCGCGACTACGCGCTCGTGCGTGCCGTTCCAGCGCCGATCTGGCAGAGCCAGGCCGTCCTGGTCTTCCGCCGCGTTGAGGCGCCGCGGTGATCTTGGCGTCGGCGCGGCCCACTCCGGCGGCCACCGGGAAGCACGCGAAGCGCACCTGGCCGAGCGCCTCTGCCATCCGGTCCGCGCTTCTCGCAGCGCTCGGCCTGCTCGCGCTGCTGCACGTCGGCGGACTCCTGTCCATCACGAGCCAGGTCACCCTGTTCCCCTACGACCTCGACTATGGCGAGGGGTACGTGCTGAACGACGCGGTGCGGCTTGCACGCCGGGAGCCGATCTACGTCGACCTCCAGCAGTTCCCGATGGTGCGCTCCCCGTACCCGCCATTGTTCCCGGCCGTGTGGAGCCTGGTGATCCCCGCGGCCGGGCCGGCCCTGTGGCCGGGACGGTTGATCGCGTCGCTGGCGCTGGCCGGGCTACTCGGCCTCGTCGCCTGGAACGCGCGCCGCGCGGGCGCGGGTCCGTGGGCCGTCGTGGCGGCTCCTGCCGCGCTGGCCGCGTCGCCCCTGGTGTACGACTGGGCCGGGCTGGCCCGTGTCGATACGCTCGCCATCCTGCTCGCGGTGGCCGCCGTGCTGGCAGCGGAGTGGCTGGGCGGGTGGCGTGGCGTCGCCACCGCCGCGGCTCTCGCCGGGCTCGCCCTGTGGACGAAACAGACGATGGTGGCAGCGCCGGTGGCGATCACCATCGCCTTCGCCCTGGAGAGCCGACGCAAGGGCCTGGCGTTCGCCCTGCTGCTGCTCGTGCCGAGCGCCGCCGCCGGCCTCTGGCTCGAACAGGCATCCGCCGGGCAGTTTTCCCGCCACGTCCTGTTCGGGAACAGCCAGAACCCGTTCAACGTCGGACGGATGGTCGCCTCCACCACGGTGGCGCTGGCCCTGCACGTTCCACCCGTCGCGGCCGCCCTCTGGTGGGCACTCGGCGCCCCGGGTGCCTGGCGGTTCTCGGCCAGACGCCCACGCCCGCGGGCCTCCCTGGGGCACGACCTCGTGGAGAAGAGGCCCGGCTGCCGACGCAGGCCGACCTCGCCGCTGGCCGTGTACGTGTCGCTGGCCCTCCTCACCGCCCTGGCGGTGGGGAATGAGGGCAGCAGTGTGAACTACTTCCTGGAGCCGGTCACCGCCACGGCTCTGGCGCTGCCGTTCGCCTGGCGCAGCGCGGACACCGCGAGCACCTCCCTGGCGCCACTGCTCACGGTGGTCTACCTGCTGCTGAACGTGCACCTGCCGAACGGGTTCGGCCTTACGGCCGGGGCATTGCCCGTGCGCGAGCCTCCGGCTACCGCGGACCGGGCGGCCGGCGCGGCGCTCGATGCCGCGATCCAGGCGGAGGTGGGGCCCGTGCTCGTGGAGGCCGCGGGCTTCGCCGTGCGCAACGGACGCCCCGTGTACGTCCAGCCGGTTGACCTGCGGGCCGAGGAAGCGCTCGGGCGCTGGCGCAGCCAGCCACTCGTCGAGGCGCTGGCCAGCGGGCAGTTCGGGCTCGTAGTGATGAGCTTCCACCTGCTCCCCAGGGACGCCGAGGTGGTGCTGGCCACCCGCTTCCGCCTGGAGCGAGTCCTGGCAGGGGAGCACGGACTGACGTACCAGCTCTACCGGTACCGCGGCTGACGGCCGCTCGCGGACCCACCGTGAGCTATGTCCGCGTGGTCAACCGTTCTCGGGGCCTGACGCTCGCCGAGCGCGCCGAGCTGGCCGAGTCGGTGTGGTCGCGCTTCCTGGGCCTGATGGGTCGGCCGGCGCTCCCGCCCGGCGCCGGGCTCGTCCTGCGCCCGGGCGGCGCCATCCACACGCTCTTCCTGGGGATGCCCCTCGACGTCCTGCACCTCGACGGTGCCGGGCGGGTGACGCACGTCCTGCGCGCCATCCGGCCGTGGCGGCTCGGCCCGCTCTTCGTCGGCCGCGGCGCGACGGTCGAGCTGCCCGCCGGGGCGGCGGCCTCCACCCGGATCGGCGACCTCGTCGTCTTCGCGCCCACCGGCTGAGCGGGTGTCCTACCATGGCCGCCGATGGATGCCGGCCGGGCCCTCGGCCCGCTGTGGGCGGCACTCTTCCCAGCGCGCTGCCTCGGCTGCGGCCGCCGCGGCGTGGCGCTGTGCGAGCGCTGCACGGCTGGCCTCCCGTTCCTGCCCGCCACCGTCTGCCCGCGTTGCGCCTCGCCTCGCCCAGCGGCCGCCGCCTGCCGAGCCTGCGCCCACCTGCCGGCAGCCCTGGCGACGGTACGGGCCGTCTGCGCTTACGAAGACGTGGCGCGCAAGGCGGTCCACACCCTGAAGTTCCGCTCCGGCCGCTACCTGGCCCCAACCCTCGGCCTCCTGTTACGTCAAGCCGCCGAGCGTCGACCCCTCCGGGTGGACCTCGTCGTGCCGGTTCCGCTCTCCGCGGCGCGCCGGCGCGAACGCGGCTACAACCAGGCGGAGCTGCTGGCCAGGGAGATCGTCGGACCGGTCGGTGGCGAGCTCGCGCCCACCCTGCTCGCCCGGCTGGAACGCGCTCCCCAGCAACGCCTCAGCGCGCCTGAACGCCGCCGCAACCTGCGCGGTGCGGTCACCTGCGTCGCGCCGGAGCTCGTAGTGGCACGCCGGGTGCTGCTGGTGGACGACGTCATGACGACCGGCGCGACCCTCGGCGCGTGCGCCGAGGCGCTCGCTGGCGCCGGCGCCCTCTGGGTCGGCGCGCTCGTCTTCGCCCGAGACCTGTAGGCACGGGCTGGTCGGGTGCACCCGGAGCGGGGTGAGCTGGTCGCCCGGTGGCCACGGCTCCCGCTCGCCGAGCGCGCGACACCCTTCGCCGACACCCGGCTGGCCGGCAGCCCCCGCAGCCGTGGCCCGGCCGGGCGAAGCACGTGCGCCAAAGACGGCACGATTTCGGGCACGTGGGCCTCACGTGCTTCGCCGCGTCAAAAGGAAGCGCGAAGCGCTTAGAATCGCGGGGCACGCTGCGCCATGCTCTACCTGTCCGAGCACCCGCTCGTCCGCCACAAGGTGTCGCTGCTGCGCGCCGTGGACACCGAGCCCAAGAAGTTCCGCGAGCTGGTGCGCGAGCTGGCCATGCTCCTCTGCTACGAGGCCACACGCGACCTCGACCTGGTGCCCGAGACGGTCACGACCCCCATGGGCACCGCCTCCGGCTGCCGGTTGCGCACGCGGACCGGGCTCATCCCCATCCTCCGCGCGGGACTCGGGATGGTCGAGGGCGTGCTGGAGATGATCCCTACCGCGCAGGTGTGGCACATCGGCCTCTACCGCGACGAGCGGACGCTCCACCCCGTGGAGTACTACAACAAGCTCCCCGCGGAGCCCACCGTCCAGTTCTCACTCGTGCTTGACCCGATGCTCGCCACCGGCGGCTCGGCCGTAGCCGCCGTCAGCCTCGTGAAGAACTGGGGGAGCACACGCATCAAGTACCTCGGCCTGCTCGCCGCCCCGGAAGGAGTCGAACGGCTCGGCACAGCACACCCCGACGTGGACATCCACCTGGCCGCCGTCGACGAGCGGCTCAATGACGTCGGCTACATCATCCCCGGGCTCGGCGACGCTGGCGACCGGCAGTTCGGGACCGGCTGAGCCGCTGGCCTGCATGGTCGGATGACGATGCCCGCCCGGCGCTCGCGCCCCTCCGTCCTGATCGTGGACGACGACGCCGACACGGCCGCCGCGATCGCCCGGATCCTGGAGGAGAGCGGCTACCAGGTGTGGCGGGCGGCCACGGGCGCCGAGGCGACGAGCCTCGTCACTCGCCTGCGGCCGGACCTCATTATCCTCGACCTCATCCTGCCCGACGTCGACGGCCTGGTGCTCTGCTCCACGCTGAACGCCATGACCGACGCGCCCATCCTCATCTGCAGCGGCACCCTCCGCCGGCGCGACCCGATCCTGGGGCTCCGGCTCGGCGCGGACGACTTCATCGGCAAGCCGTTCGACCTCGAGGAGCTGGAAGCCCGTGTGGGGGCGTTGCTCAGACGCTCACCCCGCGCTCTGCGGCCCGAGGCGCCTGCGCCGGCCGAGCAGGTGCGGATTGGCGCCCTGGAGATCGACCGCACCCGGCGGCGGGTGACGCTGGGCGGGGCCGCCCTCCAGCTCACCCCCACCGAGTACCGCCTCCTGAGCGCCCTGGCCACTCGGGCCGACGCGATCCTCTCCCGCCCGGAGCTGGCCCAGCAGGTGTGGGGCTACCAGGACGCCAGCCAGGGGCGGACGATCGACGTCCACATGCGGCGGCTGCGGGTGAAGCTGGCCGGCGGGCCGGAGCCCGCGCCGGCCATCGTCGCCGTCCGCGGCTTCGGCTACAAGCTGGCGCCCGATGAGGAGCCGCTTCCACCCGCGCCGGCGGCTCGCGCCGAGCCCCAGGCTGCCACTCGGCCGCTCACGTGATCGTTTCGTTCACACGGCCGCCGTCCCGCCGGTAGGGTCACACAACTCCGGCCGGCCGTTACGGTGCGTCACGCTCCGCTGGGTGCACGGGCTCACCCTCGACCCACTCGCGCCCAGGCACAGAGCGCCGTGCGCCGCTATCCCGGCCACGCCCCACAAGAAGCCGGGCAACAGTCTCAACCGTTTCGTAACGCTTTCGCAGCCACACCGGGACCAGGGTTGTTTCAACTCATGGCGTGTTTGGTAACGCCCCTGTCATGAATCGACTGCGACGTTCGGCTCTGCGTGATGGCAGCCACCTCATCGATCCGGCGAGGGCCGGCGAGTGGACGCGAGTGGCGCCCCTGCCCAGGCGGGCTGGTTCCACGCTGGCACCCATCCCTCGCCCCCGCGGGCGCGTGATCGCCGTCGCCGGGCCCAAAGGCGGGGTCGGGCGCACCACGGTCGCCGTCAACGTCGCGCTCGCGGCTCACCTGCACCACGCCGCGCGGCGGACGGTCCTCGTCGACGGGTCGCTCTCGCTCGGCGACCTCGGCGTCCACCTCGACGTGGACGCCGCTCCAGGTCTCGGCACCCTCGTGCCGCTCACGGGGCGGCTCGAGGCCGCGGCCGTCGAAAACGCCCTCGTACGCCACCCATCCGGCCTGCACGTCCTTCTGCGCGCGGACACGGGCGATCAGGGCGGGTGGGTCACGGCCTCACTCGTGCGTGAAAGCCTTGACATCCTGGCCGCACTCGCCGACCTCGTCGTGGTCGACCTGCCCTCGACCTACGCCGATGACCGCGTCCTCACCGTCCTCGACGCGGCGACGACGGTCCTGCTCGTCGTCACACCCGAGATTGGCGCGATCCGCAATGCGCGCGAGTTCCTGCGCCGCGCTTCCGATCTCGGCGTGGAGCGGAGCTGCGTCCGGGTCGTCCTGAACCGGATGCACCCCGGCTCGCGCCTCTCCCGTCTCGGGATCGCCGCCGTCCTGGACGTTGCCCGGATCGACGAGCTGCCGGAGATCGGCTCGGCCGCGGCCGAGCACATCAACCGCGGTCGCCCGGTTGTGGAGGCAGACCCGCGCTCTGCCCTGGCCCGCGCGCTCCGCGGCCTGGCGACATCGCTGGTCGACGTGGGCATGCTCGTCGCCTGATGGCGCACCCGCCTGGGTAAGCGGCCAAGGAGGGAAGGCGCCAGTGACGCCTTCCCTCCGCCGGCTCCACGTCGCGGCGGCCTTGTATCTTCACTGTGGGTGGGCAGGCCTTTCCGGCCAAGGTCCTGGGAGACTGTGGGGAAGCCGGCCCGCCCACCCCGCACCCCCGTCCACGCCCGAACCGTTGCCGGGGCCGCTGAGCCCGTCTCGGCACGACAGGGTGGGACACGGGAATCCTCCCGGAGGGATCGGATGAGCGCAGCACCCGCCGCCATCTCGGTCGGCCGCGATGTCAGCCAGGCCGCTGGCCCCTCACGATAGGTGACCGTTCTTGATGAGATGGAGTGCTGAGGACGCGGGCCGAGGTCCTCCCGCCTCGGGCCGACGCTCGGGGCAGGCGCTGAGCCCGGCTGAGGAGCGGGTGCTACGCACCGTGGACGGGTTGGCCGAGGAGATGGCGGCCTTCACGCAGGCGCTGGTCCGGATCCCTACGGTCAACCCGCCCGGCGAGCGCTACGCGGCGTGCGCCGAGCTCATCGCGGAGCGGCTGAGCCGCCTTGGCTACGCCGTGGAGCTGCTCCCGGCTGCCGGGCGGCCGGAGCATACAGCGGACCACCCGCGCATCAACGTGGTGGGCGCCCTGCTCCCGGCCACGCCGCCCGGGACTCAGCCGCCGTCACCTGACACCGGGCACCCGCCACCTGACGACACCCGGGTGCTCCACTTCAACGGCCACTACGATGTGGTGCCGCCGGGGCGCGGCTGGAGCGTCGATCCGTTCGGCGGCGAGATTCGCGCGGGCCGCCTGTACGGGCGGGGCACGTGCGACCAGAAGGCGGGGATTGCCGCTTCCATCTATGCGGTGGAGGCCGTACGGCAGGCGGGTCTGGAGCTGGGCGGGGCAGTCGAGCAGAGCGCGACCCCCGACGAGGAGAGCGGCGGCTTCGCCGGCGTGGCCTGGCTGTGCGACGCGGGACGCATCGCGCGCCGGCGCCAGCGCCACGTGGTCATCACCGAGCCGCTGGACCCGGAGCGTGTGTGCACGGGCCACCGCGGTGTCTACTGGTTCGAGGTCACGACCCTCGGCCGCGTGGGGCACGGTAGCATGCCCGGTCTGGCGGTCAACGCGGTCGACTCGATGGCTCGGCTGCTCCACGCGCTGCAGACGGAGCTGAGTCCGCGCCTCCGCGGACGGGAGACGGCCCAGCCGGTCGAGCCGGCTGGCGCCAGGCGCCCGACGATCAGCGTCAACGCCGTGCACGGCGGACAGATGCCGAACGGCTGGCAGACGCCGGCCGTGCCCGACCGCTGCACGGCCGTCTTCGACCGCCGCTTCATCGCCGAGGAGACCTTCGACGAGGTGCGGGCCGAGGTCGTGGCCCTCCTGGAGGCGCTCGCTCGGGCCGACGGGCGGTTCCGCTACGAGCTACGGGACCTGATGCGTGTCGACCCACTCGTCGGGCCCCCGGGGTCGGCCGTCGCCACGGCGGCCGCCGACGCGATTCGGACGGTGCTCGGTGTGGAGCCGCGCTTCGTGCACAGCCCGGGCACGTACGACCACAAGCACGTGGCGCGACGCGCGGGGATCGACGAGTGCATTGCCTATGGACCCGGCCGGCTCCACCTGGCGCACCAGCCGGACGAGTACGTGCAGCTCTCGGACCTGGTGGCCAGCGCGAAGGTGATGGCACTGCTTACGATGCGGCTGCTTGGGGCGGTGGCGTGAGCCCGCGCCTGCGTCCTCCGCTCGTCGAGCCAGCGTGCCGCAACCACCTCGGCGGGGTCGATAGAGGTAGCCGTTCCGCCCTCGCGCTCGTGGCGGGACGAACTCGCTGCGGAACCTCCGCCCGGCGCACATCTTCTGCAACCATCGTAAGCAGGCGCGCGCGTCACGCGCCATCCGGCGGCGGTACGGGTACACGCGCGCCCCACGATCCCGCGCCGCCCGCGAACGGGCCGGTATCCGCGCGCCACGGGCATCCTGGTCGCGGTCCCCACCGGAGCCAGTCCTGTGCTCGGGGGAATCGTCGGGCTGCTCCTCGGCCGGCAAGATCCCAACTAACAGGCGGCTACCTGGCTGCTCGTTCCGGCCGCCTACTCTCCGCCAGCGGCACAAAGGGGACCCCGCGCACAGCCGCGGCGCGCGTCCCGGGGACTTCGAGCCCGGTATTCTCGACTTCTGGCCACTGCCAAGCTCCCGAGCGACTTGGCGCATTCTGAGCACCCTGCCCAGCACTACCCTGTTCGACGCGTGCGTGGACTCGGCCTCTCTGAGCGGCGCGTCCGTTCCTTGGCGTCGTGCGGTCCACACATCCCCCTGCTTCGCTTCAACGGGTCGGTAGCGGCTGGATGCTGCTGTCACCACTATGCCAATGCCTCCCGTGCCGCGCACGCTTCTCCGCACCAGCCCTGGATGCGCGCTTCCCACTGCCCTGTCGCCCTCCCTCCGACCGCGAGCCGTGGCCGGCTCATCCACTCCGACTGTAATCCGTCTCCGTGCGTGTCCAGCTCTTCGGACGGTGCTGCAGCCATGGCCTTTCGCACCCGATGATGGGAGTAGTACCCTGCCGTCTCGACCGGGCACGTGGCTTGCGCTGGTGCATTCGTCGAGGAGTGGAAGAAGTCCGGTTGAGGAGAACCCGTGGCAGTCACCGATCCACCGCGAGCACACCTCGCCCTTGCCGCAGCGGAGACCCTCCAGGCCTTCGCCGACTTGATGGGGGCTCTCCGTGCGATTCCGAGCGTGCGGAAGCTGGCGCTGTCTCGACTTGAGCCATTCGTCGAGCTCTGGGTGCTGTTGGGAGAGGAGAACCTCGACGACATGGAACGCGCGTTCCTGGTTGAGCGCGGGGTCCGCCAGCGCCACGGCGTCCTCCCCCTCAACATGCACGTCGTCGCGCTAGGCCAGGTCGACGAGGCGAATCTCCCGAGCATGGACACCATATTCGAGCGGCCATAGGTGGGCCAGCGGGACGCTCACCTGCAGCAGGCGCGGGCGAACCGGGACTTCGCCCACCAGTTGGTCGCTCAGGACGCCCGGTTGAGCAGTCCCGTGGCTGTGCAATGGGCGGTCACAGTGGCGTTCTACGCCGCGCTCCACAGCATTGAGGCCCACTTTGCCACCCTAGAGGTCCACTCCCAGAGCCACTGGGATCGCACGCAGAACCTCCGGGACTATCCGGTGCCAGACCAGGTCCACGCCGCGTACATGATGCTGAAGGAGTACAGCGAGCAAGGCCGGTACCGCCTCCGCACGTTCAGCGCGCCCTTCGTGACTGAAACCGTCCTGAACAGATACCTGGCACGCGTGCTGCAGTTCGCAGAGCCGTAGGCGGAGCCCTACGGGGTTACCGCCATGCGACTACTGCAGACCAGCGTCAGTAAGGCAAATCTGCGCCCCCTCCGCCGGATTCCCGTTTCGCCACCCGGCGACTTCACCGGCACTGCTCGGCTCTACGCCGGGCACGGAACCGTTCACGGTTCGGTCAGGAACCGCTGAGCGTCTACCAGCGCTGGAGTCCACTGGAGGATGGCAGCATGGCTGGGACTGACGTTCGAGAGCCCGATGCCTGAGCTTGAGAGAGTGTACCGCGCATCGTAGGCGCGCTGGAAGGATGCGAGCGGCAAGGAATTGGTCCACCGGTCATCCACGTCACCCCCACCGAACGTCTCGGAGCACAGGCGCACGTAGTAGAGACAGTCGCCGTTCGATCCCAGCGCTCCCACGCGCACCGTCCCCGAAAGCACTGCGGCGGACAACTCCGAGTCGCGGCGTCCCCACCACGTGGTATCTGCGCGGATGGCGCCGAGATCGTCTGCAAACGGACCCTGTGGGCAGATCCAATCTGCGAATGCTGCAAGCCCTCCAGCACTGAGGATGCCAACTCCTAGAGCCAGTGAGCCCGCGAATGCGGCAACCGATACGCCGGTACACACGGACATCGCTGGGCTGGTACAGCTCCGGCCACCAGGTGTTGCCTTGCCAACGGCCGCGGCCGTACGTGAAGGCGAAGATACGCTCCGCCGGCGCGCCGGCTCGCTGGAGGATGCTACGGAGTTCCGGAAATGGCGGACGGTGCGGCCGGGCTGGCGGCCGGCACCGCAGAGCTTGACACCTGAGCCGCTGGCTATCAGCCATCTGCGCACGCGCCGGGGAGGGCAGACGTGCCTGGCGCTGGTAGACTTCTGCATCGCCGCGGCACAACATGACGACCACCACCTCCGTCGAACTTCGCAGCCCACAGGGTCTCTTCGACGACGCGGCGCGCTACCTGCCCGCGCCCGACGTCGAGGCCGTGCGCCGCGCTTACACCTTCGCGCGCGAGGCGCACGCGGTGCAGAAGCGTGAGTCGGGCGAGCCGTACGTCAACCATCCGCTGGCCGTGGCCGAGACGGTGGCCGCCCTGCGCCTGGACGCCGCCACCATCGTCGCGGCGCTGCTGCACGACGTCTCCGAGGACTGCGGCGTCCCGCTGGACGAGCTGGGGGCGCAGTTCGGCCGCGAGGTGGCGCGGCTGGTGGATGGCGTCACCAAGCTGGACAAGATGCAGTGGTTCCACCTGGCGGTGGAGGGCGACGCGGACGGCGGACAGCGGCGGCCGGACGGGCAGGACCTGTGGGCGGAGAACATGCGCAAGATGTTCCTGGCGATGGCCGAGGACATCCGCGTGGTGCTCATCAAGCTGGCCGACCGCCTGCACAATATGAGGACGCTGCAGTACCGCGCGCCCGCGGATCGGCGGCGGGTGGCCCAGGAGACGATGGAGATCTACGCGCCGCTGGCGAATCGGCTGGGCATCTGGGAGATCAAGTGGCAGCTTGAGGACCTGGGGTTCCGCTACCTGGAGCCGGAGAAGTACCACGAGATCGCCGATAAGCTCGCCAGCCGGCGCGCGGCGCGGGAGAAGTACATCCAGCGGGTGATCGAGGTGCTCCGGGCAGAGCTCGGGGCGCACGGCATCCAGGCCGAGCTCTCCGGGCGCCCGAAGCACATCTACAGCATCTACCGCAAGATGCAGCGGCGTGGTGTCGACGTCGACCAGATCTACGACCAGCTCGCGGTGCGCGTCCTGGTGAAGAGCGTGCCCGAGTGCTACACGGCGCTGGGCGTGGTGCACTCCATCTGGCGGCCGCTGCCCGGTCAGTTCGACGACTACATCGCCAACCCCAAGGAGAGCCTGTACCAGTCGCTGCACACGACCGTGCTGGCCCTGGACGGCCGGCCGCTGGAGATCCAGATCCGCACCGAGGAGATGCACCAGGTGGCGGAGTACGGCGTCGCGGCGCACTGGCGGTACAAGGAGGGGCTGCGCCAGGACCAGAAGTTCGACGCCAAGGTGGCCTGGCTGCGCCAGCTCATGGACTGGCAGAAGGACGTCGCGGGCGGGGCACAGGAGTTCGTCGACTCGCTGAAGGCGGACCTCTTCCAGGACCAGGTGTACGTGTTCACGCCGAAGGGCGAGATCAAGGAGCTGCCGGCCGGCGCGACGCCACTCGACTTTGCCTACCGCATTCACACCGACGTGGGCCACAAGTGCGTGGGCGCCAAGGTGAACGGTCGCCTGGTCGCGCTGGACACGCGGCTGCGCAACGGTGACATCGTCGAGATCATCACCGCCAAGGGCTCACGCGGCCCCAGCCGGGACTGGCTCAACCCGAACCTCGGCTTCGTCCGCACGTCGCACGCCCGTGAGAAGATCCGCCAGTGGTTTCGCAAGCAGCAGCGCGAGGAGAACATCGCCCGCGGGCGGGAGCTGGTGGAGAAGGCGCTGAAGCGGCTGAACGTGGGCGACGTCAAGCTGGACGACCTGGCGACCGCGTTCAAGTTCGAGAAGCTGGACGACTTCCTGGCTGCGGTCGGCTACGGCGACATCAACCCTGACGAAGTCTCACGGCACGTGCTGTCCGGCGCGGAGGAGCAGCAGCGCGCGGCGTCGATCCCGCAGATCGCGCCCGCCGCGCCGACGGGCGGCCTGCGCGTGCTGGGCGTGGGTGACCTGCTGACGCGGGTGTGTCGCTCGTGCAACCCCGTGCCGGGCGACAACATCATCGGCTACATCACGCGCGGACGGGGCGTGACCGTCCACCGCGTGGACTGTGCGTCGGTGCTGAACGAGGACGAGAAGGACCGCCTGGTGGCGGTCGACTGGAGCGGGGCCGAGCAGCATGTCTTCCCGGTGACCGTGCGCGTGGAGGCCTGGGACCGCGAGGGGCTGGTACGCGACGTGTCGTCGGTGATGGCCGACGAGAAGGTGAACATCACCGCCCTGAGCGCGGTGGTGCACCGGGACCAGACGGCCACCGTCTGGGCCACGGTGGAGGTGCCGCGGCTGGACCGGCTGAGCCGCATCATGAGCCGACTCGAGGGGATCCGCGACGTGTTCAACGTCGTGCGGGAGGTCGGCTCAGCCCAGGCGGCGCGCCCGTGAGTCAGTCCCCGATCAGACGGACGGCGGCCACCTGGGAGTCGTAGGTGTGGCCCTGGGCCATCACTTCGAACCGGAGCAGGCGGAAGGGGCGGCGCGCCTCCTCCTGGTCGAAGAGGTTGTTGCTGCGGAAGCGGTACCACTCCCCCTGCCCGATCAGTTCGGCGTTCCTGACCGGCAGGTCGTCCGGGTTGGCGTAGTAGAAGCCCACCGTCCAGTCGGGGCGGCTGTTCTGGGGCAGCGCCTCGTACTGCAGGCGAAGGATCATCGGGTACTCGGAGCCGAGCTGGCCGCCGCCCGAGAGGCTGGCGCGGTCGATGCGCACCAGCGCTTCGACGTACAGACTGCGGAACCCGGACACGTCCATGTCCAGCGGTTGCGAGAGCCCCGTCTCGCCGTGCGTCTGGTTGACCGACTCGCGCACCAGCCGCAGCACGCCCGGCACTGGAACGCCCTGGACGAGCGCACCGGCCAGCCACTGCCGCTCCCCCAGGACATCGCGGCCGCTCTGCATGTCGATCTGCTCCCAGCCCTCGCCCCGCCTGGCGAAGTCGCCGTTGGCGAGGAGGTCCTCCGCCCGGTCGTCTGGCCCCTGGAGGCGCCCGTCGGCGGTCAGCACGCCACGCTTGCCGAGAGGGATGAGCAAGCTCGAGCCGCCCGATTCCAGGCGTGCCTCGCCCGCGTACACCAGCACCCGGGTCTGGCCGCCTTCCACCCACACCGTGGCGTCGCCCGCGCCCAGGCGCACGACGCCGTGGGGCACGCTGACCAGGACCTCACCGACCGTCTCGTAGCGGACCGGCCCCGCGTCCTGCCTGACGGCGATGGTCTGCCGCTTGATGAAGCGACCCACGTCCATGCGCGCCAGCTCCACGCGCGCGCCGTACGCCACCGTCATCCGGGAGTCGTCGAAGAAGCGCACCCGCAGGCTGCCGGATCGCTGCGCGGCGAGGACCGTCCCCACCGGCAGCTCGCGGTCGACGGACGTCCAGAGGGCGACGGGGCCGCCGGGGCGCTGCACCTCGACGTAGTCGCGGTTCGTCTCGACGCGTGCCGAGAGGTCGATGTCCGCCGAGTTGACGTAGTCGGTCACGAACCGCACGGTCGACAGGACGAGTACGCCGAACGTGGCGAACGTGAGCCAGAGCACGAACCAGGCGCGCCGCTCAGCCACGGTCGCGGCCGGGGACTCGACCTGGACCGTCACGTCCGCCCGCGCGAGGCTCGGCGAGCGATCCACGCTGGGAAGAGGAGTGCGAGGGTGCGGCTTCACGCGGCGGGGGAGCTTCGGGAGGGCTAGCTGTCCCACCGCCAGTGTAAACGACCCTGTACGCCCACTCGTCACGCCGCGGCGGATGCTCAGGAGCTCGCGCTCGCGGCCGTGGAGAGGGCATCCCTGCTGCCGGCAACCCACCCCGAACCGGATGCAGAAGCCCGGCCCGGCGGCCCACCAGGGGGAATCGGACCGGTGGGTAGCGCGGCCCGCGGCGCGCCCCCCAGCACCCATGACCCATGACCCATCCTCGACGGCCGACTTCGACTACGCGCTGCCAGGCGAGCTGGTGGCGCAGGCACCCATCGAGCCGCGCGACGCGGCGCGCCTGCTCGTACTCGAGCGGTCGGGGGGTGGACAGCGGCATGCCCGGGTGCGCGACCTGCCCGACCTGCTCTGTCGGGGCGACCTGCTGGTAGTCAACCGCTCACGCGTGCTGCCGGCGCGCGTGCTGGGCCGCCTGGCCGGTGGCGGCCGGGCCGAGGTGCTTCTGCTGCGGCGTCTGGGCGCGGGCCGCTGGCAGGCCCTCACCCGCCCCGCGCGCCGGCTGCGCCAGGGCGCACGGATCGACGTAGCACCAGGTCTCAGGCTACGGGTCGTGGCGGAGGGCGACGAAGGGCTGCGCGAACTGGCGGTGGAAGCGGGAGCGGCCGACCCTGATGCGGCCCTGCGGGCCGCCGGGACGGTGCCGCTCCCGCCTTACATTCGTGGCTGGCCGGGCGACCCCGAACGCTACCAGACAGTCTACGCGGACGTGGAGGGCTCGGCCGCGGCGCCAACCGCCGGCCTGCACTTCACGCACGCCCTGCTGGCGCGGCTGGAGCGGGCGGGGGTCGAGCGTGCGTCGGTGACGCTGCACGTGGGGCTGGACACGTTCCGCCCGGTGGTGGTGGAGGACCCGGCGCGCCACCGGATGCACGCCGAGTGGTACGTGGTGCCGGCCGAGACCCGCGCCCGGGTGCAGGCCGCGCGCGCCAGGGGCGGGCGGGTGGTGGCGGTCGGGACCACGTCCGTCCGCTCCCTCGAATCGTGGGCCGTCTCCGGCCGCGCGGAGGGGTGGACCGACCTGTTCATCCGCCCGGGCTTCCAGTTCCAGGTCGTCGATGCGCTGCTCACGAACTTCCACCCGCCACGCTCCACGCCGTTGATGCTGGTGAGCGCGTTCGCCGGCCGCGAGCGCGTCCTGGCGGCGTACCGGGACGCCGTGCGGCAGCGTTACCGGTTCTTCAGCTTCGGCGACGCGATGCTCCTCCAGTAGGTTCGCGCCTGCCGGCCGGGCGGATCCGACGCGGCGACCTCCGCCGCGCCGTGGGCGTTACTCCTGGGCGGCGCGGCGTAACGCCCCCGTTGCCGGTTCGACACTTGTCCTGCGGCGGGGCTTCCGCGCATACTCGCGCGCCCTCGGCGGACCGAGGGTGCGGCCCTCCTGAGAGCGCCCCGCCCGGGGGCTCAGCCCGTGGGTGGGGACAGGGCGAGCTGCGGCGTCGGCGTGGCCCACGTGCCGAGCCATCTTGCAGCGGCGGCGCACAGCGCGCGGCCGCTCCTAGACGGGACCCATCTTCGCGCACGTGGCCGCTCCACCCATTCCCCGGCGCCCGGGACGCCCGGGCCACGCCTCCCTCTCGCTCGTCATCCTCCTCGTGTTCGTGATCGCCGCCAGTCTCGGGTGCCTGCGCCAGACGCCACGGGGGGCGGTGGACTCATCTGAGCCTGCTGGTTCGAACCCCCAGCCGGTAGAGCCACCGGAGGCCGGCCTGGTGACCACCCTGCCGGACCCGGTGGAACCGGGGACCGTGCGGGTGGTCGAGAACGGCGAGTCGCGGCTGCTGCCCGCCCCGCCAGAAGACGACCAGCCGAAGGCGCCCAGCGCCGCGGCCGGGCCGCAATGGGTGCAGAACCTGCAGCCGACCAAGCTGTGGTCATCCCAGCTCGCGGACGCTAGCGTGTTTACCGAGGTCCCCGCCGGCAGCTACTTGCTGGTCCAGGGGCCCAGCCAGAGCGGCCGGACGCCCGTCTACTACGTGGGCGATGGCCTCTTCCGGAAACCCGGCGGCGCGTGGGTCGACGCCTCCGCCGTGCAGGCGATCGACGCGCCACCGCCCGGCGCCGTGCCCCAGGTCGACTCGTACGCCCAGCGGTCGCTACCAGGCTGGGTGCAGGCGCATCGCGCGACGACCCTCTGGTCGGGGCCGGACGGCCGCGGTGTGGCCTTGACCGATCTTCCACAGTGGAGCTACCTCAAGGTGGACGGGCTCGAGCGCGGCGGACGCCTCCTGGTCTGGTACGCCGGCGACTACATCTCGCGCCAGCCCGGGATCGGCTGGGTGGACCAGTCCGCGGTGGGCCCCGCTGGTGAGCCCGGCCAGTGGGTGGCGAACTACCGGGCGTCGACCCTCTGGTCAGGCCCGGATGACAAGGCGCAGCGCTTCACGGACCTGCCGCAGTGGAGCAAGCTACGGCTGGTGCCAGGCGCGCCGGGCGGCGCGCCTCGCCTGCTGGTCGAGGTGTTTGGGGACGCCGCCGGCCGGCAGCCGGGCATCGCCTGGATCGCGCGCGAGGACGTGGGGCCGATCACCCCCCCCGCGCCGCTGCCAGTGCCCGTGTGGCCGGGACGCCAGCTCGGCGCGAATGCCCAGGGCCCACTGGTCCAGGGGCGCAGCTACGAGTCGGAGGAGGCGTTCATCGAGGCTGTCGCCGAAGCGGCGCGCCAGTCGACGCACCGCCCCAACGTTCCGGTCAGCGTCACGATCGCTCAGGCGATCCTCGAGTCCGACTGGGGACGCAGCCAGCTCAGCCGGCAGGCGAACAACCTGTTTGGGATCAAGGCACTCACCGGGCCCGGGCCGGCGGGTACGGTGACGTTCTCCACCTGGGAGTCCCAGGACGGGCAGGACGTCGTCATCCAGGCGCCGTTCAAGGCCTACAACTCGCTGCAGGAGTCGGTGGACGACCACGGCTGGTTCTTCGTCCGCAATCCACGCTATGCCGGCGCGCTCGCGGTGGCGGACGATCCGAGAGCGTTCGCGCAGGAGATCCAGCGGGCGGGCTATGCGACCGACCCGGCGTACACCGACAAGCTGGTGCAGCTCATGGACCGCTACAACCTGTACCGCTTCGACGCTCGCTGAGCCGGCGGCCTACGCGCGTGGGCGCGTCGTGCCGGCGGGCGCGCTGGCTGCCCGGTGGCGTTGCCCCTGGGCGGGTTAACAGCCTGGTCCGGCCACTACCAGTAGGAGGCGCGTAGGAGGCGCGGCGAGGGCCGTTGCGCGACGCTCCACTCAGGTTCGCTGCGTTGGAAGTGAATGGGGGACTGCTGCTGCTGCTCACACCCGCCACCGCTGCTGGAGACGTGATCTTCACCTGAGGAGGATCAGTGGTGGGAGCATCGGTAGGAGACCGGGCTATGCTCAGCACATGCCCAGGACGACCAAGCTCTCCGTGAGCCTGCCGAGCGCGCTGCTGGCACGCGCCGACCACCTCCTGACCCGTCCGGGTGAAGGGCGGAGTGCGCTGCTCGCTCGGGTGCTGGACGAAGCGGTCCGAGCGGCTGAGGAAGCTGAGATCGATGCCGAGTACGAGCGCGCCTACGGCGAGCGCCCGATTTCGCCACACGAGCGGCGCGTGCTCAACGCCTTCTCCCGCGCCAGCTTGGGCAGCGTGCTGCCGGACGCCGCACGGGCTGGTGACTGACCCGTTACGCCGGGGGACATCTGGCTGGCCGACCTGGGGCCAGAGATCGGGCCGCATCCGTGCATCTTGCTCTCGCGTGAGGCAGCCATGACGCGCCGGGCCATCGTCGCGATCATCACCTCTGAGGCGCACGGCACGCGCGCCGAGGTGGCCGTCGGGCCGGAGGATGGGCTGGACCACGACTTCGTGATCAGCACCGACGATCTCGTGCCACTGGACATCGGACTCCTGGTTCGGCGCCTAGGCTCGCTCACGCCTTCGAAGCTGCCGGTCCCGGCTGAGGCGCTGCGGGTGGCGCTGGCCCTGCCGCGATTCGCGGGCGGCTAGATCTCCCCCCGCTCGCTTGTGGTTCGCCGGCGTTCTCCAACACGCTGCTAGCGATGGGAGCGCGCCGTGCTGAAGCGGAGCGGGACGAGGCTCAGCGCCAGCAGCGCGGTCGTGAACAGCCAGGCGGCGGAGAAACCGGCCTGGCTGGCGACGTTGCCGAAGATCGGCGGACCGAGCACGAAGCCGACGAACGTGAAGGTGGTCGACATGCCCACCCCGAGCGCGGCGCGCCCCGGCCCGGCTAGCTCGGCCACCACGAGTAGGAGCAACCCCACCCAGCCAAGGCCACCCACGCCCACGACCAGGGCCACTAGGATCGCCAGCGGCGTCGGAACGGTGGGCGAGAGCGAGGCCAGCGCCGCGCTCCCGGTCGCCCCGGTGACGGCACAGGCCGCCAGGAGCGCCACGCGCCGGTGGAGGAACTGGTGATCGCTCAGCCAGCCGAAGACGAGCCGCGCCAGCGTGCCGGCAATCTGCATCGCCGCCAGCATCCAGCCGGCGAACACGACGTCTAGCCCGACTGCGTCGCGGAAGAAGAGCACGGTGTAGGCCACCAACGCGGCCTGCTGCATGCCGAAGAGGACCGCTGCCACGGCGAGGGCGACGAGCGCCGGGTCCGCGAGCACCTGGCGCACTGCCCGCGGCGTGGCGTAGGCGGCGGATGTGAACCGGGGGCTACTTGGCGGACGGTCGTGGAACGCCAGGAGCGTCAGCGCCCCGAGGACGACCGGCAGGGCGCCGACGGCGGCGAGCGCCACCCGCCAGCCGGCGGCGAGCGCCAGCGCGGGACCGAGCGCGGCGGCGCCGGCGCCGCCAATGGTGAATCCCGTCTGCTTGATGGCCACGGCCGTGCCACGCTCGCGCGGCGGGAACCAGTCCAGGAGCGCCTTGGTGGTCGCCGGGGAGACGACGCTGTAGCCGGCTCCGGCGACGACCAGGCTGGCCAGGAGCCAGCCGAACTGGGGCGCCTGGCTGGCGGCGAGTACGATCGCCCCCAGCGCGACCTGGCCCAGGCCGAGGGCGCGGCGGACGCCAAAGCGGTCGTTCACCCACCCGGCCAGGAGCGACAGCCCGGCCGTGCCCGCGTACAGCGCGCTGACGGAGAGGCCGACCGTCGCGCGGTCCAGCCCGTACTGCTCCATCAGGAACGGGGCCAGCGGGCCCAGGACGAGGCCATTCGACGAGGTCGCCGTCTGCGAGGCCGCCATGAGGGCCAGGACAGCCCAGCGGCGCCGGTCCGGATCGGCTACCGCCAAGGGCGGGCCGGCGGGCTACTCATCCAGCGGCTTTCCGCACGTTGGGCAGGTCGCCCCGCCTGGCTCGGGCGGAGCCGGCTCGAAGCCGCCCGCCGTACCGCAGCGCGGGCATCCCTCCGGTGGGCGGCGCGCGCGCACCAGGTGCCCGCACCGCCCGCACACCCAGCGGTAGGCGAGCTCGCGGACGAGGTCGGCCCGGCTGATCAGGCCGACGACCCGCCCCTGAGCGTCGACCACCGGCACGCGCTTGAGGCGCCGGCCGACGAGGGTCGCTCGCACCTGGCCCACGGTGGCGTCGTCCCGCACCGTCACCACATCGCGGGTCATCACCTCGCCAACGGTGGCTCCGGAGCGGGCGATGAGGTCGAACTCGCTGACGATCCCCACCAGGCTGCCCTGTGCGTCGCACACCGGCAGCCCGCTGATGCGTCGCTCCGCGAGGAGCTGCGCCGCGGCGTGGACCGACTCGTCGGGCCGCACGGTGGCCGGATCGGGGGTCATCACGTCGCGTGCCACCACCGGCACGGGGCGCTGGTCCGTCGCCTCAACCGCATCCAGGAGCTGCACGATCTCGTGGTCGTCCAGCGTCACCCCCAGGCTGGCAAGGGCGCCGGTAGGCGCCGTCAGCAGCCACGACCGCAGCGCCGGCTCGCGCCGCACCCGCTCGAGGACGCTCGCGATGATCTGGTCCGCGTCCCGGCCGCGCGCGGCGGTGCTGCCGCCCGCGGCGCCACCCGTCCCCTGCATGGCGTAATGCTACCCGGCCGCCTCCACCCCCGCCCAGCGCCCCTGCCGCCTCACCCGCGCGGCCGACGCACTGGGCCCCTCGCGAGGACGCGCGCGGCGCTGGGCTCAGGGGAACGGGAGCGGCTGCTGCCCGGGCGGCGTTGCGCGGCCCGGCAGCGGGGTCCCGGCGAACTCCTGCCACGAGCGTCGCACTGCCGAGATCAGGCTGCGAGCGACGGGCCCGCCCTGGGCCTCGAGACGCCAGAGCTCGGCGACGAGATCGTCTGGGTCGCGGACCCTCCCGCGCAGCCCGCGCGCCCAGCCGGCGACGAGTGGCTCGCCATCTTGTGCCAGCACCTCCAGCAGCTCCTCCACCGTGCTCAGCGGCCGCCGGACGAGCACGCGGAGCGTCCAGGGGATCGCCAGCTGCAGCAGGGCCACCGCTGGCATCATAGCGACGGCGGCAGGCCCTGAAGATCACGAAGCCGCAACGGCCGCCCTCGCCGGGCGCGGCTCCACCCTGGCCTCGTGCCCGTCCCAGCCTCCCGCCGGCCCATCCGCCTTCCCCGAGGCCGCCACCCGGGCCACGGCCGGGTGCGACCGGGAAATGACAGCCGACCCCTGCTGGAACCACTGGTAGAATGGACCGGCGATGGCGGGCGATGCGATGGGGCCGATGGCGGTCGGCAGCGATGGGCTGGCGCTCTGCCCGCCCGTGCTGGAGCCGGTTCGCTGTCGCGAGTGCGGGCGGCAGGCCGCGGCGCATCCCCACAGCCCGATGGCGCTCGCCCGCTACTGCTACGAGCACGTGCCTGAGGCGCCCGGCGACCTGCGCTGCCCGGCCACCTGCTTCAGCACGAGCTGAGCGCGTACTCGCCCCGGCAGCGTGCCCACGGCCCGCGCGGCCCACGCCCGCGCACCAGGGGTGGCCCGAGAGGTTATCGGCTGGGCGAGGGCGCGCAGGACGCGGCCGGAGCAGGCGACAAGCCGGCGCGGGCTGGCAGGCGGTACGCCTCGACCTGGCGGATCAGCCGGCGGATCTGCAAGCCACGCAGGGGGCCGAGCGCGTACCCCCCTAGCGGGGCGAGCCAGACTTCGCTGCCCAGGCTCACCGCGTCTGCACCCGCCCAGAAGTACTCGCGACAGTCGTCGAAGGTGCGAATGCCGGCCGTCGCAATGATCGGCAGCCGGATGCCGGCGTCCCGCAGCTCGGCCACGATGCGCAGCCCGATCGGTTTGATCGCCCGCCCGGAGACGCTCCCGAAGCGGTTCTGCATGAATGGCTCGCCCGTCGCCGGATCCAGCCTGAGCCCCTTGACCCCGTTGATCGCCGTCAGCGCTGCCACCCCGTGCCACTCGGCCAGCCGGGCGTGGGTGAGGTAGTCGCCATCCGGCGAGAGCTTGAGCACCACCGGGTGGTGGCTGAGCGGCACCGCCTGGCGAAGGACGTCATCGAGGATCGACTCGAAGGGGAAATTGACGTTGTGGCAGGAGACGTTCAGCTCGACCGCCGCGATCTCGCCTGGCGCGGCGTGCGCGTTGACCGTCTCGACCAGGCGGCAGAACTCCGCGGCGGAGAACCCGCCCAGCGACACGATGCGGTTCTGCCTGCTCGTCCGCGGGTAGTAGTCGCGGAAGTAGGCCTCGATGCCGATGTTGCACCAGCCGAAGGCGTTCAGCCAGCCGGCGTCGACCCGCCGCAGCACGCGCGCGTAGCGCCGCAGCATGGCCGGGAGCTCCAGCAGGCCGACGTCGTCCCGGAGCGTGAAGTGGCCCGCGCGTGGCTCGAGGGTCAGCGTCCGCGTGGTCACGGCGCCGAAGCGCTCGAGGGGCACCCACTGGGCGATGGGGCTGAGGCCGTACAGGATCAGCCGCCCCCTGGGCGCGCCGTAGCCGAGCAGGCTGGCCGAGGTGACGACGCGGTTGCGCAGGCGGACGCCGTTCAGGTCGATCATGCGGGGCTACCCGGCAGATGGTAGCCGCTCCGCGTGATCAGAAGGGGACTTCCGGCCTGGATTCGGGCGCCGCCGGGGGGCTTGACGGGCGGTGGTACACTGCCGGGACGCTGGAACCTTCGCGGCCCGCCACGGCCAGGCGGGACGTCGCTCGCCACCCTAACCGCACGCGCCGACGAATCAGTTCCCACGCACCACATCCTCTGAGGCTTGGAGTCGGCGTGTACCGCGCAGATAAGACGCTCACCTGCCGCGATTGCGGCAGCCCATTCGTGTTCACCAGTGGCGAGCAGGAGTTCTACGCCAACCGCGGCTTCGACAACGAGCCGAGCCGCTGCCCCGCGTGCCGCGCGGCGCGCAAGACCGAGCGCGGCGGCGCGTACGCGGGCGGCTACGGCTCGGCGAGCACCGGCTCCGGCGGCGGCGGGCGCCGCGAGCTGTTCAGCACCACCTGTGCCCAGTGCGGCCGCGAGGCCAAGGTGCCGTTCCAGCCGCGCGGGGACAAGCCCGTGTACTGCTCGGACTGTTTCGATGCCCAGCGCGGGGGCACGGGCCGATCCGCCCGGGGCGGCTCCCGATAGCTGGTAGAATTACCGCGGCACCGGGGCCTCGGCAGATCACGCCTCGCCGAGGCCGCCGAGTACGTCCCGGTTCGGGTGGCTCGGGCAGCGGTCCGGCGGTCCACCCGCCGGCCGTGCCCGGCCTGCCGGGGCGCACCTCCACACCACCCCATGGGGTCCACCTGTGGCGTGGCCTCCGCCTCGCTTGGCCGGGCACGCGGCACGTCTGCCCGGGAGGTCCGCTCCACCTCTTCCCAGGTGCTGAGCCCCGGCCCGGTCCCGTGCCTGATACCATTCCAGGCAGATGACGCGCATCGGGAGGCACCTGCAGGAGACACGATTTGCCGAAGAACGACGCAATCGAGATGGATGGCACCGTCATCGACGCGCTGCCGAACACCCAGTTCAAGGTCCGCCTGGACAACGGCCACGAGCTACTGGCCTACACCGGCGGGAAGATGCGCAAGTTCCGCATCCGGATCCTGCTGGGCGACCGCGTGCGGGTGGAGATGAGCCCGTACGACCTCACCCGCGGCCGCATCAGCTACCGCTACCGGTAGGCAGGTGCGTCCCTCCGACACTGCCGGGAAGGGGGTGAGACCAGCAGCGTGCACGTCGTAGCACACGAAGGTGAGACCTTCGACCAGTTGCTGCGCCGCTTCAAGAGCGGCATCGAGAAGGCAGGGATCCTGCGCGAGTACAAGCGCAAGCAGCGCTTCAAGAGCGCTGGCGAGCTGCGCCGCGAGAAGATGCAGGCCGCCGCGCGCCGGCGTCGGCGGGGGCGGAAGGCCTAGCGCGTCGGGTGCCGACCGGGTGGGGAAGGGCGACGGGATACCCCCGTCGCCCTTCCTGCTCCACGCTGCGCGCCTGCGCTCGCGGTGGGCGCGGCCCGTTGGCCGTCCCGTCTCCCGGGCCGGCCAGACTTCGGGCCACGCGCGTCGCCACGGGTCCGCTCACCTCACAAGCACGGCCACCGGGATCGTCGGTGGCAGGGCAGGCCGCGTCGCGCCAGCCCGCGGGCGTCCTCTGCCAGGCTGCGCTGAAGCTTGATAGCGCCGCTATCAAGATTTATACTGTCAGCGCTGCATTCCACCGAGAGGAGACCCGGCGTGCCAGCGGCGACGAAGCGTGACTACTATGCGGTGCTGGGCGTGCCGCGCACGGCCTCCGAGAAGGAGATCAAGGCCGCCTACCGCCGGCTGGCCCGCAAGCACCACCCGGACGTCAACCCCGGCGACAAGCAGGCCGAGGCGCTCTTCAAGGAGGTCAGCGAGGCCTACACGGTCCTCTCGGACCCCGACAAGCGGAAGAAGTACGACCGTTGGGGGCCGGACTGGGAGAAGATCGACCAGGCGCAGGCCGCGGGCGCGCAGGTAGGCGATTTCGGCTTTGGCGCTCGGCCCGGCGGGCGGCAGCATACCTCCACGTGGAGCAGTCCCGGAGGCTCCGGCGGGTTCGACTTCGAGGGCGAGGACCTGAACAGCCTCTTCGAGCAGCTCTTCGGCAGTGCCGGCGCGCGCGCCCGCGTGCGGACGGCGCCCCGCCGCGGCCCCGACATCGAGCAGCCGGTCGAGGTCACGCTCGAAGAGGCCTTCGCGGGCACCCAGCGCACGTTCCAGATCCAGGACCAGCAGACCGGGCAAGGGCGCACCATCGAGGTGAAGGTTCCGGCCGGTGCCCACGACGGCCTACGCATCCGGATGGCTGGCCGTGGCAACCCCGGCAGTGGCGGCGGGCCGGCCGGCGATCTCTACCTCGTCGTGAAGGTCCGGCCGCACCCCACCTTCGAGCGCGAGGGGGACGACCTGCGGATCAAGGTCCACGTCCCCCTGTACACCGCCGTACTCGGCGGCGAGGTGATGGTGCCCACGCCGCGGGGGACGCGACTGGTGCTGAAGGTGCCGCCGGAGTCGCAGAACGGCACGCGCATCCGCCTGGCTGGCCAGGGCATGCCCCGCATCAAGGGCGAGGGACGGGGCGACCTCTACGTCGAGCTGGTCGTCGACCTCCCGCGCGGCCTGACGGGCCACGAGCGCGAGCTCTTTGCCGAGCTGGCGAGACTGCGGGCGGCGTAGGGAGGCAGGCGTGAAGCACGCGGATGCACCCGCACCGCCACACCTCCCACACGACGCGGCGTTCGTGATCAGCGTCGCGGCGCGCCTGATCGGCGTCCACGAGCAGACGCTGCGCTACTACGAGCGCGCGGGGCTCGTGCAACCGGCCCGCTCGCCCGGGCGCATCCGGCTCTACTCGCTGGAGGACATCGAGCGCGTCCGGCAGATCCGCCGGCTGACTGAAGACCTGGGGGTGAACCTGGCAGGCGTGGAAGTGATCTTGCGACTCACCGACCACATTCGGGCGCTGGAGGAGGAGAACGAGGCCCTGCGCGCGGAGCTTCGGCGCCGGCGCCCGCGACCGTAGGAGCTGGGGGCGACGGATGAACCTCAACAGGCTGACCGAGAAGGCGCAAGAGGCGATTCTCGCGGCGCAGCGGCTGGCCGAGGCGCGGCAGCACACGCAGGTGGAGCCAGAGCACCTGCTGCAGGCGCTGGTGACGCAGCCGGAAGGCGTGGTGCCGGCGGTGCTCGAGCGGCTCGGCGTGCAGCCGCCGCAGCTCGCGCGGCGGGTGGACGCGGCGCTCGAGACGCGGGCCCGCGCTGTGCCGCCCGCGCCGCAGGTGTACGTCTCCCCCCGCTTTCGGCGCGTCTTCCAGGCAGCCGACGAGGAGGCGACGCGCCTGCAGGACGAGTACGTTTCGACCGAGCACTTCCTCCTGGCGCTGGCCGACGAGGCCGAGACCGGCCAGGCCGGGCAGCTCCTGCGCGCGGCCGGTGTGACCAGAGACCGCGTCTACCAGGCGCTGCAGGAGGTGCGCGGCGGCCAGCGCGTCACCAGCCAGACGCCCGAGAGCACCTACCAGTCGCTCGAGAAGTACGGCCGCGACCTGACCAAGCTGGCGCGCGAGGGCAAGCTGGATCCGGTCATCGGCCGCGACGACGAGGTGCGGCGCGTGATCCAGGTGCTCAGTCGCCGGACCAAGAACAACCCGGTGCTGATCGGTGAGCCCGGCGTGGGCAAGACCGCCATCGTGGAGGGCCTGGCCCAGCGAATCGTCAACGGCGACGTGCCCGAGGGGCTCAAGGAGAAGCGCATCTTCGCGCTGGACCTGGGCGCGATGGTGGCCGGCGCCAAGTACCGCGGCGAGTTCGAGGAGCGCCTCAAGGCGGTCCTCAAGGAGATCGCCGAGTCGCAGGGCGAGATCATCCTGTTCATCGACGAGCTGCACACGGTCGTCGGCGCCGGCGCCGCCGAGGGCGCCATGGACGCCTCCAACATGCTGAAGCCGATGCTGGCGCGCGGCGAGCTGCACACGATCGGCGCCACCACGCTGGACGAGTACCGCCAGCACATCGAGAAGGACGCCGCGCTGGAGCGGCGCTTCCAGCCGGTGTACGTGGGCGAGCCGAGCGTCGAGGACACGATCAGCATCCTGCGCGGGCTGCGCGAGCGGTACGAGCAGCACCACAAGGTGCGCATCAAGGACACCGCCCTGGTGGCGGCGGCGATGCTCAGCCACCGCTACATCGCCGACCGCTTCCTGCCGGACAAGGCGATCGACCTGGTGGACGAGGCGGCCGCGCGGCTGCGCATGGAGGCCACCAGCGCCCCGGCCGAGCTGGACGAGGTGCGCCGCCGCATCATGCAGCTCGAGATCGAGCGCGAGGGGCTGCGCAAGGAGACGGACCCCGGCTCGCGCGAGCGGCTCGGGCGGATCGAGCAGGAGCTGGCCGGCCTGAAGGCGCAGGCGACCGCCCTGGAGACGCAGTGGCAGCAGGAGCTGGAGCAGCTCAACGCCGTCGGCCGCCTGCAAGCGCAGCTCGACCAGAAGCGGCTGGAGCTGGAGCAGGCCACCCAGCGCGCCGACTGGGAGCGGGCCGCGCGACTGAACTACGAGGTGAAGCGGCTCGAGCAGGAGCGCGTCGAGGCCGAGCAGCGCATCGCCGAGCGCAGCCGCGACGGCCGCACCCTGGTCAAGGAGGAGGTGGACGAGCAGGACATCGCCGAGGTCGTCAGCCGGTGGACGGGCATCCCAGTCAGCAAGCTCCTGACGGGCGAGGTCGAGAAGCTGCTCCACATGGAGGAGCGGCTGCGCCAGGGGGTCGTCGGCCAGGACGAGGCGCTCGAGGCGGTGTCGAACATCGTCCGCGCTGCCCGCGCCGGGCTGCAGGACCCCAATCGGCCGCTCGGCTCCTTCCTGTTCCTGGGCCCGACGGGCGTGGGCAAGACCGAGACGGCCCGCGCGCTGGCCGAATTCCTGTTCGACGACGAGCGGGCGCTGGTGCGCATCGACATGAGCGAGTACCAGGAGAAGCACACCGTCAGCCGGCTGATCGGCGCTCCGCCAGGTTACGTGGGCTACGAGGAGGCCGGCCAGCTCACCGAGCAGGTGCGCCGTCGCCCCTACAGCGTGATCCTCTTCGACGAGGTCGAGAAGGCCCATCCGGAGGTGCTGAACGTCCTGCTGCAGCTGCTGGACGACGGCCGCCTGACGGACGCCCAGGGGCGGACGGTGGACTTCAAGAACACCATCGCCATCATGACGAGCAACCTCGGCAGCCAGTGGATCACGGAGCGGGGCCTGAGCTGGGAGGCGATCCGCGAGCGGGTGCTGGAGGCGGTGCAGCGGCACTTCCGGCCCGAGCTGCTCAACCGCATCGACGAGGTCGTCATCTTCCGGCCGCTGGGGCTGGCGCAGATCGAGCAGATCGTGGAGATCCAATTGGGCAGCCTGCGCCGGCGGCTGGAGGAACGCAAGATCGCGCTGGAGCTGACGCCCGCGGCGAAGGAGCTGCTGGCGAAGGAGGGCTGCGACCCGGTCTACGGCGCGCGGCCGCTCAAGCGGACCATCCAGAAGGAGATCGTCCAGCCGCTGGCGATGCAGCTCCTGCAGGGGCGCTTCGCCGACGGCGACAGGATTGTGGTCGAGGCGGAGGACCACCGGCTGCGGTTCAGCCGGCCTGCGGCCGCCACACCCAGCCGCGCCGGGTAGCCGCCACCGCCGCTCGTTTCCGTCCACACGCGGCGGCGCCCGGGCGCCACAATCTGGGCATGCGCAAGCGCGCCCCGGGACCGGCCTGGGTGACCCTGGGTCTCGTCCTGGCCAACCTGGCCGTCTTCGGGCTGGAGCTGAGCCAAGGCGACGACCTGGCCGGCTTCCTGCAACGCTGGGGGCTCGTCCCGTGGGACGTCTCGCCCGCGCTCCGGCGCGAGGCCGGCAGCGATCCCGCCGCGCTGGTGACGCTGGTGAGCAGCACGTTCCTCCATTCCGGCTGGTTCCACCTGGCCACGAACCTCCTCTACCTCGCGGCGTTCGGAGGAGCCGTGGAGGGGCGGCTCGGGGGGGCGCGTTACCTGGCCCTGTACGCTGCCGCGGGCGTCCTCGGCGGGCTGGCCTACGTGCTCGCCGAGCCCGACGCCCAGAGGCCGGCGGTTGGGGCGAGCGGGGCCGTGGCTGGGGTGATCGCAGCCAACCTGGTCCTCTTCCCGGGGGCGACGCTGGGGACGCTCGCCCCCGTGCTATTCTTTCAGCCCGTACAGAACATCCCGGCACTGGTGCTGCTCGTGCTCTGGCTCGTGGCCCAACTGTTCAGCGGCGTGGCGAGCATTACCGGGGCCAGCGGCGTGGCCTGGTGGGCGCACGCCGGGGGGTTCGCGGCGGGCTTCGTGCTCGCCCCGATCCTCGGCCCGCGCCAGCGGCGGTGGTGGTGAGGCGGAGCGATGGGTGTTGGGCGTGAGAGCCCGGATGGCAGATGGCAGATGTGGGCCGGCAGATGGAGGCGCGCGCCTCCTCGCCATCACCCATGACCCACGGCCCGAACCCCAGCACCGGACACCCATAACCCATCACTCATCACTGTTGGAGTAGAGGATGAGCTGGCCGCTCGGCACGCAGGAGCGCCACCTGCAGGGAGAAGAGAAGAAGCTGTTCAGCCGCGTGCGGCAGACCCTGTGGGAGTACGAGCCGTTGCGTGCCTCCCACGCCGAGATCAACATCCACGTCCAGGGACGACGGGTCCGCCTGGCCGGGCGCGTCCGCACCATCGCCCAGAAGGTCGTGGCCGAGGCGCTGGTCAAGCGCCTGGACGAGGTCGAGATGCTTTCCAATGAGCTCGTCTCCGATGCGGAGCTCACCCGCTGGGTGGCGGACGTGCTGGCACGCGACGAGCGCACGGCCCCGTATGTGCTCCAGGTGGACACGCGGCACGGCGTGGTGACCCTGCAGGGCCAGGTGCCGAACGAGGAAACCAGGAAGGCGGCAGTGGCGGTGGCGTCGACCGCGCCGCACGTGGCGCTGGTACGGGAGAAGCTGGCCATCGGCGGCCCCAGGTACAAGCCGTACGCGCTCTCGCCCGCGAGCGAGGAGCCGGCGGCCGCGGGGAACGCCGGCGCGCTGCCAGCGCCTGCTGCAGCGACGACCTGAGCGCGTGATGGGGGAGACGTCTACGGAGCCGCCCAGGCAGACGGCGCGGCAGCGCCGTATCGAGGCTCAGCGGGCGAGGATCGAAGCCGTCCACCGCCAGCAGCGGCGCCGGCGAGCGATCTGGGGCACCCTGATCCTGGTGGCCTTCGCACTCCTGGTCGCGCTGGCGCTCCTACTGCTGAAGCCCCCCAGCATCGCGCAGGGGCGCCAGGTGCTGTCTGAGGGCGCCAGCCACGCCGTCACCGGGGGCCCGCTGGCGTACCGTAACCGCCCGCCGAGCTCCGGCCCGCACTACGACGAACCCGCCGCCTACGGGGTCGTCGGGGAGGGGGTGGGGCCCGGTAACTGGGTGCACACCCTGGAGCACGGCGGCGTGGTCGTCCTGTACCGCCCGGACCTGTGCGACCAGGGGTGCGTGGGCGAGCTGCAGGACGTGTACAACCGAGCACCCCGCAGCAGCCGGTTTGGCAACGTCAAGCTGGTCGTCACGCCGTATCGCGACATGGACCGGGCGGTCGCGATCGTCGCCTGGAACTGGGTGGACGAGATGGATGGCGTCGATCGCGACCGGCTGCTGGCCTTCTACCGCGAGCACGTCGACCGCGGCCCGGAAGCTGCCTCCTGAGCGCCTGGCGCGCACTGGTCTGGGCCGTCCCCAGCCACGCTGCGGGAGCCCCACCGGGCCCGGGTGGGCGGCGTACTTTTGCGTAACCAGGTGTGGGCCAGATCAAATGCCACGTACCGCGAGGTGGCCGCGCATGACTCTGCCAGGCACCCACCGGGCCCCACCACCTGGAAACGCGGGCGTGGAGCGCGTAGGCTGGGGCTATGCGCCTGTGCGGGACGGTGGAGATCCGTGCCTCGCCCGGGGTCGTGTTCGACGTCGTCAGCACGCCCGAGCGACTGCCAGCCTGGAACCCGTCCGTCGCCCACGCCGCGCGTCTCGGCCGCGGCCCGATTGGCCTGGGGTCGCGCGCGCGGGTGGTCGGCCGCGCGTTCGGCCAGGAGCTGGAGAGCGAGACTGAGGTTGTGGCCTTCGATCCTCCGCGCGCCTTCGCCACGCGCGCCGTGCGCGGTCCTCGGCTCTCGACCACGTTCCGGCTGGAGCCAGTCGCCTGCGGGACCCGCGTGTCGCTGGACGTGAGCGGCGACGTGCCCGGCGGGCGACTGGGTGGTCGGCTGGCAGAGCGGCTGCTCCGCGGCGAGTTCGTCCGCGCGCTGGAGCAGCTTGGCTCGCTGTGCGAAGAGCAGGCGCGCCGCACCGCCGCCACTGAGCCCCTGGAGGGTGTCGACCCGCCCTGCTGGGCGCACGAGCTACCAGAGGCCCCCGCGCACGATTGAGCGCGCGGCCGCCCCGGCACGTCGGGCACCCGCTCACACCCGGGCTCTGCGCACAACCACCCCCGCGTGCGTTGTGGCGTGGTGGCGCAACGCCTATGCTTTGAGAGCCGGTTCGAAGGCGAACCGAGCGCTGAGTTTCATGCTGCCAGGCAGCGCGCCACGGGCCTGCGAGGGCGCGGCCGCTGCCGGTGGCCTGGCTGGAGACGACCATGGGTTCAGCGACGCCGGGCACGGCTACCACCAGCCCAGACGGCCCCGGGGGTGGCACGGCCGTCGAACGACGCAGTTCGATCACCCTCACTGACAACCGCACCGGCCGGGTCTACGAGCTCCCCATCAAGGAGGGGGCGATCCACGCCACCGACCTCCGCCAGGTGAAGACCGCGCCCGATGATTTCGGGCTGATGACCTACGACCCGGCGTTCATGAACACCGCGTCGTGCCGCAGCTCGATCACCTATATCGACGGCGACCGGGGGATCCTGCTGTACCGCGGCTATCCGGTCGAGCAGCTCGCGGAGCACAGTACCTACCTGGAGACGGCGTACCTGCTGGTCCATGGCGAGCTGCCGACGGCCTCGCAGCGCCGGGAGTGGGTGTATCAGATCACCCACCACACCATGCTGCACGAGAACATCAAGAAGCTCATGGATGGGTTCCACTACGACGCCCATCCCATGGGCATGCTGCACGCCACGGTGGCGGCGCTCAGCACCTTCTACCCGGACGCCAAGAAGATCGACGATCCCGAGCAGCGGAGACTCCAGACCTACCGGCTGATCGCCAAGATGCCGACGCTCGCGGCGTTCGCGTATCGCCACACACTGGGCCACCCGTACGTGTACCCGGATAACGACCTCTCGTTCACGGGGAACTTCTTGAACATGCTGTTCAAGATGAGCGCGGGCAAGTACGCGCCGAGCCCGGTGCTGGAACGGGCGCTGGATGTGCTGTTCATCCTGCATGCCGACCACGAGCAGAACTGCAGCACGAACGCCGTTCGCGGCGTGGGCTCCTCGCGGGTGGACCCCTACACCGCGGTGGCCTCGGGCGTCGCGGCGCTGTACGGGCCCCTGCACGGCGGCGCCAACGAGGCAGTGGTGCAGATGCTGCGGAAGATCGGCTCAAAGGAGAAGGTGGCCGAGTTCATCAGGCATGTGAAGGCCGGCGAGGGGAAGCTGATGGGGTTCGGCCACCGCGTCTACAAGAGCTATGACCCGCGGGCCAAGATCATCAAACGCACCGCCGACGCAGTGTTCGAAGTGACCGGGCGCAACCCGCTCCTGGACGTCGCGCTGGAGCTGGAGCGCATCGCGCTCCAGGACGAGTACTTCATCGAGCGCAAGCTCTACCCGAACGTCGATTTCTACTCCGGCCTCATCTACGACGCCATGGGCCTGCCGATGGATATGTACCCGGTGCTCTTTGCGATCCCGCGCACGGCCGGATGGGTCGCCCAGTGGCTGGAGATGATCGACGATCCCGAGCAAAAGATTGCGCGGCCGCGCCAGGTCTACACCGGCGCGGCGCGCCGCGACTACACGCCGCTCTCCGAACGGGAGAGCCCGGCGGGCACGTAGCGGGGCCGGGCCGTCCGCTGCGCGGTCGCCCCTCCGGGAGAGGTCGTCAGAACGGCAACTCGTCCAGCTCATCGGCCGCCGCCACGGCCGGCGTGGCGGCGGGACGGACGCGTACTCCGGTCACCGCGGCCGGTTCCCGCTCCGCCGCGCCCACGGGTGTGAGCGGCGCCGTTTCGGCGCCGTCCGGCTCGAACGCCGCCTCGACATCGGCGCCCGTCGGCCGCCCCGAGACGTTGACCACCTGGTCGGCCCAGACGTCGAACCCAGTCCGCGGCTCGCCCTCGCGCGACTGGTAGTGCACCACTTCCAGCCGCCCCACCACCAGGACGCGCGTGCCCCTAGCCAGACGCTGCGCGGACTCGGACACCCGACCAGCAGCACGCACCCGGAACCACTCGGTGCTCTCCTGCCGCTCGCCATCGGCGCCCGTGCGAACCTGGTGAACGGCCACGCGGAACGTAGCGATGGGGGTCCCCTTCTGCGAATACCTCAGCTCGCGGTCAGCCCCGAGATTGCCCAGCAAACTCACCCGCAGCATCTCACAGCTCGCTTTCTCTCCCTACGACGGCGCTGGACCACGGCCGGCTTGGGCGCGGCCGTACCTTCAGTGTAGAACACCTGTTCGCACTACACAAGGCCCGCGCCATCCGCCACCGGCTCCAAGCCGGGAGGTCGTAGAATCAGGCACACCTGCATGCCCTTCACCGTAGCCGACTTCCCGGACCTGCTGCGCCTGCTCGGGGAGCACCCCGAGTGGCAGGCGGCGCTCCTGGCCCGCACCGGCCGCGCGACCCTGGCGGTCGTGGCCGGACACGCCATCACCTCCGCCGCGACCACCGCGGCCGAGGAGGGGCAGGTGGCGGTGCTCGTCGACGGACGGCCTGGCTAGCCAGGCCCCGCCCTACCACCGCACCCTGCCACCCAAGCGTCCCGCGGGCTGTTTTCTGGCAGGCGGCGGATGGAACGAGAGCCCAGCCGCGAAGCGCTGCGACGGCGCGTCGCCAAGCGCGTCCTGCGCGCCTACATGCGCCTCTGGCACGACCTCGGCGTGGAAGGACTGGAGCACCTGCCGCCGCGCGGCCCGCTACTCGTGCTGGTGAACCACGCCAGCCTCCTCGACGTGATGGCGCTGATGTCGGTGGATCCATACACGGACACGGCCACCGTCGCCAAGGCGTCGCTCTTCAGGGTGCCTCTGGTCAAGCAAGTCCTCGAGGCGTGGGGGGCGATTCCCGTCGAGCGACACGGCCGGGACATCGGCGGCATTCGCACCCTGATCGGTGCCCTGCGGTCCGGCCGCGTCGTCGTCGTGGCCGCCGAGGGCCGCCGCACCCGCGTGGGCCGGTTGGAGCCCATCAACCCCGTGCTCGCCAGGATCGCCGCGACCGCGGACGTGCCGCTCGTCGCGGTCGGTATCGCCGGCTCGTTCGCCGCTCTCCCGCCTGGCGCGCGGTTTCCCCGCCGGCGCCGGATTACCGTGCGTGTTGGCCGGGTGTTCCGCCTGCCCCCTGGCACAAGCCAGGAGGAAGCCGCCGCCTGCATCCGCGCTGAGATCGCCGCCCTCCTCCCGCCCGAGCAGCGGCCGCTCGACGTGGCGCGGCCATGAGTCCGGCCGTTGCCAGGTGGTCCGCGTGGGGCAGGCCGGCGAGCAGCGGTCGCTCGGCCTGGCCGAGTCCGCAGGCGCGCATCGGCCCGCTAGGCGCGCGGGGGTCACCCGCTGGGCCGCCGCCGGGCAGGGAGCGCCACCCGCGCGGCTCACGAGCCCGGACCCCCCACGCGCCTGAACCCACCGGTTCGGAGGCGTCACCTGGCCAGGCCGCGGGCCACCAGCTCACCCGCAGCCCGCGCCACCCCGTCACGCGCCTGCTGGCCGGCCACCCACTCCACCAGCTCGGTGATCCCGTCCTCCAGGCGCACCCGCGGCTCGAAACCCAGCAAGCGCCGCGCCTTCCCCACGTCGGCGAAACAGTGGCGGATGTCCCCCGCACGGTAGGTTCCCGCCAACTCGGGCTCCAGGTCTGACCGCTCCAGGGCCGCCGCCAGCAGTCTGGCCAGCTCCAGCACTGAGAGCCCGCGACCGGTGCCCACGTTCACCGCCTCGCCGTCCGCCTCGGCGCGCTCGATCGCCAGCAGGCACGCCCGGGCCACGTCCGAGACGTGCACGAAGTCGCGGCTCTGTCGGCCGTCCTCGAAGAGGAGGGGACGGTTGCCGTTAAGCAGGCGCGCGCAGAAGATCGCCGCCACCCCCGTGTAGGGGTTGGAGAGGGCCTGGCGCGATCCGTAGACGTTGAAGAAGCGCAACGCCACCGTCGGCAGGCTGTAGGCGGCCCCCACCGCCAGGCTCATCTCCTCGTGGTCGCGCTTGTTCACCGCGTAGACACTGGTCGGGTGGAGTGGTTTCTCCTCGTCCGTCGGCTGCGGCTCGAGGATCTGCCCGCAGGCGGAGCAGCGGAGCTCCCAGGCACGCGCCCGCAGCTGCGCCTCGCTGCGCAGCCGCGGTGCCTGCCGTCCATGGACAGGGCAGCGGTAGGCACCCTCTCCGTAGATCGACATGGAGCTGGCCACGAGCAGCTTGCGCACCCGACCACGGTCGTCGGCCAGTGTCTGCAGGAGCGTCGCGACCCCCATCGCGTTCACGTCGGTGTAGCGCCGAATCTCGTACATGCTCTGCCCCACGCCGACCGCGGCGGCGAAGTGCACCACCACGTCGGCGCGGCGGACGAGCGGAGCCAGACGCTGAGCGTCACGTACGTCACCGCTCACCAGTTCGACACCGGCCGCCAGGTAGCCAGGCCGCCCCGCGCCCGGGCCGTGCACCTGCTCGCTCAAGTCGTCGTAAACCACCACCTCCCGGCCCGTGGCGAGCAGGAGATCGGCGAGGTGCGAGCCGATGAACCCAGCCCCGCCGGTGATCAGCACACGCTCGCGCATCATGTCACGCTCCACTCCGTGCGGCGGCGCGGACCCATCGGCGGCGCCTACGTCGCCCGCGCGGGCTCACGCCTTCCACGCGTCGACCGGACGCTCAGGCACGCACGGCCACGGGCTGGGCGGCATGGTCTGTCTTCTCGCGACCGGGCTGTTCGGCCGCGGCCAGACGGGCGGCCTCGCGATCCAGGATCCGGCGGGCGATCGCGAGCGCCGAGGCGTAGGTCGAATCCATGCCAAAGTAGCTGAGGCTGCGCTCGCCGAGGGTCTGGCCCCGACTGTAGGGGGTGTCCGAAGCGTAGTGGACGAACCCGACGTCGATCGGCGCCCCCACCAGGTTCACCACGTCACCCTGGGGAGCGCGCTCCGGCAGCACCTGCTCCGTGATCGCCTCCAGGTAGGGCCCGGCCTCCATCTCCACCAGGTTGTTCCCGGCCCGGTGCAGCGCGTCCAGGTAGCCCCAGTTCTGGAGGAAGGTCCCCCGCACGCTCGCCGCGCGCTGGTTGTCCAGGGCCGTGCCGTGTACCAGGTACCGCTCCACGTCCTCGGCGTTGAAGCAGTTGTGAAGCAGGTAGGTGGTGCTAGTGCGTTCGTCGGCGACGATGTTGCTGAGCAGGACGTCGCCCACGCGTCCGGTCAGCGTCGCCCCCTTTCCCATGGCGTAGATGCCCAGGATGGGACCCGCGTGGCGGGCCAGGCAGCGCTGCAGGAAGTAGCAGGCCTGGCCGAGCGGGTAGTCGACGTTCAGGATGAGCGCGTCGCTCCGCGCCACCAGGTCCAGGTGCGGCAGGTCAGACAGGCGCGGGTCGAGTGTGGACGGCCGCAGCTTGCTCAGCTCGATCACCTGGGCGTCCACGTCGGGCCCCAGGGGCACGCGCAGGGTGGTGATCCCCGCGGCCGCCTCCGCGCGCTCGAAAGCCGCAGCGGCGGCCCCGTTGCGCTGGTCGGCGAGGTACTTCTTGGCGGCGTAGTAGAGGAAGTTCTCCAGGCTGCTCCGCACGCGCTCTGAGGTGATCGCCTCGTACTCACCCAGGAGCATCTCGTTGCCCGACCGCTGCACGTAGTCGATGATCTCCGCCCGGTGGGCGAGGACCCAGCCAGACAGCAGGTTCGAGAGGCTGTGCATGTTGCTGGAGACCACGTAGGCGGGGCGCGTGCCGAGGTCGACGGGCGCGTGCGTGTTCACGTGCTCGTACCAGCCTTCCACGGCCCGCTCGTAGTCGTTCCAGCTCCCGCCCAGCATGCGCACCGCGATCCGCTTGCGCCGTTCGGCGACCTCCTTCAGCAGCGCCCAGGAACGACCCTGCCACACCACGGCCAGGCGCTTCAGCTCCTCGCGGGCCAAGCCGAGCGCCTCGCACACACGCTCCTCGTCGCCCTGGCGGGGGCCGTCCTCCGCGGCCCGCTCCACCAGGCGGGCCAGGGCCTGGTTGCGCCGGAAGAGCTCGTGGAGCTTGTTCCACTCCAGCTCGTAGGCCACCAGCGCGGGGATGATGTCGTCCAGGTCGCTCGGGCTGCTGACCAGCATGGCCGCCTGCTCCCCGCCGTCGTAAAGCTGCCGGCGGCGGCGGGCCGGTGAGGTCTCCAGCCGCCAGGCAGCGACGCCGGGGTAGCCGCGCGCGGCGATGGTGCTCAGCGACGTCCCGAGCAGGACGAGACGGACCGCCGGCATGGACGGCGGGAGGCGCAGCCCCACGTAGGTGATCGCTGCAGGGTCTGGCAGGGGATCACGCGCGCGCGGGTGGAGGCTGGGTGCCATCGCCAGGTAAGGCTCCAGCAGCCCGGCCACCCGCACTTCGCCAGTACTGCGCAGCAGCGCCTGGTACGAGCGGACGAAGACCTCCACCGCGTCGCGCCCCACGCTGAGCTGGGTTGCCTCGGCCGCGGCCCACGCGGTTGCCATGCCTGTAGCGTACCGCACGGCCTCACGCCGCCCTCGGCTGCCTCGCGGCTTGGCGCCGCGCCAGCGTCGCTCAGGCCGGCCCGTGTTCTGCCGTGCGCCAGACGTGCGGCCAGAGCTCGGCGAGCGACCTCACCCGCGGGTGGCGCCGGCCCGCTTCGCTCCGCGAGCCGGGCCGCACCATCTGGACGGTCCGTAGACCGAGGTGGCACGCCGTGTCGAGGTTGTCCTCGAGATCGTCCACGAGCAGCGTCTGCTCGGCGGCCACCTCGAGGCGCTCCAGCGCCACCTGGTAGATAGCAGGATCGGGCTTCAGCACGCCGACCTCCCACGACAGCACGACCGCGTCGACCGCGAGCTCCAGACCCAGCTCTCGGACCACGGTGTCGCCCTGGCAGGAGCAGTTGCTCACGATGCCGAGACGCCTGCCTGCACCTCGGAGCGCTCGCAGCGCGTCCACGGTGTCCTCGTACAGGTGCGTGGCGGAACGCCAAGCCAGCCGCTCCAGCTCGGCCAGCTCGTGGACACACTCCACCGAGTGGGTGCAGCCGACGGCGGCGAGGAGCTGGGCGATCTCCGCTTCCAGCCCGCCCAGCAGCCCGCGGTTGCGCGCGTCGCTGGTGCGCCGCCACTGCTCGCCCAGCAGCGCGGCATCCACGCCCGCGCGAGCGGCCAGGGCATCCCGTCCGGCGAGCAGCCGCTCCCCGTCCAGCCAGACGAGCGTGTCGAACAGGTCGAAGAGGATGGCACGGATCATCGGCGTGGCGCGGCGTGCGGGCCGACGTTCGGCACGCAGGGGCGCCCGTGCCGCTCACGCGCCGCGCGCGCCGGAAGCATACGCGCGCGGCGCTCAGAGCAAGATCAGGCCGCGGCGAGCCGCGAGCGCCACGGCCTCGGTGCGGCCCGAAGCTCCGAGCTTCGCGCACACGGACGCTACGTGGAACTTGGCCGTGTTCTCCGTGATCCCCAGCGCCCGGGCGATCCCCTTGTTCGGGAGTCCCTCGGCCAGGAGCTGCAGCACCTCTAGCTCGCGCCGGGTGAGCGCGTCCGCGCCGCTCGCGGCCGGCGCCGCACGCAGCGGCGCCACCGCTGCGGCGGCGGTCGGCAGGTCCATCAGCACCAGCCCCGCCTCCGCGGCCCGGACGGCCAGGTCCAGCTCCCCGGCGTCCGCGTCCCGGCCCAGGCAGGCCCAACCACGCAGGCCGGCCTGGGCCAACTGGGCGGTCAGACCCGCGTCGTCTGTCAGCACCACGGTGGCACGCGGGTGGTCGGTGTACCGCTGCGCGGTAAGCGCGTCCAGCGCCGGCTGGTCAGGCGCCTCAAGCACCCAGACGGCCGCCTCGCTCGCCTCGTCCTCGGACAGCAGGGTGTGCCCGTGAAGCGCGAGCATCGAGGCCAGACCGAGCCGGACGCTGGGGAGGGTGGCGACGAGGATGACGGCGGCCACACGCCCATCCTGCCACACTGTGTACCCGCTGTGGCTACCGTGCTCTCCGGCAGCCTGTGCCGCCGACCGCCAGCGCCAGGCAGCGGGTGCGCGCGGACACGAGGGCGTGTCGGACAGGTCCTACCCGGTGCGCCAACGCCCGCCCGGCGCGGTCCGGCGGTCGGGGCGCAGGCACTCAGCGCTCCGGGACACCGAGCGTGGAGCGGCTACTCGCGCCTGCCTACCGTCACCTGTAGCTCGCGCAGCTCGCCGCCTCGCAAGACGGACGCCTTCAGCGTCGCGCCAACCCGGTCCGGACCGAGCAGCGCCTGGAGGTCGTCGGCGTTGGTGATCGACGCCTCGTCCAGCCGCACCAGCATGTCCCCCTGGAGGAAGCCGGCTTGCGCCGCCGGCCCGTTCTCGGCCACGTGCACCACCAGCAGCGCCCGGGCCTGGCCTGCCGCCTCGCGCGCGGCTCCCTCCAGCGCCACGGGCTGGCTGCCGATCCCCAGGTACCCGCGAGCCACCCGCCCGTGCTCCACGATGGTCCGCGCGAGCCGGGTGGCGAGCTCCCACGGGACGGCGATCGCCGGCCCGCCCAGGCCCAGGCCGCTCGTGCTCATGCCCAGGACCGCGCCCGCCACGTCGACGAGCGGCCCACCCGAGAAGCCCGGGTACATGACCGCATCCACCTGGATGAACCGCTCGAGGACGCCGCCCCGCCGCGTACGGGCCGGCCCGCCCAGCCCGGCCACGAGCGCCAGGCTGGCGGCGTAATCGCGCCCGGGGCGGGCCACCAGCAGGGCCAGGGAGCCTACGCGCGGCTCCCCGGCGGCGGCCTGCGCCGGGCTGAGCTCCTGCTGCGCTGGGAACCGCAGCACCGCCAGGTCGGTGGCCGGATCGCGGCCGGCGAGGGTGGCCCCCACTTCCGTCCCATCGGGCAGGCCAACCGCGATGTCTGCCTCACGCGCGGGGTCGACCACGTGGTCCGCGGTCAGCACCAGGCCGTCCGCGAGCGCAATCCCGCTGGCCGGCGGGCCGCGGCGCGCCACCACGCGGAGCGTCCAGCTCGCCGCACGCTCGGTCGCGTTGGCGAGCTCATCGGAGAATCGACCAGGATCGGTCGGGCGGGATCGTTCGGACACGCGCTAGGTCCTCCTCTCCCGCCACTGTAGGCCGGCACGCCGCGCCTGCCACCCGCCGTCCGGGTGGAACGGCGGCCGTCAGTTCGGATAGGCCGGCGAGCTCGCCTGTTGGCGTGGAGCGGTCAGGCCGCCGTGGTGGCCGCCGCCGTGCCCGCCGCCTGCTGGTCTGGCGTCGGGCGCCCGATGCAGTGGTAGACGAACCCGAGCGCTGCCATCTCGGCGGGGTCGTACAGGTTGCGGCCGTCGAGGACGACTGGGCGGCTCATCGCATCGCGAATACGCGCCAGGTTCAGGCGGCGGAACTCGCTCCACTCGGTGACCAGGATCAGCGCGTCGGCCCCCTCGGCCACGGCGTAAGCATTCGCGCCCAGCTCGACGCCAGGGAGGATCGATCGGGCAGCCTCCATGGCGGCCGGGTCGTACGCTTTGACGCGCGCGCCTTCCGCCTGGAGCAGGTGGATGATCTCCAGCGCCGGCGCATCGCGCAGGTCGTCGGTATTCGGCTTGAACGCCAGCCCCAGGACGCCGATCACACGCTCGTCCACGCTTCCAAGCTCGGCGCGCACCTTCTGGAGCAGTGCCCGCCGCATGTCGCGATTGATCTCCATGACCGCCCGCAGGAGCTGGGGGTGAGCGCCCGCCATGCTCGCCATGTGGGCCAGCGCCTTCACGTCCTTAGGGAAGCACGAGCCGCCATAGCCCACGCCCGCCTCGAGGAAACGGGGGCCGATGCGCGAGTCCAGCCCCATGCCGCGCGCGACCTCCTTGACGTCCGCGCCCAGCCGCTCACAGATCGACGCGATCTCGTTGATGAAGCTGATCTTGGTGGCCAGGAAGGCGTTGCTCGCGTACTTGATCATCTCCGCTGTGCGGATGTCCGTCTCGATGATCGGCGGCTCGGGCCGCAGGTCCCGGTACAGCCGAGCCACCCGCTGGATGGCCTCCTGGTCGCTGCCGCCCAGGACGACCCGATCAGGGCGGCGGAAGTCCTCCACCGCCGAGCCTTCACGCAGGAACTCCGGGTTGCTGACCACGCGGAAGCGCGCGCCGGAACCATTGGACGCACGTTGCAGCAGCGGGAGCATCCAGTCGCCCGTGCCGATCGGCATGGTGCTCTTGTTGACCACCACCAGGTCGGTGGTGGGCGGAGTGGAGCGGCCGATGCTCTCGGCCGCGGCGCGCACCTGGCGCATGTCGGCCTCGCCCTCCTGGCCGGACGGCGTGCCCACGCACACGAACGCGAACTGCGCGTCCTCGAGCCCGGCCGCGTAGTCGAGTGCGAAACGCAGCCGGCCGGCCCGCTGGTTCTGCACCACCACCTCTTCCAGCCCCGGCTCGTAGATCGGCAGGATGCCGCGGGCGAGTCGCTCCACCTTCGCTGCGTCGACGTCGATGCCGACCACCTGGTTCCCCAGCTCGGCGAAACACGCCGCGGTCACCAGCCCGACGTAGTTCGTCCCGATCACGGCGATATTGGCCACGGGGACCAGTTATACCCCGCGGCCATGAGCGCGCGTCATGCCGCCAGTTGAGGAAGGGTTGGGCCTGCTCGAGCCCACCCGGGCAGCGGTACACTCGGCGCGTGGATCGGAGTACGCCGCGCCAAGGAGCTGCCCCAACGTGACGCTCGCTCTCATGCAGTCCGGCGCGCGGTCGCGCACCGGCGCCGACCTGGCGGAGCCGTGCCTGGATGGCCAGAGCGCGGACTTCTTCGACGCGCTTGAGACGATCGAGCGCCGGGTCCTGTGGCTCTCGACGCGCATGATCCACGAGGCCAACCACACCCGGCCGAACCCTGACGGGACCAAGGTCGGCGGACACCAGGCGAGCAGCGCCTCGGTCGTCTCCATCCTCACGGCGCTCTTCTTCGGCTGGCTCCGCGCCGGCGACCGCGTGAGTGTGAAGCCACACGCCAGCCCGGCCTACCACGCGATCCAGTACCTGCTGGGCAACCTGGACCGACGGCACCTCGCTACACTCCGTGAGTTCGGCGGCTTGCAGGCGTACCCGAGCCGGACCAAGGACCCCGACCCGGTCGACTTCTCGACCGGGTCCGTCGGCCTCGGACCCGCGGCGACGCTGTTCGCCGCGCTCGCCGACCGCTACGCCCAGGCGCACTTCCGAGCCCCGAGGCGCCGGTTCGTCGCGCTGGTGGGCGACGCTGAGCTGGACGAAGGCAACATCTGGGAAGCGCTCAACGACGCGTCGATCCAGGCGGCCCGGCTCGGCAACGTCCTCTGGGTGGTCGACCTGAACCGGCAGAGTCTGGACCGGGTGGTGCCGGGCATTCGGGTGCGCGAGCTGAAGGGGCTGTTCGCAGCGGCTGGCTGGCGCGTGCTGGAAACCAAGTACGGCCGCCGTCTCCAGGCCGTCTTCGCCGGGCCGGGCGGGGTGGCGTTGCGGCGGCGCATCGACGACATGGCCAACGAGGAGTACCAGGAGCTGGTGCGTCTGCCGGGCGCCCAGGCCCGGGCCCGGCTGGCCGCGGGCGCCCCGGCGACGGTCCGCGACGCGCTCGCGCGCTCGATCGCCGGCGTGCCAGATGCCGAGCTCCCCGGGCTGCTGAGCGACCTGGGCGGCCACGACCTGGCCGAGCTGATCACCGCCTTCCAGGCGGCCGACGCGGACGCCGAGCGCCCCACGGTGCTCTTCGCCTACACGATGAAGGGGCGCGGGCTGCCGATCGCCGGCGATCCGCTCAACCACGCCGCGCTGCTTGCCCAGGAGCAGGTACACGCGCTCCGCGCCCAGCTCCAGGTAGACCCCGGCGACGAGTGGGCGTCCTTCCCGGCGGATTCGCCCGCCGGCCGGCTGTGCGCGTCCGTCGCCGCGCGCCTCTACCCGGAGGGCGCCCGCCCGCCGGTGCGCCCCGTGCCACTGGCCCGCGAGGTAGTGCCGCTGCACCTCAGGACCCGCGTGCCCGCCACGATCAGCAGCCAGGAGGCGTTCGGCGGCGCGCTCGTGGAGCTCGCCCGTGGGGGCGGGCCGCTCGCCGCCCGGCTCGTCACTACCAGCCCTGACGTGTCCATCTCCACCAGCCTGGGCGGCTGGATCAACCGCGTCGGCGTCTTCTCGGTAGATCCACCGCCGGCGGTAGCCGACGAGGCGCCACGCCTGCTGCGCTGGCAGCTCAGCCCCGGCGGCCAGCACATCGAGCTGGGCATTGGCGAGATGAACCTGTTCCTCCTGCTCGGGCAGCTCGGGCTGAGCCACGAGCTGAATGGCGAGCTGCTGGTCCCCATCGGCACGGTCTACGACCCGTTCATCTGTCGCGGCCTGGACGCCCTGGTGTACAGCACGTACGCGGAGGCGAAGTTCCTCTTCGCCGGCACCCCGTCAGGCGTATCGCTCAGCCCCGAGGGCGGCGCCCACCAGAGCGCCATCACCGTCTCCATCGGCCTCGAGCTGCCGAACCTGCAGGCCTTCGAGCCGTGCTTCGCACGTGAGACCGAGTGGTGCCTCCTGGAAGGCATCCGCGAGTGCCTCGACCGCGCCCACGGGTACAGCACCTACCTGCGATTGAGCACGAAGCCGATCACCCAGGCGCTGGCCGAACCGGCCCTCCGTCGACTGGGCGAGGAGGAGCTCCGGCGACAGGTGTTGGCTGGCGGGTACCGGCTCGTAGAGCCCCCGGCCGACCTCGCTGATGCCCCGCGTGTGCTCATCGCCGCGGCCGGGGCCATCGTCCCCGAAGCGGCCGCGGCCGCCTCGGAGCTGCACGCCGAGGGGGTTGCGGCGACCGTGCTCAACATCACCAGCGCCGACCGGCTCTACCGCGGCTGGCAGGCCGCCGGCCTGCGGGCCGTGCGCCGCGCGGTGCCGGCGCGGAATGCCGGCCACCTCGCGGCGCTCATCCACCCGGAGGAGCGCACGGCGCCCATCGTGACGGTGCTGGACGGCGCCAGCCACGCGCTGGCGTTCCTCGGCAGCGTTTTCGGGCAGCGCGTGGTGCCGCTGGGGGTGGACGTCTTCGGCCAGTCAGGCTCGCGTGCCGCGCTCTACCAGTACGCGGGCATCGACCCGGCGCACGTGGTGAACGCGGCTGCGCTGGCGCTGGAAGGGTGAGGCGCGGCCCGAAGCGCTCAGCCAGCGAGGCGGAGCGCTTCCGCCACCCGGCGGGTGCCTTCCAGTAGCTCCTCCATCCCGAGCGCGTATGAGAAGCGGATGAAGCCAGGCGTGCCGAACGCCTCGCCGGGTACGGTGCTGACCAGCGCCTCATCGAGCAGGTAGGCGGACAGGTCGGCCGAGGTCTGGCAGACGCGCCCATGCTGGCCGAGCGCTCGGCCGAGCAGCTCGCGTACGTCCGGGAACACGTAGAAGGCGCCATCGGGCTCGGGGCAGCGGAGGCCCGGCACGGCCGAGAGGGCGCCGACGATCGCCCGGCGCCGCTCGCGGAAGGTACCGACCATCTCCTCCACGATCGCTTCCACCGCCGCGTCCTCGCTCAGGGCGAAGAGCGCGGCGCGCTGGGCCACCGAGGAGGGGTGGCTGGTGAGGTGGCTCTGCACCGCGCCGGCCGCCTCCATGATCACCGGCGGGCCGACCAGCCAGCCGAGGCGCCAGCCCGTCATCGCGTACGCCTTGGAGACGCCATCCACGAGGAGGGTGCGCTCGGCCAGGTGCGGCGCAATGCGCAGCCAGCGGCCGACGGGCACGTAGCTGATGCGCGCGTAGATCTCGTCGACGAGGATGCCGGCGCCGGACTCCTGGAGTACGTCGGCGAGCGCGGCTAGCTCGGCGTCGCTGTAGACGACGCCCGAGGGGTTGGAGGGCGTGCACAGGACGAGCAGGTGGCTGCGTGGGGTCAGGTGGCGACGGAGCAGCTCGGGCGTGAGCTTCCAGTGCCCCGGATCGGTCTGGATGGCCACCGGCGTCGCGCCCGCCAGGCGCGCCTGCTCGGCGTAGCTCACCCAGAACGGCGCCGGGATGAGCACCTCGTCGCCGGCGTCGCAGGTCGCCTGGAAGGCGAGGTAGAGGGCCTCCTTGGCGCCGGTCGTGGCCAGCACCTGGCCGGGCTCGAAGGGGACGCCGCACACTTCGGCGGTGCGCTCGGCAATGGCCAGCCGCAGCGCGGGCTCGCCGCCGACGGCCGTGTAGCGGGTCGCGTTGGCCGCCATCGCCCGACTCGCCGCCTGCTTGATCGGTTCGGGGGTGGGGAAGTCGGGCTCGCCCACGCCGAAGGAGATGACCGGGTGGCCGGCCGCTTTCAGCGTCCTGGCCTTCGCCTCGAGCGCCATCGAGGCGGAGGGGGCGATCCCGCGCGCGCGTGCGCTGGGGGCGAGCGCCGACAGGTCGGAGGTTGCCCCTGCCATGCCCGATGGTTAGGTGACGTCGAGGACGACGAGGGTCTCCGGGCCGCTCGGCGTCTCGGCAACGACGGTCTCACCCTGTTTGCGGCCCACCAGCGCGCGGCCGATGGGGGACTCGACCGAGATACGCCCACGGCGCGGGTCGGCCTCAGCCGCGGAGACCAGCGTGTAGGTGGCCTCCTCGCCGTCCGCGTGGCGCACGCGCACCCTGGAGCCGAGCCGGGCTATGCCGTCCGCCGAGGACGCCTCTTCCACGGGCTCCGCCGCGGCGAGCAGCGCCCGCAGCTCGCCGATGCGCCCCTCGAGCAGCGCCAGTGCGTCCATCGCATCGCGCAGGTCCAGGTTCTCCACCGGGTCGTTCCCCCCCGCTCGCGCCTCCAGCAAGCGCTCCGCCACTTCGGGCAGCTGGGCTTCGAGCCGGGCGAGCTCTTCTTCGAGCTCGCGCCGGCCCTGAGCAGTGAGGCGAACGGTGAGTCGGGGTGCCACGGGACGGAGATGCTACTCGCTCCGAGGACGCAGCGCCACTACTTTCGCGCACCGCGTGACACCGGCACCGCCGGCCTTTCGTGACGCGGCCGTAATGTCAAGCGGCCCGGCTTGACCGGAATGGGTGCGTATTGTCGCCCACGAGCCGTTCACGGACCAGCCCACCCCCAAGGAGCGCGCACTCATGCGCCGCACCATCCGCCTGCGCGCGGCCCCGAACACACCCCACCCGCCGTACGGGCTCTTCGTCGACCCGCACCGGGGGACGCACGCCTGGTGGGCCGTCGACTCCCGCGCGCTCGTCGCCCTCTTCACGCTCCTGGGAAGCCTGGTGGCAGTCGTCAACATCGCGGCTCGCTGAGCGCGTCACGCTGGCTCCCGTGGGGCCCGAGCCCGTGGCCGCTCACGCCGCCTGGCGGCGCCGAGCTCCGGCAGCCCACAAGCGGCCGTCGGCCGCCGCGCGGTGCGAGCGAGGCAGTGGCGCACGGTCCGTGCCAGCGTCCCGCCGGGCGAGGTGCGTCGCCCAGGCGTACACTGCCCTGCCATGAGCATTGGGCTCGACGATCCCGCGACGCTCCTGCTCGTCGTCGTCGCCGTCGTCGTGGTGGCGGGCGCAGCCGCCACCAGCCTCCTGCTGGCGCTCCGCCGTCTCCCGCCCCGACTCCGGGAGTCGGCGGACGAGGAGTACGGGACGCGCTGGGAGGTGGCGGCTCCGACACAGGATGTGGCGGCGGCGCAGGAGCGCCGCGCCCAGAAGGTGCGCGGCGTGCTGGAGATGGCGCAGCGGCACCTCGGCATCTACCGAGACCTGGGGCCGAGCCTGGAGAGCGGCGACCAGGCGCGGCTGGCGAGCGTGCTCGAGCGCCTCCAGAGAGACGAGGAGCTCTCACAGGACGTCTCGTACCTCACGGTGGGCGACCCGGACTTCGCCCAGGCGGCGCTCGGCTACGTGGCGGCGGACCAGGCGTGCGCCCAGGCCGTGACTGAGCTGGCGACGACCGGACGCAGCGCGGAGGTGCCGCGACGGCTGGGGGAGCTGCTACCGTCGGTGGAGCACGCTGCCGCCCGACTGCGCGCCGCGGCCGACGCGTACGTGCAGGGGGGCTCGGCAGGCCCCTCGTGACGGGCCACGCCGCCGCCCCTCGCAGGCGCGCCGGCGCCTGGTGCGGGCACGCACGACCCGCGTCGCTTCCGGGACAATGGCACCGACATGGCGGCTGAGCGACGCTACCGCATTGCCGTGATCCCGGGCGACGGCATCGGCCAGGAGGTTGTTCCTGAGGGCCTGCGCGTCCTCGACCACCTCGCCACCCGGTCCGGCGGCCGCTACGCCTTCGCCTTCGAGCACTTCCCCTGGGGCTGCCAGTACTACCTGCGGACCGGCCGCATGATGGACCCGGACGGGCTGGACACCCTGCGCCCCTTCGACGCCATCTACTTCGGCGCAGTGGGGTGGCCGGGGGTGCCCGACCACGTGAGCCTGTGGGGGCTGCGGCTGGCTATCTGCCAGGGCTTCGATCAGTATGCCAACGTCCGCCCCGTGCGGCTGCTGCCCGGTGTCGAGGCGCCGCTGCGACGCGCGATCGCCGAGACGATGGACTGGGTCGTGGTCCGCGAGAACACCGAGGGGGAGTACGCCGGGATCGGCGGCCGGAACCTGGCCGGCCGAGGCCGAGGCAGGGAGGTAGCCATCCAGGCCGGGCTGTTCACGGAGGAGGGGTGCGAGCGGATCATGCGCTTCGCCTTCGACCTGGCCCGCACGCGCAAGCGGAAGAAGGTGACCAGCGTCACCAAGAGCAACGCCCAGCAGTACGCCATGGTGCTGTGGGACGAGGTGTTCGAGCGCGTGCAGGCCGACTACCCGGACGTGGAGGTCGAGCAGTGGCTCGTGGACGCCATGGCAGCGCGCTTCGTCCTGCGGCCTGATACGCTCGAAGTCGTCGTAGCCTCCAACCTGTTCGCGGACATCCTCTCCGACCTGGGAAGCGCGCTGGCCGGCAGCCTGGGTATCGCCGCGAGTGCCAACCTGAACCCGGAGCGCCGCTTCCCGAGCATGTTCGAGCCGGTCCACGGCTCGGCGCCCGACATCGCCGGCCAGGGGATCGCCAACCCTATCGGCGCCATCTGGAGCGCGGCGCTCCTGCTCGACCATCTGGGGCTCCCAGGGGAGGCGGCGCGTGTGATGCACGCGATCGAGCGCACCTGCGCCGCCGGCCGGCTCACGCCCGACCTCGGCGGCAGCGCCACCACCCGCCAGGTCACGGACGCGATCCTCACCCACCTGTGAGGCTCCCCCAGTGGACGACCAGGCGCGAGGCCTGGTCGTCCACTGGGACAGACGCTGGGGCGGCCGGTCGGCCTGGCCCCACCCTCACGCGGGGGGAGAACTACCCCGGCGGGTAGGAGACGGCCCGGGCCCGCGGGCCTAGACTGGGCGCGCTATGCATAACACGGTTTTGCAGAGCGTAACCGCCCCCGCGGAGGCGGAGAGCCGCTACTTCGTCCAGTCGCTCGCGAAGGGCCTCGAGCTCCTCTGCTCGTTCGGGTCCGCCAGCCCCACGCTCAGCCTCAAGGAGATCGCCGAGCGCATGGGCTGGAACAAGGCGACCGCGTTCCGCTTCGCCTTCACCCTGCAGCAGCTGGGCTACCTCGAGCAGGATCGTCGCACCAAGCGCTACCGGCCCAGCGTCAAGGTGCTGGAGCTCGGGTTTGGCTGCCTGGGTAGCCTGGGCCTGCCGGAACGCGCTCACCCCTACCTCGAAGAGCTGTTCCACGATGTCGGCCAGCCGACCCACATGGCGGTCCTGGACGGGTCGGAGATCGTGTACGTGGCACGGGTGGCCGACCGACGCCTCACGGCCATCAACCTGTACGTTGGCTGCCGCCTCCCCGCCTACTGTACGTCCATGGGCAAGGTGCTGCTGGCGTACCGCCCGTGGGAGGACGTCCTGCGCCTGCTGGCAGGCGTGACGCTGCAGCAGCACACCCCGAACACCCTCGCCAGCCTGGATCGCCTGCGGTTCGCGTTCGAGCAGATCCGACGCGCCGGCTACGGGACCTCCGACCAGGAGCTGGAGCTCGGCGTGCGCTCGGCGGCCGCACCCGTGCGGGATGCCTCTGGCGAAGTCATCGCCGCGATCAACGTGTCGACGTCTGTGGCGCGGGTCGACCTGGAGATCCTCCACGGGCGCCTCGTGCCGCGCCTGCTGCTGGCCGCCGAGCGCATCTCCGCCGCGCTCGGCTACCGAGGGCTGTCCGCGCCACGGGCGGGCTGAGGGCGTGAGCAGCCGTCTGGCGGGACACGACGCCTGTGCAGCCCGCATGCTGAGCCGCCGCGCACCGGAACCGCGAAGCGCTTCGCCGCACGGTCGTGGGGCATGCCCTTGGCCGGTGGGCGCCAGAGCGCCGTAACCCACTGACGGGAGGAGACGCATGCCATTCAGCGATCTGCGGGAATTCATCGCGCGCCTCGAAGCTGGTGGCCAGCTCCAGCGCGTCAAGCGGCAGGTGGACTGGCACCTGGAGCTGGGCCACGTCGCCAAGCTCAACGAGCAGCGGACTGGCCCGGCCTTGCTGTTCGAGGACGTCAAGGGCTACCCGGGGAAACCCGTCTTCACCAGCGCCCTGACCGCCAGGGAGCGCGTGGCGCTCGCCCTGGACATGCCCACCCAGACGCGCTTCCTGGACATCGCCCGGACCTGGGTCGAGCGCATCAACACCACCCGCGTCCCACCCCGCACGGTGGCCTGGGGACCGTGCAAGGAGCACGTCTTCACTGGCGGGGAGGCCAACCTCCTCTCGCTCCCCGCGCCGTGGTTCAACCCGCGGGATGGCGGCCGCTACATCGGCACCGCCTGCTACGTGGTCAGTCGCAGCCTGGACACCGGCCGGCTGAACCTGGGCACCTACCGGGTGGTGATCATCGACGAGAGGACCGCCGGCATCCAGATGATCAAGGGGAAGGACGGCGAGATCGACCTGCGCGGCTACGCCGCGCGCAAGCAGCCGATGCCGGTGGCCCTGGTGATCGGGTCGGACCCGTCCCTCTTCCTCTGCTCCAGCACGATGTTCCCGCTCACCGAGAGCGAGTACGAGATCGCCGGCGCCCTACGCGGCGAGCCGGTCGACGTAGTGAAGGCGGAGACCTCCGACCTCCTGGTCCCGGCCACCGCCGAGATCGTCATCGAGGGCGACATCGTACCGGGCGACCTGCTCCCCGAGGGGCCGTTCGGCGAGTACACCGGCTACTACTCCGGCGCCGGCCATTTCCCGCGCGAGTGCATTCGCGTGACGGCCATCACTCACCGCTCCAACCCCATCCTGTGGGCGACCACCGTCGGCATGCCCATCACCGATACCCACATGATCATGGGGATCAACCGCACCGCCTCGCTCTGGAACGACCTTCAGACCATGAAGATCCCGGGCATCAAGGCGGTGTACGGGCCGCCCGCGGCAGCCGGGCGGATGCTGGCCATCATCGCCGTCAAGCAGATGTACCACGGGCACTCCACCCAGGTCGGGCTGGCCGCCTTCGCCACCCACACCGGCAACTACGGCCTGAAGACAGTCATCCTGGTGGACGACGACATCGACCCCGAGAACATGGACCAGGTGCTGTACGCGCTGGCCTTCCGCCACCAGGCGAGCCGGGGCACCCAGATCCTGGAGCGGGGCCGCTCGACCCCACTCGACCCGTCGCTCCCGACGAACGACCGCTACCTCACATCGCGGATCCTCATCGACACCTGCATCCCGTACGAGTGGGACGACAAGCCGATCCAGATCGAGATGGACGCGGCGCTGCTCGAGCGGATCAAGCGGGAGTGGGACAGCTACTTCGCCGAGGCTGCCGATGGGCGTGCAGGCGCGACAGCCCGCGAGGTGGCGCTGGCAGGCGTGGGCTGAGCGGCCATGCCACCACGGGCGCGCGGGCTCGTGTTCGACATCGACGGCTGCCTCCTGAAGGGGCCGCAGCCGATCCCTGCCGCCCCGGCCGCGCTGGCGCACCTGAAGGGGCGCGGCCTGCTGGTGCGCTACTTCACCAATGACTCGTCGAAGCGACCCGCGGAGGTCGCCGCGCGCCTGGCGCGCGCCGGTCTTCCGGCCGACCCGGACGAGGTGCTGACCTCCGCCAGCGTCGCCGCTGAGTACGCCCAGGCCCGCTTCCCCGGGGGACGGGTGCTGGCGATCGGCGCGCCAGCGCTCCTGGAGGCACTCGAGGAGCGCGGCCTGCGGCTCGTCCGCGATGACTCAGCGGACGTGGTAGTGGTCGGGCGCGACCCGGAGTTCAGCTATGCCAAGCTCGAAACGGCCTGCCGCGCCGTGTGGCGCGGCGCGGCCTTCCTGGCGACCAACCTGGACCGCCGCGTGCCGACCGAGGACGGCTTCGTGCCGGGCACGGGGTCCATGGCCAAGGCGGTCTGGTGGGCCACCAGCACGGCCCCGCGCGTGATGGGGAAACCCTCCGTGTGGGCCGGCCGAGCGGCCGTGCGAGCGCTTGGCGTCCCCGCCCCGGCGGTCGCCGTCGTCGGCGACCAGCTCCAGCAGGACATCCGCATGGGCAAGCTGGCCGGCGCCCGCACGGTCCTGGTCCTGACCGGTTCGAGCAGCCTGGCCGACGTCGAGCGCACGCCGCCCCGCTACCGCCCGGACGCGGTGCTGGCGGACGTGGGGTGGCTGCCGGAGTGGCTGAATGGCCTGGCCTGAGTGCGGGCCGACAGGGACAGCACGCTGCCACCGGCGAGCGAGTGGGGGAGGGGGTGCACGTAGCCGAACCCGGGCGCACCAGTAAGGGGGATAGTCCCCATCCATACCTCAGCGCTCCGCGCAGCAGCTTGCAGGGGGCCCAGCACGCGGGCAGACGCGTCGCAGGACACGCGCGGCCACCGGCCGATCCGCTCGCCGCGGGGCGCGCCACTCACAGCCACAGGGAGGGAGACATGGCCACGGCCGAAGTCGCCGCTCGAACGTTCCCCAGCCCGTTCCAGGTAGCCGCGCCGCCGGGCGGCGACGGCTGGGAGGAGATGTACCCCTACTACTACCTGTTCAGCGAGGAGCGCCGCGAATTCGAGGAGGGGAAGCTCTGGTTCTTCGACGGGATGCACCACCCGGAGCCGCTCTACCCGTTCGACACCATCACTTGCGAGAGCTGGTGGGTTGGCCTGGGGCAGTACAACGCGCGCGTCTTCCTGGTTCCCCCGGCCCTGGGGATCGACCAGCGCGTGCTGAACGGCTACCTCTACATCAGCGCTAACGCCATCACCGACCCGGACGTGGTCGCCAGGCGCGTCGACTTCTTCAAGCGGCGGGCGGGCTACTACTACGAGCACTGGGATGAGCTGTACACCCGCTGGGAGCAGAAGGCCACCGAGACGATCCGCGAGCTGGAGGGCATCCGGGTCCCGGACCTGCCCGAGGAGGAGGACGAGGCGGTAGTCACCGAGGGTCGTGGCATCACCTCGGCCTACCACCTGCTGGTGGCCTACAACCGCTGCCTCGAGAACATGTACAAGATCTGGCAGCTGCACTTCGAGTTCCTGAACCTGGGCTACGCCGCCTACCTGACCTTCTACCAGTTCTGCAAGCAGGCCTTCCCGGACATCGCGGAGCAGTCGGTGGCCAAGATGGTCTCGGGGATCGACGTGCTGCTCTTCCGGCCAGATGAGGAGCTGAAGCGCCTCGCGCGGCTGGCAGTGGACCTGGGGCTGGCCGACGTGTTCAGGGCCGGCACGAGCCCCGAGGAGACCCTCTTCCTGCTGAGCAGCAGCGAGGCCGGGCGCCGCTGGGCGGACGAGCTGCAACAGATCAAGAACCCGTGGTTCTACTTCTCCTACGGGGCGGGGTTCTACCACCACCACCGGAGCTGGGTGGACAACCTGTGGCTGCCGTTCGCCACCCTGCGTGGCTACGTGGAGCGAATCGCCCGTGGCGAGGAGATCGCCCGGCCGATCGAGGCGGTGCGGCGCGAGCGCGAGCGAGTGACGGGCGAGTATCAGGCGCTCCTGGGGACCGACGACGACCGCAAGGTCTTCCAGGACCTGCTGAACCTGGCGCGGACCGTGTTCCCGTACGTCGAGAACCACAACTTCTACGTCGAGCACTGGCATCACACGATCTTCTGGAACAAGATCCGCGAATTCGGCAGCCTGCTCGCGCGTAAAGGCTTCATCGCCGATGCGGAGGACATCTTCTTCCTCCACCGCCACGAGCTGTACGACGCGCTGTACGACCTGGTGACCTCGTGGGCTGTCGGCACCCCCGCCCGCGGCCCGCGCTACTGGCCGCCGATCGTCCAGCAGCGCAAGGCGATCCTGGAAACGCTGCGCGGGTGGGCGCCGCCGCCGGCGCTGGGGCCCGCCCCGGACGTGATCACCGAGCCGTTCACGGTGATGCTCTGGGGCATCACTACCGAGCGCGTCGACGACTGGCTGAAGCCCGCGGCCGATGGCCCCGCCGCGGGGCCGAAGACGCTCGCCGGCTTTGCCGGCTCGCCCGGCGTGGCCGAGGGGCGTGCGCGGGTGCTGCTGAGCGTGGACCAGCTCAACACCGTGCAGGACGGCGAGATCCTGGTCTGCCCGATCACCGCCCCAAGCTGGGCGCCGGTGTTCACCAGGATCAAGGCGGCCGTCTCCGACATCGGCGGGATCATGTGCCACGCGGCTATCGTGTCCCGTGAGTACGGCCTGCCGGCGGTCGTCGGCACCGGGTTCGCCACCAAGACGATCCAGACCGGCCAGTTGGTCCGGGTGGACGGCAACACCGGGGTGGTGACGATTCTCGAGTAGCGCCCGACGGGCGGCCGGCCAGCCGCGCGCGGCTGGCCGGCCGCCCGTCGGGCGCGATGTGGGAGAGACCGATGCCTGAGAGCGCGTACGTGCGGT
>CAYSYM010000018.1:0-63161 GCA_964435115.1 uncultured Chloroflexota bacterium | reverse complement strand
GGCGGGGACTTTTCTTGGCCACCACTGGGGACTTTAACTTGGCCACGGACAGCGGTCGATGTGGACCGCCTGCCCGGTGAGCGTGTTTCCATGGCTGAAAAGCCATGGCCCCATTGAAGCCGGCGCAAGAGGAGCAGCTTCATGCGAGCTGCAACCGTTTCCATGGCTGAAAAGCCATGGCCCCATTGAAGCGCTCCCCACGGCCGCGGCCGTGGGGAGTGAGCTGGTGTTTCCATGGCTGAAAAGCCATGGCCCCATTGAAGCTGGCGGCACGTACGGTGGCGATGGCGGCGGGGGCGCGGTTTCCATGGCTGAAAAGCCATGGCCCCATTGAAGCGCCAGCCCAGCATGCCGCCGGTCGGGCACCGGGTAGGTTTCCATGGCTGAAAAGCCATGGCCCCATTGAAGCCGCCGCCGCCACGGCGGTTTCACGCTCGGTCTGGCCGTTTCCATGGCTGAAAAGCCATGGCCCCATTGAAGCTCACTGAAGACCACTTCGGGCCGACCGATACGCCAGGTTTCCATGGCTGAAAAGCCATGGCCCCATTGAAGCCCTGTGGTGGAGCGACGCGGAGGCCGACTGGGCGAAGTTTCCATGGCTGAAAAGCCATGGCCCCATTGAAGCTGGCCCCCGGCGCGCGTATCGGTCGCGGCGAGGCCGAGTTTCCATGGCTGAAAAGCCATGGCCCCATTGAAGCCCGTTAGCCGGCGGAGGCGCCGGCGGCGCGAGCGCCGGTTTCCATGGCTGAAAAGCCATGGCCCCATTGAAGCCTCGCCTACCGAGCGCGTCAGGTGACTCAGCGCCAGGTTTCCATGGCTGAAAAGCCATGGCCCCATTGAAGCCCGAGATTACCCCGCTCGAGCTCGTCGACGAGCTCGAGTTTCCATGGCTGAAAAGCCATGGCCCCATTGAAGCGTCCCACCGGCCGCGGGGTCCTGCACCACCCCGATGGTTTCCATGGCTGAAAAGCCATGGCCCCATTGAAGCCGGCGGCGGCGACGGACAGTGTGACGGCCCGCCTGGGTTTCCATGGCTGAAAAGCCATGGCCCCATTGAAGCGCGGCCTGGCGCGCCACCTCGAGGCGGCCGAAGCCGGTTTCCATGGCTGAAAAGCCATGGCCCCATTGAAGCCGCCAGTGGATCGCATACGGCGGCGGGCCGATCAGTGGTTTCCATGGCTGAAAAGCCATGGCCCCATTGAAGCTATAGAGATACAGTGTTACGGTTACGGTTTTGGGGGTGGTTTCCATGGCTGAAAAGCCATGGCCCCATTGAAGCGCGGGCTGGCGCGAATCGGCAATCGCCTACCGCGGCGCGTTTCCATGGCTGAAAAGCCATGGCCCCATTGAAGCACCGGCGACGTGAAGTACTCGTTCGGGATCGCGGCGGGTTTCCATGGCTGAAAAGCCATGGCCCCATTGAAGCTTGCGCCGCCCCCGGTCTGGTGCTATCGTGGACCGGGCGGTTTCCATGGCTGAAAAGCCATGGCCCCATTGAAGCTTCGCGCCTCCCCAGCGGGGGGCTGCGAGGGCGATGTTTCCATGGCTGAAAAGCCATGGCCCCATTGAAGCGCCGTGTGCGTCGAGCCACTCACCACGCTCGGCACGAGGTTTCCATGGCTGAAAAGCCATGGCCCCATTGAAGCGGATCCGGTACCACCTGGTAGGGCCCGGTCGAGTAGGTTTCCATGGCTGAAAAGCCATGGCCCCATTGAAGCTTGCCCGGCACCACGACCCGCCCCTTCGGCGGCGTCGTTTCCATGGCTGAAAAGCCATGGCCCCATTGAAGCCAGTCTGGAATCAGATTATAGCGCCCCGCGCGCCGGCGGTTTCCATGGCTGAAAAGCCATGGCCCCATTGAAGCTGCCAGCGCGTTCGCCAGCCGGAGCTGGCTCTCAGCGTTTCCATGGCTGAAAAGCCATGGCCCCATTGAAGCGCTGATCCGGCCGACGAGAACCCGGCCCACCGGATCGTTTCCATGGCTGAAAAGCCATGGCCCCATTGAAGCGTCCGCGAGCTCACGCCCGCGGTCGCGCCGCTCCTGGTTTCCATGGCTGAAAAGCCATGGCCCCATTGAAGCACCTGCTTGCCATTGAGTCGATGCATGGCTACCTCCGGTTTCCATGGCTGAAAAGCCATGGCCCCATTGAAGCGCGGCCTGGCGCGCCACCTCGAGGCGGCCGAAGCCGGTTTCCATGGCTGAAAAGCCATGGCCCCATTGAAGCGCCTAGCCGGTACTCCGTCGTTCCGTCGTAGACGGAGGTTTCCATGGCTGAAAAGCCATGGCCCCATTGAAGCAGTACGGTATCTGGCCAGGGGTAGACTAGACTGGCGCGTTTCCATGGCTGAAAAGCCATGGCCCCATTGAAGCAGTCGCCTGGCGGTGAAGTACCACGGTGACCAGCTCGTTTCCATGGCTGAAAAGCCATGGCCCCATTGAAGCCGTTGGGCCTCCCGAAGATCCAGTGCGTCCACTGCTCGTTTCCATGGCTGAAAAGCCATGGCCCCATTGAAGCGCCGTCAGCCAGAACGGCCAATCCTGGATCTGCACCGGTTTCCATGACCCGCGCGACAGCGACCGGGTCGCAGCCATCTGCCGTTTCCATGGCTGAAAAGCCATGGCCCCATTGAAGCTCCCGCTCGCAGGGGGTGGCGGAGGGCTCCATCGGCCGGCTGTACGGCTTCGACATCTTCCTCGCCAGCGCCCTCGCCCGTGCCCTCACCGCCGGCGATCACCGGGATCAGCCGACCGCCGAGCCACGTGTAGGGCAGGCCGTCGAGGCGCACGCGCATGCCGTCCATGAGCACGGGTACCTGGCCCGGCTCGGTCTGGGACGCCTGGTCCGTTGTCTCTGGCACGCTTCCTCCGTGGGCACGAAACAGCCGCCGGTCCACGCACCCCGAAGGACGCAGGACCGGCGGCAGAAGAGCCGCGCTATCCTACCTACTCAGTATCGCACACGTCCCGACAGGCTCAGGCGGCGGGCTTCTCCGTTGGAACGGGAGTGTCCGCCTCGTCCTCGGGCACATCCTCGACCGGAGGGGGAAGCGTTCCCGTGTTCCTTTGCCGTTGCCACTCGGCGCGGTCGTAGGCGGGCTCAACCATGATGCCCTGCCGAACCTGGCGTTCTGCCTCTTCGATCAGTTTCCGCCGCTCTTCGGGGGTCATGGCACGTCCCTCTGCACGCGATCATACCTCAGTCCAAGATCTTGCGCGATCTCCAACCAGGCTCGATGCGACCGGTCGCGCAGGGGCGCGGAGGGCTCGGCAGCCGCCAGGCGGTGGAGCGTACGTACCAACCTCTCCGCAGCGTCATGCGCAGACGCTACGCGACCGGAAGAACCGCGACTCAAGGCGTACCACGAGCCGTCCACGCCCACCACCGCGACCGTCTGAACCTGCTCCTGCGTGAGGAGGAGGAGAACGTCAATGTGGGATGGCGCGGTATTACCAGGATGGGTGTGCATCTGGACGTACCGGCGACCCGGCTGCATCAGTGCGAGGTGCGGCCGAATATCCCCGCCGTCCGGCGTGCCACTCAGCACCCGTCCGATTTCGGCGCCGGTCTCTGCATCCACCATCGCGGCGAATTCCACGCCGCGACGGCGCGTGTCCCGCCGCATCGGTCGGCTGAGACTCCAGAGCTTGGCTCCCGCGACTCCCGCTAGCCCGTGCTGGCGCAACACCTCGATGACCGCTTGACGGTCCGGCGTACGGTCGGGCTCGGGTGACGCGGCGCTGCGCTCCCCTATCCGATCACCGTGTTGCGCCATCGCCTCCTTGAGACTCCGCTCGTAGCCTATGCGCCCCCAGCCAGGTTTCCATGGCTGAAAAGCCATGGCCCCATTGAAGCTAGGACATGGGCGACAGGTCCAGCTCGCCGCCGACCGTTTCCATGGCTGAAAAGCCATGGCCCCATTGAAGCTTGCCCCGGAACTGCACGCCGCGCTGGCTATGCAGGTCGTTTCCATGGCTGAAAAGCCATGGCCCCATTGAAGCCAGCGCGGGGTGATCGCACTCGGCACTGACTGCACGGTTTCCATGGCTGAAAAGCCATGGCCCCATTGAAGCTCATCCCCGCAGGAGAGTCCGTGGTTGACTCCACCAGTTTCCATGGCTGAAAAGCCATGGCCCCATTGAAGCTTGTTGCCCTGAAACCCAAGGAGGTCGGCACCCATGGTTTCCATGGCTGAAAAGCCATGGCCCCATTGAAGCCACGCTGTGGCGCGCGGTACCGGCCGAGGCACGGGAGTTTCCATGGCTGAAAAGCCATGGCCCCATTGAAGCGGTCTGGACACCGTCGCCGACTGGCTGCTCAGCCGGGCGCTTCCCTACCTGCTCGGTGGCGCGCCCGTGCAGCTCGTCGTACTGACGGTCCCGGAGCAGTGGCGCGGGCTTGGCGCTGCGGCCGCCTCGGCGACCTGGGCGCTCGTGGCCGCGGCGCTGGTGGGCAAGATCCTCTCCACGCTGAAAGAGATCGGCCTGGCCGGCGCGATCCCCGAGCTGCTGACCGACAAGCCGAAGCCGCAGACCCTAGCCGCGCCGTGAGGGCAGCCCGGGCAGGCCGCCGTCACGGCGCGCGGTGTACACTCGCGGGCAGCAGCGGAGGACCACCATGTCGCCCGTGACCAGGGCCCAGCGAGACGCCCAGGAGGCGCAGTTAGTCAGGCTCCGCGATCGCGTGGCGAGCCTCGTCGCCGACGCCAGACAGGAACGTCTGCACGCGCAGCGCGCATCCTCACCGGGAGAGCAGGCGCGACGGCGCGCGGCCGCGCGCCGTCTGCTCGACCAGGCGAAGCGCCACCTGCGCCAGATGGAGCGGCTCGCCGCGCGGCTGTCGTGACCATCCTGGCCGCGAATCCACGCCGTCGGAAGAGCATCAAGCGGAAGGGGGCCAGCGCCAGGAGCCGGCGGAAGGGGATCGCCACGCGCTTGAAACGCATCGCCGAGCACGAGGCCAAGTTGGCTCGCGAGCCCGAGTCATCCGCGGCCCGGCACTGGCGCCACGAGATCGAGAACTGGTGGCGCCAGATCGCGGAGGAAGAGGACAAGCTGTAGGCACGGGCCGCGCCGCGGGCTGTGATCAGGCCCTGCCCAAGAGTGCGAGCGGCGTGCGGGCGCAAACGGCTGATGGGCGATCCGCCTGTCCTCGGGCGAAGCACGGCGGAGGGCCCCGGGTTTCCATCGCTGAAAGGCCATGGCCCCACTTAACACTGCTTTGGCGTGATCGCCGTCTGGACCGAAATCGTTGGTTGCCGTGCCCAACCAACGGAGGCGGCCCAGGAAGCGAAGGGGCGCTCACGACAGGCTGGCTGAGGGCGGCTTGGGCAGCCTGACACAAGACGCCAAAGCAGTGTTAAGCCGGGGGATGTCTGGGACCTCACGACGCTGGCCAGGCTGCTCGCCGAGGCGCGGACGGGCCTCGAGCAGGCGCCGGCGCGCATCGAGGACCTGCGCGCGGACCTGGAGGCGGAGCGGACGCGCAGCGCCCAGTTCCGATCGGCGGTGCTGCGCATCATCGGGACGGTTTCGAGCCTGCTGCCGAAGATGTCGCCGGCCGTCCGCGCGCAGATCCCGGCCGCGCTGGCCGAGCTGCGCGCGTCCTCAGCCTGGGAGTGAGCGGGGGGCCTGGCCGCCTCGCGGGTAGGATCCGGCGCGCTGCTGGCCGTTGCCCTGCTGGCCACGTGGGCCACCACCGCGGCCGTGGTCGACGTCGCCGCCCGCGAGCGGGCCGCGGAGCGCCGGGTGGCGCTCGAGATCAAGGCGCAGCGCACCCCCCGCGCCTGCGGGTACTGCTGACGTGGCCGAGCGCGCCCCCTGCCCCACCCGTCGCCGCCGCCTGACCATCCCGGCCGGGAGCGCCGCGGCGCCTACCCCCACTGCGGTACCGTCCTGGCTGTGCACGGCCAGCGCCGGCCGAACCCCGCACAAGCTGACGAGGAGCGCGACTACTTCCGTGTGGCCGATCACCACCCCTTTACCCGCCGGGCGTTCTTGCCCGATCCCGGCAGCACGAGCTTCTCGGTGTGGGATCGCCTCCGCGAAGCCGTCAAGCTGGCCGAGTGGCGGCAGCGGAAGTGGAACGCCGGCACGCTGTACGCGGCGGCTATCCCGGTGTCACCAGACGGCCCCATCCGCGCACGGCAGCAGGGCAGCAACCCGCACCACTACGAAATGGCGGGGCCGCCCGACCACATTGCTCGCGTGGGGCGCACCCGAACTTTGTTGAACTTCCAACTGACGCTGCCGTTTCGACGAGCGCCCGGTGAACGGGCTTCAACAATTCGCGGGTACGCCCCTCGCGTGGCGCGGCCCGCACGCACGGTGGAGCGGGGGGGAAACTCCGTCCGTGCACTACGAGCTGTGGCGCGAAGATTCGCTGAATCTGCAGGGCTCCTGGCCCACCGAAGCAGAGGCCCTAGCCGGGGTCCGCGAGGTCCTGGCGCGTCCCAAGGCGCCGGTCGAGCGCTACGCGCTCGCGCGCGTGGATGCGCGCGGCGAGTACCACACCGTGGCCGAAGGCCTCCAGCTCGCCGATCTGGCGCGCCGGAGCGCTCCCAGCCGACCCCCGCGCCGGCGTCGCGCGGCCTAGCGACGCCGGCTACCACTGGACGCGGTCTCGGCGGCCACCATGGCGCCCGAGACCTCGCGCATGGCGTCGACGAACTCGCGCGGGTGCGCGCTCTCTACCCAGCCGTCCGTGCGCCAACGCTGCCGATCGTCCGGGTGGAGGCCGCCGGCGAGCGCCTGCTTGCCCAGCGCCGCGGCCGCGATCCAGGAGCGGCCTGACTGGACGCTGGCGCTGCTGCTCAACCTGCGGCGGATCGCCGACCAGGGCGGGCCACTGGCAGGTTCAGCTCCGCGCCCGGGACACGCTCACCCGCGTGCCGCGCGGCAGGAGCGCCCGCAGCACCGCCCGCTGCTCGTCGTCGACGCCGCCGATGGCCCACAGCGCGGCCGGGTAGACCAGCAGGCCGGCGGCCACGGCCGCCAGCGGATGCACCCCGTCGCGCAGCCACCACACCACGGGCGCCATCAGGAACGTCGCGAGCACCGGGTGGTAGGCCTCGTGCCAGAGCGACACCGCGCGGGCGGACCGCCGGATGGCGCGCTGGAACGGCACCAGTAGCACCACCTCCGATGCCACGGTCACCAGCGCGGCCGCCACGAATCCGAAGCGCGGGATGAGCAGCACGTTGGCCACCACGTTGAAGACGAACGCCGCCAGGAAGGCGCCGGTCAGGAAGCGCTGCCGGCCCACCGCGATCAGCACGTACTGCGTCAGGCCGTTCGCGTAGCTGAACGGCAGGTACCAGATCAGCAGGCTGAGCGCCACCGCCGAATCGGGCAGGAACGCACGCCCGCCCACGAGCGCGACGATCGGCTCGGCTAGCAGCGCCGTTCCCGCCGCCAGCGGGAACGCGACCTGCAGCAGGAACCGCAGCGACAGGCGGTAGGCCGCCACCAGCCCTTCGCCCGGCGACTCGGCCTGGCGCGAGAGGCTCGGGAAGATCGCCAGCGTCAAGCTCGACGATACGACCCCCGCGCCCTCGCCCACCTTGTACGCCGCGTTGTACGCGCCCGCCGGCGCCAGCCCCGCGAGCCGCGGCAGGAGCAGGCTGTCGATCTTGAAGAACAGTCCCTGCAGGAGCTGGTTCACGAACAGCGGCCACGCTTCGCGCAGCAGCGCCCGGGCACGGAACACCTCGGCCGCTGGTCCGGCACCTGAGACGACCGCGGCCGGCCGCCGGGCGCGGGCCAGGACGGCTCCCAGGACGCCCGCCGTCACCAGGTTGATCGCCAGCGAGCTCCCGGCGAGGCCCACCAGCCCCAGCCCGCCCACCAGCGCGGCCGACCCGAGCACGGCCTTGAGCAGGCTCGCCAGCACCGAGACGAGCGCCGGCGCCTCCAGCCGCTCGAACGCCCACAGCAGCCCGGTGGCAGTCTTCGCCACGATCGTGGGCAGCAACGCCACGTAGAACAGCCAGCCGGCCAGCGCCGCCTCGCCTGGCAGGTTGGCCAGCTCCTGCCCCGGCCCAAAGACGGCCGCAACGAGCGGCAGGCCCGCTACCCACAAGCCCAGCCGCACCCGGCTCACGTTGCGGAAGGCGAGGCCGGCCAGCCCGGGCGCGCGCGACACGTCCCGCGCGAGCAGCGCGTTCAGCCCGAAGTCGAGCCACGTGTCCAGGTAGGCGATGAACACCACCAGGAAGGCGTAGGCGCCGGTGCCTTCCTGCCGCAGGAAGCGCAGGTACACCAGGGCGAAGGCGAGGTCCAGGAGCCGCGCCGCCATGGGCACGGCGGTATTCCGCGCCAGCCGGCGGAGCGCGCCACTGGCGTGCCACTCGGTGGCAGGCGCTACGCGTTCCCCCACGCCCGGGCGAAGTGCCACAGCAGCCGGACGCCCACGCCCGTCGCCCCGGGCTTCGGGTTGTACGGCTTCACGTAGGTCTGGTCGCCGTCGGCGTAGGCCGTCCCGGCGATGTCCAGGTGCACCCAGGGGATCTCGCCGACGAACTCGTGCAGGAACAGGCCCGCCGTGATAGCGCCGGCCCGGCGCCCGCCCGTGTTGCGCACGTCGGCCATGGCCGTCTTGATCTGGTGCTGATAGACGTCCCACAACGGGAGCTGCCAGCAGCGGTCCCCGGACGTTTCGCCCAGGCCGAGCAGCAGGTCAGCCAGCGGCTGGCTGTTCGTCATCAGCCCCGTCGCGTGGTCGCCCAGCGCCACCTGGCAGGCCCCGGTCAGCGTGGCGAGGTCGACGATCGCGTCGGGCTTCTGCTCGGCCACGTACGCCAGGGCATCAGAGAGGATTACCCGCCCCTCGGCGTCGGTGTTGACCACCTCGATCGTCTTGCCGTTGTACGCCCGGTAGACGTCGCCCGGCTTGTACGCGGACCCCGAGGGGAGGTTCTCGGTGGCGGCGAACGCGCCAATCACGTTGACCGGCAGCCTGGTTTGCGCCGCGAGCTGCATGAAGCCGATCACCGTCGCCGCCCCGGACATGTCGTGCCGCATGTACTCCATGTTCTCGGCTGGCTTGATGGAGATGCCGCCCGAGTCGAAGGTAATCCCCTTGCCGACGACTGCCAGCGTCCTGGCGGCGTCGGCCGCCCGGTAGCGCATCACCACGAACGCCGCCGGCTCGGCGCTGCCCGCGTTCACCGCCAGAATGGCGTTCATCCCGTGCGCGCGCAGCTCGTCCCGACCCCACACCATGATCTCCAGCCCGTGCGCCTGCGCCACCGCGCGCGCCTGCTCGGCCAGGTAGGTCGGCGTCACCACGTTGCTCGGCCCAACGGAGAGATCGCGCGTCCTGTTCACCGCCTCACAGGTGATCCTGGCCAGCTCCACCACCTCGCCGAAGCGACGCGCGCGGTCGGCATCGCCTTCCACCACGACCATCTCCGACACGTCGTGCTTGGACCGGGTCGCCTCCTTGAACTGCTCGTAGCGGTAGAGCGCCAGGATCGAGGCTTCCGCGGTCACGCGGCATGCCTCCGCCGGGTCCAGCCCGCCAATGCCCGCTCCGTGGGCGATCGTGGCGAAGCTGTTCGCCTTGACGTCGCGCGCCTTGCGTGCCGCCACGGCCGCCGCGACCCGCGCCGCTTCGAGGCCGAACTCCTCGCGCTTGCCCAGCCCGACGACGGCCACGCGCCGCGCCTTCAGTCGGTGCTCCCCGGTGGCGTGGAGCACGGCGATCGACTCCGCCTCGCCGCTCAGCTCGCCGTCCGCGATCAGGCGCGAGATCAACCCCCCCATCGCCTGGTCCACCGCCCCCGTGGCGCCACCGGGCTGGGTGATGCCCTCGAACAGGTTGACCACCAGCAGGGGCGTCTCGACCTCGGCCACAGAGCTGTGCTGAACGCGTACGTCCACGCTCCTGGAACCTCCCATTCCACCTGCGCCCTCCCCGGGGTCGGGCGCCACGACGAAGTGCGTCAAGCCTACCACGCGAAGGCGGGCGCGAGGACGCGCTGGAGCGTGTAGGCGTTGAGGGCGACCAGCCCCACGCCGAGCGCCAGGACCCCCACCGGCTGGACGCGGTGGGGGAGGAGCGCGCTCCACCCCACTACCATGAGCACGGCCAGCGGTGCGAGGGCGGGGAAGAGGTACCGGCCCTGGGCCTGCTGGAAGGTGAGGTTGTAGCCCACCAGGGCGCCGAACATCGCCGCGCCCGCGAGCGCGGCCCATGGCAGGCGCGGGTCAGCCCGGCGCCAGCCCGGCCACTGCCGCACCGCGCGCCAGGCGCGCACGGCGAGCCCGAGCGCCGCGGCCAGCGAGAGGATTCCCCAGATCCAGTAGAGCCGGTCGGGCGCGGGGATGCCCATCCAGCCGAACTGGGCCCAGAAGCTGTGGAAGACGGTGGTGCCCCACCCCCAGGCGTACTCCGCGCTCAGGCCCGGGAAGCGCGGCTGGCCCACCACCACCGCCTCGTGGCGGCGGCTCGCCAGCAGGTCGTTCCAGCCGTACACCAGCCCCTGGCGCACCAGCCACGGCGCCAGCACCAGGCCGGCTGCTGCGACGGCCAGGCCCAGCCGCCGCAGCGTGCCTGGCCAGCTCGCCTGCCCCTGCAGCGCCGGCACCACCAGCGCCAGGAGCGCCAGGGCCACGAACACCACCAGCGTGAGCTTGGCCAGCACCGCCAGGCCGAGCAGGAGCCCCAGGCCGAGCGCGCCACGGCCGCCCGGCAGCGCCCGGAGCAGGCGTAGCGACACGACCGCCAGCACGGCCGCCAGGAGGTTCGCCAGCGTGTCGTTCGTGATCGCCGCCGACATCGCGGTGAACATCGGCACGCCTGCCATCGTCGTCGCGACGGCAAGGGCGAGCCACTCGGCGCGACTGCCTCCGCTCCCGAGCGCCCCCGCGCCGCCCGGCGGGGCTAGACCGGTCGCCACCCGCTCCGACCGGTGACCAGTGGGGTACGTGCTCGCGGCGCGTCCGCCCTCGCCGTCGCCCTCTCCCCCGGCGAGAGAGACCGGCCGCCCGTCCGCCAGCTCGGCCGTGCGCGGAGGCCCGTGCGCGCACCAGGCGGTGAACGTCTCCCGCGCCACCAGGTACCCCACGAGCACGGTGAGCGCCCCCAGCAGGGCGCCGAACGTCCGCAGCCACTGGACGCGCGCGCGCTGGCTCTCGGCCGGCGCCAGTCGGTACACCGGCGCCGCCAGCAGGTAGTAGAGGGGTGTCTGCCACGCCTCGTACCGGATCCGGTCGATCGGCTCGCTGGCCGGGAAGCGGGTCGCCTTGAGGCGCTCCAGCAGGTCGGCGTCCCAGTCGCCGGGCTCCAGCACCGGCAGTGTGCCGCTCGTCGCCACCGCGGCCACGTAGTTGTAGTGGGCCGGCTCGTCCGGGTTGTTCCAGGTCGGCGTCGCGGCCGCGTAGCCCAGTGCCAGCCAGAGGTAAGCGGCCAGCACGGGCGCCAGCAGGAGCCTGGCGAGCATCTCCTCCGGCCGGGTCAGGCCGCCTCAGGTGCAGCGAGGTCCAGCTTGCGGAACAGCGGCGCTGGCGCCGGCAGCCTGCGGCCGGCGGGGAGCGCTTCGAACAGCCAGCCGGTCGACTCGAGCGGCTCCGCGTAGCCGAGCAGGGTGTGCAGGCGTGCCGACGTGTGGGGCAGGAAGGGCGTCAGCAACAGCTTCAGCGCGTTGATGAGGTCGAGCAGCGACCCCAGCGTGTGGTCGGCCGCGGCGCGATCCTCCTTCACCTGCCGCCACGGAGCCTGCCGGTCGAACCACTCGTTCCCGAAGCGCGCCAGCGCCACGGCCTCGCGGAGCGCGTCGCGCAGGTGCACGCCGTCCAGCAGGCTCTCGACACGCGCGCGGGCGTCGGCGATCGCCCGGGCCACCTCCGGGTCGGTGACGTGCTCGGGCACGGTGCCGTCGAACGACCGCTGGAGGAACGTCAGCGTGCGATGGACGAGGTTGCCCCAGGCCGCCACTAGCTCGTCGTTGTTGCGCCGGACCAAGTCTTCCTCCGCGTAGCTGGTATCGGCCGTCTCCGGCGCGTTCGCGATCAGGTAGTAGCGGATCGGGTCGGGGTCGAACGCCGCCAGGAGCTGGGGGACGGTCGTGCCCAGCCCGGCGCTCTTGGACGCCTTCTGCCCGCCGAAGTTCATGAACTCGTTAGCGGGCACGTCGTAGGGCAGGATGGTGTCGCCGCGCGCCAGCAGGATCGCCGGCCAGATGACGGTGTGGAAGGGGATGTTGTCCTTGCCGATGAAGTAGTACTGGCGGCAGCTCTGGTCCTTCCACCACCGCTCCCAGGCCGCGGGCGCGCCGGTCCGCCGAGCCCACTCCACCGAGGCGGAGAGGTAGCCGGTGACGGCTTCGAACCACACGTAGATCCGCTTGTCGTCCCAGCCCTCCACCGGCACCGGGACACCCCAGGTCAGGTCGCGCGTGATCGCCCGCGGCTGGAGCCCGCCTTCGAGGAAGTTGACGGTGAAGCGGTACACGTTCGGCCGCCAGTGCGTCTGCTGGCGCGCCCACTCGAGCAGCCTGGGCTGGAACCGGGGCAGGTCCAGGTAGAAGTGCTCGGTCTCGCGCCGCTCCAGCGCCGCCCCCGGGTTCAGCCGCGACCGCGGATTGATGAGGTCCTCGGGCTCGAGCAGCCGCCCGCACTGCTCGCACTGGTTCCCGCGCGCCCGGGCGTAGTGGCAGTAGGGGCATTCGCCCTCGATGTACGTGTCGGGCAGGAACCGACGGGCGACCGGGTCATAGAACCCGACGGAGCTGGCCTGGAAGAGGCCACCCTTCTGGATGAGCAGCAGGAACTCGTCCTGCACGACCTCGCGGTGCGTGTCGGCCATGGTGGTCGTGTACAGGTCGTAGCTGATGCCCAGGTCCCGCCAGTAGGTGAGGAACTCGGCGTGGTACCGCTCGGCCACCTCGCGCGGCGTCACCCCCTCCTGCTCGGCCCGCACGGTCACGGGCGTCCCGTGGGCGTCAGTGCCGGAGACCATCAGGACGTCGCGCCCGCGCAGCCGTTGGTAGCGGGCGAAGACGTCCGCCGGCACGTAGACGCCCGCCAGGTGCCCCACGTGGAGCGAGCCGTTGGCGTACGGCCAGGCAGTGCAGACGAGGACGGGTTGACGCTCGACCATCGCGACCAGCCAGAAGGGTAGCAGAGGGCACGCCGCGCGAAGCGCGCGTGGACTGCCGAAGTCAGTCGTCGGGTTGCAGGTAGGCGGCCGCGGCCTGGCGCAGCTCCTCGATTGCCGACGTGGCGGCGCGCTCTTCTGCCCCCAGGTCGATCTTCATGAGCTGCACGCCGCCAATGCTCTGCCGCTCCGGCGCCGGGACGGCCGGGTCGGCTATGCGGCCCATGGCGTGGATCATCTGGCCAAGGCGGGTCGCGGCGTCGACCACGCGCTGGAGCAGCTCGGCCCGCTCCTGAGGAGAGTAGTCATGCTCGGCCACCAGCTCGGCGTAGCCGCGGACCTCAGCCAGTGGCTGCCCCAGCTCGTGCGGGATGCTCCGTGCCAGGTAGCGGACGCCGGCGGTCTCCGCTTCGGCGATCACCCGGTCCAGCAGGTCCTCCAGCCGCCGCGCCGCGGGCCCGATCTCCGGGTCGGCAGCCGCCGTGCGAAAGATCGCCCGCATCGCCTCGGCTGCGCTCGTCACCTGACCGTCCCTCACACAGTGTAGGAGGTTCCCTCGACGGCCAGCTCCACCGGCCCGGCGAACGCGCTCGCCGCCGACGAGCGGTGGTGGGGCGCCAGCGCGGCGTCGTTCGCTCGGTAGTGCGTGATCAGCAGGCGCCTGGCGCCCGCATCGCGGGCGGCCGCCCCGGCCTCAGACGCCAGCAGGTGGCCGCGCCGGCGGGGATCGGCGTGGTCCTGCGAGCGGTCGACGAGCGTCGACTCGCACAGGAACAGGTCGGCACCGCGCGCGGCCTCCACCAGCTCAGCGCACGGCCCCACGTCTGAGGAGAAGACCAGCAGGCGCCCGTGCTCGGCCCGAATGCGCATGGCGTGCGAGAGGATGTAGTGCTGCACGGGGTGGAACGTCAGGTGGAAGCTGCCAATGGCGAGCTCGCGGTCGGCCGCGTACTCCTCCACCGTGTAGACGTCGTCGAACATGGCCGAGTCGCCATCCAGCAGCTCGCCCAGGCGGCGGAGATAGGTGGCTCCACCCGGCGGCACGAAGAGGGGCAGCCGTAGCCCGCGCGCGGCCGGCCGGCGCTCGCCGTACTTCAGGCCGTAGTACAGGGGAACGACGTCGAAGTGGTGGTCGGCGTGCAGGTGCGAGAGCACCACGGCGTCGAGCTCCTGCGGCCGCACCTGCTGCGCCAGCCGGCCCGCGACCCCTGGCCCGCAGTCGACCAGGAGGTTCGAGGTTCCTTGGCGCGCGAGGTACCCGGAGCACGCGCCCCCGGGGTTGGGCATGGCGGGGCCGGCGCCGAGGATCGTCAGCGTGAAGTCTGGTGGTCCCATGCGGTCTCGACCTGGAGGCAGAGTGGCAGGCCAGACTCGGCGGCCGGGAGCGCCTCGCGGCCGTCACCCTCGGCGGGATCCGACCGTCCCCCCAGAGGACCGAACGAGCCCGCAAGAGCGTACCAGCCCGCGCCACTCCGTCGCACCGGCCCTCCGCTGACAGTTGCATGACGGTTCCACCGGGCGTGGCCGCGGCGCCAGCGGGCGTTGGGTATGCTTGCCACGGGAACGGCGATGGCCTACCGCGCACTGTTTCGCTGTCTCGAGGGCGACCATGGCGAGTGGCCGCTGGAGCAGGTGCTGTACCGCTGCCCGGTGTGCGGCAGCCTGCTGGAGGTAGCGCACGACCTGGACGCCCTGCGCGACCGCAGCCCCGCGGCCTGGATGAAGCTCTTCGACGACCGCTACAAGCGGACCGCGTGGCCGTACGGCAGCGGCGTGTGGGGCAAGAAGGAGTGGGTGGCCCCGCACCTGGACGACCAGAACATCGTCAGCCTGGACGAGGGAGGCACCAACCTGTTCTGGGCCGAGCGGTACGGCAGGACCCTCGGGCTGGATGACCTGTGGGTGAAGCTGTGTGGCAACAGCCACACCGGCAGCTTCAAAGACCTCGGCATGACCGTGCTCGTGAGCGTGGTGCGCCAGATGATTGTCCGTGGGGCGCCCATCGCGGCGGTGGCGTGCGCCTCCACCGGCGACACGTCCGCCAGCCTGGCCGCCTACTGCGCCGTCGCCGGCGTGCGCTCCGTGGTCCTCCTGCCGCGCGGCCGGGTCTCCACGGCCCAGCTCGTCCAGCCGCTGGCGAACGGCGCACTCGTCCTGGCGCTCGACACGGACTTCGACGGTTGCATGGCCCTCGTCCAGCAGCTCGCGCGCGAGCCGGGCATCTACCTGGCCAACTCGATGAACTCGCTGCGCCTCGAAGGCCAGAAGACGATCGCCGTCGAGATCGTGCAGCAGTTCGACTGGGAGGTCCCTGACTGGGTGGTGATCCCCGGCGGCAACCTCGGCAATGTGAGCGCCCTCGGCGCGGGCTTCCTCATGCTGCAGGCGCTGGGTCTCATCTCGCGTCGCCCGCGCATCGCCGTGGCGCAGGCCGAGCGAGCGAACCCCCTCTACCTGGCCTACCGGCGCGGCTTCGATACGCTCGAGCCGGTCCACGCCCGCACCACGCTCGCCAGCGCCATCCAGATCGGCAACCCGGTCAGCTACGCGCGCGCCGTCCGGACGATGCGCCGGTTCGACGGCGTGGTGGAGCAGGCCACCGAAGCCGAGCTGACCGAGGCGGCCGCACGAGCAGACCTCTCTGGCATGTTCACCGATCCCCACACCGGCGTCGCGCTCGCCGTCCTCGAGAAGCTCGTGCGGGCTGGCACGATCCAGCCGGGCCAGCGCACCGTGGTGATCTCTACCGCCAACGGGCTGAAGTTCGTCGACTTCAAAGTGCGCTACCACGAAGGCAGGCTCGGCAAGTTCGGCGTGGCGTCCGAGAACCCCAACCGGCCGGTGGAGCTGCCGCCAGATCTCGACGCCATCAAGCGCGTGGTGTTCGGCAGCCTGGAGCGCGTGCCCGCGCCAGCTCTCGCGCGCGATGTGACCGCGCACGCCCCTCTGGCCGGCGACCGCGGCTCTCACCTGCGATAGCGCCGCCCGCGCCGGCGCGGCGCTGGCACGCCCGCGACGGCACCCTTTCGGAGGTCTTCGCGGAAGCCCGTCGCCCCACCCGTGTGCGTCCACCGCTGGGGCGACGGCAGGAGGGGACGCTGACGACGCGGCGGGACACCCGTGGGAACACCACCGACGCGGGGAGAGCACCTCGACCCGGTCTCGGACGGCGCTCCACGGCCGCCACAGTCCACCTGCTCGGACCCTTCCGTTGGATCGAGTCGGGCGTCGTAGACGGCGCCTGGCCTCACGCCTGGCGCTCTGCCAGGCGGACAGGCCGAACGGGCCCTACGCGGGCACGGCGAACGGCCAGGTCACGGCGCCTTCGGGCAGCCGGGCGCGGAAATGGTGTTCGACGCCGAGGACGTGGGCGCAGATGCCCTCGCCTCGCTGGGCAAATCCATCGCAGTCGCAGACCAGACGCCCCCCTCGCAGGACGACCTGGTGATCGCCGTTCGCGCCGTGGACGCTCACGAGCAGCGGCTCTTCCTGCGTGAGCTGGAAGCGTTCCGGCTCGCGCTGGTAGCGGTGGGCTTTGGCGATCAGGCTATGCAGGTGGGATTGCAGCATCGTCGGTGTTCGCAACCTCCGTGAGTATCGCCTCTGGTCCAGTCTACGCCCATTTCCGGCGAATCCAAGGGTCGCGCCCCGCAGCCGGGCATCACAAATCGGGGACCAGCGCGCGGCGCGGCGTGTGCAGTCGGCCCCGGGTGCCCGGGCTGGTCGTGATCTCGGCTGCTTGCCCCGGGTCCTCCCGCGTCTACGCCCCCGGTTCGAACGGCTCGACCGGCTCGCCCAGCAGCGCCGAGACGATCCGCCGGGCCGCACGCCCGTCCCCGTACGGGTTAGCCGCGTGGGCCATCTGCGCGTAGGCGTGCTGGTCGTCCAGCAGCCGCTGCGCCTCGCGGACGATGCGCCCGCGATCTGTCCCCACCAGCTTGACGGTCCCGGCTTCCACCGCCTCCGGCCGCTCGGTGACCTCGCGCAGCACCAGCACGGGGACGCCCAGCCCGGGCGCCTCCTCCTGGATACCGCCGGAGTCGGTGAGCACCAGCGAGGCCCGCTTCATCAAGTGGATGGTCGGCAGGTAGTCGAGCGGCGGGATCAACGTCACGTGCGGCACGTCGCCGAGCAGTCGGTGGACTGGCTCCCAGATGTTGGGGTTGCGGTGCACCGGGTAAACGACGCGCACGCCTCCGCCGTAGCGCGACGCGAGGTCGCGCAGCGCCAGGCAGACGTTCTCGATCGGCTGGCCGAAGCTCTCACGCCGGTGCGCCGTGACCAGGATCGTTCTGGCCCCGTTCCCGCTCCCGCCTGGCCCGCCGGCGAGCCCGCACCGAGCGAAGAGCTCATGCACCTGGGGGGTCGGGGGCCTGTCCGCGACCCACAGCATGGCGTCGACCACCGGGTTGCCCGTCACGAGCACGCGAACCGGAGCGATGTCCTCACGCAGGAGGTTCTGGCGGGCCCGCTGGGTGGGGGCGAAGTGCAGGTCCGCCACCACCCCGGCGACGCGGCGATTGATCTCCTCGGGAAAAGGCCGCCACTTGTCGCCGGTTCGTAGGCCAGCTTCCACATGCGCCACCCGCGCCCGGGCGTAGAAGGCCGCCAGCGACGCGGCCGCGACCGTGGTCGTATCACCCTGGACCAGCACCCAGTCGGGTCGCTCGGCATTCAGGATCGGCTCCAGGCGCGCGAGCACGGCGGCGGCGACCTGCGTCGGTGTCTGGTTGTCGGCCATCACGTCCAGGTCGTGGTGCGGGGCAATCCCGAACAGCCGGAGCACCTGGTCGAGCATGTCGCGGTGCTGCGCTGTCACACACACGCGGCTGCGCACCCGGTCCGAGCGCCGTTCGAGCTCGCGGATGACCGGGGCGAGCTTGATCGCCTCGGGCCGTGTGCCGAGGACGGCGAGGACCTTCACACGGGGCGGTCCACCCCCGCTATGGGGCACAGCCCGCAATTCTAGCCCCCACCTTCCGGCACCTTCGCCGCGGCGGACCTCGTGGACGTGGCCGCGTTTGACAGGTGCTCCTGCTCGGCCTATACTGCGGCCCAGCATGGCACTGGGCGCCGGGTTCGCGTATTGGTTTCGCCAGGGCATGACGGAGCTGCCGCAGAGGGCGTAAGCAGCTTCGGAGCTTCGTCATGCCGAGAGGAGCGGTCTGGAGACAGACCGCTCCTCTCTTTGTATCCAGCCCTCGAGGCCGCCGACAGAGAGGCGCGCGAAGTGAAGGGACGAACGATGATCGTGGTCATGCACGCGGATGCGACAAGCAGCGACGTCGAGCACGTCGTGGACGTGCTCAAGCTTCACGGCCTGAGAGCGCACATCTCGGCTGGGGAGGAGCGAACTGTGGTCGGCGTCATCGGCACTGGCTTCCCGCCCGACCTCCTCGAGGCGATCGAGGTCCTGCCCGGGGTGGACCGGGCCACGCGGATCACCCGCCCCTACAAGCTCACCAGCCGCGAGTTCCGGCCCACGCCGACGGTGGTGAACGCCGGCGGCGTGGAGATCGGCGGTCCGGCGTTCGTCGTCATGGCCGGGCCCTGCTCGGTGGAGGGCCGCGAGCAGCTCCTCACCACGGCCGAGTCCGTCGCCGCCTCGGGCGCGGCCATCCTGCGCGGCGGCGCCTTCAAGCCGCGAACCTCGCCCTACGCGTTCCAGGGCATGGGCGCCAACGGCCTATCGCTCCTGGAAGAGGGGCGCCGCCACACCGGGCTGCCGGTCGTGACCGAGGTGCTCGAGCCGGGCCAGGTGGGGCGCGTGGCGAAGAGTGCCGACATCCTCCAGGTCGGCGCGCGCAACATGCAGAACTTCCCCCTCCTCAAGGCGGTCGGGCGCACCGACAAGCCTGTCCTCCTCAAGCGCGGCCTCTCCGCCACCGTCGAAGAGTGGCTCATGGCGGCCGAGTACATCATGCACGAGGGCAACTTCAACGTGATCCTCTGCGAGCGTGGCATCCGGACCTTCGAGAGCGCCACGCGCAACACGCTCGACCTGAGCGCGATCCCTGTGGTCAAGCGTCTGAGCCACCTGCCGGTCATCGCCGACCCGAGCCACGGAACCGGCCACCGTTACCTGGTCACGCCGATGGCGCTCGCGGCGACCGCCGCCGGCGCTGACGGGCTTCTCGTAGAGGTCCATCCCGAGCCAGACACTGCCCTCTCGGACGGGCCGCAGTCACTGACGATGGAGGGTTTCAGGGACCTCATGCGCCAGGTCGAGAAGGTGCTGGCAGCGCTCGACCGGCCGCTGGCACGTCCGCGGCCCGCCGCCCTGCTGGCGACCGCGTAGATGCTCGCCATGGAGTGCCGGCACGCGGACCTGCCCGGCGTGGCCACCACGCCGCAGACGCGTGCCATCGCCCCGGCGCCGCGCGTCCGCGGGGCCCTGCGCGTCCCCGGCGACAAGTCCATCTCGCACCGCGCGGTACTTTTGAATGCGGTCGCCGAGGGAGAGGCGACCATTCGGGGCTTCTCAACCGGCGCGGACTGCGCCACGACGCTCGCGTGCCTGGCTCGTCTGGGAGCCGGCGTGGAGCGCCGGGCGGACACGGTGGTGGTGCGCGGCCGGGGCCTGCGCGGGCTGCGCGAGCCCGTCGACGTCCTGGACTGCGGCAACTCCGGCACGACCATGCGGCTCCTGTGCGGCCTCCTGGCGGGGCAGGACCTCTTCGCCGTGCTCACCGGCGATGCCTCGCTGCGCCGCCGGCCGATGGCCCGTGTGGCCGAGCCGCTGCGGGCGATGGGGGCGCACGTCGACGGGCGCGATGGCGGCCACCTGCCCCCGCTGGCGATCCGGCCGGCCGGCCAGCTGCGCGGCGCCGCGCACCGGCTGCCGGTTGCGAGCGCCCAGGTCAAGTCGGCCCTCCTCCTGGCCGGGCTGGCCGCCGATGGCCCGACGACCGTCGACGAGCCCGCGCTGTCGCGCGACCACACGGAGCGTCTCCTGCGCGCCATGGGCGCCGGTCTTCGCACGGAGGGCCGCCGCGTGACTATCCAGCCGGCTGCGCGGCTACGCGCGGTCGACGTGTCCGTGCCCGGCGACTTCTCCTCGGCCGCCGTCTGGCTTGCGCTCGCCTGCCTCCACCCAGATGCCGAGGTCACCATCCGCGACGTGGGGCTCAACCCAACCCGGACCGGGTTCCTCGCCATCCTCCGGGCGATGGGCGCAGACGTGCGCGTCGAGCGCGAGCGTGAGGAGGCCGGCGAGCCGGTTGGCGACCTGGTCGCGCGCTCGAGCCGGCTTCGCGGGATGGACGTGGCGGGCGACCTCGTGCCGCGCGCCATCGACGAGCTCCCGCTCGTCGCCCTGCTCGGCCTCTTCGCCGCGGGTGACACCGTGGTCCGGGACGCCGGCGAGCTGCGTGTGAAGGAGACGGACCGCATCGCGGCGGTGGCCGACGGCCTCGGCGCGCTTGGCGGCGACGTGGAGCCAACGCCCGACGGGTGGCGCATCCGCCCGGCGCGGCTGCGCGCCGGGCGGGTGGACAGCCGCGGTGACCACCGCCTGACCATGCTCTTCGCCCTGGCCGGCGCCCTCGGCGAGGGGGCAGAGATCGAGGGTGCGGAGGCCGTCGCCGTCTCCTACCCGGGGTTCTGGCACCATCTGTCCGAGGTGGCGCAGGCGTGACTCGACGGTGGGCCTGCATCCTCGGCCAACCGGTGCAGCATTCGCTGTCGCCCGCCCTGCACAATGCCGCCTTCGCGGCGCTCGGCATCGACGCCGAGTACCTGGCCCGTGAGGTGGCACCACACGACGTCGCGGCAGCCGTGCGAGCGCTGCGCGAACCCGCCTGCCTGGGCGCCAACGTCACCGCCCCGCACAAGCAGGCAGTCGTTCCCCACCTGGACGCCCTGAGCGACGAGGCGCGCGCCCTCGGAGCGGTCAACACCATCGTCCACGCAGGCGGCCGGCTCCTCGGCGACAACACCGACGCGGCCGGCCTGGAGCGCTGGCTCCACGAAACAGGCCTCGATGTCCGAGGCCAGGATGCGCTCGTGCTCGGCGCCGGGGGCGCGGCGCGCTCGGCCACGATGGCGCTCGCGCGAGCGGGGGCCGCCTCCATCCGCGTCCTGAACCGCACCCGTTGGCGCGCCGAGACGCTCGTCGCCGACCTCGAGCCGCACGTCGGCCGTGGCTCGCTCACGTCCGGCCTCCTGGCCGAGGCGGGGCAATCCGCCCGCACGCCCGTCGCCGTGGTGGTCAACGCGACCTCACGCGAGCACGACGCGAGCGCATCCCTCGTGCACCCGACCTGGTACGCGCCGGGCGCGGTCGCCATAGAGCTCGCGTACAACCCGCCGTCCACCGGGTTCATGACCGCCGCGCTCGCCGCGGGCGCGCGAGCCGAGAACGGACTGGGGATGCTGATCCACCAGGCCGTCCTCGCCTTCGAACGCTGGACGGGTCGCACGCCACCCATCCAGGTGTACCTGGATGCGGCGCAGGCAGCCCTGCCTGCCCAGCGTGTCCCCGCCCTGGCGAGTCACGGAGCCTCCGAATGATGCTCGGCCGGCTGCGGGTGCTGACCGCGGGGGAATCGCACGGCCCGCAGCTCACCGTCTTCGTCCAGAACCTGCCAGCCGGGCTACCGGTCCTGGCCGAGGAGATCGACGTCGACCTCGCGCGGCGGCAGAAGGGCTACGGGCGCGGCGGACGGCAGCAGATCGAGCGCGACCGCGTGGAGATCGTCGGGGGCGTTCGGCACGGGCTGACGATGGGCGGCCCCGTAGCCCTGGTTGTCAAGAACCTGGACTGGCCGAACTGGGCCGGCCGCATGGATGTGGCGCCGGTGCCGGACCCCCCACCACCGGTCACCCGGCTGCGGCCCGGCCACGCCGACCTGGCCGGCGTGGTGAAGCACGGGCTGGACGACGTGCGCAACGTGCTCGAACGTGCCAGCGCCCGCGAGACGGCGGCGCGCGTGGCCGCTGGCGCCCTTGCCAAGCTCTTCCTGCGCCACTTTGGCATCCAGGTGCGCAGCCACGTGCTCAGCGTCGGGCCCGCCCGCGCTGCCGTCCCTGCCTCGCTGCGCGTCGACCCGGCCGCGGCCGGCGATCCGTGGTGGCAGGCGGTCGAGGAGTCCGACCTGCGCGCTGGCGACGTGCGCTTCGCCGACGAGGCGCGGGCGCTCATCAAGGCCGCGCGAACCGCGGGCGACACGCTCGGCGGTGTCTTCGAGGTCATCGCCTACGGCCTGCCGATCGGCCTGGGGACCTACGTGCAGTGGGACGAGCGGCTGGACGCCAGACTCGCGGCCGCGACCATGAGCATCCCGTCGGTCAAGGGCGTGGAGCTGGGCGAGGGCTTCGCGAACGCCGCCCTCCCGGGGTCCCAGGTGCACGACGCCATCGACTACGATCCGTCGCGCGGCTGGTCCCGGCCAACCAACCGCGCCGGCGGGCTCGAGGGCGGGACGACGAACGGCGCCCCGCTGGTCGTCCGCGGCGCGGCCAAGCCCATCTCCACCTTGCTCAACCCGCTCCCCTCGATCGACCTGGCCACCCGCGAGCGGAGCCCAGCCCACGTCGAGCGCAGCGACGTGTGCGTGCTTCCAGCCGCCGGCGTCGTGGGCGAGGCGATGGTGGCGCTCGTCCTCGCCGATGCGCTGCGGCTCAAGTTCGGTGGGGATAGCCTGGCCGAGGCCCTGGCCAACTACCACGCCACCCTCGCGTCCCAGGCCGGCGCGCGCGCGCCGGCCACCAGCGGCCCGACGCCCGGAAGCAGGTAGGTGGACAACGTCGTCCTGGTGGGGTTTAGCTGCAGCGGCAAGACGACCATCGGCCGCTCCCTCGCGCGACGGCTGCGGCTGGCCTTCGTGGACACCGATCGCCTGGTGGAGAGCGCCTCGGGCCGCTCAATCCCGCAGATCTTCCGCGAAGACGGCGAGCCTGGCTTCCGTGCGCTCGAGCGCACGGTGGTTGCGAAGGCCTGCGCTGGGAGCCACCAGGTCATCAGCACCGGCGGCGGCGCGTTCGTCGACCCGGAGAACCGCGCCCGGCTGATCGAGGGGAACCTGGTCGTGCACCTCCAGGTGCGGCCAGAGACCGTCGTCCAGCGCCTCCAGCACAGTCGCTCGGGCCGCCCTCGGCCACTCCTAGACGCGCCCGACCCGCTCGCGCGCGTGACCGCGCTGATGCAGTGGCGGCGCCGCTACTACGCGCTCGCCCATGTGAGCATCGCCGTCGACGAGCGCTCGACCTACGACATCGTCCGCGAGATCGCGCGCCGGTGGTTGGCCCGCCAGCGGCGCCAGGTGGCCGGCGCCGGCCCGCAGCGAAGCGCATGGGCCGAAGCTCGACGCGGAGCCTGACCGCCATGGCGGTCGACCCCCCCTCCGCCACCCCCACCAGCGTCCTGAGGAGCGCCCTGCGCCTCGGCGATCGGACCGTTCCGCTGGTCGTCGGCCCGGGCGCGCTGGCGTCCCTGGCCCCGACACTGGCCGACGCCGGCTTCGACGGCCGGCTGTGGGTCGTGGCCGACAGGGTCGCCCTCGGGCTCCACGGCGACCTGCTCGCGCGCGTGCTCCCTGGCGTGCCCGTCCTCGAGGTGCCAGGCGAGGAGCCACACAAGACGCTGCGGCAGGCCGAGCTGATCTGGGACTGGCTGCTGGAACGGGGGGCTCAGCGCCGCGACGCCGTGATGGCCTTTGGCGGAGGCGTGGTCTGCGACCTGGCCGGATTCGCGGCCGCCTGCTACCTGCGTGGCATCGGCCTCGTGAACGCGCCTACCACGCTGCTGGCCCAGGTGGATGCCAGCGTGGGCGGCAAGACGGCCGTCAACCATCCACGGGGCAAGAACCTGATCGGCGCGTTCCACCAGCCCATCGCCGTCATCGCCGACACTACCCTCCTAGGCACGCTCTCGCGCCGCGCCTTCGCCAACGGCCTGGCCGAGGTTGCCAAGATCGCCATGGTCGCCGATGCTGGTCTCTTCGAGCGCCTCGAACGGCAGGCAGGGGCGCTCGAACCTGGCGCCGCGGCGCTGCTCACGCCCATCGTCGCCCGCGCGATTGAGCTGAAGGTGGCGGTGGTGGGCCGCGACGAGCGGGAGCGTGGCGAGCGCATGCTCCTGAACTATGGGCACACCGTGGGACACGCGCTGGAGGCGGCAACTAGCTACAGCCGGCTGCTGCACGGCGAAGCCGTTGCCGTCGGAATGGAGGCGGCGGCATGTATCGCCGGCGCCATGGGCATGCTTGGAGCCGAGGACGCCAGCCGGCAGCGCCGCCTCCTGGAGACGCTCGGCCTGCCCACGCGCTGCGCGGGCCCCTCGGTCGAAGACGTGGTGGCCCGGATAGCGCTCGACAAGAAGCGCGCCGGCGGGCGCCAGCGCTGGGTCCTCGCCGAACGGGTTGGCGTTGCCCGCGTGCGCGACGACGTGCCCGAGCCGGTCGTCACGGCGGCCGTGGCTGGCTTGCTCGAGCCGAGGCGCTGAGCCGGCGGCGCGCCCGGCGCTCGGCCCACCGGGGACCGCCGGGCGCGTCCAGCCCCAGCCTATAATCGGCGCCGACCGAGCCCATGTCGCCGATGGCCGTGCCGTAAATGGCCGCTCCGTCCAGCGCAGGAGCGCCCGACGCGCCCGTTCTGGAGCGCACCTGGGAGAGCGCGGTAGGCGACGTGCCGGGCGCGGCTGGGCCTGCTGCCGGCCCACCGCTGTTCGCCGTGCTCGCCTTCTGGGCCTTCGTGCTGGGCGGTCTGGCCTTTGGCGGCCTGTTCCTCGCCAACTGGAAGCTCCTCCTCCTCCAGCAGCCGGATGTCACTGTCAGCGTGCCCGGCGCCGGGCAGGTGGCAGTTGGGAGCCTGCCCGGCCTCCCGTTCGCCGCCGCGAGAGGCGGCGACCTGGGGTCGAACCTCGCCAGCGCCGCCAGAAGCCTGCTGCCGGAGTGGAAGGGCACGGACCGCATCACCATCGTCCTCCTCGGCATCGACAAGCGGGACGACGAGCCGATCCAGGGGACGCGCTCGGACACGATCCTGCTCGTCAGCGTCGACCCCGTGGGGAAGTCCGCCGCCCTGGTCTCCCTCCCGCGCGACCTGTGGGTACGCATCCCCGGCTACGGCGAGCAGCGCATCAACGTCGCCCACGCGGTCGGCGGCCCCGACCTGGTCAAGCAGACCATCGCTGCTGACTTCGGCATCCCCGTCCAGTACTACGCCCGCGTGGACTTCCGGGGCTTCGAGGCGCTCGTGAACGCGGTCGGAGGCGTGATGCTCGACGTGGAGCGCCCCGTCAAGGACGACGAGTACCCCACCGAGGATTACGGCTATCAGCGCATCTACGTCGCCCCCGGCCCACAGCTCATGAACGGGCGCACCGCGCTCTACTACGCGCGCTCGCGCCACAGCGACAACGACTTCGGCCGGTCGAGGCGACAGCAGCAGGTCCTGGTGGCCGTCCGCGACCGGGCGTTGCAGCTCAACATGCTGCCCAGGGCGCCAGAGATGCTCGGGATCGTCCAGAAGGCGATCAATACCGACCTGTCGACTGCCGAGCTGCTCGCCCTGGCGCGGCTCGGCTCTGAGATCGACCGCGAGCGCATCGCGACGCTGGTGGTGGACACGGAGCTCGTCGAGCCGTTCAAGGGGGAGGATGGCGCCGATCTGCTGCGTCCGAACACGCCGGCCATTCGGCGCGCCATCGACAACGCGCTCAAGGCCGCGAGTCGGCCCGAGCTGCGGGCCCGGATCGAGGTGCTCAACGGGACTGCCCGGGCCGGCCTCGGCCAGCAGGCAGCCGACTACCTGTCCGCTCAGGGGTACGACGTGGTGCGCATCGCCGTGGCCGATCGGACCGATTACGCGACGTCCTCGGTCCAGGTGCTCACCGGCAATCGCCTCGCCGGCGACGCCGTTGCTGCCGCGCTGCAGCTCCCTGCGGGTGCCCTGCGCGAGCGCCCGACGGCCAGCTCCACGGCGGATCTCCGCGTGGTCGTTGGACAGGACTTCCGCCTGCCGATCCAGCCCTGAGCTACCCCCTCTGCACCTGGCTCGCCAAGTGTTCGCGCGGGCCCCGCCCATGGAATCGTGCCGGACGCTGGCCCGCCTGCTCAGTCGAACCCGCCCAGGGCGCGAGCGATCGGGTGGTGCCGGTTGAGGCGGCACACGGCCACCGGAACGGGTGCGTCCGCCCCTGCCGCCAGCCACTCGCGCTCGTCCACCACCAGGAGGTCTTCGGCCAGCGCGCGGTCGACCGCCCCAGCGAGCGGCCCAGCCGTACGGCGTACCTCGTCAAGCGTGAGGTAGGTTGGCGAGCGTGCCTCCAGCGTGTCCACCAGCCGCGCTAGCGCGGCCAGGTCAGCGGGCGCGGCCATGGCCGCCCGGGGTGCACAAGACGCGCCGGGTCATTGGAGCAGTCGGATGACGGCCACCAGCAGGATCGCTTCGATCGCGGCCGTGGCGACCCACACCAGCCGTGCGAGCAGGGCCTCCCGGGCGTGCAGCCACACGCTCCAGCCCCAGTTGGCGGCTAGGATCAGGAAGCCGCCGAGAGGCAGCCGCAGCAGGTCCGCGCGCGAGCCCACCTCGCTCGGCCGGCCGCTGGCGTCGAAACGCAGGGGGACCACCTCTGGCAAGTCCTGGTAGCGCAGGGCGACCATGGCCAGCCCGACGAGGAGCAGCAGCGCTGCCACTCCCAAGCTCCAGGGCGCCCACCGGTCGCGGAGCGCCGTCCACGGGGCCCGGGTCGCGGGCAGCCATTCGACGGCGGCCGGCGGCGGCTCTTCTCCGACCTGCTGGACGCGCTGGATCAGCGCCGTCCGGAACGCCTGCGGGTCCCGGGCAGAGAGGACGATGCCCATCCCGTCCGCTGTGACCAGGGTCAGCTCCGCCGGGTCCTGCGACGTCGCGTAGAAGCGCAGCCGCCCGACCCCGCGCGCCCGGCCCGGGCCGACGTAGATGCCCGGCCAGGCGGGCACGCTCGGAGCCGCGCTTCCCACCAGCCGCTGTCCGGCGTAGATCCCGTCGATCGCCGCGTAGGGGACCCGCAGCCTGCCTCCCAGCCAGGCCACCTCCAGCGCGTCGGCGCCGAGGACGTAGGTGAGGTTGCGGTACGAGACGGCCCACAGGAGCAAGCCGAGCGCCGCCGCGCCGAGCAGGCTGGCCAGCACGATCCCGGCGAGCATCCCACCCCCCGGGGGCTGGCCGAGCCCGAGCCCGAGCGTCGCCACCGCCACGAGCGCCAGGATCCCGCTCCCCCAGAGCGAGGCGTCGCCACCGCTCGATCGGCGTGGAGGCCAGGTGCTGGAAGCGGACGTGTGCATGAGGAGTGGTGGCGCTGGGCCTGCGCCGGCGAGGCCCGGCGCCCAGGTACAGGGGATACCATCGGTCGAAGCCCGGTCAAGCGGTTCGGCCTAGGGCCTTCCAGTTCTCCGCCTGTTGCCCGGCACGCCATCCTGCGGGGTGCCTGCGGAACGAGCGCGGGGCCCGGAGGGCGCAGCCCCCCTGAGGGAACAGACTCCTCCCCCTCCCTGGGGAGGGGGCAGGGGGTGGGGAGAACCGAATCACCCTGCGGTTCGACCTGCCTCGGCACGCTGCCACGCGCGCACGGTAGACTCGCTGCCTGGCATCGTGCGGATCGCCCTGAACGCCCAGCTCCTGTCGTGGGCGCCGACCTTCCGTAGCGGCGGGATCAGGCGCTACATCTACCACCTGCTGGCGGAGTTGGCGCGCGACCCGCGTGACCACCGCTACGACGTCTTCGTCCCCACGCCCCCGCCACCCGGCGACAGCATCGGCCAGGGGTCGCTCCGCTTCCATGCGGCGGGGGATCGGAAGGCTCGCCCCGCCTTCCGCATCGCCTGGGAGCAGACGCTCCTCCCAGCGCGCCTGGGCGCGCTCCGCCCCGACCTCCTGCACAGCCTCGCCTACGCCTCGCCCATCGCCTGGGCCGGGCCGACCGTGCTCACGATCTACGACCTGAGCTTCCTCCGCTTCCCGGGTGCGTTCAGGCCAGGCAACCGGATCTACCTGGCCGCGATGAGCCGCGCCTCGGCCCGCCGCGCCCGACGTGTCCTCACCATCTCAGAGCACTCCAGAGCTGAGATTGTGCGCCTGCTGCGCGTCCCGGACCGCCTGGTAGACGTCGCGTATCCCTCCGCGGACGCGCGCTACCGCCGCCTGCCGGTCGAACAGGTCGAGGCGTTCCGGCACGCGCGCGCGCTTCCGGACGCGTTCATCTTTGCCGTCGGCACGCTCGAGCCTCGCAAGAACCTCGCCGGCCTGCTGGAGGCGTACGCTCGCCTGCCCACACCCCGCCCGTCGCTCTTCGTGGCCGGCGCGGCCGGCTGGCGCTACTCGCCCCTCTTCGACCAGGTGCGCCGTCTCGACCTCCAGGACCACGTGCGCTTCCTGGGCTTCGTGCCTGAACCGGAGCTGCCACTCTGGTACAATGCCGCCCGGCTCTTCGTCTATCCCAGCCTCTACGAGGGCTTCGGCTTGCCCGTCCTGGAGGCGATGGCGTGCGGGACTCCGGTGATCACGTCGAACGCGGCCTCGCTCCCAGAGGTTGCCGGCAAGGCGGCGACGCTCGTTCCTCCGCTGGACACGGTCCGCCTGGGCCAGGAGATGCAGCGCGTGTTCGACGACGCAGCGCAACGTGCCGCTATGCGTGCGGCCGGGCAGATCCAGGCCAGCCGCTTCAGCTGGAGCGCCCTGGCGGATCGGACCGTCGAGAGCTACGAGCGCGCAGTGGGCAGGTAGCAGCCGGAGCGTGGCGATGGCCCCCTCCTCCTCCGCTAACCCCGCTCCGGCCAGGCGCGTGGCCCAGGGTGCGGCACCAACCAACGCCGGCGCCGCCAGCGCTCCAGGCCCGCTGGACGGGCACGAGACGCTTGGCCCGGCGGAGGCGGCCACGGCCCCCGGGAGGAGGACGGGCGGCGGGCTCGCGGCCCCGGCCGGCCCCGCCTCGCAGCCACGGCGTGCCCGGTCCCGGGCGTGGTTCTGGGAGCGCGTCGGCCTCGTCACGGCGGATACGTTCGCGGTTAACCTCGCCTTCTTCCTCGCCTGGTTCGCTCGCTACCGTCTGGGGCTCGTCCGCGACCTCGACCCCGACAACTACGTGGCGGCCGAGGTGTACTTCCCGCTTCAGGCGGCGCTGACGGTCTTCTTCGTCGCCATCCTGGCCCTGCGCGGCCTCTACCGCCTCCCGCGCGCCGCCAGCGCTCTGGACGACCTCTCCACCATCTTCACCGCCAGCGGCCTCGCCCTCATGGCCCTGTTCGCCGGCTCGACCTTCATCCGCTACCCGGCTGAGTCCCGCCTGACCCTCATCTTCGCCTGGGCCCTGATGACGGCCCTCGTCGTCACCAGCCGGTCCCTCTACCAGTGGCTGCTCGGGGCAATCCACCGCCGCGGGATCGGCGTGGCGCACACCCTGGTCGTCGGTGATAACACCCTGGGCCGCATGGTCATGCAGGGGATCGCCGCGCGCCCGCACCTCGGCTACCACGTGGCCGGGTTCCTGAGCAATGACGGCGCCGCGGACTTCGGCCGCTTCCGCTGGCTCGGCCGCCAGGAGGATCTGGAGCGGGTGATCCGCGAGGAGCGCATCGCGCAGGTCGTGATCGCCCTGCCGAGCACCTCCCACCACGAGATCATGCGCATCGTCGAGCACTGCCGCCGCGACGACGTCGAGTTCCGCCTGGTGCCGGACCTCTACGAGATGAGCCTCGGCCGGCTGGACATCGACACACTGAGCGGGATCCCGCTCCTCGGCCTTAAAGAGGCGAGCATTCGCGGCTTCAACCTGCTGATCAAGCGCGGGCTGGACATGGTGCTGGCGGCGCTCTTGCTCGGGCTCTCCGCCATCCCGCTGCTGGTGCTAGCCGTCGCCATCAAGCTGGACGACCCTCGCGGGCCGATCTTCTTCGGCCAGACGCGCGTCGGTCGGGGCGGCCGTCCGTTCACGGCCTGGAAGCTGCGCTCGATGCGCCGCGACGCGGACGAGCTGCTCGAACACCTGCTCGACCAGAACGAGGCCGAAGGGCCGATCTTCAAGATGCGCGACGACCCCCGCTGCACCCACGTCGGCCGTTTCCTCCGCCGCTGGAGCCTGGACGAGCTGCCCCAGTTCTGGAACGTCCTGGTCGGCGAGATGAGCCTGGTCGGCCCCCGCCCAGCAACGCCGCGCGAGGTGGCCCAGTACGAGGAGTGGCAGCGCCAGCGCCTGGAGACACTGCCCGGGATCACCGGCCTCTGGCAGGTGAGCGGCCGCAGCCGGCTCGGATTCTCCGAGCAGGTGATGATGGACATCACCTACATCGAGAACTGGTCGCTCGGCCTCGACCTGCGCATCCTCCTGCGCACCATCCCGGCGGTCCTCAGCGGCAGGGGCGCGTTTTGAAGGTCGCGCTTGTCCACGACTACCTGAACCAGTACGGCGGCGCCGAGCGCGTGTTGGAGGAGCTGCACCAGTTGTATCCCAGCGCGCCCGTGTACACCTCCATGTACTGGCCCGAGAAGATGTCGCCCGCCATCCGCGGCATGGACGTGCGCACCTCCTTCATGCAGAAGCTGCCGCTGGTGACGCGCCGGCACCAGCCCTACCTTCCGCTCTACCCCCTGGCGTTCGAGAGCTTCGACCTCGGCGAGTACGACCTGGTGATCTCCAACAGCTCGGCGTTCTGCAAGGGTGTCGTGACACAGCCGAAGACCCTGCACGTCTCCTACTGCCTGACGCCCATGCGCTGGGTCTGGAACTACCGCGGCTACGTCGAGCGCGAGCGGCTCGGCCCCGCCGCGCGGCTCGTCCTGCCCACCCTGATCAGCCAGCTCCGGGCCTGGGACGTTGCCACGGCCCACAATGTCGATCGGTTCGCCGCCATCTCGCGCGCGGTGGCGGCGCGCATCGGCAAGTACTACCGCCGCGAGGCGACGGTCATCTACCCGCCCGTGCGCTGCGCCGCCTTCCAGCCGCAACCGGGCCGGGTATCAGACTACTACCTCGTCGTCTCGCGCCTGGTCCCCTACAAGCGGATCGACCTCGCCGTCGATGCTTGCACGCGACTCGGGCGCCGGTTGAAGATCGTCGGCAGCGGCGGGCGCGACGAGCCGGCGCTGCGCGCCCGCGCCGGGCCGAGCGTCGAGTTCCTCGGCCGGGTTGCCGATGCGGCGCTGCGGGACCTCTACGCCGGCTGCCGGGCCTACCTCTTCCCGGGTGAGGAGGACTTCGGCATTGCCCCGCTCGAGGCGAATGCGAGCGGCCGGCCCGTCGTCGCTTTCGCCGGTGGGGGCGCGCTCGACACGGTGGTGGACGGCGCCACCGGGATCCTCTTCCGCGAGCAAACCGTCGAGTCGCTCGCCGACGCGATCCGCCGCCTCGAGCAGACGACCTGGGACCCGGCTGCACTGCGCAGGCATGCCGAGTCGTTCGACACCGCGGTCTTCCGTGGCCGGTTCCAGGAGTTCGTCGAACGGTCGCTGGCGGCGCACGCCGCGGGCGAGCGTTTCGCGTAACGTGCGGGGCCCGGCCAGGACGCTCGGTGGACAGGCCGACATGATGACTTCCGCACCGCTCGGCGCACCCTCGGCCGGCGAGGAGGCGCAGGCGGCCCCCGGCACCCCGGCTGCCGGCGCTCGCCGCCCACCTTCGCGCGTCCGCCCCGGGCACCTGGGCCTGCGAGCGCCCCGCACGCCAGACCTGGCCAGGCTGCTGCAGGCCGGCTCAGCACGGGCGGTGTGGCTGCTGGTGGCGGCCGTCTTCCTGACGCGCCTGCCCTTCATGACCCAGACGCTCTACGCCTTCGACTCGGCGAACTATGCCCTGGCCGTCCGCGACTCCTACAACGTGGCCTTCCACCGCCCCCAGCCGCCCGGCTACCCACTCTACGTCGCGCTCGCGAAAGGGATCGACCTCGTAGTGCGGGATCCGAACCGCTCCCTGGTGCTGGAGGGGATCCTGCTGAGCGCGCTCGCCGTGGCCAGCACCGCCCTGCTAGCACAGGCCATGTTCGGCCGCGCGGCCGGGCTCCTGGCCGGGGTCCTGCTGCTCTTCACGGTCGGCTTCTGGGGCTACGGCGAGGTGGCCTACCCCTACGTGGGCCTGGCTGCTGAGATCTCGACGCTGGCACTCCTCGCCCATGCCATGATGGCCGGCTGGCGCCAGCTCGCCGTCCCGCTCGGGCTAGCCGTCGGCGTGGCGGCCGGGATTCGCTGGGACGGTGCTGCCTTCGCGCTCCCGCTGTGGCTGTGGGCGCTGTGGACCGTCCCGTGGCGCCTGCGTGCCGCCTCGGTTGCCGCCGCCGGGGCGGTCGTGCTCGCCTGGGCCGTACCCATGGTGCAGCTCAGCGGCGGGCTCGACGCCTACCGCCAGGCCGTGGCCGACTACCTGCGGGTGTGGGCGCCCCAGTCGGCTTACGTGGTCGGCGGCTTCGCAAGCGGCGAGGCGACGCAGGCCAGCTACAACCTCAGCTTCTTCGTGAACTACTCGCGCCAGATGCTCGGCGTCGGCATCCTGCTCGTCTTCTACACGCTGGGTCGCCGGTTCGGACCCGCTACGCTCGCCACCGACTACCGCAGCCGCTTCGTGGCGCTGTGGACGCTCCCACCGGTCCTGACGTACGTTTTCACCCACATCGGCGAGCCCGGCTACGTGCTCTCGCTCGCGCCCCAGGCGGCCACGCTGGCGGCCGTTGCCACGCGGGATCTGGGCCAGGAAACACGCACGCTGGCCCACGCGCTCCGCGCGCGCGGCTGGGGCTGGCTGCCAGCGCCGGGCACGGCTGGCGCCCTCGTCGCCGGGGCGCTGGTGGCAGGTATTCTCGCCTGGAACGTGCAGGCGTTCGCCCGCGGCGTCGGGCCCGGCCGGCTGCCTGACTTGCGCGCGCGTGATGCCTCCACCAGCGCCCAGGTGGCGTTCCTCCGCGCGCAGCCGCCGGGCAGCACGCTCGTCCTCGCCCACGACATCATCCGCCAGGTGGAGTACTACCTGCCGGACTACCCCCGAGCCCTCCTCTACAGCGAGTACGTCCCCCAGTGGGAGACCGCCCGCACCCGCACACCCCTGCCGGCCGACGTCACCCAGGTCATCGTCCTGGACTCGCCGCTCAATGTGCCGCCCGACGACGCCGCACGCGTGCGTGAGGTCCTCCTGCGCGAGCAGCCGCGCGTCAGCGCGTGGGTGGTCGACGTCCGGGGGGCAGGCGCGGTCGAGCTCGGCTACCGTTTCCTACGTGTGCTCCCACCCTGAGCGGCGCAGTTGGCGGCTCAGGACACGTTGCCACCACCCTGGCGCCCGCCTATAGTTCCGGGCGGCCCCATGCTCGGCGCCGAGCCGCTCGCGTTTGCAGAGCGGTGGCTGCGTGCCAGGTGTCGGATGTCAGGTCCAGGCCAGAGCTCCGTGACCGCGGACTTGAGACCCGTCCCGGGTGGGAGCCACGTGCAGCGAGCCACCCAGAAAGGGGACGCGAATCGCAGGGCGCGTACATCTACCGCCCGAGGTGAGGAAGGCGATGGAGCTGCGTGAGTACTGGGAGATCATCCGGCGACGGTGGTGGCTGCCCGCTGCGCTGACGCTGGCGGCCCTGGTGGCGTCGACCGTGGTGGCGCTGCAAGGCAGCGCGGCGTACAGGACCGAGATGCGGCTGGCGGTCAGCACCATCCCGGTGCTCGACCGCGCGAGCGCGCTGTACTACGACCCCGTCTACTACGCGAACCTGAGTGCGGAGTACCTGGCCGACGACCTGACCGGGCTCATCCCGAGCGAAGCGTTCGCGGTCGACGTCAGCCGCGAGCTGGGGTACGGCCTCCCGCCCGCCGCCATCGCCAGCGTCACACGCGCCAGGAAGACCCACCGCTGGGTGGACGTGACGATCACCACGCCCGACCTGAATCAGGGGCAGGCGATCGGCGAGGCGATGGTCCGCGTGCTCAACGACCCCGCCCGGGCGAGCAGCGCCATGACGGCGATGGCGGCCTACAGGGGCCAGGTCAGCATTGTTAGCAGCCCGGTGACGCAGCGTGGCGCGAGCTCGATCGGGCTGGCTACCGAGATCGGTCTGCGGACCGTCGTCGGCCTCTTCCTGGGACTCGCCCTCGCCTTCCTGCTCGACTACCTCGACCAGAGTGTCCGCGGCCGCCGGGACGTGGAGCGTGACCTGGCGCTGCCCGTGCTCGGCGAGATTCCACGCGCCCGGCGTGGCGCGCTGGCCTGAGCGTCCGATGCGATGGGTGGGCCCGTGCAGCTGACCCTGGGCGACGCGCTTCGCGTGCTCCGGGAGCGGTGGTGGGTTCTCGTCGTCGCCGCGCTGCTGGCGGGCGCCGCTGCCTACGGCTACACCAAGCTGCCGTGGGTCGAGCCTCGCTGGCGCTCGACCGTCTGGATCCAGGCCACCGGCCGCTTTGACTACGGCAACACGCTGGCGCTCGAACGCCAGCTTCGGCCGCTCGCCGAGCAGATGCGCCAGCTGAGCATCATGCGCACGGTCGACGCCAACCTGAGTCTGGACCTCCCACCCGAGCGGATGCTCGCGCTCACCAAGGCCGAGCCGGTCCAGGACAGCAACCAGATCCGCCTCGACGTCGAAGACGTGGACGCCGCCCGTGCCGAGCGGATGGCGCTGGAGATCGCCGACGTGTACACCCAGCGCCACAACGCGGAGCAGCAGTCCAAGCTGCGCGAGGAACAGGTCATCCTGACCGTGCTCGACCGCCAGAGCGCGGCGGTCCTCACCTGGCCGCTCACGCGCGTGCTCGTCCCGGTGGCAGCCGTGCTCGGGCTGCTGGCTGCCGCCGGCGTCGTCGTCGGCCTCGCCTACCTCGACGACACGCTCAAGTCGCCAGACGACGTTCGCCGCGTCCTCGCCCTCCCGGTGATCGGGCTCGTACCGCTCTACGCGCCCGCTCGCGCCGTCCACCGCCCGTCCGTCCAGCCACCCGGCGGCACCGCTCCGCCGCCGGTCGCGGCGGCCTCGAACCGCTAGGCCGGCCCCTGCCGAGAAGGACACGCACCGCCATGGCATCACGACACCCCGCCGAGACCGTTCCACCCTCCGTGGCACCCTCGCCCAACGGGCGCTCGGCCACCGCGCCCACCAGCCACGCGCACCTGGTCATGCTCGCCGATCCTCGCTCCGCCGCCGCCGAGGCCTACCGCACCCTCGGCGTCAACCTCCGGTTCGCCGGCGTGGACGAGGAGGTGCGGCGGGTGGCCGTCACGAGCCCGGGCGTCGCCGAGGGGAAGACAACCACCGTGGCGAACCTGGCGATCGCGCTGGCCGAAGGTGGACACCGGGTCATCGCCGTGGATGCCGACCTGCGCCAGCCATCCCTGCACCTGCTCTTCGGCCTGGAGAACCGCGAAGGCCTCACGACTGCGGCGCTGGCCAACGCGGCCGCGCCCCTGCCGCTGCAGGACACGCTCGTCCCCGGGCTGCGCGTGCTCACCAGCGGGCCGCTGCCGCCCAGCCCCACCGAGCTGCTCGCCTCCAGGAAGCTCGACCACGTGCTGGCGCTGCTCTCGGAGCAGGCCGACTACATCCTGTTCGACACCGCGCCCGTGGCCGTGCTGGCCGATACGGCCGTCCTGGCGCCGCGCCTCGACGGCGTGGTGCTCGTGGTCGGCGCCGGCCGGACCAGGCGCGACCTCGCCCGGCAGGCGAAGGAGCACCTGGAACGCGTGCACGCCCGCATTCTGGGCGTCGTCCTGAGCGGCGTCCGCGCCGACGCCAGGCAGTACACCTACTGATGGGGGGCCGGGTGCCAGGGAGCGGGTGGTGGGTACTGGGTGTCGGGTGTCGGGCACCGGGTGCTGGAGGGTCGGTACTTGGGGCTGGGGGGCAGGTGACGTCGCCGGCAGCTGAGGGCCACGCCGCGGAGGGCTCTCGATGAGGGGTGTCATCCTGGCCGGCGGCACCGGCTCGCGACTCCACCCGCTGACACGCATCACCAACAAGCACCTGCTGCCCGTCTACGACAAGCCGATGATCTTCTACCCCATCGAGACGCTCGTGGCGGCCGGGGTGGACGAGATCATGGTGGTCACCGGCGGCAATCACGCCGGGGAGTTCCTGCCGCTGCTCGGCAATGGCAGCGAGTTCGGGCTCAAGCGCCTCCAGTTCAGCTACCAGGCGCGGGCCGGGGGCATCGCCGAAGCCCTCGGTCTGTGCGAGCCGTTCGTCGACGGCGACAAGGTGATCGTGATGCTGGGCGATAACATCCTCGGTGAGTCGATCGCCCCGTACGTGGAGAACTTCCGCCGCCAGGAGCGTGGCGGGCGCATCTTGCTCAAGGAGATCGAAGACCCGACCCACCTGCGGCACCTGGGCGTGCCAATCTTCGGCAAAGATGACCGTCTCACCTTCATCCGCGAGAAGCCTGAGACGCCGCCCAGCCAGTACGCGGTCATCGGCGTGTACATGTACGACCCCTTCGTGTTCGACATCGTCAGGCGGCTCAAGCCCTCCGGCCGGGGCGAGCTGGAGATCACCGACGTCAACAACGCCTACGTCGACCGTGGGCTCATGGAGTACGACACCATCCAGGGCTTCTGGGGCGACGCCGGCGAGTCGATCGAGGTCTACTACGCGGTGATCGACTACGTCCGGCGGCACGGGGTGAACCGGCCGCCGACGCCGGCGCGCCACCCGGACGCCGAGCCCGTGGCCGTCTAGTGCGGCTGCTGGTCACCGGCGGGGCCGGCTTCATCGGCTCCGCCTTCGTCCGCTGGACGCTCCAGCACCACCCGCGGGACGAGGTGGTCGTCCTGGACAAGCTGACCTACGCCGGGAACCTGGAGAACCTGCGCGAGGCGCGGGGGGAGCCGGGCTTCAGCTTCCACCACGGCGACATCTGCGACGCCACGGTCGTGGCCGAGCTGCTCTCGGGCGCCGACGCACTGGTGAACTTCGCCGCCGAGACGCACGTCGATCGCAGCATCCTCGACGCGGGCGACTTCGTTCGCACGGATGTCCACGGGACCTGGGTGCTCGCCGAAGCGGCTCGCAGGACGGGCATGGTGCGCTTCGTCCAGGTGAGCACGGATGAGGTGTACGGCGCCGTGCTTGCCGGCGCCTCACGCGAGGCCGACAGGCTGGACCCTACCAGCCCGTACTCCGCGTCCAAGGCGGGCGGCGAGCTGCTGGTGCAGGCGTACTGTAAGACCTACGGCTTGCCCGCGCTGGTGGCGCGGGGAGCGAACGCCTACGGCCCGTACCAGTATCCGGAGAAGCTCATCCCACTGCACGTCACCAACGCGCTCGATGACCTCCCGCTCCCCGTCTACGGCGACGGCCAGCAGCGGCGCCAGTGGACGCATGTGGAGGACTTCGTCTCCGGCGTCGACGTCGTGCTGCGCCGCGGCACACCGGGCGAGGTCTACAACGTGGGCACCCCGGAACCGGAAGACGCGCTCCCGCCGAACCTGGAGGTGAGCCGCGAGATCCTGCGCCTGCTCGGCCGGCCGGAGTCCCTGATCAGCTTCGTGGTGGATCGTCCGGCCCACGATCGCCGCTACCGGGTGGACCCGTCGAAGCTGCTAGCGCTCGGCTGGCAGCCCAGGTGGCCATTTGCGCGTGGCCTTGCCGAGACGGTCCGCTGGTACGAGGCGAATGAGGCATGGTGGCGCCCGATCAAGTCCGGCGCCTACCGCGCCTACTACGAGCGGAACTACGGCAACCGAGCGCGCTTCGCACAGTCGACGCGGGTCGACCACCAGCCGTCAGCCACCACCCGGTGAGCCCACGCGCCGCGGAGGTGACCGACGGTCCGTCGACGGTGCGCTGCCTACCCGCGCCGTTACACCGCGAGGGCGAGGACGGACGTGCCCGCCGGGCGGAAGTGGCGCCCACCCCGACGAGGACCGGTGCGGGGCGGGTCAGCCCCCCGCCTCCCGTATCATCCATCGACGTGCCACTCTGGAGACGAGGTGCGGCGTGCCTGTGACGGCCGTCGTCGGCGGGCTGTGGGGCGACGAAGGGAAGGGCAAGGTCGTCGACCTGCTCGCGCGCGACGCGGACATGGTGATCCGCGGCCACGGCGGGGCGAACGCGGGCCACACCGTCGTCAACGAGCAGGGCCGCTTCGCCGTCCACCTGATCCCCGCGGGCATCTTCAACCCGCGCGCTCTGTGCGTCATTGGGCCAGGGGTGGTGGTGAACCCGGGGGCGCTCGTCGCCGAGCTGGACGCGCTCGCCGAGCGCGGCGTCGACACCAGCAATCTGCGGATCAGCGCCGCCGCGCACCTCGTCCTCCCCTACCACCCGCTGATCGACCAGGCCGAGGACTCTGGCCGCGGGGAACGCAAGATCGGGACGACCGGCCGCGGCATCGGGCCCACGTACGTGGACAAGGTCCGCCGCATCGGCCTCCGCGTCGGCGACCTGCTGTCGGCCGACGACTTTCGCGCCAGGCTGCGGTTCGTGCTGGAGCGCAAGAACCTTGAGCTCGCGAGCCTGTGGATCGAGCCCCTGGACGCCGCCCGCGTGGCCGATGAGGTGCTCAGCGCGGCGGAACGCCTGCGCCCCTACATCGCCGAAGCGCAGCCGCTGGTCGACGAGGCGGTCGCACGCGGCCGCCAGGTCCTGCTGGAAGGCGCGCACGCCACGCTGCTCGACCTCGACCACGGCACCTACCCCTACGTCACCAGCAGCGCCTGCACCGTGGCCGGCCTGCTCCAGGGCGCCGGCATCGGACCGCGGCGGCTCACCCGGGCGATCGGCGTCTACAAGGCCTACTGCACCCGCGTCGGCGAAGGGCCTTTCCCCACCGAGCTGCACGACGCGACCGCCGGCCGCATCCGCCAGGCGGGCAGCGAGTACGGCACCACGACCGGCCGGCCGCGACGTATCGGGTGGTTCGACGCGGTCGCCGCGCGCCACTCGGCCCGCATCAACGCGTTCGACGGCATCGCGCTGACGCGCCTGGACATCCTCACCGGGTTCGACGAGCTGTGGGTGTGCACCGCCTACGACGCCGGGGGCGAGGAGATCGCCTTCTTCCCGACGGTCGCCGAGACGCTGGCGTGCTGCCGGCCGATCTACGAGCGCTTCCCCGGCTGGGACGAGCCGCTGACCGGCGCCCGCGGCTGGGACGACCTACCTGCCAGCGCCCAGGCATACGTGCGACGTCTCGAGGTGCTCCTGGAGACGCCGGTGCAGCTCATCGGCGTGGGCGAGGCCCGCGAGCAGATCGTTCAGCTCTGAGCCGGCAGGTCCGGCGGCTACCAGGGGACGTGCGCAGGTCGGCCCCGGCGACTGACCCCTTATCTCGCCCGGCGCCCGAGACACCTCGGCGACGACCACCGGTTCTTGCTCGGCGCAGCCGGCGGCGATAATACGGCTGAGTGACACACCTCGTCCTGACCCTCCAGACAGTCTCCCTACCCACCCCGCCCGGCCGTGCGGCGCCGCACGGTGAGCGAGCGAGCGCCTGAGCCCGGGCGCGTCGTCGGTATGGTCGCAATCCAGACTGGCTCGGTCCTCGAGCGCAGCGTCCTGAAGGAAGGGCAGCTCTTCCTCGTCGCCGACCGCGCCGGCGACGTCAAGGCGCTCAACGTCGAAGGCCACGGCCTGTACTACCAGGACACCCGCTTCCTCAGCCTCTTCGAGCTCGACCTCAGCGGCACGCGGCTGATCCTGCTCTCGGCAGCGGGCGAGCTGAGCTTCATGAACAACCTCCAGTTCGCCAATGACACCCTCCTCGGGCCGAACGGCGAGCCGGCCGCCGCCCGACGCACGCTGAGCGTGCGTCGAAACCGCTTCCTGCACGAGGGGCTGCACGAGCGGCTGGGCCTCTTCAACTACAACCCCCACCCGGTGCGCGTGACGGTGCGGCTCACGGTGGGCTCCGACTTCCGCGACATGTTCGAGGTGCGGGGCCACGCCGTGGCCGGAGCGCACGAACGCGGCGAGGTGCTCCCACCCAGGGTCCTCGGCGACGGCCTCGTGCTCGAGTACGTTGGACGTGACGCGACGCGGCGGCGGACCCACATCACCTTCCGCCCACGACCTTCGAGCGTGGAGATCATCAGCGATCGCCTGCGCACGCTCGGCTCGGGTGAAGTGGTGCCGGGCCTCGCCGGCGTCGGCGACGTTCGCGTCGACCCGCCGACCCTGCCGCCCACGGCAGCGGCCGTCTTCGACCTCGAGCTGCCCTCCATGGAGGCCCGCTCGATCAGCGTGCACGTCCGGCCCGAGCTGGGCGGCGCCGACGACGCCGAGCACGACGGCGTCTCCATGGACGACGCGTTCGCCCACATCCGCGGGTCCTACAGGGCCTGGGACGCCGAGCGGACCCGGATCGAGACCGACCACGAGGTGTTCGACAGGCTCCTGCGCCAGGCCGTCGACGACCTGCGGCTCCTGACCGACCGCTTCGAGGGCAACCTGGTGCCCGCGGCCGGCATCCCCTGGTTCGCCGTGCCCTTCGGTCGCGACAGTCTCATCGCCGCCATGCAGACGCTCCCGCTCCGGCCGGAGCTGGCCGCCGGCACGCTGCGCTTCCTCGCCGAGCACCAGGGCACCAGGGTGGACGACTTCCGCGATGAGGAGCCGGGCAAGATCCTGCACGAGGTACGACTGGGAGAGCTGGCGAAGCTCGGGGCGGTTCCCCACACGCCCTACTACGGAAGCGTCGACTCGACCCCGCTCTTCGTGATGGCGCTTGGCGAGTACGTCCACTGGACCGGGGACCTCGCGCTAGCCCGACGGCTGCTGCCCAACGCCGAGCGCGCCCTCGCCTGGCTGGACACCTACGGCGACGCAGACAGGGACGGCTTCGTGGAGTACCAGACGCGCTCCCCGCGCGGCATGCGGAACCAGGGCTGGAAGGACTCCCACGACGCCGTCGCCCACCGCGACGGCACGCTCGCGCCCACCCCGATCGCGCTGGCCGAGGTGCAGGCGTACGCGTTCGCAGCCCGGCACGCCGCGGCCGACCTGTTCGGGTGGCTCGGCCAGCCAGAGCGGGCGCGCGCCGAGCAGGAGCAGGCCGAGCGCTTGCGGCAGCGCTACGTGGAGGCGTTCGCCATGCCAGACGACGGCGGTCGGTTCTGGGCGATGGCCCTCGACGGCAACAAGCGGCAGGTCCAAACCGCGACCTCGAACCCGGGCCACGCCCTGTGGGCGGGCATGCTGCGCGGCGAGGAAGTTGCGGCTACAGTCCGCCGCCTCCTCGCCGACGACCTGCTCAGCGGCTGGGGGATTCGCACCCTCTCCAGCCGGGCGCGCACCTTCAACCCGATGAGCTACCACAACGGCTCCGTCTGGCCGCACGACAACGGTGTCATCGCCCTGGGCATGAAGCGGGCAGGCGCGGATGCCGCCGCGGCGGAGGTAGCCAGCCAGGTCTTCGACGCCGGCCTGCGCCTGCCCGGCTACCGACTGCCCGAGCTGTACTGCGGCTTCACGCGCGATCGCGTCTACCACTCCATGCCCGCCCAGTACCCGGTCTCGTGCAGCCCGCAGGCCTGGGCCGCGGGGAGCGCCTTCATGCTCCTCCAGGCGATCCTCGGCCTCGAGGCCGACGCCCTCCACGGAGTCCTACGCGTGCGGCCGCTGCTGCCGCTCTGGCTGGGCCGCGTCTCCCTCCGCAAGCTGCGCGTGGCCGGTACGCTGGTCGACCTGGACGTGTTCCGCGAGGGGCACCGCGTCCGGGTAGATGTGGTGGATGACGGTGGCCTCCGCGTCGAGGCCCGCGAGGCCAACGGCGAGCTCTGACCCGTGTGGGACGGAACGCCGGCGTCACAGTGGTGCGATCGGCGGTGCGATCCGCCGCTCTGGTGGGGTCCCCGCGCGGCCCCGAGCGAAAGCGAGGACGAGGCCGTGTGGGGGGTTCTAGCCGGCCGGGAGCAGCCGCAGCAGCTCCTCGGCGAGGCGGCGCGAGGCGTCACGCGGCATGCTCGCCGCCAGCGCCCGGCCCAGGCGAGCGCGCCGGGGCTCGTCGGCGAGCAGGCGCAACACGCGGTCAGCGAACGAGTCGGGCGTCAGACGATCCTGGTCGGCGACCTCGATCGCTTCCAACGCCTCGAACGCGCGCGCGTTCGCCCACTGGTGCGAGCCTGGCAGCGGGACTACTAGCGCCGCCTTCCCGAGCGCGGCGAGCTCGGCCAGGCTGCCCATCCCCGCTCGCGTCACCACGAGCGTCGCCGCCGCCAGCAGGGGCGGCAGCTCGCCCACCAGGAACTCGATCGGCCGGTAGCGCGGCGAGCCCAGCGCTGCCGCCACCGAGCGCCCGCGGCCAGTCAGGTGGACAACCTGGGCGGCGCCAACCAGGCGCCCGGCCGCCGCTGCGATGAGCCGGTTCAGTCCCAGCGCGCCGGTCCCGCCGCCCATCACCACCACCAGCGGGGCCGTCCGGTCCAGCCCCAGCAACGCGACCGCCTCCTCGGGATCGGCCTCCAGGATCTCCTGCCGCACGGGGTTGCCGACCACGATCGTTCGGCCGGCCGGGAACCGCGCCAGGGACGATGGCAGGGCGACCGTGATCCGCCGCGCGAACGGGACCAGGAGGCGATTCGCCAGACCGGGCTCCACGTCCTGCTGGTGGACGAGCGTCTGTGCCCCGGCCAGCCGCGCGGCCACCAGCGGCGGGACGCTGGCGAAGCCGCCCGCCGCGAAGGCCAGGTGCGGCTGGAACACCCGCGCCAGGCGGTACGCCTGACCCACGCCGGCAGCGACCCGGAACGGGTCGACGACATTCTGAAGGTCCCAGTAGCGGCGCAGCTTGCCTGTGGAGATGCCCGCGAAGGGCAGGCCCTGGGCCTCCACGAGCGCGTGCTCCGGGCCGCGACGTGTGCCCACGTACAGGAAGCGTGTTGCGGGTCTCAGGCGGCGAAGCTCCTGCGCCACTGCCAGCACCGGCGTCGCCGAGCCACCCGAGCCACCACCCGCCAGCAGCACCCGCGGCGAAGCTCCGGGCGCGTCGCGCGACAGCCTGCCCGATGGGTCAGCCTGAGCGCAGCGGAGCACCCGTCTCATCCCCGTCCGCGGACGGATGGATTACGGCGTGCAGCCGCAGCGCCGCTGCTACGCTGCACCTCCGGTTGACCCTCACACCGATGCGCCCCCAGCCCCAGACCGGCCGTCCGCGCTCCCACCGCTCGTCACGCCGTTTCGACGTCGTAGCTGGTCTCGTTGCGTGTCTTCTCGGCGTGTCGCTCAAGCGCGAGCCGCACCAGCCGGTCGACCAGCTCCGGGAAGCTGATGCCGCTGGCCGCCCACAGCTTCGGATACATGCTGATCTGGGTGAAGCCGGGCATGGTGTTGATCTCGTTCAGGTAGACCCGCCCGGTCGTCCGGTCGAGGAAGAAGTCCACCCGCGCCAATCCCGCCGCGCCCACGGCGCGGAAGGCCTCGACTGCGAGGCGCCTCACCTCGTCCGCCGTCTCCTCCGAGACCACGGCGGGGATGATCGCGCGCGACTCGCTGTCGAGGTACTTGGCCCGGTAGGTGTAGAACTCGCCGCTCGGCACGATCTCGCCCACGACCGAGGCGATGGGCTCGTCGTTGCCCAGCACGCTGCACTCCAGCTCGCGCGCGTCGATCCCGCGCTCGGCGAGCAACTTCGTGTCATAGCGTGCCGCCTCGGCTAGGCCCGCGCGGAGCTCAGCGCGGGTGTGCGTCTTCCGCACGCCCACGCTCGAGCCCAGGTTCGCAGGCTTGGTGAAGCACGGGTAGCCCAGAGCCGCCTCGATGCGTACCGCCTCCGCGTCCGGTGCGCTCTCGAAGCGCCGGCGCGTGGTCCACGCGAAGTCGACGACTGGCAGCCCCAGCCCCCGCCAGAGCGTCTTCTGGAACACCTTGTCCATGCCAACCGCTGAGCCAAGCACCCCGGCGCCGACGTACGGCACGTTGGCCAGCTCCAGCAGCCCTTGCACCGTGCCATCCTCGCCGTAGGTCCCGTGCAGGACCGGGAAGACCACGTCGAGCGGACCCGTCCCAGGCCGCCGGTCCCCGCTGGCCGGCAGGCCTCCGTCCAGCGGAAGCAGGCCCGCGTGGCCGGGCTCCAGCAGCATGGCGGCCGGCTGCGCGCCTCGCGCCTCGCCAGAGGCCAGGGCGCGCAGCGGGTCGCCCGAGACGAGCCAGCGCCCTTCCTTGGTGATGCCGATCGGCACCACCTCATACCCGGCCTGCTCCAGGCCCGCCATCACCGCCCGGGCGGACTCGAGCGACACCTCGTGCTCGCCCGACCGGCCGCCGAACAGCACACCGACACGGACGCGACGGCGCGCACTCCTTGGGGTCCCGGCCAGCGGGCCAGTCTCTTCTGTCAAGCGCCGCATGGCCTCCCGGGCCCGAGGATACGGTAAACTGAACGTTACTCGCAGCGCCGCGGGCGATTTCTTGTGGCGCGTCTTGGCGACCCCCTAGGCTTCTGCCGGAGCCTGCGCGGCGCTGGCCCGCGCCGCCGAGGGGCTTGAAGGGGACCCATCCGACGACTCATGGGACGCGCACTCCGGCGCCTTCTCGTCCGCACGATTCGCTTCTTCCTCGTGCGGCCGCCCGCGCTCTTCGGAGCCGCCGTGGTGGTCGTCGCCGTCGTGGCCACCGCGCTGGTCTTGTCCATCGCCGCCGGCGGCCGGCTGGGGCTTCCGAACGTCGGCACACCGCTCGCCCGCTCGGAGGGCGAGCCCGGCGCCACGGAAGCCTACCTGCGCGGGAACCGCGAGTACAACGCCCAGCTTATCTGGGACAGCCTGAGCGAAGAGGCGCGGCAACGGCTGCTCAGCCAGGGCGGGTCGTTCGACGCCATCGCGCTGCAGGTGCAGGCCGCGCGACAGGGAGGGATCAGGTTGGAGGAGGCCACCTACATCGGCGGACGGATCCTCCCCGATGGCACGAGCGTCCAGTTCTACCTCGTGGCGGTGCGTCCGCAGCCACAGGCTGACGTTGCGTACGTCCCATACACGTTCACCCTCGATCGCGCCGGCAAGATCGAGAAGATCCAGTAAGGAGGCCGCCGATGGCCAGTGAAGCTGCCAGACATCGCGCCCTCGAAGTCCAGAAGGAAGACGGCTACGACGAGCTCGACCGCAAGATCGACGCGGTCCTCAACCGAATCGGCGCCATCCTGCGAACGCTGTTCATCCTGGGGATCCTCGCCTTCGTCGCGTTCGGCATTGTGGCGCCGCGCTGGGATGACTGGGGGCCGATCATCCTCGCCATCCTGGCGATGCTCTTCCAGATCGTCTTCGCGATCGTCTTCATCGTGATTCAGTTCGTCGCCCTCTTCTGGTTCATCGGGCGGCCGCGCATCTACTGGGTCATGCCCGGCGAAACCGGCGTGAGCTTCAAGGACTACAAGGGCAACCCCGAGGTGCTCGAGTCGGCGAACCAGGTGGTGACCCTCCTGCGTGGCGTGAAGAAGTTCAAGCAGATGGGCGGCCAGCCCATCCGTGGCCTCCTGCTGGAAGGGCCGCCGGGGACCGGCAAGAGCTACCTCGGCCAGGCTATCTCCACGGAGGCAGGCGTCCCCTTCGGCTACCTGTCGGCGCCCAGCGTCCGCGGCATGTTCTGGGGGATGGACGTGCTACGGGTCATGAGTCTGTACGGCAAGGGGCGCAAGCTGGCCCGCAAGTACGGCGCCTGCATTCTCTTCATCGACGAGATCGACGCCATCGGCCAGTCACGCTCCGGCGCGGGCGGGCAGATGGGTGGCATGATGGGTCCACTCATGGGCGGCGGCGGGGGCGCGCTCAACGAGCTGCTCAACCAGATGGATCCCCTCCCCCGCGATAGCTGGAAGGACCGCATGCTGCGCTGGTTCGGCGTCCGCAGTAAGCGCTCGGAACAGCCACCCGTCCTGACGATCGCCGCCACCAACCTCGTCTCCGTCCTCGATCCGGCGCTGCTGCGCCCGGGCCGCTTCGACCGCCAGATTCGCGTTGGCGCGCCCTCCTACGAAGGCCGCCGCGAGGTGCTCGAGTACTACCTCTCCAAGGTCAAGCACGCCGACTTGCCCATCGACCAGATGGTGGCCGAGACGGTCGGCTACACCCCGGTCCAGGTCAAGCACGTCGTGAACGAGGCCGTGGTCCACGCCGTCTGGGAGGGCCGTGAGGCCATGGACTACGACGACTTCCGCTTCGCGCTCGAGACGTACGAGTGGGGCCTGCGCATCCCCATTATCGGTATGACGGAGGCCGACAAGCGCCGTCTGGCCTACCACGAGGCCGGCCACGCCGTCGCCGCCGTGAAGCTGCTCAAGCGGCTCCGGGTGGCGCGCGCCACCATCGAGGCACGCCACGACATCGGAGCCGAGGCGCTGGTCGCCTACCGCCCGATCGAGGAGATCCACACCGAGACGAAGGAGGAGCTGCTGGCGCAGATCCAGATCGCCCTGGCGAGCCGCGCGGCCGAGCAGCTCTTCCTGGGCGAGGAGATGTCGGGCGCGTCCGGCGACCTGGCCGCGGCGACCCGCATCGCCGAGCGGATGCTGCGCCACTTCGGCATGAACGGCTCGCTCGTCTCCGTGGCCGGCCTCGGCGGCGGCCTATTTGGCGGTGCGGGCGTCGGAGGCAACGGCACCCGCGAGATCGAGCGGCTCCTCGACCAGAACTTCAAGCGGGTCAAGCTGCTGCTGGAAGAACACCGGCCCGCCGTGGTGGCGCTGGCCGAGGCGCTCATCGAGAAGCACTCCCTGAACGGCGACGAGGTCTACGCCATCGTGGCGCAGGCCGACAACCGCAGCAACGGCCGCGCCAACGGCCGCCAGGCGCTCCCACCGCCCGGCACGCCCGCCTTCGCCATCGCACCGGGCGGCGAGCCGATCCACGACGAGCCCTGACCATCCACTGCCGGGAGCCGGGCCGGGGAGGACGGGCCCGGGCGGTGGGCGGCCGGCTCAGCGCGTGGCTGCCTGTGGCTGGCGCGTCGCTGCCCGGGCCTTGTAGGCCGCGGAGCGCTGCAGCAGGTCGCGCGCACTCTGCCGCGCGCTCTCGGTGGCTGCCCCGGCGAGCATGGCCGCCAGCTCCTCCACGCTCTCATCGAGCGCGAGTGCGCCCACCGCCGCCCGCGTTCGACCGTCCTGCTCCTGCTTGGCGACAACCCAGTGGCGGTCGGCGTAGGCGGCCACCTGCGGTAGGTGCGTCACGCACAGCACCTGGTGGCCGCCCGCGGCGACCGCCCACAGCTTCTGGCCCACCACCGGCGCCGCGCGGCCGCCGACGCCGACATCCACCTCGTCGAAGATCAACGTCGAGCGCGTGTCCGCGCGAGCCAGGATCGTCTTGAGCGCCAGGGCTGTCCGGGCTAGCTCGCCGCCGGAGGCGATCCTCGCCAGCGGCTTGGGCGCCTCGCCCGCGTTCGGCGCGATCAGGAACTCCACCCGGTCCACGCCCGTCTCGCCAAACGCGAGCAGCCGCCCGTCCACCGGCACGCCGCCGGAGTCCTCGGCCTGCGTGATCGACACCACGAACCGAGTCCCGCCCATCTGGAGGTCGGCCAGCTCGCGCTCGACGGCTGCGGCCAGCCGCTGGCCCGCCGCCGCGCGCTGGCGAGAGAGCGCGCCTGCCTCCCCGGCCACCTGCTCCAGGAGCGCGCGCTCACGCGCTTCCAGTTCGGCCAGGCGCTCGGCGCGGTGCTCGAAGCCCTCCACCCCGCGGCGGGCGTGCTCCAGGTAGGCCAGGATCTCGGCCACGCTCTCGCCGTACTTCCGCTTCAGGTCGGCGATCGCGAACAGCCGCTCCTCGACCCGCTCCAGCGCGTTCGGATCCGCCTCGATCGTGTCCAGGTAGCTGCGCAGCCGCAGCGCCGTCTCCTCGGCCTGCTCGAAGGCCGCGTTCAGCCGCTCCACCTCAGCGCCGAGCGCAGGGTCGAACTGCGCCCCTTCCTGGCAGGCCACGACAGCCTCGCCCAGCAGGTCGACCGCGCCGGCGCGGTCCCCGCCCTCCGTCTCGGCGCCGCCCAGCGCCTCGCACGCCCGCGTCGCTGCCTGGCGGAGTCGCTCCACGTGCCGCAGCCGGGTCCGCTGGGCCTGTAGCTCCTCTTCCTCGCCCGGGCGCAGCGCCGCGCGCTCGATCTCGGCGATCTCGTGGCGGAGCATCTCCTGCTGTCGCGCCGCCTGGCGCGCGTCGGCGAGCACCCGCTGCCGCTCTTCACGCACCGCCCGGAGCTCTCGCACCAGGGCGCTCACGCGCGCGCGCTCGGGGAGCACGCCCGCGTAGCGGTCCAGGTAGCCCAGGTGCTCCCGTACGCGCAGCAAGGCCATGTGCTCGCTCTGGCCGTGCACGTCCACGAGCTGCTCGCCGAGCTGCTGAAGCACGGCCAGCGGGACCGATCGACCGTTGACCCGCGCCCCGCCGCGCCCGCCCGCGGCCGCAACCTCGCGGCTGACGATCAACGCGCCGTCCTCGGCCTCCAAGCCGTACTCGGCCAGGGCTGCGCCCAGCTCGCCGTCGGGCGCATCGCCCACCAGGAAGACGCCCTCGATGAGGGCCCGGTCCGCGCCCGTCCGGACCGCCTCTGGCCCTAATCGGTCGCCCAGCAGCGCGCCGACGGCGTCGATGATGATCGACTTCCCTGCACCGGTCTCGCCCGTAATAACGTTCAGCCCCGGCTCCCACGCGAGGTCGAGGCGGTCGATGATGGCGAAGTTACGGATGGCGAGCTGGGCGAGCATGGCCCACGACGCGTGAATTATCGTGGACCCGCCAGCGGGCGTGCGGAATCGGCCAGCGCCCGGTCGATGGCCGCGCCGGCCACCAGGGGGGCGCCCGCGCGCCACAGGCCCAGGAACTCGACATTGCCAGCCGCGCCCGTGAGGGGCGAGGCGATCACGTCCGCCAGGCGCCACGGCTGCTCGGCCGACCAGGCGGCGAGGCTGGTGAGCACCTCCCGGTGGACGGCCAGGTCGCGCACGACGCCCCCTCGGCCCACCTGCCGCCGACCCGCCTCGAACTGCGGCTTGACGAGCGTCACGATCGGCGCGTCGCGCCGCACCAGCCGGAACACGGGCGGGAGCGCCAGCCGCAGCGAGATGAACGAGACGTCCACCGCCGCGAGGTCGGCTTCCTCGGGCAGCGCCTCCAGATGGCGGACGTTGGTCCGCTCCATCACCACGACGCGCGGGTCCTTCCGCAGCCGGTAGTGCAGTTGCCCATAGCCGACGTCGACGGCGTACACCTTCCGCGCGCCTCGCTGGAGCAGCAGGTCGGTGAACCCCCCGGTGGAGGCGCCGACGTCCAGCGCGACGCGGTCGGCCACCTCGATCCCCCAGTGGTCGAGCGCCGCCCCCAGCTTGTGCGCCCCGCGGCTGACGTACGGCGACGCCACACTGCGCACCAGGATCTCCGCGTCCGCTGCGACCGGCTGGCCCGGTCTGGTGGCGGGCCGGCCGGCGACGACGACCGCTCCCGCCAGGACCAGGGCCTGCGCCCGCTCCCGCGTCTCCACGAGCCCGCGCCGGACGAGCAGGAGGTCCAGGCGCAGCCGGTCAGGCGACGTACTCGTCCAGGTACTCGCGCAGCTTGTGGCGCAGCTTGGGCTGGCGCAGCTTGGAGAGCGCCGAGCCCTCGATCTGGCGGACGCGCTCGCTGGTGACGCCAAGCACATCGGCAATCTCGCCCAGCGTGCAGTCGCGGTCGTCGTCGAGCCCGTAGCGCAGCCGCAGCACCTGGCGCTCCCGCGGGGTGAGGACCTGCATCGCGTCCTCCATGTGCCGCCGCAGCAGCGCGTGCGCGGCCACGTCATGCGGAGCGCTCACGCCCCGGTCGACGATCAGGTCGCCGAGGGTGCTGGAGCCTTCGTCGCCCAGCGGCGTCTCCAGCGAGACTGGCTGGCGCGTCGACTGCAGGATCTCGCGCACGCGGTCCGCGCTCAGCCCCAGCCGGTCCGCCACCTCGGCCAGGCGTGGCTCGCGCCCCAGCTCCTGCTGGAGGTCGCGCGAGACCTTGTACACGTCGCCGATCGCCGCCACCATGTGGGTCGGCACACGGATGGAACGTGCCTGCTCGGCCAGGGCCCGCGTCATGCCCTGGCGGATCCACCAGTAGGCGTAGGTACTGAAGCGATAGCCCTTGCGCCAGTCGTACTTCTCGACGGCGCGCGCGAGGCCGATGTTCCCCTCCTGGATCAGGTCCAGCAGGGGCAGGCCGCGGTTGAGGTACTTGCGTGCCACGCTCACCACGAGCCGCAGGTTACTCTCCGTCAGTCGGCTGCGTGCCTGCTCGCCCTCGGCGACGAGCCGGTCGAGCTGGTCGAGCCGCTCCTCACTCAACCTCGGGTGGTGCCGCAGGATCCGCTTGGCATCTTCGCCCCGTTCGATCTGCTGGGCGAGCTGTACCTCCTCGTCTGCGGTGAGCAGAGTGACCGAGGAGATGTCTCGGAAGTAGATGGCGGTACTAGTGGGAAGGCTCTCCCCCTCAGTGCCTCGCCCGAGGCTCCGGGCAGGAGCGAGCGTCTCCCGCTCGTCCACCCCGTCCCCCTCGCCCGCTGCGATGTCCGGAGCGGGCCAGCCGACGAGGAGCGCATCGTCGCCGTGCGTCCGCTCAACATCGAGACCGGCCTCCTTGAGAAGCTTGCGTAGCTCGTCCGCGTCCATGGCCACGGCGCTTGGTCTCCGTCCCAGTCCCGGGGTTGCAGGGCGTCTGCAGGTACCGTGCCCCCCGCTCGCCGAAAAGTCAACCGGGCGCCGGGGGCCATTAGTACCGGCCGGAGACCTCCAAGCCGGGAGTGACGATGTTATGTCATCCCTACGGGCGGGCGCAGAGAATGTCACACCACGCGTCAGGCGTGCGCGACGATCGTGACGCCCCCGCAACGCCCGGGCTGCTCACCCTGGCCGGAGCGAGCGGCCGTCGGCCCACCAGGCGCACCCTTCCCGCCCGGGGCGCCCGCTCCAGGAACGGCGCCAGCCGCTTCCCGCAGATGCCAAGCCGCCTCCCAGCGCCGGCGCGACCGGACGCCCTCTCGTCGACCACCACTCCCCCAATCCGTGGATTCCAGATTGAAAGTGTCACCTTCTGGGTGAACGAATCGAACTCGCACCCACGGATTCTGGGGTAACTGGGTCCTTGACACTGCGCCGCGCCAGCGGGTAGGCTGGCGGATAGTCGAGTAGTTGAGTCGGACACTCGTGACAGCCACACCGGGGCGGGCCCGGGCTGGCTCACCTGCTCGGCTACGTACTACGTAGTAGTCGGCCTCGTCGGTCGGGAGGGAGCTTCCACCATGCCGGTCCCGCGTCTCGTGCGCACGGCCCTACCCATCGGCGCCCTGGCCCTCGCCGCGGCCCTGGCCGCCTGCGCGCCGGCCTCGCCCAGATTGGCCGAGATTCGCCTCGACTACGCCTACTACTCCCCGACGTCGCTCGTGCTGAAGAAGATGGGCTGGGCTGAGGAAGCCTTCAAGGCCGACGGCACCGCCGTCAAGTGGGTCCTCAGCGGCGGCTCCAACAAGGCCAATGAGTTCGTCCGCTCCGGCGCCGTCGACTTCGGCTCCACCGCCGGCGCCGCGGCGCTCCTCGAACGCACCAACGGCACCCCGCTCAAGACGGTCTACGTCTACGCGCAGCCAGAGTGGACCGCGCTCGTCGTCGCCAGGGACTCGCCCATCACGGACCCCAGGCAGCTCAAGGGCCAGAAGGTAGCCGCCACCAAGGGCACCGACCCATTCTTCTTCCTGCTGCGCACGCTGGGCGAGAACGGCCTCAGCCAGGCCGACGTCGAGATCGTCAACGTCCAGCACGACGCCGGCCGCGCCGCGCTTGAGCGGGGCGACGTGGCCGCCTGGGCGGGTCTCGACCCGTACATGGCTGCCAGCGAGCTCGAGGCCGGCAGTCGCCTGCTGTACCGCAATCGCGGTTTCAACACCTACGGCACCCTCAACACGCGCGAGGATTTCCTGCAGGCGAACCCCGGGGCGACGCGGACGGTCATCCAACTGTACGAGCGCGCGCGGCAGTGGACGCTCGAGAACCGCGAGGAGGCGGCGCGGATCCTGGCCGAGGAGTCCAACATCAGCCTGCAGGTCGCGCGGCGCGAGCTGCTGGAGCGGATGAACCTCCAGCACGATCCCGTCCCGGGTGAGGAGCAGCGCCGGGCGCTCGCGGCGGTGGTCCCGATTCTCAAGGCAGAGCGGCTGGTCAAGGACGGGGCCGACCCGGACCAGGCGCTCCGCACGCTCTTCGAGCCGACCTACGCGCAGCAGGCAGTGGGCCGGTAAGTCCCGTGCCCGTTCGCGTCGTCGCGCGCCGCCTGGTCGCGCCGCCCACTCGCCTCCCCAGCCGGCGTCCGTCCGCCGCTGGCTGGGTCCTGCCAGCCCTGCTCCTCGCGCTCTGGCAGGGCTCCGTCGCGTTCGGTGTCTTCAAAGCCTACCAGCTCCCACCCCCGCCGGAGGTGCTTGGCGCGGGCCTCAGCCTCCTCGAGCGCGGCTTGCTGCAGGCGCACGTGGTCGCCACCACCACGCGCGTCCTGGTCGGCTTCGCTCTCGGCGCCAGCCTCGCTCTGGCGCTCGGCACGATCGTCGGCCTTTCGCACGCCGCCGACCGTTTCCTGGACCCCACCCTCCAGGCGGTGCGAACCGTGCCCACCCTGGCCTGGGCGCCGCTGCTCGTGCTCTGGATGGGCATCGACGAGCCACCCAAGGTGGCGCTCATCGCCATCGGCGCGTTCTTCCCGGTCTACGTCAACCTGGTGGCCGGGGTGCGCGGGGTCGACCGCAAGCTGGTGGAGGTCGGCCGCATCTACAACCTCGGCTGGGGTGAGATCGCGTGCCGCATCATCCTGCCAGCCAGCTTACCCAGTCTGCTCACCGGCCTGCGGCTGGGGATGAGCCAGGCATGGCTGTTCGTGGTCGTGGCCGAGATGATCGCCTCCACACGCGGGCTGGGCTTCCTGCTCACCGACAGCCAGAACACCGCCCGCGTGGACCTGCTGCTGGTCGCCATGCTCGCCCTGGCCACTCTGGGCAAGCTTGCCGACACCGCGCTGAGGAGCGTCGAAGATCGCCTCCTGGGCTGGCGCGACACCCTCGTGAGCGACCCCGTCTCCCTGGCGGAGCGGGCGGCAGCGTCCAGCGCCACGCGAGCGCGCCCGTGAGCCAGCCGCTTGCCCTGCAGGGGCTGCGCAAACGCTACGCCGAGGCGCCCGTGCTGGGAGGTGTGGACCTGGCAGTCGCCGCCGGCGAGATCGTCGCTCTCGTCGGTCCAAGTGGCTGCGGCAAGAGCACGCTGCTGCGGCTGGTGGCCGGCCTGGACATCCGCTACAAGGGCGAGGTTCGCGTCGGCGACCTCCACGTGTGTGGCCCCAACCCGGCCGTGGGCGTGGTCTTCCAGGAGCCGCGCCTCTTCCCCTGGCTGCGAGTCGCGGAGAACGTCGCCTTCGGCCTGCCGGACCGTGGCTCGGCCCGCGCCGAGGTGCTGGTGGGCGAGACGCTCGCCGTGGTGGGCCTGGCGGAGCACGCGCGAGCCCTGCCCAAGCACCTCTCCGGCGGCATGGCCCAGCGCGTCGCGCTGGCACGGGCGCTGGTGGCCGAGCCACAGGTGCTGCTGCTGGACGAGCCGTTCAGCGCGCTGGACGCCTTCACCCGCATGCGTCTCCAGGACCACCTGCTCGCAGCCTGGGCCCGCTACCGCCCCACCCTCCTGCTCGTGACCCACGACCTGGACGAGGCGGTCTACCTGGCCGACCGCGTGGTGCTCCTCACCGAGCGTCCGGCCCGGGTGCAGCACGACCTCCCGGTGGGCCGCCCGCGCCCGCGCGACCGCCGTGACCCTGCCCTGGCTGCGCTCCGCGCCCGCCTGCTTGAGGCGCTCCACCTCGAACGACAGCCAGCCGCCACCGTTCGCCCCCTCCCAGCATGAGCATGTCGGTCCCCGACTCGCCAGCGCCCTCGGACGATCGCGCTACGCCGCTGCCCGGCCCGCGATCTCAGACGGACGCTGGCCGTCGCTTCGGAGAGGCCGGGCCCATTGCCACGGCAACGCACCGCCTCGCCCGGCCGCCGTGGCTGCCCGAGGCAAGCCGGGAGGAAGCCGCCCGCGGCTCGGTGGGCCTGGTCAGCACGCGGTGTGCCGATCTCGCCGACCCGCTGCCGCTGGACTCAGGCAGGGTGCTCGCGCCGGTGCGCATCGCGTACGAGACGTACGGCCGGCTCTCACCCGCCCGCGACAACGTGGTGCTGGTCTGCCACGCTCTCAGCGGCGACGCGCACGCCGCCGGCTGGAGCGAGGAGCCCGACGCCCCGAGCGCGGTCGACGGCTTCGGCGCCGAGGAGCGTGGCGTCCGCCCACGCGGCGGCCTCGGCTGGTGGGACGGCATGATCGGCCCCGGCAAGGCCTTCGACACCGATCGCTACTTCGTGGTCTGTACCAACCTCATCGGAAGCTGCCGCGGCTCGACGGGCCCCTCCTCGATCAACCCCACGACCGGCGAGCCGTACGGGCCGGCGTTCCCGGTGGTGACCGTGGGCGACATGGTGCGCGCCCAGCGCGCCTTCCTGCGCGAGGTGCTGGGCATCCAGCGCCTGCTGGCGGTCGCCGGCGGCTCGCTCGGTGGCATGCAAGCGCTCGAGTGGGCGGTGGCCTACCCCGACGCCGTGCGCGGCTGCATCCCCATCGCCAGCACCGCGCACCTCAGCGCGCAGGGGGTGGCGTGGAATGCGATCGCCCGAAACGCCATCATGGCCGACCCGGACTGGCAGGGCGGACGCTACTACAGCACCGGCCGCGCGCCGGCGCGCGGCCTCGGCCTCGCGCGCATGGTCGGGCACGTAACGTACCTGTCTGCCCAGGGCATGCAGGAGAAGTTCGGCCGCCGCCTCCAGGACCGAGGCGCCTACTCGTACTCACTCGACGAGGCCGACTTCCAGGTGGAGAGCTACCTACGTCACCAGGGGGCCGGCTTCGCCGCCCGCTTCGATGCCAACAGCTACCTCGTCATCTCGCGCGCGCTCACCTACTTCGACCTCGCCCGCTCGCACGGTGGCGGCTCGCTCGAGCGTGCGCTGCGTGACGCGCGGGCGAGCTTCCTGCTCATCTCCTTCTCGTCCGACTGGCTCTACCCCTCGCGCGACTCGGAGGAGATCGTGCAGGCGCTGCACGCCCACCGCAAAGACGTTGAGCACCACGTGCTCCCGGCGTCCTACGGCCACGACTCTTTCCTGCTCGAAGAGGTGAAGATGGTCCCGCTCATCGAGCGCTTCCTCGCGCTCATGCGCGGGCACACCACCGCCGAGCCGGCCAGCGCGGCCACCTGGACCAGGTGGCCGCTGGGCTGCTGACCCCCGCGTCGAGGACAATCCGAGGCGATATGTCGACGAGCAGCAGGTCCGACGGCCGAGCAGCGGAAGGCCCGCACGCCTTCGGCTTCGACACGCGCGCCATCCACGCCGGGCAGCGCCCGGACCCTTACACGGGCGCTCGCGCGGTGCCCATCTTCCAGACCACCAGCTACGTCTTCGAGGACGCCGACGCCGCGGCGGCGTACTTCAACCTCCAGGAGTACGGCAACACCTACTCGCGCATCATGAACCCCACCACGGCCGCGTTCGAGGAGCGCGTCGCCAGCCTCGAGGGCGGTGTCGGCGGGGTGGCGTTCGCCAGCGGTCTGGCGGCTCAGGCCGCGGCCTTCTTCACGCTGCTCCAGCCGGGCGACCACATCGTGGCGTCCAGCGCGCTGTACGGTGGCAGCGTGACACAGCTCAAGCACCTGTCGCGCAAGCTCGGGCTCGAGCTGACGTTCGTCGACCCTGACGACCTCTCCGCCTGGGAGAGCGCGCTCAAGCCGAACACCAAGCTGCTGTACGGCGAGACCATCGGCAACCCTGGCGGCAACGTGCTGGACCTCGAGGCCGTGGCAAAGGTGGCCCGCGCCCACGGCGCGCCGCTGATGGTCGATTCGACGTTCGCCACGCCGTACTTGTGTCGGCCGATCGAGTGGGGCGCGGACATCGTGGTCCACTCTGCCACCAAGTTCATCGGCGGCCACGGCACCAGCATCGGCGGCGTGGTGGTCGAAGCCGGCACCTTCGACTGGTCCAACGGCCGCTACCCGCTCGTGGCCGACCCATCGCCGGCGTACCACGGACTGGCGTTTCACGAGACGTTCGGCATGTACGGGTACCTGATGAAGCTGCGCGCCGAGTCGCTGCGCGATCTGGGCGGGTGCCTGAGCCCCTTCAACGCCTTCCTGTTCCTGCTGGGGCTGGAGACCCTGCCGCTGCGCATGGAGCGGCACGTGCAGAACGCGCTCGGCGTGGCGCGCTTCCTCCAGCTCCACCCGCGGGTGGAGCGGGTGCGCTACGCGAGCCTGGAGAACAGCCCGTTCAAGTCGCTGCAGGAGAAGTATCTGCCACGCGGCGCCGGCGCCGTGTTCGCGTTCGACCTGAAGGGCGGGCGTGAGGCGGGCCGAGCGTTCATCGAGGCGCTCCAATTGTGGAGCCACCTGGCCAACGTGGGCGACGCCAAGAGCCTGGTCATCCACCCCGCCAGCACCACCCACCGCCAGCTCTCCGACGCCGAGCTGCTTGCCGCCGGGATAACCGCCGGCACCATCCGCCTCTCGGTGGGCCTGGAGACGCTCGACGACCTCATCTGGGACCTTGAGAAGGGCCTCCGCGCGGCGGCTGCGACGGAGCGCGTGAACGGCGCGGCCCGCGCGGCGGCTCGGGCCCCGCGCCGTGGCCCGGAGGCCGTTCCGTGACGCATCCCTCGCCCGCGCCGACGCCGCTCGTCCCTGCCCGCTACCAGGCCGAGCGCACGATCAAGGCGATCCTGCACCCCACCCGGGTCGTCGCCGTGGTCGGTCTGTCGCCGAACGAGCTGCGGCCCAGCAACTTCGTCGCCTTCTACCTGCAGCGGCACGGCTACCGGGTCGTGCCCATCAACCCACGTGAGCGGACGATCCTGGGCGAGACGAGCTACCCGAGCCTGCACGCCATCCCCTTCCCGGTGGACGTGGTGGATGTCTTCCGCGCGCCGAACGCCGTGCCCGGCGTCGCCCGCGAGGCCGTGGCGATTGGGGCGAAGGCGTTGTGGCTGCAGTTCGGCGTGGTCAGCTTCGAGGGCGCTGAGATCGCGGAGCGGGGCGGCCTGGCGGTGGTCATGGACCGCTGCATGAAGGTCGAGCATGCCCGCCACCTCGGCCGCATGCACTGGCTCGGCTTCAACACCACCCGCATCACCGCCCGCCGCGGCACCCTCGCCGCCTCACCTCCGCACCTGGACCGCTCCTGAACGCCTGCCGCGAGCGGGCGATCCGCGGATCGCTACACTCCGCGCCATGCAGCTCCTGGTGGCGGTGGACCATGCGCTGGCGCGCGAGCTGAACGGACTGACCCGACGCTCGCGGGCGGTCTCGCAGGCAGTGGCGGCTGGGGCTACCGGGCTCGCGGCGACCGAGATCGCCCTCATGGTGCTGCTGGGGCTGGGGGGGCGGTGGCGCGCCTCGCTCAGGATGCTTGCCGCGGTCGCCGCCGTCTACGCCCTGGTGGAGGGCGTCGGACGCACCTGGCGCCGCACCCGGCCCTTCGTCCGCCTGGACCCGGTGAAGGAGCTGGTCGACCATGCGCCCCACCGATCGTTCCCGTCACGCCACGTCGCCGCGGCGGTGGCTATGGCCACCATCGCCCGGCCGGCCAGCGCGCCCATCAGCCGCCTCATGCGTGCGGCCGCCTGGGGCCTGGCGGTCACGCGGGTAGCGGCCGGACTGCACTACCCATCCGACATCGCGGCCGGGGCAGCACTCGGCCTCCTGGTAGGCAGATTGTTCCGGGGCTGATGACGCCGAAGCTGCTTATCGGCACCAGCAACCCGGCCAAGCTGCTGCGTCTGCGGGCGATCCTGCGCGAGCTGGACCTGGAGATCGCCACGCCCGCCGATGCTGGTCCGCCGCCCGATGCCGCGGAGGGTGAGCGGTCGCACCGGGCGAACGCGGAGGCCAAGGCCCGCGCGTGGGCGCTGCGCTCCGGCCTGGCGACCCTGGCGAGCGATGGCGGGCTCCACATTCCCGCGCTCGGCGACCGGTGGCGCTCCACGCGAACCCGGCGTGCCGCCGGCGACGAGGCGACGGATGAAGAGCGCGCGCATCACCTGCTCGAGCTGCTGCGTGACGTGCGCGGGTCCGACCGGGTGGCGTTCCACGTGGAGGCGGCCGCACTCGCGCGAGCGGACAGCCGCCTGCTCGCCTCCTGGGAAGCCGTCGGCGCACCCCGGGAGGTCGCCACCACGTACGACCCGCGCCACGTCCCGGCCGGCTTCTGGCTGCCAGGCCTGCTCCTGTTTGGACCCGAACGGCGGCGGTACGGCGACCTGGCCGCCGGCGAACGGGACGCGCTTGACGACCACTGGGTGAAGCTCGCACCGCTCGTGCGGGACGGCGTGCAGGGGCTACTCCGGGAGTGTGACGCGCAGGGCCGCGGGGTCGCCGGCCAGGTCGCCACGCAGACTGAGTAGCCCGTCCGCCGCGAGCTTCCGGGCCAGTCCGGCCAGCCAGGCCAGGTCTGGCCCGCCCAGGCCACGCGCTGCCCCTTCTCCCACCCGTGGTGCCAGCTCACCGAGGCTCGCGGTCTCACCCGGCTCCAGCGCCCGCACCGCGTCCACCAGCCGGCCGCGGTAGTAGCGGCTCTCCTCGGACTGCCGGCGCTGCGCGGTGGCGTACGTGGCGCGCGCCTCGCGCAGGCGCTGGCGCCGCTGCTCGGGCCACGCGCTCATCCACGGGGCCGCCGCGCACGCGGTGGCCAGCGGGCACACCAGGCAGGCCGGCCGGTGGACTGTGCAGATCCTGGCACCCAGGTCCATCAGCGCCTGGTTCCAGGCGTACGCCTCGCCCGCCGGCAGCGTCTGCTCGGCTACCTCCACCACTGCCCGCTCCTGTTCCGGCCCCGCCAGCGGCAGCCCGAGGAAGACGCGCCCGAGCACACGTCGCACGTTCGTGTCCACCAGCGCGACTGGCTGGCCGTAGGCGAAGCAGGCGACGGCGCCGGCGGTGTAGTGGCCGATGCCCTTCAGGGCCAGCAGGCCGTCGAGCGTGCCGGGCAGGCAGCCTCCGAAGCGCTCGACCGCCTGCCGGGCGATCTCGTGCAGGCGGACTGCCCGCAGGTTGTACCCCAGCCCCTGCCAGGCACGGATGACGTCGGAGCGCGAGGCCGCCGCCAGCGCCTGCAGGGTCGGAAACCGATCCAGCCAGGCGTACCACCGGGGGATCACGCGGTCGACCTGGGTCTGCTGGAGCATCACCTCGGAGACGAGGATCGCGTACGGGTCGCGGGTGGACCGCCAGGGGAGGTCGCGCCCGAGCCGGTCGAACCAGGCCAAGAGCAGCTGTTGGACGGCGGCCGCACGCTCAGGCTCGATCTCGACCGGTGGGCTCGGCGTGGCTGGAGGCACGGGCGCAGCATAGCGAAGCGCACCCGAGAGGCGCAGCGCATCTTACGCGCCGCGCCTGAACAGGGGTATGCTGGCTTCGCCATGGCCGAGCAGATCCTCGACAACATCCTGGAGGCGGTGGGCCACACGCCAATGGTGCGGCTTCGGCGTGTCGTGGGCTCGTGCCGGACCCCCGTCGCCGCCAAGGTGGAGAGCCTGAACCCCGGCGGCTCGGTCAAGGACCGCATCGGGCTGGCGATGGTCGAGGCCGCCGAGCGGGCCGGCCTGCTGCGTCCGGGCGGGACGATCGTCGAGCCGACCAGCGGCAACACCGGCCACGCGCTGGCGATCGCCGCCGCGATCAAGGGCTACCGCTGCATCTTCGTCATGCCCGACAAGATGTCTGGCGAGAAGATCGCCCTCCTCCGCGCCTACGGCGCGGACGTGGTGGTCTGCCCGACGGCAGTGGCGCGTGAGAGTCCGCAGAGCTACTACAGCGTGGCCGACCGGTTGGCGCGTGAGATTCCGGGCGCGTTCCAGCCCAACCAGTACTTCAACCCGGCCAACCCGGCCGCCCACGAGGCGACCACCGGGCCCGAGATCTGGGAGCAGACGGGCGGTCGCATTACGCACTTCGTGGCAGGCATGGGCACCGGAGGCACGGTCACCGGCGTTGGGCGCTACCTCAAGGCGAAGAACCCCGAGGTACAGGTGGTCGGGGCGGACCCCGAAGGGTCCATCTACTCGGCGGGCCCCAGCTTCACGCCGAAGATCTACAAGGTCGAGGGTATCGGCGAAGACTTCTACCCGACCACCATGGACATGCGCGTGGTCGACCGCGTCGAGGTGGTCGACGACAAGGAGAGCTTCCAGGTGGCGCGCCGGGTCACGCGCGAGGAAGGCATCCTGGTCGGCGGCTCGGCCGGCTCCGCCGTCGTCGCCGCGCTGCGCGTGGCGCGCGAGCTCGACAACCCGGGCGCGCTCGTCGTGGTGCTCCTGCCCGATACAGGCCGCAACTACCTGAGCAAGATGTACAACGACGAGTGGATGCGCGCCAACGGCTTCCTGGAGCAGTTCCCCGCCCACGCCGTGCGCGAGATGGTGGGGGCCCGGCCGGCTGGCATCCCCCGCTTCGTGGCGGTGCATGCGAGCGACTCGGTCCGCTCGGCCATCGACACGATGCAGCGGTACGGCATCAGCCAGCTCCCCGTGGTGGAGGGCGACGGCGACGCGCAGGTGCCGGTCGGGTCCATCCAGGAGCGCTCCCTGCTGGACAAGGTGTACCGCGACCCGGGGCTGGTCGAGTCGGCCGTGGGCGCGGCGATGGACCCGCCGTTCCCGGCGATCCAGAGCGACTCGGAGATCGACGAGGCGTTCGACCTCCTCCTCGGCGGGACGCCGGCGCTGGTGGTGATGGACGCCGATCGGCCGGTGGGGGTGGTGACCAAGCTGGACCTCCTCGAGTTCGTCGCGCAGCACCCGCTGCGCCGCCACTCGCACGGGACGGCCGATGGTCGCTGAGGGCTCACAGGATGGTTTCGCCACCCGGGCGATCCACGTGGGGCAGGCGCCCGACCCCGCGACCGGCGCGGTCGTGGTGCCGATCTACCAGACGAGCACCTACGCCCAGGAGGCCGTAGGCGTCCACAAAGGCTACGACTACTCGCGCACCGCCAACCCGACCCGGACGGCGCTCGAAGCCTGCCTCGCCTCGCTGGAAGGCGGGCGTTACGGGCTGGCCTTCGCGAGCGGCCTCGCCGCCGAGGACACGCTGCTGCACCTGCTCGAGTCCGGGGACCACGTGGTGGTGGCGGACGACGTCTACGGCGGGACGTTCCGCCTGTTCCGGCGCGTCCTGGAGCGCGCCGGCCTGCACTTCAGCTTCGTCGACGCCACCCGGCCGGAGAATGTCGCCGCGGCCGTCCAGGAGCGGACGCGGCTGATCTGGCTGGAGAGCCCGACCAACCCGCTGATGAAGCTGGTCGACGTGGCCGCGGTGGCCGAGATCGCCCGGCCGCGTGGCATCCACGTGGTCGTCGACAACACGTTCGCCAGCCCTTACTGCCAGCGGCCGCTGGAGCTGGGCGCTGACGTGGTGCACCACAGCACCACCAAGTACCTGGGCGGCCACTCCGACGTGGTCGGCGGCGCGCTCGTGACGTCAAGCGACGAGCTGTACGAACGGCTGAAGTTCCTGCAGAACGCGGTGGGCGGCGTGCCGGGGCCCATGGATAGCTGGCTGGTGCTCCGCGGCCTGAAAACGCTGGCCGTGCGCATGCGCCAGCACTGCGCCAATGCCGAACGGATCGCGCGCTTCCTGGCAGGCCACCCGGGCGTCCAGCGCGTCTTCTACCCGGGCCTGCCGAGCCACCCGCAGCACGGCCTGGCGCAACGGCAGATGCCGGGCGGTTTCGGCGGTATGCTCTCCTTCGAAGTGTGCGGCGGGCTGAACGCCGCCAGGGCCGTGGCCGAGTCGACGCGCCTCTTCACGCTCGCGGAGAGCCTGGGAGGCGTGGAGAGCCTGATCGAGCTGCCCGCCCTGATGACGCATGCCAGCATCCCGCCCAAGCTGCGCGCGGCGATCGGCATTCGGGACGGGTTGATCCGCCTCTCGGTCGGAATCGAGGACGCCGACGACCTGGAGGCGGACCTGGCCCAGGCGCTGGACGGCGTGGGCGGCAGGCAATAGCCTGCCGCGAGCGGCCAGCGTGGGTATAGGGGCTGAGTGTTGGGGGTCGGGTACGATGGCTCGCACGTCTCACCCAGCTCACGGTGCGCAGGATCGGTATGCCCCTTGGTGCCCACGTCTCCGCTAGCGGCGGGCTGTCAACCGCCATCGCTCGCGCCCAGGCCATCGGCGCGGAGTGCGTCCAGGTATTCCTCAGCGCGCCTCAGCGCTGGCTGGAGCCGAAGCACGCCGACGACGAGCTGGAGCGGTTCGCGCAGCGAGCGCGCGAGGCGGGGATCGGCCCGAACTTCGCCCACGCGATCTACCTGATCAACCTGGCCTCCTCGGAGGCGACGATTCGGGCGCGGTCCATCGGCTCGCTGATAGCGTGCTCTGCCGGGGCTGGCCGGTGCCTGCTGCAGGGCGCGGTGGTGCACGTCGGCTCCGGGAAGGGCCAGCTGCTCGCCGAGGCGGAGCGGAACGTGATCGCGGCACTCGAAGAGGTGCTCGCCGGTGGCGGCTCGACGCCGATCCTGCTGGAGAACTCGGCCGGCTCTGGCCACACCCTCGGAGCCCGTTTCGAGCAGCTCGGCCTCCTCCTCGATAGTCTCGGCCGGCCGGAGCGGATGGGCGTGTGCCTGGACACCGCGCACGCCTTCGCCTCGGGCTACGACCTCCGGACCCCGGACGGCCTGGAGGCGGCGCTGGAGAAGCTCGACCGCCACGTGGGCCTCGAGCGCCTGAGGGTCGTCCACGCCAACGACTCGAAAGTCCCGCTGGGCAGCGCGGTCGACCGCCACGAGAATATTGGCAAGGGCCACCTGGGCGAGGAAGCGTTCGCGCTGATGCTCCGGCACCCGGCCTTGAAGGAGCTCCCGTGGATCCTGGAGGTGCCGGGCTACACGAACGAGGGTCCGGACGCCGAGAACGTGGCCGCGCTCAAGCGCCTGGCTGGCCGCGAGCCATCAGCCGCCAGCCCGCGGCGAGCAGGTCCCTCGCCTGCCGCCTGAACCCGCAGCCAGCACCCCCCGAACCCCCAGGGTCTCACGATTGTCGGTTTCGGATCGGTCGTCCGCTCGTCTCGGGGGTCTGGGGGCGCCAGCCCATAGGAGTGGGCGTCCGTTCGGCCGGAGGCAGGGAGGCGTCAGGCGGCGATG
>CAYSYM010000017.1:0-64792 GCA_964435115.1 uncultured Chloroflexota bacterium | reverse complement strand
GCTCGAGGCCCTGCGCCAGCGCCAGGCCGGCCAGCTCACCTTCGCCGCGTTCAACGAGGTGGCCGACCGGGCGGTTCTGGAGGCGCTGCGGGCCCAGGAGGAGGCCGGCGTCGACATCGTGAGCGATGGCGAGCAGCGGCGCGACAACTTCTACTCCTTCGTGGTCGAGAAGCTCGAAGGCGTGCAGCTCATGTCGCTGGCGGAGCTGATGGAGCATGTCGAGAACAAGTCAGCCTTCGATCGGACCCTGCGCCAGCTCGACGCCCCGGCCTTCGCCATCAAGAATCCGACGGTGGTGGACAGGCTGCGGCCGCGCCTGCCGCTCGCGCTCGACGAGGCCCAGTTCCTCCGCCGCCACACCGACAAGCCCATCAAGGTGGCTCTGCCCGGCCCGTACCTGCTGGCTCGCTCCATGTGGGTCCAGGGGATCTCCGACCGCGTCTACTCGACCCAGGAGAGCCTGGCCGAGGACCTCGTCGCCATCCTGCGCCAGGAGGTGCTCGCCCTGCGCGACGCCGGCGTGGCGTTCATCCAGCTCGACGAGCCCGTGCTCACCCAGACCGTCTTCAAGCCCGACACCCAGGAGCGCACCTTCATGTGCGCCTCCATGGCGGCCGCCTCGGGCAACGCCGACCAGGAGCTGCGGTGGGCCACGCGGCTGGTGAACGCCATCATCCGCGGCGTCGAGGGCGTGAAGTTCGGCGTGCACGTCTGCCGCGGCAACTGGAGCCGCAAGGAGGAGAGCCTCCTCAGCGGCTCCTACGAGCCGCTGCTGATGTACCTGCTGATCATGCAGGTGGACCAGCTCGTGCTGGAGTTCGCCACCCCGCGTGCCGGCGAGCTGGCCGTGTTCGCGCCGTACCCGCGGGCGCGCGAGATCGGCCTGGGGGTGGTGAACCCGCGGACGGACGAGGTGGAGACGGCGGACGCGATCGTGGCGAAGGTGGAGGAGGCGCTGCAGTACTTCGAGCCGCAGCAGGTCTACCTCAACCCGGACTGCGGCTTCGGGACCTTCGCCGAGCGGCCCATGAACAGCCCGCAGGTAGCCACGGAGAAGCTGCGGCGGATCAGCCAGGCCGCCCACCAGCTCCGCGCGGCCTACGGGGCAACCCCTATTCCAGCCTGACTCAGCGAGGTGAGACGACCATGGCACAGACACAGCCGCAGACCGACACCCTGAATGGCCTGGACCTGGGCGAGGTCCAGGCAACGGTGGAGACGATCCGCACCCAGCCGGAGACGGCCGAGGGCCTCAACCGCTGGACCGCCCGCGTCCAGTGGCTGGGCGGCTTCAAGAACCGAGCGCTCGTGCGCGACCACGCGTTCGTGGTCGACGAGCCCTCCAGCCTGGTGGGCAAGGACGAGGCGCCCAACGCGGTGGAGTACGTCCTGAGCGGGCTGGGCGCCTGCCTGGCCACCGGCTTCGTGCTCAACGCCACCAAGCGCGGCATCGCCCTCCAGCAGCTCGAGATCGCGCTGGACGGCGAGCTGGACAACATCCTCACCTTCCTGGGTCTGAGCGACAGCGGCCACCCGGGCTACCGGATCATCACGGCCAAGCTGTACGTGCAGGCCCAGGTCCCCGAGGCGACGCTGCGCGAGGTCTGGGCAGAGACGGTGCGGACGTCGCCGGTGGGCAACACGCTAGCGCGGAACGTCGCCATCGTGCCCGAGCTGGCCGCCTACTGAGCTCTGCCCGCCGGAGCCGCCGTACGGGTGGGGGTTCGGCGGGCGCGGGCGGGCGGCCGCCCGCCCGCGGCGCGGACCCGGTGCGAAGAGGGCGCCACGCCACCCCCGTACCGGCAGAACAGGCCCCCTGGACGGGCCATCGACCGCCATGGCGGCGCGGACGAGTCGCTCGCCGGGGCCCGGAGGGGGCCGGTACCGGTAGAGCCAGCCTCTCGCGGGCCCTCTGGCGCCCGGGCGAACCGCTCGCCGGCGCAGCGGAGCGCCGGGTGCGGTACCGGCGGCGCGCGCATTCGGTACGCGCGTGCTCGGCCAGCGTGCGGGGAGGGCCGATACCCATGGCGTGGCGGCCAGGGATGGCCCCACCACCAAGCTCGACGGGGGTGCCCGCGCATGGACGCACCGATCCTGGAACTGTACCCGCGCGACGCGCACGGCTTCGTGCGCCAGTGCGCCTGGTGCCGCCGCGTGGCCGACCGCTACGGCCGCTACCGCATCCAGGCCAAGACGCTGCTCGCCTTCGCCAGCCACGGCTGCTGCGACCTGTGCGCCGCGCTCTTCGTGCGCCAGGCCCCGCCCGTCACGCTGCCGAGCGCGGCGGCGGCGTAGCGCCTCGCGCTGACTTGTCCTGTGAGCCCGTCGTGAGCTGGACGTGAGCCGGGCGCCGCTCAGGCGACGCTGGGCAGCGGCGCGCTGGCCGGGCTGGCCGGCGCAACCACCGGCACGGCGGCGGGCGGCCCCTCTTCCTCCACGACCCGGATGAAGGCGGCCACCACCTGCGCGTCCCACTGCGTGCCCGCGCCCTCGCGCAGCCGGCGCATCGCCTCCTCGTGCGGCAGCGCCGCCCGGTACGGCCGGGTGGTCGTCATGGCGTCGTAGGCGTCCACCACGGCGATGACGCGCGCCCCGAGCGGGATCGCCTCGCCCTTCAGCCCGTCCGGGTAGCCGCCGCCATCCCAGCGCTCGTGGTGGCTCCGCACGTACTTCGCCACCTCCTCGAAGAGCGTGAAGTGGCCGAGCATCAGCCCGCCAACGGCAGCGTGGGTGCGCATGTGGTCCCGCTCGTCGAAGTCGAGCGGGCCCGGCTTCAGCAGGATCTCGTGCTTGACGGCCGACTTGCCGATGTCGTGCAGGCGGCCGGCCAGGAAGACGAGGTAGGCCTCGTCTCCGGAGCGGCCGAGCGCCAGGGCCAGCCGCTCCGCGTACTCGCCCACCCGTAGCGAGTGGCCGTGGGTGTAGGTGTCGCGGGCGTCGAGGATGTCGGCCAGGCGGAAGAGCGCGTCGATCGTCTGCGTCTGGAGGGTGACGCTGTTGCGCAGCGCGTAGTAGAGCGCCGCCAGCGGCACCACCGCCAGCGCCACCGTCCAGGGGGATACCGTCCACAGCACGGCGATGAGCACGCCCACGAATAACATCCCCAGCCACGTCGGTAGGATCCCCCGGTTCCATCGCCACCAGGTCAGCCGAACCGGCACACCCGCGGCTAACGAGACGATCGCCGAGACGAGGAGGGTGTTGGTGACGAAGTAGGCCGCCAGCGCCCCGACCAGCCACGGCACGGACTCCGGCCGCAGCACGCTGGCTTCAGGCGCCGCCAGGCGCCAGACCAGCGCGCCGACGCCAGCGCTCAGGGCGAACTGTGAGATGTTGAAGACAGCTTTGAACCAGGTGACCCGGGCCACCAGCAGCTGCGACACTGCCACAGCCGCGGCGACGGCCAGGACCGCCCAGTGGAGCGGGAAGACGAGCGCGGCGGCGACGTAGACCGCGCTCGAGACCGTGGTCTCCACGTGGTGCCCAGGCCGCGACCCAACCTGGGTGACGCGGAAGCTCTCCGCGATCGCCCCCGCGACCGCGAAGAGGAGGACGGCCGGCGCGAGCCTCAGGTCCCGCAGCGCGGCGACGGTGCTGGCGCCGAGCGCGGCGATCGCCGCGCTGGCGACCAGCAGCCACAGGATACCGGCGTTACGGGGGAGGCCAAACACGAATGCCGCCGCCTGGAGGGCCCAGGCCGCGGCATTCTACGGCCAGCACCGCGCTGCCCCAAGCCGGGCGCAACGCAGCCCCGGCACAGACGGCGTCAGATTGTTACGGGCCGTTGCGCCTACGTCCAGCTCCCACCGGCCGACGCCACGCCGCTCGACAGCACCAGGGCCGCGACCATCGCTGACCACAGCACGATTACCCGAACCCTCTTCCACTGCATGGTGTCCTCGCACCCTCCAAATCTCGGATCTCTGCCGGCAGAACTGCCGAGCACGGCCACCCTATTACGCCGCCGTCACGGAGACGAGAGGATCCGGGCGCCGGCCCGCGCGCGGCGTGGAAAAGCTCCATATACTGAGCGCCGGTCTCGGAGAACCTTGGGCAACGCCAAGGTGCGCCACCTCACCGACGCACGGGGAGCAGGATGCCAGCCACCATCCTGGTCGTCGACGACGACCTGACCACGCGCAAGATGCTGCGGTTCGTCCTCGAGCAGCAGGGCGGGCACCAGATCCACGAGGCCGACGGCGCCGAGGATGCCCTGCAGCGCCTCCTCTCCCTCCCGCTCGACCTGGTGCTGATGGACGTGGTGATGCCCGGCGTCGACGGGTTCGAGCTGTGCAAGCGCATCCGCGCCACCTCCAGCGTGCCGGTCATCATCATCTCCGGCCGCGGCGACCTCGCCTCGCGCGTCCACGGCCTGCAGCTCGGCGCCGACGACTACCTGCCGAAGCCGTTCGACCCCTCCGAGCTGGGGGCACGGGTGGAGGCGGTCCTGCGGCGGAGCCTGCGCGCGCCCCGCACTGACGCGGACGGCCGGATGCGAGTGGGTGACCTGACGCTCGACCTCGGCGAGCACCGGGTCGAGCTGCGCAACGGCCGCGGCGAGGTGCGGCAGGTCCAGCTCACGCCGACCGAGTTCAAGCTGCTGCTGGTGCTGGCGCGCCAGCCCGGGCAGGTGGTCGCACGCCAGGCGCTGCAGGCCGCGCTGTGGGGGCCCGCGGCCGTCGACCCCGGCGCCGGCTACAACACGCTCAACTCCTACGTGTCGGAGTTGCGCAACCGCATCGAGCCGAACCCGCGGCAGCCGCGCTACCTGGTGACCGTCCGGAACCTGGGCTACAAGCTGGAGCCATGACCATGCTGGCCCGCCGCGCTCTCCCGTCCGGCCGGCCCCGGCCGCGGTGCATCGAGAAACCGGGCGCTCCGGACGATAGTTGACGTATGCCACCAGTCCTCGAACGCCGGGCCGGCGGCAGGTACGTTGGGTACCAGACGATTGGAGCCCCCCTCTCCCCCGCACGTGCGGGGGAGAGGGTCCGGGTGAGGGGGCTCGGCCTGCCAGGGGCGCCAGCCTCACCACGCTTCGCGTACGCGCGCGGCGGCCTCGAGGCGTGGTGCGTTCGCTGATGGCCGTGTCTCCTCCGCTCGATCCACCCGACCCGGCCGATCCGGCGCCGGCCCGCCCGCCCGCTCCGGCCGCGCTCGAGCCCGCGCTCGAGATTGCCCGCGAAGTCGAGGGGGGTGCAGACCTCGGCGCGCTGGCCCGCGCCATCGTCCGCGTGACCGCCCGCCTGGTCGGCGCCGACCAGGCAACGGTCGGCCTCGTCGAAGCGGGCGAGGTGGTGACGGTCGCCGCGCTGGCGCCGTGGCAGGCGGCCATCGGGTCGCACTTCCCCATCGGGTTCGGCGTCGCCGGCTGGGTGGCCGCCACGGGCCAGCCGGCCGTGATCGCCGACGTGCGTGAGGACCGTCGCTACGTGGCCCTTCCCTACCCGGAGGTCCGCTCGTTCGTGGGGCTCCCGCTGGCGACGGGCGGCCGGGTGGTGGGCGTGCTCAGCCTGTCCGCGTGGCGGCCCGGCGCCTTCGCGCCAGACACCAGCGAAACGCTCGCACCGTTCGCGGAGTACGCCGCCCTCGTCCTGAGCCACGCGCGCGCCGACGCCTCTCAGCGTGCCCGCCTGGACGCACTCGAGGCGAGCCTGCGGACGGGCTTCGCGGAGCGCCTCCACGACCTCAAGGCCCCGCTCAACGCGGCGGCCGGCTTCCTGGAGCTCCTGGCCGGCGAGCAAGCTGAGCCGCTGGCCGCCCAGCAGAAGGAGTTCCTGGACACAGCGCGCGCCGAGTGCGCGCGGCTGAAGGACGGGCTGAACGCGCTGCTGGAGGTGGGCGTGGCGAGCGAGCGGCCGCTGCGGCGCTCTGTGGTGCGGCCGGCTGAGCTCGCCGCCACCGCGCTCGAGCGGGCGCGCGGCGAGGCGCTGAGTCGGGGCGTCGAGCTGGCGCTCGAGGCCGACGAGCGGACGCCCGCGACGCTGGCCGACCGCGAGGCGGTCCTCCAGGTGCTGGCCAACCTCGTCCAGAATGCGCTGCGGGTCTCGCCGCGCGGGACCACAGTGACGCTGGCCGTCGCCGGCGCGGACGACTGGGCGTGCTTCATGGTGGCCGACCGCGGTCCGGGCGTCCCGGAGGAGGCGCGCGAGGCGATCTTCGAGCGCTACGGGCAGGCGGAGGGGCGCGGCGAGCGCGCGGCCGGGCAGGTGGGTCTGGGCCTCTGGCTCGCCCGGGAGATCGTACGGCGCCACGGCGGCCGCATCTGGGCCGAGAATCGCGCCGGCGGGGGCACCAGGTTCTGCTTTGCCCTGCCGAGCGCCGAGCCGAACGAGGGGTAGAGCGCTCGCCAGCAGCCGGCGCTGGGTCGGCGCACGCCCGCGCGCTCAGGAGAAAGCGCGACACGCCCGGCCGTCGCCTATACTCGGAGCGTCCAGCTCACCCTGGACGCCTGCCTCAGATGAGTTCGAGCGACGACCGGTTCTCCACTCAGGTGGCGCCGCTGACCGCGCTCCCCGAAACCCACCAGCGCGTGGCCACCGAGGACCAGTCGCGCGGCGGCGCCCGCCTGGCGTGGGAGCTGTTCCAGACCATCGTCCTGACCGTGGTCATCTTCCTCGGGGTGCGCGCGGTGGTCCAGAACTTCCGCGTGGAAGGCGCGAGCATGGAGCCGACGCTCCACACGGGGCAGTACCTGCTCATCAACAAGGTGGCGTACTTCCGTCCCACCGGGACGCCCCTCGATAGCCTGCTGCCGATCACGCGGCAGGGATCGGTTGACTACCTCTTCGGCGGCCCCCAGCGAGGCGACGTGGCCGTGTTCCGGGCGCCGAACCAGCCCGACAAGGACTTCATCAAGCGGGTGATCGGGCTGCCGGGGGACCTGGTGCTCGTCCGAGGCGGCCAGGTCTTCGTCAGCGGACAGCGCCTCGACGAGCCGTACATCCAGTTCCCGGCCACCTACACCTACCCCGCGGACGGTCGGCCGCTGCGCGTGCCCGAGGACAGCTACTTCGTCCTGGGCGACAACCGCCCCAACAGTTCTGACTCGCGCCTGGGCTGGTTCGTACCCGTCGACAACCTGGTGGGCCGGGCCTGGCTCTCCTACTGGCCCCCGGCGAGCTGGGGCGTGCTGACACCGGCCGTCTACGCCCAGTAGGCGGCGCCCAGCGCCGGCGGTGGGCTCGCCGCGTTCCCTCGGCGTCGACGCCGAGGTGGATGGGGCCAGGACGTTCGCTCACGTCTCGCCGAGCACGCGCCGCAGGGACCCGTCTGCCCGAGCGAGCCGCTGGCGGGCTTCCGCAGCGGCGATCTGCAACCGGAGCATGGCGATGGCGACCTTCACGTCCCAGCTCGCATCCAGCAGCGCCCGCTCGGCGGTGGGTCCCCTGACACCGGTGGTGCGCTCCACCAGTCGCGCCGCCCGCCGGCGCAGCTTGGCGTTCGTGGCCTGGACGTCCACCATCAGGTTGCCGTGGACCTTGCCCAGCCTGACCATAAGCGCCGTGCTGAAGGCATTGAGCACCAGCTTCTGGGCGGTCCCCGCCTTCAAGCGCGTCGAGCCGGCGATCGCCTCGGGACCTGTGTTCACCACGACGGTCACGTCAGCGTGTGCTGCCAGCACGGGCTTGGGCACGCAGGCGAAGCCTATGGTGCCAGCCCCGCGCTCTCGAGCTGCCGCGAGCGCCCCGGTCACCCACGGGGTGCGGCCGCTGGCGGCGATCCCGAACGCCACATCCTGGGGGGTCAGGTCGGCGGCCGCGGCGCGCCCGGCGCTCTCGTCGTCCTCCGACCCCTCGGCCGCTCGCCGCACCGCGCCTCCGCCGCCGGCCATGCGCGCGACGTACTGCGCAGGTGGCACGCCGAATGTCGGCGGCACCTCCGCGGCGTCAAGCATAGCCAGCCGCCCGGAGGTGCCGGCGCCGAATAGCACGATGCGCCCACCGCGCCGCCACCGGTCGACGGCGAGCTCCACCGCTCGAGCCAGGTCAGGCAGCGCAGCGCGGACCGCGGGCGCCACGCGCTGGTCCTCGTCATTCAATCGCTGCAGGATGCCCAGCGTGTCGAGCCGGTCCAGGTCCGCCGTCCGCGGGTTCGATTGCTCAGTAGGAAGAAGATCGAGATCGTCGGGACTCATCGCTCACCACTCACCGCGTGCTGGTCACCTTGTGGAGGCCACGCGGATGGGCGGGGTCGAGCCCGCGCACCTGCGCCAGCTCCACGGCGACGAGCTGGCCGAGCACCACCGCCACGATCGGCGCGTACGCCTCGGCCACCGGGTCCTTCAGCGCGAGCGTCGGCGTCTCGCGATGGGTGTCCTGTATCTGTCCAACGCGGAGCAAGAACGCCTGCCCGCCCCGTTGGCGGACTTCGGCCGCGGCCTGCAGGGCGGGCTGGGTTGAGCGGCCCCCCACATCCACCACGAGCGCGCCATACCCCGCGTCGACCAGCGCCACGGGGCCGTGGAAGAAGTCGGCCGCGGAGAACGGCTCCGCCCGGGCGTACGACGTCTCCTTCAGCTTCAGGGCAATCTCCAGCGCGGCGGGATACGCGAAGCCGCGGCCGATCACGGCCTGCGACGTCGTGGATGCGAGCGCCCGCGCCAGCGCCGCCGCCTCGTCGCGCGCGGCGAGGGCCCGCTGGATCGCCGCTGGCAGTGGCGCCAGGGCACGCGCCGCCTCGCGTTCGTCTTCGACCGCGGCCGAGAGGAGCGCGAGCAGCGCCATCTGCGCGGTGACCGTCTTGGTCGCCGGCACGCTCCGCTCCGGCCCGGCCAGACACTCCAGCACCCACTCGGCTGTGTGCGCGAGGGGAGACGTCGGGTCGTTGACAAGGGCGACCGTCAGGGCTCCCTGCGTGCGGGCCGCACGCACGTACGACACCACGTCCTCCCCGCGCCCGGACTGGGAGATCCCAACCACCACCGCATCCTGGAGGCGCGGCCCGCTCGCATAGAGGGTGACCGTCGAAGGCGCGGCGAGTGAGACCAGGCAGCGGTTGCAGATCTCCAGGAGGTAGCGGCCGTAGACAGCGGCGTTGTCCGAGCTGCCCCGTGCGACGAGGACGATTGCGCGCGGCCCCCGACGAACCATCTCCGCCGCGACCTCTGCCACGGCCGAGCGCTGCCGCTCGAGGACGCGTGCCACCACTTCGGGCTGTTCGGCGATCTCGGCCAGAAGCCTGGTCTGATCACCACCCGGGCTTGACACAGAGGATTCGACGGGAGGCGGGGTCATGCAGCCCCGACTGGTTGACCTTCGACGACCTCGCCGCGCACGACCGTCCTGGCGACACGCCACGCCCGGTCCAGCACCACGAGATCGGCGTCATACCCTGCCGCCACCCGCCCCTTCCGCGAGGCGAGCTGCGCCCCAAGCACCTGAGCCGGGGTCTGCGTTGCCATCAGGATGACCTTGGCTGGTGAGAGCCAGGGCAGCCACGCGATCGCGTTGCGGAGGCAGGTATCCAGCAAGACGGCGCTGCCGGCGAGCGTGCCGTCGCCGCGCCGCACCACGAGCCCATCCGAGACAACCGCCTGGTCGCCAAGCACGCCGGGCCCCGCGCCGAGGCCGGCGGGTGCCAGCGCGTCACTCACCAGGGCGATCCGCTCTGGTCCAGCCGCATGCACCGCGACGTCGACCACCAGTGGATCGACGTGCAGGCCGTCGGCGATCAGCCCGAGCGTCGCCGTGCTGGCCAGCAGCGCTCCCACGAGGTCCGGCCGGCGGTGGTGGAAAGGGGGCATGGCATTGAACAGGTGGGTGGCCATCCGCGCGCCAGCGGCCAGCCCGGCGCGCGCTGCCGCGGCGTTGGCCCCCGAATGGCCGAGGCTAACCAGCACGCCGGCCGCGGCCAGGCGGCGAATGGCCTCGAGGGCGCCCGGCAGCTCAGGGGCTAGCGTCACGATCGCTGGCTGGCAGCGTTCCAGCCAGGCGTCAATCTCGCGCGCGTCGGGCAGCCGCAGACAGGTCGGATCGTGCACGCCCCGATGCTCAGGGCTGATGAACGGCCCCTCCTGGTGCAGGCCGAGCGATTCGGCGCCCCGCCGGTGGATGCGTGGCCCGTACGCATCAAGGCGGCTGAGGATCGTCGCCCGGGGGGCGCTGACCACCGTGGGGCAGAACGAGGTTATCCCGTGGCGAACCAGCGCCTGTGCAACGCCGGCCACCGCCAGCTCAGGCGCAGCGGCCGAGGTGAGATCGATCCCACCCGCCCCATTGACCTGGAGGTCGATGAAGCCCGGCACGATGTGTCCCTCCTCGACCACGAGGTCAGCGCCTGCGCACGAAGCGCCCGGCTCCACGGCGGCGATGCGGCCGTCCTCGATCTCGATTCGGGCGGGCCCGAGCTCTCGACCGTCGGTGATCACCCGGCCGAAGAGGACGAGGCCGGCGCTACGCACGGTGCCTGGCCCCCACTCCAGCCTTCTCCTCGATCACCAGCCGTTGGACGTGTACCTCAGGCGTGGTCATGACGCGCCCCATGAGCTGGCGGTAATTGGCTCCGGGCACGATCTTCCCCATGACGACCGCGTGTGTGGCGCCCGTGCACCGAGGGAGGGTGTTGGGGCGACCGTGGAGCGCCTGGTAAGCCAGCACGGCGAAGTAGATCGCTTCCCGGCCCGCGTCTGGCAGCCCGACATCCGCGTGGGTCAGCACGCGCGCCGGCGCCAGGAGGTCCCGCAGCCGGGCCATGAGGACCGGGTTGTGCGCCCCGCCACCGCCGACGATGACCTCGTCCGGCCAGGCTGGCAGGAAGCGGCGGTACTGATCCGCGATCGACCGTGCCGTGAAGGCAGTCAGGGTGGCAAGGACATCAGGAGGAGCGAGCCCGCGCTCTTTCGCCCGCTGCAGAAGCCTGTCACCAAGCTGGCTGCCGAAGCGCTCCCGCCCGGTCGTCTTCGGCGGGTGCGACGCGAAGTACGGGTGGGCCAGCCACTCCGCCAGAAGCGTCTCGTCGATCGATCCTTGCGCCGCCAGAGCACCATCGCGGTCGTATCGCTGCTCGCCGTCCGTCAGGCGCCAGATTGCATGGTCGACCAGCACGTTGCCCGGGCCCGTGTCGAAGGCAAACGCCTCGCGCAAGGCCCTCCCGGCCGGGACCCAGGTCACATTGCCGATACCCCCGATGTTCTGTACAGCTCGCGATAGGCGCTCATGGCCGAACAACAGCACATCCGGGTAGCTCGCGAGAGGTGCCCCTTGCCCACCCGCTGCGATGTCGCGCGGCCGGAAGTCCGCGACCACCGTCACTCCGAGTCGCTCAGCGAGAACGGAGGGCTCGCCAATCTGGAGAGTGGAGCGGGTGTGGCCAGGCTCCACCTGATGCCACACAGTCTGGCCGTGGGACGCCACCAGGTCAGGCTGGACACCTGCCAGCTCGGCAGTCTCGGCCGCAGCTCGCGCCAGCGCCTCGCCCACGAGGACGTTCACCTCGCACACCTCGTCGATCCGGCTCTCCTCGGGACGAAAGAGGGCATGGATTCTTCGTCGCAGCGCTTCGTCGAATGGCTGCTCGCGGAACCCCACCGCCTCGATAGCGAGTCCATCCGCCAGGTCGCGTATGCGCACGACGGCGGCATCCAGTCCGTCGACTGACGTGCCCGACATAAGCCCAATCACCGTGAGCGGCTCGCTCGTCATCAATCATCCCGCCAATCGCTCGCCGTGCACCCGGAGCGGTTTGTGATAGAGCGCCTCGTCAATCCCTGGACGGACGAGGTCCGGCAGGTCGCCGACGTGGCGGTAGCCGTGATGCTCATAGAACCGCCGCGCTCCAACGTTGTCAGTTGTCGCCAGGAGGTAGAGGTGATTCGCCCATTCACGGGCATGCTGCTCGGCCGCCCGGAGGAGCCGATTGCCAACACCCTCCCGCTGCGCCTCCTCGGCCACGAGCAGCAGGCGGAGATAGGCGGCCCCGTCGAGCACGCGGGAGGCAATCACCCAGGCGAAGCCCTTGGGACCCGTCTGGCCAGCATATTGAGCGACCAGGATCAGATCGTGCTTGCGCCACGCCTGGTCGAGCGCGGCTGTCGCGCCGTCGTGTGTGATGCCGTAGCGCAGGAGTAGCGGGGAAGCTGTCATCAGGCTGGCGAGATCGGCGAGATCCTCGACGGTAGCCTCTGTGATGGCCCACGCTTCCATTCCAGCCACCACCTCAGCCGAGCCCAGCCTTGCTCGGGCGGCAAAGACACGTACCCCGCGGCGCCGAATGGATTGGTTCTCCGGGGAAGCTGCTTGGCACGACCACACCCGCAGTGTAGCCTCGGCCAGTCTACATGTAAACATGCACAGCCTCTCGGCGCGCACGAGGCGCGGGGCTGCTGGGCCGCCGAGTACCAGATCCTGGTCGATACACCGAGCCACGTGCTCGCCGGCGATTGCGCACCAGCGGCGGGCCTCACTCCTCCCGCGGCCGCATCGTTCGGCGTGTCGCCGATCAGGCAATCAGGCTGGCCGCTACGAGGTTGTGAAATCGTGGGCGGACGTGGTTGATGGCGACATTACTCGCATCCGGGTGGATCCGATTCGTGAGCAAGATCACCACGAGCTCCCGTGTCGGATCGACGGCGATCGACGTGCCGCTGAAGCCCGTGTGCCCGTAGGTCTCACCCGAGAGGAGGTCTCCGTAAGGCCACGGCGTGGAGAAGGCGTAGCGAGCAGAAGGGAAGATCGTGCGCGCGGTTGGGGATGGGGTCGATTCGTTGCGGTGGAGGAGCCCTTTCTGGAGAATCTGCCATCCCAATCCTCGCGCCTGCGGATGCCCAGCGGTCTGGTTGCTGACGGCTTCCGCGATGGTCGCCGGACTGAGGATACGAACGTCCCCGTACTGGCCGCCTCGCAGGTACATCTGCGCGAAGACGAACAGGTCGCGCGCGGTGGAAAAGAGCCCGGCGTGAGTGCTGACCCCGCCGAGTGCGTAGAAGGAGTTGCCGTCGTTCACCTCGCCGACGAGCACGTGCTCTCGCCAACGATCGAACGAAGCGCCGAAGTTTGCGACCATCGTCCGCTCGAACCTGTTGCCCTGCTCGGTCGCCACGAGCTTTTCCCGTAAATCAGCGGGAGGGTTGAAGCACGTATCGCTCATCCCAAGGGGATCCCACACTCGCCGTTGCAGCAGGCGGTCGACTGTCTCGCCGGTCACCCGCCGCACAAGGTGGCCAATGAGGCTCATGCCGATGTCGCTGTACTGGACGACCGTCTCCGGCAGGTGGGCGAGCTCGAGGCGACAGAGATAGGCGAGGGCTTCCTCGGGGTCGCACGCGCAGGCGTACATAGGCACCCACCCGCCGAACCCGGCGGTGTGGGTGAGGAGATGCCTGATGGTGATCTCCTGCTTTCCGTGCCCGCCGAACCCGGGAATGAACCGGGCGACGGCGTCCTCCAGGCACCAGACGCCATCTTCCAGCAACAGCAGCGCGGCCGTGGCACCTGCGACCGCCTTCGTAACAGACGCCAGGTCGAAGATTGCATCGGGTCGCATCGGTCGTCTTTCGGGGTGCACTTCAGCGTGCCCGAGCGCCCAGTGCGTGACCACCTGTCCGCCTCGACCGACAAGCGCCACGGCGCCTGGGAAGGCCCCGTCGGCGATCGCACGCTCGAGCAGCCCGCGGGCCCGCTCCAGGCGTGTGGGGTCAACGCCCACCTCCCGTGGGGATACGTCTGGTTCGAAGTCCTGTGGAACGCGCCCAGGGACCGGGGCAGCTTGCTTACAGGTGGTGATGTGGTAGCTCAATCGCCCTCCGGTGGTGCGAGCCGAGGACATCTCGCAAGCCGTGACCGAACCCACATCTCGACTGAAGAGCTCTCAGCGCTGGAGGCGAGGATCAAGGACATCTCGCAGCCCGTCTCCGAGCAAATTGAACCCGAGCACGGCCAGCATGATCGCCAGGCCCGGAAAGATGGCCAGGTGCGGGGCTAGCTCCAGGTTCTGCCGCCCCTCGTTGAGCATCACGCCCCACGACGGCGCTGGTGGCTGGGCAGAGAGTCCGAGGAACGACAGTGACGCCTCGGTAAGCACTGCCCACGAGAGCGCGATGCTCGTCTGGACGATGAGCACTGAGAGCACGTTCGGGAGGATGTGCAGGGTGATGATGCGCGGTGCGCCGGCCCCCAGGGCTCGCGCTGCTTCCACGTATTCGCGTTCTTTCAGCGCGAGGACTGGGCCCCGGATCACACGCGCAAAGATTGGCGTGTACACCACCGCGATGGCAATGACCACGTTGTTCGGGTTGGGACCAAGCGCGGCAACGATGCCGAGGGCGAGCAGAATGGAGGGGAACGAGAAGAAAACGTCCATGAGGCGCATGATCACTTGATCCACCCATCCACCGACGTAAGCCGCGATCAGTCCGAGGATCGACCCGGCCACCAGGGCGGCCGCGACTGACGTAACGGACACCTGCAGCGAGAGCCGCACGCCGTAAACGATGCGGCTCAGCATGTCGCGGCCGAAGGTATCGGCACCGAAAGGCATCTCCAGAGTTGGACCAGCCATTCTGCTGGAGGGCGTCATCTGCAGTGGGCCGCGCAGTGGCAACCATTCGGCGAACACCGCGACGAAGACGTACACCGCGACCACTGCGAGGCCGAGCATCGCCGCGCGGTTCTGCCCGAGCGCACGGAGGAACCGTTCGCGCTCTGAGCGCTGGGGTAGCTCGACAGGCTGCGTTCCGAGCGCCTGGATCTCAGGTGTACCGGATGCGTGGATCGAGGTAGCCATACAAGATGTCGACGAAGGTGTTGACGGTGACGAACAGGACGGCGATCAGCAGCACCGATGCCTGAACTACGGCGTAGTCGCGCTGGCTGATCGCGTTCAGCAAGAGGCGTCCCAGGCCGGGGACAGAGAAGACCTCCTCCACCACTACGGCCCCGCCTAGCAGGTATCCCACTTGGATGCCAAGAATCGTGACCACGACGATCAAGCTGTTCTTCAGGGCATGCCGATTGATCACCGCGGACGGCGGGAGCCCCTTCGCGCGGGCGGTGCGGATGTAGTCGGCGCCAAGGACGTCCAGCATCGCCGATCGTGTTGTCCGCATAACGACCGCCGCCATCGCGACGCCCAGCGTCACCGCCGGGAACACGATGAACTTCAGGTTGGCGCTGGGGTCGGTGAAGAGATCGACGTACCCACCCGTGTTCGGCATCCAGCGCAGGTACCGCGCGAACAGCAGGATGATAAGCGTTCCCAGCCAGAAGTTTGGAAGCGAAAGCCCGAGCAGGCCGAAGCCGCGAGAGAGGAGGTCGAGTGTACCGTTGGGCCTTAACGCCGACGCGAGCCCAAGAGGGATGCCGACGAGTAGGGCCACGCCGGCAGCGGCTAGGGCGAGCTCCAGCGTGGCCGGAAGCCTGGACGCGATCTCGCTCGCCACGGGCTGGCCGGTACGGATGGAGTAGCCGGCGTCACCTTTGAAGAGCGAGAGCAGCCAGGTGAGGTACTGGATGTGGAGCGGCTGGTCGATGCCAAAGTACGCGCGGAGCTGGGCGAGCTGCTCCGGGCTGAGCGCCGTGGCCGTGCCGAGCCGCACGGCGATGGCGTCCCCCGGGATGAGGCGCAAGAAGAGGAACGTGAGGATCGAGACCCCCAGCAGTGTCGGGGGCAGGCTCAGGAGCCGTGTCGCAAGGAAGCGACCCACGCTGAGTGCCGAGGACTGAGGCCGGAGGACGGAGACGAGGCTTACTCAGTCCTCACCGCCCAGTCCTGAGGCCCATCCTCCTACTTGTCCAGCCAGGTCTGTCGTAGGTAGACAACCGACCCGGTAGGCAGGTGCACATAGCCCTTCGTGCTAGGGAGCAGTCCCATGTAGTCACGGCCGACGTACAGCCAGATGAACGGATCGTCGTTGACGAGCTGCCGCTGTGCCGCCGCGTACAGGTCCTTCCGTGTCTGCACGTCCGCGGTTGCCCGCGCCTGCTTCAGCGCGTCACTCACCTGCTGGTTCTGATACGAGGTCACGAAGTTCAGGTTGCCGTCCGTGGTGAAGTACCGGAACACGTACGAGTCTGGATCAGGCTGGCCGCCGTTGAGACCCACGGCGGCATCGAAATCGGCCTTCAGCCAGCGGTCGACGTACTGGCCGAACTCGCTCAGCTCGATGTTCATCTTAATGCCAGCTTCCGCGAGCTGCTGCTGCACCACCTGGGCGATATCCTTGGCGTACACAGGCTCCGTGGTGGGCACCAGGATCGTGAACTCGACCGGCCCGACGCCCGCGTCCTGCAGGAGCTGCTTCGCCTTGTTCACGTCTCGCTTGTAGCTTGGGTACTCGCCGACGGGCAGGGCAAACTGCGGCAAGGCCGGCGCGATCGGCCCCGTGACCTCGCCTTCGCCCAGCGCGACCGTGTCGACAACCTGCTGGCGGTCGACGGCGTACGCGATCGCCTGGCGCACTTGCAGGTTATCCAATGGCTTGCGCTTGGTGTTCATGAACAGCAGGTTGTAGTTTGGGCTAGGCTTGGCGCTGACCGTGACGCCCTGCTCCTTGCCGAGGGTCTGAGCGGTACGAGGATCGGTGATGATCGCCATATCGGCAGCCTTGGTGCGCAGCGCCGCAATGATACCGGCCTCATCAGGTACCACGTTGATGCGAATGCTGTCCACGTATGGCTGCCCCTGGATGTAGAACTCCGTGAAGGCATCCAGCTTCATGTAGTTGTCTGGCACCCACTCGACCAGCTTGAAAGGTCCGGCGCCGATCGCGGTCTCCTTCTTCGACAGGTCGTTGTTGGCCGCCTCGGTCACCTTCTTCGAGACGATCGACGCACCACCGGTGGCCATGTAGCCGAGAATCGTCACGTTCGGCTGTTTCAGATTGAACACGACGGTCCGATCGTCCGGCGTGTCGATGCGATCGATGTCCGTGAAGAAAGCCCGCGAAACTGCCGCGGTTTCAGGATTCAGGATGCGCTCGAACGTGAACTTCACATCAGCGCTCGTGACCGGGTCGCCATTGTGGAATTTGGCCTGGCGCAGCTTGAAGGTGTAGGTCTTGCCGTCAGGCGAGATCGTCCATGACTCGGCCATATCTGGCTGCACGCTCAGGTCCGGACCGAGCATGGTCAGGCGGCTGTAGATGAGCTCGAAAATCCGCTGGCTGGTGAACGCGGGTACCTTGTGCGGGTCCAGGTTTGTCACCTCACCCTGGCGTACCAACGTCAGGACGCCACCCCGCTTGCCCGGCGTGGGAGCCGGGGCAGCCACAGGACTGGTAAGGCCTGCAGCGGCGGGCGATGCGGACGGGCTGGCGGCGGGTGAAGCCGCGGGCTTGGCAGCGGGCGAAGCCGCTGAAGCCGTTGTCGCCGCGGGGGCGGCGGGCTTGGGCGCCGCAGTCGGGGTGGGGGCCGCGGGCGCGGCTGCTTGGCATGCAGACAGGGTGAGAATCGCCGCCGCGGCGATCGCCGGTAACCAGGGCTTACGAAGAGGCATCATCCCATGTCGTCCTTTCGGAAGGCTTGCTCCTTGACAGACGCCGCACCCCAGTGTAGCGTCCACATGTCTACATGTAAACATGCTAAGCTCGAATCATGGGCGCCGGCGCCATCGCCGGCGGCCCAGTCCCCCTCTATCACGAGCTCTGCCAGGTGCTACGCGGCCGCATCGCCTCCGGCGGGTGGAGGCCAGGAGACCAGATTTCCACCATCCGCTCATTGCGCGAGGCCTACGGGGGTCAGCCGTATTACCCTCGCCCAGCGCTTTCCGGGGTGTCCCGTTGGCGCACGCCACTCCGCCGGCGCGCCGCTTCAGGCGCGGCACCGGCTCACTGGATGGGGATTGGGCGGCGGCGAATGTGAGCGTGCAAGCCGACGGGGCTGGGGCAGTCACGGGCTCCGAGCCGGCATCGTCCGCGGAGTACGGGGTGATGTACACTGAGGTCTCGCAGATGTAGGTGCTGGAGGAGCAGCATGCGGCGCACGCAAATCTACCTGCCAGAAGACCTGACCGCGGCCCTCGATCGACTCGCGCAGCGCCGCCGCACCACGCGGGCCGACCTGATCCGCCTGGCCGCCCGTCGATTCGTGGCGGAAGAGCTGCCACTCCAGGAGGACGCGATCTGGCGCATCGTGGGGGTGGGCGACGCCGGCCCGGAGAACACCGCGGTCGAGCACGACCGCGTGCTGGCGGAGCTCTCGGCGAACCCTCGGGATGCGTGAGTCGGGGGTTTTCGTCGACACCTCCGCCTGGTACGCCCTCGCGGCCACGCGTGACGCGAGCCACGACCGCGCAACCCGCACGTTGCGGGCGATGACTGCCGCGCGGCGGAGGCTCGTGACGTCCAACCACGTGGCGAGCGAGACGTATACGCTGATTCGTGTGCGGCTCGGCCACCAGGCAGCGCAGACGTTTCTCCGAGGCGTGGGTGAGAGCGCGGTGACGCAGCGCGTGTTCGTGCCAGAGGAATGGGAGCGCGGCGCGGAAGCGCTGCTGGCCCAGTACGCTGACCAGGACTTCAGCTACGTGGACGCTACCTCGTTCGTGCTGATGCGCCGACTCGGACTCGTCGAGGCGTTCACGTTCGATCACCATTTCAGCGTGGCCGGGTTCGTCCAGGTGGAGGCGTAAGCCCGTGACCCGCTGCGGGTGCTCGGACCAGCGCCTCTTCCTACTCGGAGAGGCCGGCCGCAGGCCGGGTGAGGCGCCGCGAGCGACCACGCCATGACCCGTGGGGTTCGGACGGTCGCTCCTTGACAGACGCCGCACCCCAGTGTAGCGTCCACATGTCTACATGTAAACATGCCAAGCTCAACTGCTGGGGCTCCGGTCTCGCCCGTCCCCACCGCCCTCACCGGCGGCCCGGTCCCCCTCTACCACCAACTCTGCCAGGTGCTGCGCGGCCGCCTCGCCGCCGGCGAGTGGCAGCCGGGCGAGCAGATCCCGACGATCCGGGAGCTGTGCGACACCTATGCGGTCAGCCGGATCACGGTCGTCCAGGCGATTGGCGCCCTCTCGCAGGAAGGCCTCCTGACGCGCCGGCAGGGGAAGGGCATCTTCGTGGCCGAGCCCAAGATCGAGCACGGCCCGATCCGTCTCCTCAGCTTCACCGAGGAGACCACCCGGCGCGGCCACGCCGCCGCCAGTCGCATGCTTGCCCTGCGGCGCGAGCCGGCGTCGCCGGAGGTCGCAGCCCGGCTGGCGCTGGCCCCAGGCGCGCCCGTCGTGCTCCTGCAGCGCCTACGCCTGGCGGACGGCGAGCCGATGGGCGTCCAGACCTCGTACCTGCCCGAGCGCCTCTTCCCCGACCTGGCCGACGTGGCCGAGCCCATCGCCTCCCTCTACACGCTCTTCGTCCAGCGCTACGGCGTCCTGCCGACGGATGCCACAGACACCTACACGCCTGTTCGGCTCGACCGTGAGACAGCCCAGCTCCTCGAGGTGGCGCCCGGCTCGCCGGCGTTCTCGGTCCAGCGGCTCACGCGCGACCAGCATCACCGCCTGATCGAGTTCGTGGTCTCGCTCCTGCGGGGCGATCGCTACCAGGTGGTCCTGCAGCTTCGACGACTGGTGGCGCCATGAGCGTCCGCGCCGCCGGTCAGTCCGCCAGGGCTGCCTGCGGGCGGCCGGGCCAACGGTAGACGGTGGCCTGGCCGGAGGCGACCAACACCCCCTCGGACGAGCGCACCTCCAGGCGGTACACCCCCAGCCGGCGTGACAGGGCGACTTCGGTCGCCTCGGCCACCAGCCGGGCGTCGCGAGCCGGAGCCGCAGTGTAGTTCAGGCTGGCGCTCACCAGCGCCGCCAGGGTCCCGCCCGCGTTACACGCGGCCGCCAGGGCCAGATCAGCCAGCGAGAAGATCACGCCGCCGTGCGGCGTGCCGACGAAGTTCTGGTGCTCGGGCCGGAGGTCGAGGCGCACACGCGCAAAGCCCGGGCGGATCTCCTCGTGCTCCGCTCCGAGCACGTGCCCGAAGGGGTCTCGCCGCAGGAGGGCGTCCAGCTCCCCAGGGAGCCCGTTCCCGCTCCCCACTCCTGGTGACCGCCCCTCCTCGGCAGCCCGTCCCGGCAGCGTCATGTCGCGAGCTCGCCACCTCTCGCGCCGAGTGTACGCGCCAGCCGCCCGGTTTCCCAGCGGGTCCCGCGGCGTGGGCGGACGGCAGAATCGTGGCTGAGCTTGGCCGAATGGAGGCCCGCGGACCGGTCCTGCTTCCGACCTTCCTCCGCCGGCTCGTTCTCGGCCCCATGGGGAAGCACCCAGGCGCGCGACGACCCCTTGGACGGGCGTTCCCAGGAACGCGCCGGGCACCCTGTCCATGCGGGGCTGCGGCCACTCGTGGCTGGCCCTGCTAGACTCGGCGTTGCGGAGCACGGCGGATGGCGAATCGCGCGCCGGACTGGCTCTCCCAGGCGGCGGCTGACTTGCAGCACGCGCGGCACTCGCTGCAAGCTTGCGACCACAACTGGGCCTGCTTCGCCGCCCAGCAGGCCGCCGAAAAGGCAGTGCAGGCCCTCTTCCTGGGGCTGGGCGGCGAGGCGTGCGGCCACAGCGTCACCCGGCTCCTGAGCGATCTGTCCCAGCGGCGGAACGTCCCGCCACCCCTGATCGACGCCGGCCGACGCCTGGACAGGCATTACATCCCGACCCGGTACCCCAACGGCTTCCCGACCGGGGCGCCCAGGGACTACTACACTGCCCAGGGCGCCGAGCAGGCCATCGCCGATGCAGAAGCCATTCACGACTTTGTCCGTCAGTCGCTTCCTGGAGCGTGAAGCCGTCCTGGCGACCCTGCGCGCCACCGCCCTGGAAGCTGGGGCTCGCTGCCCGGGTGTCGTGGCCATCTACCTGTTCGGGTCCTTGGCCCACGGCATCCCAACCCCGCGCAGCGACGCCGATCTGCTCGTGGTCTGCGAGGACACCGCCCACCCCGACCAGGTCTACGACTGCTGCCTGGACGCCTTCCTCAGCGCGCCGGTCCCGGTGGACCTGTTCGTGCGGACCAGTGCCCAGGTCCAGGCCGCCCAGCCACGCCCGCGCGGCGTGGTCGAGGCCGCGCTCCACCGCAGCCTGCAGCTCTATCCCCCGGTCAGTGACGGATGACCCCACTGGACATCCTCCGGCTGATCCACCTGGCGTCCACCCTCGCCTGGCCGGCGGCGGCCGCGCTCGGCCTGTGGCGCACCCGCCACGTGAGACGGCGGCGGGCACGCATGCGAATCGCCCTGTTCATGGGGCTCGGGCTCGTGGTGGGCGCGAACAGCCTGGTCATGGCCCTCTCCGTCGTCCACCCGCCCAGTCCCGCCCATCTCGTGACCAGCGCCGCGCTCGCGGCTTTCGGCGTGCTGGCCATGTACCTCCTCGCCCGGTACGGTGACGAGCTGGCGCACGAAGAGCGCGTCCTGTACGCCCTCTCGCGCCGCCACCTCGGAGCGGATGAGCCGCTGCGCCTCACGCATCCCCTCTCCCGGCGTGAGATCGAAGTCGTGTCGCTGCTCTGCCAGGGGCTCAAGACCGACGAGCTCGCCCTGCGCCTGGGCGTCTCCAGGCACACGGCGATCACCCACATCCGCCACATCATGCGCAAGCTCGAGGCGACCAGCCGGGTGGACGTGGTGAGCTGGGCCGTGCGCACCGGGTTGTACGATCCCAGCGCCGGCCAGCTCGACGCACGCGCGGTAGGCGCCCACATGCTGCCGGCGCCCAGGCCGCGGCCGCTCCCCCACTCGTGAGCCACCTGGCACCGGATCCCCCGCGCTCGGTACGGAAATCCCCCCAATATGCGATAGCGCCCCGGCCGCGGCCCATGACACCCTGCTTCCCCGATACGGGCGGGCCACCGAGAGGAGGGGTGTGCGGGGTCGTGTGTGAGGCAATGGTGAGGAATACGCGCGGACTCTGCGCGGCCCGCCAGGCAGTCGGGTGAGGCGCGGGTAAGGAGGGATCACGTGGTGGAGCAGGGCCATCGGCACGCAGCCCGGCGTGGCGTGAGCGCCGCCTCGCTGGCGGTGCCCCTGGCCGTCGTGGTGGTCCTAGTCGTCGTGGCGGTGGTGCTTGACCGGGCTCGCGCGGCCGCCAGTGAAGCACCCGGCCAGTACCGCCTCGTCATGACCGACTACGCCTTCAGCCCTGACCGCATCCGGGCGCGGCCTGGCGAGCGCGTGACCCTCACCATCGTCAACCAGTCGCAGTCGCTGCCGGGCAAGGAGCACGAGTTCATGCTCGGCCGAGTCCCCATCATGGAGAACTCCGTCTTCGGCCTGGTCCCGGGCGATGGGTTCGAGCAGCCGCTCCTGGGCGACGCCGAGGTGCGCATCTCCGAGGCGCGCCGGGTGAGCATGCTCATGGCCGGGCCGGCCCGGCTGACCGGCGAACGGCTGGCCGAGCTGCTCGTCCCCATGGGTGGCGCCATGCCGGGTATGGGCGACGCGCCGGCGGCGCCCACCGCGCCCACGCCCACCATGGGGCCCATGCAGATGCCAGGGATGGGAGGCATGCCGATGGAGCCCACCCCCACGCCGATGAGTGGCGGGCCGATGCCGGGCATGCAGATGGAGCCGACGCCCACGCCCGGCATGGCCGGGATGCAGATGGGTCCGAGCCCCACACCGACGCCCGGCATGGGTGGCATGCAGATGTCGCCAGCCCCAACCCCCGGGCCCACCGAGATGCCCGGCATGGCGCCCATGTTCATGAGCCGCGACATGGCCGGCGCTCCCATGCCGGCGGCCCGGGCGATGGACCAGTTCATGGCCGTCCTCGCCGACGACGGCGTCCTGACGATCAGCTTCGTCGTACCCGATGCTCCTGGTTTCTGGGAGTACGGCTGCTTCGCCCAGACCGGGCAACACTACATCAATGGGATGCGAGGCACGTTGGAGATCGTCGGGAGCCCCGTACCCTCGACGGGCGGCAGGTAGGAGGACGCGGATGGGACGCTACCGTCGTGACTGGCTGATCCTGAGCGTCGCCTGGGTGGTCCTGAGCATCGTCCTGGAGCTGGTCGTCGCGTCCATCGTCGCCGCCTATCCCGCGGTGGCGGCCGAGGAAGGGGTCATCTCGGACGAGGCGATCTTCCTCCTGCTGCGTCTCGCCGCCCCCATCTTCGCCCTCGTCCTGCTGCTCCTGGTCTACATCCCCCTGCGCTTCCGCGCGGGGCGCGGGGACGTTGGCGACAGCCCCGTGCAGGCACGCACCAACGGGGCCTTCATCGGCGTCTGGGTGGGGCTCAGTGTGGTGTTCAACGTCATCTTCGCCATCAATCCCGGTATCGTCGGCCTGCAGCAGATCTGGGCCTCCGCCGCGGCGGCCGACCCGCTGGTCGTGGACGCCACTGGCTTCCAGTGGGGCTGGCGGTTCGACTACCCGCAGTACGGGCTCACGGGGCAGACGGAGCTCGTGCTGCCCCTGGATCGGACGGTCAAGTTCGTGGTCCGCTCAGACGACGTCATCCACGGCTTCTGGATCCCGAGCTTCCGCCTCAAGACGGACGCGGTGCCTGGCCAGACGCGCGTCCTCTATCTGACCCCCAACCGCCTGATCAGCACCGAGGTGGACCCGCGCGCCCGTGTCCAGTGCGCGGAGCTGTGCGGCATCGGGCACGCGTGGATGCGCGCGCCGGTCAACGTGGTCACGACGGAGGAGTTCCAGGCGTGGGTCGCCATGCAGCAGGCCGCGCAGGGCATGTGACCAGAGAGCCGTGCACGTGCGAGGCCACGGCCGCGTCCGGGCCCGCCGGACCGGAGCTCGTGAGTGGCACGGGGTGCCTGGTGTGAGGAGGACGGAGACGTGAAGACGGAACCGGAGACGAGCGCGGCGCCCGCCACCGGCGCGGGCCGGGGCTCCGTGCTGGACGCACTTGGGCCCCTCATCCGGGCGCTCCTGTGGGGAACGGCGGGGTTCCTGCTGGGCGCGGTGCTGACGGCCCTGCTCGGAGGTGGTCCGCTGATCAGCGGGCTCTCCCTGACCGTCGGCTACGTGCTCGGCCTGGTCGGCTGGCTGCTGGGTATCGGCGCCTGGGAAGGCTGGGTGCGGCCCTGGTTCGGCGGGCCGACAACCTGGGACCAGGGCGCGGGCGCCGCACGGTACTTCCGCTACAACACCGACCACAAGGTCGTCGGTCTGCAGTACCTCATCACGGCCGCCGGCACCTTCTTCCTGGCCGGCCTGTTCGCCATGCTGATGCGCGCCGAGCTGCTGACGCCCGACCTGGACTTCTTCGCCACGCCGCAGTCCTACAACACCTTCGTCGGCGTGCACGGCACGCTGATGATCTTCGGCGTGGCCGTGGTGGCGATCATCGGCGGCTTCGGCAACTACTTCGTGCCGCTCATGGTGGGCGCCGAGGACATGACGTTCCCTCAGATCAACGGCCTCAGCTACTGGTTCGTACCCCCAGGGGTGGCGGCGCTGGCTCTCAGCCCGCTGGTGGGCGGCTTCCAGACCGGCTGGACCGGCTACGCCCCACTCTCCGCCCAGGACGCCGACGGCCAGATCCTCTACTTCCTCGGCCTGGTCGCGCTGGGCACGTCGTCGCTGCTCACCGCCATCAACGTGATCGCCACCACGCTCTATATGCGGGCGCCCGGCATGACGCTGAGCCGGCTGCCCGTCTTCGTCTGGTCCATGCTGGCCACCGCCATCCTCTCGCTCCTCTGGCTGCCCGTCATCACCACCGACCTGGTGCTGGCGCTGGCCGACCGGCTCGTCCCCACCAACTTCTTCAGCGCCCAGGGCTCGCCCGTGGTGTGGCAGGACCTCTTCTGGCTCTTCGGCCACCCGGAGGTGTACATCATCATCCTGCCGGCCTGGGGGCTGTGGCTGGAGATTATCCCCGTCATGGCGCGCAAGAGCCTGTTCGCCTACCGCTGGGCAGTCGCCGGGTTCCTCGGAGTGATGTTCCTCAGCAGCGTGGTCTGGACCCACCACATGTTCACCACCACGGAGAACGAGCGGCTGATCCCCTTCATGCTGACGACCGAGCTGATCTCCATCCCCACCGGCTTCGCCTACCTGGCCGCGATCGGCACGCTCTGGAGCGGACGGATCCGGCTGAACACGCCCATGCTGTTCGTGCTCATGAGCATGTTCAACTTCCTGATCGGCGGGGTGACCGGCGTCTTCAACGCCGACGTGCCCGGCGACTTCCAGCTCCACGACACCTACTGGGTCGTCAGCCACTTCCACTACACCATCCTGGGCGGCATGGTGTTCGCCTGGTTCGGCGGGCTCTACTACTGGTTCCCCAAGTTCACGGGCCGCATGTACAACGAGTTCTGGGGCAAGGTGAACGCGTGGTGGATGCTGGTTGGCTTCAACGCCGTGTTCCTACCCATGTTCCTCCTCGGCGTGGAGGGCATGAACCGGCGCGTGGCCATCTACCTGCCGTACCTCGGCACCACGAACGCCTGGGTCTCGGTGGCCGCGTTCCTCCTCGGGATCGGCTTCCTGATCCCGCTGGCGAATTTCGTCTACTCATGGGCCTGGGGGCCGCGCGCGGTCGCAAACCCCTGGGCGGGCAAGACGCTGGAGTGGCAGACGACCTCCCCGCCGCCGCACGAGAACTTCGACCGCATGCCCGTGCTGACGTGGGACATGTACGCCTACGGCGACGGCAGCGCCCAGCAGCCGGTGGGCCTGCCCAAGGCCGCCGCCACCGAGGGGGTGTGACCGCCGTGGACTACGCCGCCACCGCCAGCCTGGGCACTGCCAGGCCGCTCAGCCGCCGCGAGCGCCGGATGTACCTCGGCGCCTTCTCCCTGATCCTCTTCGCCGAGAGCCTCATCTTCGTCACGCTGTTCGCGGTCCGCTTCCTGTACGCGGGCACCAGCCGCGCGCCCGAGCTCAACTACCCGCTGGGCATCGTCCTGACCGTCGTGTTCCTCGCCAGCCTTGCCCCGGTCTGGCAGGCGGAGCGCGCGATCGCCCAGGGCCACGCCGAAACCATGGTCAACCGGCTCGGCGTCACGTTCCTGCTGGGCCTGGTGGCGCTGGTCGGGATCTTCTACGACTGGCGCACCATTGCTCTCGACCCGGGCAGCCGGTACGGGGAGAACTACTTTGTCATCACCGGCGTGCACGCCTTCCACATCGTGCTCGGCCTGCTCTTCCTGGCCGCGCTGTGGTCGTCAGGGCGGCGCGGCCGCTTCACGCCGCAGAACTACTGGCTGGTGACAGCCGGAGCCTGGTTCTGGTACCTGGTCGTCGCCGCCTGGGTCGGGCTGTTCGTCGTCCTGTTCGTGGTGTAGGAGGGGAAGCCCGTGACACCCGAAGCCGGCGCGCTGCCCCTGGTGTGGTTCGTGTTCTGGATGGCCCTCGGCGCCATCCTCTCGCTCGGCGTGCTGTGGTGGGTTGTCGACCAGGCCCGGCGAGCGGACGAGGACGTCCGCGAGGCGGGCACACACGGAGCCGAGCACTGAGCCCGGCCCCGCACTCGGGCCGATGGCCCCAGCACGCCGACTGAGCGCCCTGGAACGGGGCGGCGCGCGGCGCTAGCTGAAGCGGCGCAGGAGCGACTCGATGACCTTCGGCGCGTCGGCCTCGGCGCCCGTCTTGGCGGCCTGGATGTGCTCCTCGAAGCTGGCCTCCGCCTCCGAACGGTAGAACACGCCGAGGTAGCGCGGGTCCTCCGAACCCGCCCGCGCCCAGGCTCGCTCGAGGCTGGACGGGTCGTGATCCCGGGGTAGCTCGGCGGCCTCGTCGCGGTAGAACTTGAACGTGTTCACCTTGTTGAAGGTCGGGCACGGGCTGTAGACGTCGATCATCGCGAAGCCGCGATGGTCGATGCCCTCGACGATCAGGTCGGCCAACTCCTTGGGCTTGCCCGAGAAGCCCCGGGCGACGAACGACGCGCCGCTCGCCAGCGCCAACTGGAGCGGGTTCACCGGTCGATCCGGCGTGCCCTTGGGCGTCGTCTTGGTGACGAACCCCACCATGCTCGTGGGCGAGGTCTGGCCCTTCGTGAGCCCGTAGATGGAGTTGTCCATGATGACGTAGCAGATGTCCAGGTTGCGCCGGGCCGCGTGAATGAAATGGCCGCCACCAATCGCGAAGGCGTCTCCGTCACCGCCCATGGCGAGCACCTTCAAGTCCGGGTTGGCGACCTTGATGCCCGTGGCGATGGGCATGGTGCGGCCGTGGACCGTGTGGAAGCCGTACGTGCTGCTGAAGAACGGCAGGCGGCTGGAGCAGCCAATCCCGCTCACCAGCACGACGTCCTTCGGGTCGTAGCCCTTGGCGCGCATGGCGTTGTAGACGGCATTTAGCACGCCGAAGTCGCCGCAGCCCGGGCACCAGGTGGGCTTGGTGCCGCTCTTGTACTCCTCCACGGTCCGCTCGACGGTTGCGCTCTCAGGCATGGACGTACACTCCTCGAACTGCCTCCACGACCTGGGACACGCTGAAGGGCTGGCCGCCATAGACGTTGAGACGGGTGAACTCGGTCGTGGGGTAGTGCATGGCGAGTAGCTGGGCAAACTGGCCGGTGTAGTTGACCTCGGGGACGATGATCTGCCGCTTCCCCTCGAGGAAGGGACCGATCTGGTGAGTCGCCAGCGGCCAGAGCATGCGGGGCGCCAGGGCGTGGGTGCTGATGCCCTTGGCCACCAGGTGGTCCACCGCCTCCACCACGGCCCCGAAGGTGCTGCCCCAGGTGAGGAAGCCGATCTCAGCGGAGGGGTCGCCATACACGTGCGCGGCCGGCGCCCGCTCCAGCGCCGCCCGCAGCTTCTTGAAGCGCTTCTCCGTCATCGCCTGGTGATTGCGCGCCTCCGAGCTCGTGTGAGCCGCCTGGGTGTGCTCCAGGCCAGTGGCCACGTAGGCGCCGCCGGCCGTGCCGGGGATTGCCATCGGCGAGATGCCGTCATCCGTGATCCGGTAGCGCAGGTACCGCTCCGGACCGAGAGCGGGGTCAGCGCCGTGGCCGTTGCGGCCGTGGCCGTCGCCGTAGGCGAAGGTGCGGCGGTTGACCAGGCGCACCCGGGAGAAGTCGGGTCGCGGAATGCTCTCCGTGCGCACTGCGAGCATGGTGTCCTGGAGGACGATCGCCGGCACCTGCAGCTCCTCCGCGAGATTGAAGGCCTCGATCGTGGTCCAGATGCAGTCGGTCACGCTCGTCGGGGCCAGGACGACGCGCTGCACCTCGCCGTGGGCGCCGAAGACGGCGAGGTTGAGGTCGCCCTGCTCGTGCCGCGTCGGCATGCCGGTGGACGGGCCGGCGCGCTGCGCGTCGACCACTACGGCAGGGATCTCGGCCATGCTGGCGAGGCCGAGCATTTCTGTCATCAGGCTCAGGCCAGGGCCGGAGGTGGCGGTCATCGCCTTCTGGCCGGCGAAGGACGCGCCCAGCACCATGCCGATGGCGGCGATCTCGTCCTCCGCCTGGACGACGGCGCCGCCCAGCTTGGGCAGCTCCTCGGCCAGGAGCTCCATGATGTCCGTGGCGGGCGTGATAGGGTAGCCGGCATAGCGGCGGCACCCGGCGACGAGTGCGCCCAGCGCGATGGCCTGGTTGCCGGACAGGACGACCTGGCCGCTCAGATGGGCCCGCCTGACCTCCAGCGCGGCTCGCTCGTGGACCTGCTCCACCACGTAGTCGCGTCCGAGCTCGACAGCGCGCAGGTTCTTGGCCAGGATCTCTTCACCCTTCTTGGCCAGCTTCGACTCCCCGATCAGCCGGTGGAGGTGCTCCACCTCCAGGCCGAACAGCCCGGCCACCGCGCCCACGGCCACCATGTTCTTGGCCAGCGCGAGCCCGACCTCGTTCTTCGCGAGGTCGGTCATCGGCACGGCGTACGACCGGAACCGGTCGTTCTCGGCCGGCTGGAACTCGGCCGAGTCGTAGATGAGGATGCCACCGGGCCGAAGCTGGTCGATGGAGCGGTCGTACGCCTCCTGGTTGAAGGCCAGCAGGACATCCACCATATCCCCCCGGCTGTAGAGCCGCCGCTCGGCCAGCCGGATCTGGTAGAAGCTGTAGCCGCCCTTGATCTCGGCGGGGGGAACCGAGTCGGTGAGGACGTGGTAGCCGGCCCGGGCGGTGGCCTGGGTGACCATCTGGCCCGTGATCAGCACGCCCTCGCCCGCTTCGCCGGCGATTCGAATGACCAGGTCTTCGCGAGCCACGGTGCGTGTGTCCTTCCTGTCAGAGGCGCGCTCCTCGGCGCGCAAAGTATCAGACGGTCCGCGGCGCAGCGACGACCTGGGAACGCCGAACACGTTCAGGCCCGCCGTCAGCCACCGTGCGGGCGTTGGGCGGGCCGGGCAATCAGGGATGCACGTCCGACCGACTCACACCCTCTGCGGCACTGCGGAGCGGGAGCCGAAAGCGGATAGTTGACGTGGTGCCGGCATTATCGCACGTCGCCCAGTCGACACGATATAAACACCGCTATAGCGGCCATAAGCCTAGCTGATGGCTTGCCGAGCCTCGCGCGGGGCCCGCCCGTCGCCAGCGAGAAGGCCGCCTCGGTCGGGGGCGCCCGGCGGAGGTGCATGGGAGTCGAACCCACCCGCGACCAGGAAGCTGGCCGCGCAACCGTTTTGAAGACGGCGAGGCCCACCGGGACCCGTCCACCCCCAGGCATCCGAGTATACTCACAGCTCCCGGCGCAGGCGTGCGCGGAGCCTGGGGAGCGGCCCCGGCGATGGGCTAGTATTCGGCCATTCCCCCTCCGGCGTCCCCCTCTGTGTCGCCTCGCCTCACGGCCGCGTCCCGCCTGGTCCTGGCGGGCCTGCTCCCGATCATGGCGGCGTGCCAATCCGCCGCTCGCGCCACTCCCACCGAGAACGTGGACGACTTCGCCGTCGTGCGCCAGCGGGCCGAGGCGGCCTATGTCGCCGGGCGCCAGGCGCTGGAGCGCGGGGATCTCGAAGCCGCGCTTGTCAGCCTCGACCAGGCCAAGGTGAACGACCCAGACAATCGCGCCGACATCCAGGCCGCCCTGGACGAGACGCTCGGGCGCCTACGGGCGCTGCCACCCACTCCCGCGCCGGTCCCGGCCACGCCCGGGCCAGCGCCCACCCCGGCCCGGCCCGATCCGGCGAGCGTAGCCCCCACGGCCGGAGCGGCCGGCCCGCCCGGCCTGGCGGTCTGGACGGACCCGGGCCAGCGCTTCAGCGTGGCTGCCCCGCCCGACTGGGCGGTCCTCGCCGCGCCCAGGGCGCCATTCGGGACCGGCGCGGTCGGCTTCCGGGACCCGGAGGGGCGCTCGGAGCTGGTCGTCGCCGTTGACGAGAACGCCCAGGCCGTCTCGCCCGAGCTGTACGCTGCCAGGATGGAGCTCGCCGCCGGCGGCACGCCAGGCTACGCGCTGGAGAGCGTCGTCCCCGGCACCACGGCGGGCGTCCCATCGGTACGCCGCACCTTCGTGGCCAACCAGCGCGACGCCACCGGCCAGAGCGTTGCCGTGCGCGGCTTCCAGGTCGTGCTCCTTCGCACTGGCGCCGCGTGGGTCCTGGCCGCCACCGCTCCGGTCGCCCAGTACGCCCGCCTGGCGCCGGTATTCGAGGGTGTGGTCAGCAGCTTCACCTTCCGCTGAATGCCTCCCGTGCGTACCTGCAGCCCTGCCACGGATTCGGTCAGTTGGACCCGGCAGCCGTCCCGCGGCGGGACGCCGCCCCTCACCCGGCCGGCGGGCAGACCCGCCACCTCGCCGGCACCGGCCCCGCTCGAGCTCGCGGGCAGCATGTAGCGGGAGGGCACAGCCATGCCTATGCACGTCGGGGTTGCCCGGGTCGCCCTCCACATCGCCGAGAATCACTCCCTGAAAGGCAAGCGGATGGTGGTCAGGTCGCTCGCCCAGCGCCTGCGCAACCGCTTCAACGTCGCCGTAGCCGAGGTGGACACGCTCGACGACTGGCAGGTTGCCACGCTCGGCCTCACCTGCGTCAGCGGCGACCTGCGCCATGCGAACGAGATGTTGAGCAAAACGCTCGCCTTCATCGAGTCCGAACGGCTCGACGCCGACGTCGGCGAGGTGCAGGTGGAGTTCATCACGGTGTGACCATCGCGATCGATCCGGTGATCGGGGTGCTCGGCCCGTTCGCGATCCGCTGGTTCGGCGTGCTCGCGCTGCTGGGGCTCGGCGCCGCGGTGTGGCTGACCCTGCGGCGCGCCCAGCGCGCGGGGGTCCCGCGCCAGCCGGTACTCGACGCGCTGGCGTGGGCCATCCCGGCCGGCGTGCTCGGAGGCCGCACCGTCCAGGTGCTCGCCGCGTGGGACTACTACCTGACCAGGCCTGCCGAGGTGTGGCAGCTCCAGTTCGGCGGGCTATCGCTGTGGGGCGGGCTCGGCGGCGGCGGCCTGGTCGCCGCCTGGGCGCTCCGCTCCAACCCCGAGCAGCGCGCCCGCGTCGCCGATGCCGCTGCGCCGGGGCTGGCGCTGGGCATCGCCATTGGTGGCGTGGGCGCCTTCCTCGACGGCGCGGGCCAGGGAGCTCCAACCGGGCTGCCGTGGGGAACCCGGTACGCCAGCGCCCTGGCGAGCGCATCCGACTACGACGTGCTGCGCCACCCGGCCCAGGCCTACGACGCGATCGCGGCCCTCGCCATCCTCGCCGCCCTGCGCCTGGTGCCGGGTCGGTGGGCAGCCGGCTCGCAGTTCTGGACCTTCCTCGCCCTCTATGGCGCCGCCCGCGTCCTGCTGGGCCCCGTGCGAGCGGACGCGCCGTTCCTCCTGGGCCGCCCGGCCGACGAGCTCGTGGCGGGGCTGGTGGCCGCGTTCGCGCTGGCGCAGGGGGTGCGAGCGCTCCGCCACGCCCGCACCCGCGCTGGCCAGGCCTGGCCAGCGCGGGAGACTCTGGCCGGGTTCGGCGGAGGAGTGGCCGACCTGCCCCGCCACCAGGCAAAGTAGGCACGGACTCGGGACACCCGCGTGAACGCCCTGCCCACCGTCGTGCTGTACAAGACACCCGCGTGCCACCTCTGCGAGGAGGTAGAAGTGCTGCTGGAACGGCTGCAGGCTCGCTACCCCCACCAGCTTCGTGCCGTCGACATCACGTCCGACCCGGCGCTCTTCGCGCGCTACCGGTACGCCGTCCCCGTCCTCGCCGTCGGCGGCCGGGAGTACGCCGCCCCGCTGGCGCAGGCCGTCGTCGAACGGGCCCTGGCGGGGGCCCGATGAGCGCAGCGCATCAGTCGCCGCCCACGGTCGCCCCGGCTCAGGCCACGGGCAGGCGCACGGCGGGCTCCGCGGCGGGCCCGGCCACCCTGTCCCACTTCGGGCCTCTAGCGCACCACTGGCTGGCCGCGGCAAACACCGTGGTCGGGCTCTTCCTCGCGGGCGGACTCCTCGCCCCGGTCCTCCAGGCCGCCGGGCTGCACCAGGCCAGCGCAGCCATCTACCGCCTCTACCGCTGCACCTGCCACCAGCGGGCGTCGCGCTCCTTCTTCCTCCTCGGGCCGCGGGCCGCGTACACTCCGCAGCAGCTCGAAGCCCTCGGAGCCGACCCGGCCAGGTTCAGGGGCAGCCGGGCGTCCGGCTGGAAGATGGCGATGTGCCAGCGCGACCTGGCGATCTCAGCCGGACTGCTGGCTTTCGGCCTGCTGTACGGAGCGCGCCTGCGGCCAGCGGGGACGCGGTCGGCCGGTTACGGACTGTTCGGCCTGCTGGTGGCTCCCCTGGCACTTGACGGGCTCACCGAGCGGGCAGGTCGGCGCGAGAGCTCCTGGCAGCAGCGTCTGGCGACCGGCCTCCTCTTCGGCCTGGCGAGCGGGTGGCTCCTCTACCCGCGCTTCCAAGTATCGTCTGCGTGGAGACCAGTGGATGACAACGGCAGTGGCTTCTGAGACGGCGGGCCAGGTGGCGCTGCTCGGCTGGGCGCGAGCCCTGCTGGCTGCCACCTTCATCGTCGCGCTTCCGCTCCTGGTGATCTCGACCAACGTCCGCGTCCTGGTGACGGACCGCGACTTCATTCTGGCCGGCTTCCGCGAGAACCGGGTGGGCGAGGTGACCGGGCTGGACCAGCGCCAGCTCGAGCGCGTCGCCGAGGCCTTCCCGGCCTACTTCCAGGCACCGCCCGGACGCATGGACGTCCAGGTTGAGCTCGGCGGCCAGCAGCGCCAACTCTTCAACGAGAAGGAGCTGATGCACATGGAGGAGGTCCAGGGGCTCGTGCAGCTCTTCTTCCGCCTCCAGGTGGTCGCCGCCATCCTCGTCGCCGCGCGCGTCGCCTACGCGCTCCTCGTGGAGCGGTCTCCGCGAATGATCGGACAAGAGATCGCGTGGAGCACCGGGCTGGTGGTGGCGATCGTGCTGCTCGTCGGCGTGTTCGCCCTGGTCGACTTCGAGCTCCTCTGGCTCCTCTTCCACCGGGTAGCCTTCCGCGGCGAGCTGTGGATGCTGGACCCGCGCACCGACTACCTGATCATGCTCTTCCCCGAGCCATTCTGGTACGCTGGCACGCTGCGGCTCGCGACGGCGACGGCGCTCACGACCCTCGCGGTCGCCGTCGCCGGAGTCGTCGCCTGGCGGCTCGGCCCGCCTGTCCGCACCTGAGCGCGACGCGGGCCGCGTCGCGCTCAGGTGCCTCGGCCAGGAGCGGCGCGGCGCTGGACGGTCGGCCGGGGGCGCGGGCCGAGGGCGGCCGTGCCTACGTCCAGCGCGCCGCCAGCACGGCCCCGCTCAGGAGGACCGCCGCCAGCCACAGGACCCGCGGCGCCCGCTCGAGCGGCGCGATCAGCCCCATCGCGTTCAGCAGCTCGGTCGAGCCATCGTGGTAGTGGACCACGCCGGTGACCTCAGGCGGCCCTCTGCCCCGAGCAGGTCCGAGCCGTCCGTCGACGCCTGCTCCGACGGGGGGTGCGACGACTCTGCCGGCCGGCGCCTCAGACGGCAGCCCACCTGCGCCCGTCTGGCTACGCGCGCGGAGCCGTCGGCGCGGCGTGGTCGTGGATGTGGGCCTCCTTAGCGTGGCCCTGCTCCTCATCAGGCTGGCTGTAGTCGTGGCTGTGCGTCAGGAGGTTGTGGTTGTGCTCGTGGGTGTGCCAGTAGGTGCGATGCTCCCACTCACCCACTGGCAGGTCGCCGCGATGGTGGTGCGAGACGTGGTAGTGGTCGTGAGTGTGCATCCGCGCCGCGTGCGTGTGCTCGGGCTCGCGCCCTTCGCCCTCGGTGCGCTGCGCGACTGCACCGATGCTCTGCGCCATGCCGTCCATGCCGTGCTACCCTCCTCGTGCTCGAGTGCTCTATCGGCGCGCCGGCCGTCCCTTCTGCCAACCCCGCAGAACCCGTGCCAGCGGCAGCCGCCGCCAGATCGATCGGCCCGGCGGAGACGGATCGCCCCCCTGGTCCCACCTCTTCCCCACTACGCGCCTTTCTGGTGCCCCTGCTGCTTGTGGCGCTTGAGCACCGTGCGCGCCGCCACCTCGGCCGCCCGCTTCCCGTAGCGGCCTTCCTTCTCAGCAGATTCCTTGATGTGCTCGTACTGGCGCTGCTCTCTGGCTCCGACACCACGGACGCTTTTCTTCCCTGGCACGTGCGTGTAAACCTCCTCTCGCCAGGATCTCCGCTGGCGAGGGGGTGCAAGCTCCGTGCCGCCGGTCGCGCGCAGGCGCTGCCGCGCGGGCGAGCTTCACCCGGGCTCTGGTTCAGAAGGACACTCCGGCAGCGCTGAGGACGGCGCGGATACCGGCCAGCGCGGCCAGCTCCACCAGGCTGAGCCCCAACGCCGCCACCAGCGGTCCCCGCAGCTCGGCCCAATTCGCCGCGCCCTCCGCACCGCGGCCGGCCGCGACCCAGCCCATTAGCCACCGTCTGGCACGGGTCGGCGCACCTGCGGCCCGCGCGCTTCGCGCCACGCGAAAGGGGCGCACGGCGCTGAGCAGGTAGAGGCTGGCGACGCCAAACGCGAGGAGCACGCTCGCCACCATCACCAGGGCGGCCGGCCAGAGCAGGGGCGGTGGGCCTGCCAGGAGCAGGGCGCCGAGCGCACCGGCGCCCGCCAGCCCCGCGCCCAGCTCCACGAAGTCCAGCACAGCAGGCTCAGCCGACGGCGCCTGCCAGACCACGCCGGCGACGACAGGCAGCGAGACCAGCCCCACGGCGTAGCCAGCCCCCAGGCCAGTCAGCAGGCGCACGACAAGCGTGGGCTCGTACAGACGCGGCAGCCCGCCGTCGAAGAAGAAGGCATTGGCGCCGTCGATCCCTGCCAGGGCTATCAGCCCCCAGCAAGCGGCGGTGGGGCCGGCCGCCGGGAGCTCGCTCGCGCGCAGGCGGCCGAGTAGCGCCAGCAGGCTGAAGGCCACCAGGAAGCCCAGGAAGAGCCCTCCCATGCGGGCTTCCAGCGGAAGCTGCTCGCCGGCGATCCAGAGGCTGTGCGAAGGCCGCTGCGCGGAGACGCCGTACAGCAGCGCCCGAAGCACATCCACGACCGCAGGATACGGCTTGTGCCCTCCTCCGCTCCCCGTCGCCCAGCCCGACGAGCGCGGCCGAGCGAAGGGCAGGCGCCGTGGGACGGGCTGCTGCGGCCGCTCCCCGGGGTCGCGTGCCCGCCCGTCGCCCTGCTGGGACGGCTCATGGTCCGCGAGGAGCGGCCGACTCTTAGAGTGCCCGATTCTCCCGCCGAGGCGGGCGCTCGCCGCCCGCTGCCTCCACCGGGCAGTGCTCCAGCGCCGGCGCCCGACTCCGCACCCCACATCCATGCCACGCGCCACCGGCCTGACCTCCACCCGCAAGCTGGCAGACATCCTCGCCGTCACCCAGGCGCTGACGCTCGAGGTGAACCTGGACGCGCTACTGGTCAAGATCATGGACGCCGCCACCCGCCTGCTCGACGCCGAACGCTCGACGCTCTACCTCGTCGACGACCGAACCGGCGAGCTGGTCTCCAAGATCGCGCAGCAGGCGGAGACGCGAGAGATCCGCCTGCCAATGGGCACGGGCATCGCCGGCGCCGTGGCCGCCACCGGGCAGGTGGCCAACGTGCCCCACGCGTACGCCGATCCACGCTTCAACCCGGCGGTCGACACGGGCACCGGCTACCGAACGCGGAACCTGCTCACGGCGCCAGTGCTGAGCTCGCACCGGGAGCGCATCGGCGTCATCCAGGCCATCAATCACCGCCGGGGCGCCTTTGGAGAGGGCGACGTAGGGGTGCTCCTCGCGCTCGCCTCATCGGCCGGGGTCGCGATCGAGCATGCCCGGCTCTACGCGCAGATCGAGGCGATGCTGCAGAGCTTCGTGCGCACGCTCGCCGCCAGCATCGACGCGCGGGACCCGCAGACAGCCGGCCATTCCCAGCGCGTGGGTGGGTACGCGGCCCGGGTGATGCGCGAGCTGGACGGGGACCCGCGCCGCCACACGCTGATCTACCTGGCCGGCCTGCTGCACGACTACGGCAAGATCGGCGTGCCAGAGGCGATCCTGACTAAGCCCGGGCCACTCTCCGCCGACGAGGCCCGCCTCATGCGCGGCCACGCGAGGATGAGCCGCGAGATCCTCGCCAACGTCGCGTTCACGGCCGAGCTGAACCGGATCCCGGAGATCGTCTACCAGCACCACGAGCGACTGGACGGCAGCGGCTATCCTCGGGGGTTACGCGGGAGCGAGATCTCCCTGGAGGGGCGGGTGCTCGCCGTGTGCGATGTCTTCGACGCGCTCACGCACCAGCGCTACTATCGCGCGCCGATCTCCCACGCGGAGGCCCTCGCGTACATCGCGCACCAGACCGGCACGCACTTCGACCCGGACGTCGTCGGCGCCCTGAGCGCGATCCTCGGACGGGAGGGCCGGCTCGGCGAGTGGCACCTGGGGCCGCCTGAGGTACCGGAAGAAGCCCCCGGCCTGGACGGCGGACCAGGCGGCCGACAGCAGCCGCAGCCTACTGGGTAAGCCAGAACGGGCGCTTGGACCGCCGCTGGTCGAGCTCCACGCTCGGGGCGGGCTCCGTCTCCACGTAGAGCGTGCGGAGGGCATCCACCTCGTCCGACGTCAGGTCGTACTCCTTCAGTGCCTCATCCGGGGCATCGAACAGGCGTGCGCGGAACGACTCGTCGGACAGCGTGCGCTGCAGCACTGCTTGGACTGATTCGTGCGACACCCTCGCGTCCTCCGCTCAGTCGACGTTCCTGGCCTAAGCGCTTCGCGCCTGGCGTTCCGGTAGGCGTCCAGCGGGCGGGCGCCGGTCTGTCCGCCTGTCACGCGCGAGTATCCCGCCCGGCTCGAGGCCGGTCAACCCGTACTTTTCTCCTACTGGAGTGGCGCGCGCCGCCCCCGGGCTCTACCCACCTTCGGGAGGAGCAGGCTCACGCCGAGCCGACGGCGTAGACGCCGGTGATGGCGACGGCGTTGTTCAGCCCATGCGCCACCATGCTCGGGTACAGGCTGCCCGTCCGCTGGTAGGCCCAGGCCAGCAGCGTGCCGAGCGTGAAGACGCCGACGACCAGGGCTCCGGCCTGGCCAAGGTCCATCGCGCGTGGGTTGGCATGCAGCACGGCGAAGAGCGAGCCGCTGGCCACGTAGGCCACCCACAGCGGCTGGCGGCGGCGGTACAGCCCGAAGATGAACCCCCGGAAGAACAGCTCCTCGACGAACGGGGCGACGATCGCCCCCAGCAGCAGGACCGCCACGAATGTGCCTACACCCTCGCGGCGCAGGAAGGTGAACTGCTCGGCCTGGTTCTGCCGCAGTCCGATTGCGCCCAGCAGCAGGCCGATCGCGATGGTCAGCCCGAGGCCGGCCAGCCCCGTGCCCACCCCCACCCGGACCACCCGTCCGAGCCGGAGCGGGCGCAGCCCGAGCTCCTCCCAGGTGGCAGCCCCCGGCGCGATCAGCCGGAAGTGCAGCAGGAGTAGCATGGGAATCTCAGTTGCGAGGGCGGCCAGGAGGAAGGTCTGGCTGGTCAGCGCCTCGGCTCGGAAGGCGCCCGCCACGGGCGCCACGAGCGCGGCGTTGGCGAGCAAGATCACTAGCAGCGAGCCGAGCGCCAGGCGGTGAGTGCCGACGTCTCGGCGGGCCGCTTCCTGGCCACGCAGGGCGGGGGCAAAGACCCACACCGCGCTGGCGAGCCCGAGGAGGACGACCCCCGCGATAAGGGCCGACTGCAGAGACAGCACGCTCAACTCACGCCGTGAGCGCCGGGCGCCCGCTCCGTGAGCCCCGCCCGGCGGCCGGAGCGGCGCTCACGGAGCGGTTTCCGCGGGCGCGCCGCTCCCACCTGGGGCTGGCGCTGTCGACCGGAAGTCGAGGTACAGCCGGCTGGCGGTTGGGAGCTGCTGGCCAGCGTACTTGCTCCCCCGCGCCGGACCGTAGGGGCGCTCGGCCCGTTGATCCAGACGCGCGAAGGACAGTTGGCCAATCCGCATGCCCGGGTACAGCGTGATGGGCAGGTCCGCCATGTTACTGATCTCGAGCGTCACCGTGGCGCCGCGCCCCGGCCCGGCGCCGAACCCGGGGTCGATGAAGCCGGCGGTCGAGTGGATAACTAGACCCAGCCGCCCGAGCGAGCTCCGCCCTTCGAGGCGTGCCACGAGGTCGTCCGGGATCTTCACGGCCTCGAGGCTCGAGCCGAGGCAGAACGAGTGCGGGTGCACGAAGAAGGCCTGCTCCGGCCCGACTTCGATCAGCTCCATCAGCTCCTCGGCGGGCTCTCGCACGTCGATGTACGCCCGCCCACTGTTGCGGAACACCAGGAACCGGTTGCCCAGGCGGATGTCGAGCGACGCCGGCTGGATGAGGTCCGGATCGTACGGGTCGACGCCGATGTAGCCGCTCTCGATCGCCTCACGCAGCGAGCGGTCCGAGAGGATCATGTACGCGCGCCGTCCTGCGTGCCGCCAGGGGCGCGGCTCCCACGCTCGACGAGCGTGCGCAGCTCGTCCTCGAACGACGACACGTCGGCGAAGGCCCGGTAGACCGAGGCAAACCGAATGTAGGCCACCTGGTCGAGGCGCCTCAGCTTCTCCATCACCAGGTCGCCGATCACCGAGCTGGGAATCTCGGCCTGGTCGCGCGCGCGCAGCTCTGCTTCAACCTGCTCGACCATCCGCTCGATCTGCTCGGAACCGATCGGGCGCTTGGTGCAGGCGACCTGGATGCTCCGGCGCAGCTTCTCGCGGTCGAACTCCTGGCGCCGACGGTCGCTCTTCACCACCATGAGGGCGGACAGTTCGAGGCGCTCGTAGGTCGTGAAGCGGTAGCTGCAGGCCTCGCACTGGCGCCGGCGCCGCGTCGTGGACGCGTCCGCCGAATCACGCTTGTCCACCACGCGCGTGTTCGACGAGAGGCACACGGGGCAGCGCATCGGGCGTTCCTGCGTGCATTGTACGGAGACGCCGCCCGCAACCCGAGCGTTCCACCGCCCGCGCCACGCGCGGCACTGGCGTGCTTCAATCAGGACGTGACGACGAACGACGGCGAGGCGGTGGCCGGCTCGGACCGGCTGCGCGTCAGCCCCCTCGGCGGCGTGGGCGAGGTTGGCAAGAACTCCACGCTGATCGAATTTGGTGACGAGCTCGTCCTGGTCGACGCCGGGGTGAAGTTCCCCGAAGCGGAGCTGCACGGGGTTGACCTCGTCGTTCCGGACTACACGTACCTGGCCGGCCGCACCGTCGACCTGGCGGGTCTCCTCTTCACGCACGGCCACGAGGACCACATCGGCGGGCTGCCGTACCTGATCATGCAGCTCGATTCACACGACCCCATCCCGATCTACGCCACCCCCCTGACGCTGGGGCTGATCATGGTCAAGCTGAGGGAGCACGGGTTGCTTGGTCGGGTTATCCAGCACGCCATCAGCCCCGGCCAGACGGCGCGGGTCGGCCCGTTCGCGGTGGAGCCGATCGGCGTCAACCACAGCATCCCGGACGCGGTGGGCTTCGTCATCCGCACGCCGGTCGGCACGCTGTTCCACACTGGCGACTTCAAGTTCGATCCCACCCCGGTCGACGGGCGCACGACGGACCAGGATCGGCTCCGCGCGCTGGGCGACGAAGGCGTACTGGTGGTGCTGAGCGACTGCGTGCGGGTCGAGCAGCGTGGCTGGACGCCGTCCGAGTCGGGCGTGCGTGAGGCGCTGGAGCTGCTCATCGCGTCGGCGCCGGGGCGGGTGCTGGTGACGACATTCGCCTCCAACATCGGCCGCCTGCGCGAGGTCGTGCGCTCGGCGCACAAGCTCGGGCGCAAGACGGCGGTGGTGGGCCGCAGCATGGAGGAGAACGTGCGGGTCTCGCGCGAGCTGGGCTTCCTGCACGTGCCGGAGGGCAGCTTCGTCGACGTGCGGGAGGCGAACAGCCTGCCGCCAGAGAAGGTGGTGCTGCTCTCGACCGGCAGCCAGGGCGAGCCGACGAGCGTGCTCAGCCGGATGGCGCGTGGCGACCACCCGCTCGTGAAGATCCAGCCGGGCGACACGGTGATCTTCAGCGCCAGCCCGGTGCCCGGCAACGAAGAGTCCGTCGCCCGTTCCATCGACAACCTCTTCCGACGCGGCGCGCGGGTGGTGTACCAGGCGATCGACCCGCGGGTGCACGTGAGCGGCCACGCCAGCCGCGAAGAGCTGCGGCACCTGTTGGGCCTGCTGCGCCCGCGGTACCTGGTGCCGCTCCACGGCGAGCACCGCATGCTCTGGCTCTTCCGCGAGCTGGCGGTGGAGTGCGGGATGCGCCGCGACCACGTGTTCGTCACCGAGATCGGCGATGTCGTCTCCTTCGCGCCTGACGGAGCCAGGAAGGAGACGCCCATCCCATCCGGCTCGGTGCTCGTGGACGGGCTGACCGTTGGCGAGGTTACGAGCGTGGTGCTGCGCGACCGGCGCCGGCTGGCGGCCGACGGCGTCCTGTTCGTCTCCGTCACGCTCGACCGCGAGACGGGAGAGCTGCTGAGCGGGCCGGACTTCGTCTCGCGCGGGTTCCTGGATCCGAGCGACAGCGACGGGCTGTACGAGGACGCGCGTGAACGGGTGGAGGAGGCCGTCACCGGCGGGACGGCGGGCCCACCGGACGTGGGCTACCTGGTTGGCAAGATCCGCGACACCCTCAACGCCTTCGTCTACGAGCGCACCCGCCGCCGCCCCATGATCCTGCCCGTCGTGACGGAAGTGTGAGCCTGCAGCCCTACCCCCAGGCCGGCGAAGCCGGCTGCCGACACTCCGTGGGGTAGGGTCGAACGACACGAACGGGGGTTGCATCGGCCCGGCTGCCCCCGGGGTCGAGAGGTGGAGAGCGTGGCGTCAACGTCCGTCTGCTCCGCGAGAACCTGGCGAACGACGCCGAGCCGTTGCCGGCTCACGCCCTCGCTCAGACGATCGTGGGCGTGCCTCCGGGGAGGAGGAGCCAGCAGCCGAAGATGGCGGGGGGCCCGCCAACCAGACGGACGGCCAGCACCTGGATGTCGCGCGGCTGGTTGAAGCGCGGTGCGTCCACCCCGCGCTCCACGAGTGTCTCGATCGGCCCGAAGGGGCGCACCCGCAGGACCGCCGCGCCATCGCGGCCGACCGCCACGTACTCGGCGCCGTCGGCGCGCCAGGTAAAGTCGGGGTGCAGCCGGAGGCGGGCGACGACCTGGTGCGCGCCGTGGCCGTACAGCCGGTCCTGGACGCGCCAGCCGCTGCCAGCGACAGCGCGGAACTCGCGCTCGTGGCGCACCCCGAGCCGGCTATAGCCGTCGTGCCACCCCACGAGGACGCGGTCGTCGCCCTCCGCACGCCAGCATTCACGGTGGACGCGCGCCCGTCGCCCCACGCGGAAGGTCCCCCACACCTCACTCTGATCCTGGCCTCCCACCTGGACGGTGTTGTGCGCCGCCGTTCCACGGAAGTAGTCGCGCATCCGGCCGGGCTCGTAGCTCAGCACTCCGCCGTCCACCAGGACGCGGCGCTCTCCCACCGAGAGCTCGAACGAGAGGGCATCCGCGTGAACGTGCGCCGGCAGCTCGTCCGGGCCGGGAGCGCCGCAGTCGGCGATGAGCAGGCCGCCCGGTTCCGGCGTCGCGACCGGGAGGAGGAAGTAGCCGCTCTCCGCGAGCGGCTCGTCCGCAGGCTGGGTGCGCGGACCGAAGAGCGTCTCCGGGCGCGGGGCCTCGCCCAGCACCGCATCGTTGAACAGCGGGATCTCGCCATCAGGGTGCCTCAGCCGCTTGGCGAAGCGCTGCATCCGCCGCACCGCCTCGGCGATCGGAGCGGCAATGGGGAGCGCGCGCTTCCCTGACGCGCGCAGCGCCACCAGCAGGTCGGCCAGAACCAGCAGGTGGTACATGGGCGAACGCTCGTAGTGGCCGCCGTCCGCGAGCACCTGCCGCTGCAGCTCGCCCTCGAGGCGGCGGCTAGCACGCTCGCGCCAGCCGCGAGCGGCGGGACCGTCGAACGCACAGCCGACGTGCAATAGGGCGACGAGGTTCTTCAGCAGATGGTTGCCACCAACGTCCGTCTCCAGGTGCTCGTCCAGGTAGGCCGCGTGCTTCAGCAACGCCTCGGCCAGCGTCACGTCGAACGCCGGGTCACCCGCAAGCTCCGGGCGGAGCAGGTCGCGGGCCAGCTGCCAGGCGATGAGCCGACCCGACACGACGAAGGGGTGCCAGGGGTCGCGCTCGTCGACCGGGTGGCGCTCGAGCCACTGGCGCACGAGCGACTTGAACCGCGCGTACGCGCCGGCCTCGCCCTCGCGAGCCGCCACTGCCAGGTCGATCGCATAGGCGAACGCGTGGAGGTGGAACATCCACAGCCGGGGCGTGTCGCGCGGCGACCAGGCAATGGGCTCGTGCAGCTTGCGGGGCTGGTTGAGGAAGGTGAAGCGGCCCCGCAGCACCTGCCGGGCGCGCTCCAGGTCGGCGCGCGCCGCTGGATCGAACGCCGCGGCCGGCCAGGCCCAGAGCGGACCCGCGTCCCGCGCCTCCCGCTTGAGGGCCACGAGCTGGCGCTGATAGCGCCGCTCCAGCACGCCCGGTCGCGCCCGCACCGCGGCGCGCTCGGCCACGAACCGAGCTCGTCCGAGCACCTGGGCGGGTCGGAGGTACCGGACGGTCCGGAGCGTCAGTCCAAGGCGCTGCACCCGGCCCCTGCGCCGGAGGGCACCGCGTCGAGCGGGCGCACAGCAGAGTCGACGAGCCGGCGGAGCACCGCAGGGTACTCGTCGGGCCGCAGGCCGCTCGATCGACGCCGCTCGTCCAGGTCGCGCACCCCGGCCAGCACCCGCTCGCCGATCACGGCGTAGGCCGCCACCACCCGCCGTACGTACGGGTGCTCGGTCGCCGCCAGCGTCTCGTGCTCGCCTGAGAGCTCCTCGCGCAGCTTCTCGCCCGGTCGCAAGCCGGTGTAGATCAGCGGGATGTCACGACCCGGCTTCAGCCCCTTCAAGCGCACCAGCCGCTCCGCCAGGTCGACGATGCGCAGCTCCTCACCCATGTCCAGCACGAAGATAGCGCCTGGATCGCCGAAGGCGGCGCTGCGAAGGACGAGGCTCGCGGCTTCGGCGATGGTCATGAAGTAGCGCTGGACGTCCGGGTGGGTGATGGTGAGCGGGCCGCCGGCGTCGATCTGCCGGAGGAGCGTGGGGACGACGCTGCCCCGGCTACCGAGGACGTTGCCGAACCGCACGGCCGAGATCACGGTGCGCTGGGACTGCTGGCCCAGCGCGGCCACGATCAGCTCGGCAACCCGCTTGGTCAGGCCCATGAAGCTCGCCGGGTTGACCGCCTTGTCGGTGGAGATGACGACCACGCGCTCCGTCGCCGCCGCCATGGCCGCCTCACACACCGCCAGCGTTCCCAGCACATTCGTGGTGAACCCCTGCCCGGGGTTGGCCTCGACGAGCGGGACGTGTTTGTAGGCGGCGGCGTGGAAGACAACCTCGGGCCGCTGCTCGAGGAAGAGCTGGCGCACCCGCCAGCCGTCGGCCACATCGCCGATCACCGATTCCACGGCGGCCGGACCACGCACCGCGGCGAGCTCGCCCTCCAGCTCGTACAGGCCCGTCTCGTTGACATCCAACAGCACCAGTGCCGCGGGACCGACCGCCAGCACCTGGCGCGCCAGCTCCGAGCCGATCGAGCCGGCCGCGCCGGTGATCAGGACTCGGCGGCCCCGCAACGCGGAGGCGCAGGCGTCCACGTCGAGCTGCACGATCTGTCGCGGCAGCAGGTCATCCGCGGAGACATCGGCCCGGGTGGCGGCGATCCGCAGGGCGGCGCTGGCAGCAGCGGCTAGCAGGGGCCCCAGCACCGCCACCGACATGGGCATGCGGATGTCGAGCGCGGTGAGGACGGCGTTGGCGGCCAGGATGGCGGCGAGCGCCGCCGCGCCCGCGACGACGAACGGCGCGACTGGGTGCCCCGCCAGCGGCGAGCGCGGCCGGCGCAGCCAGGCAGCGAACTGCCCCGCGCCGATGTGGACGGCAGCAGCGAGTACGGCCCACGGCAACGCGCGCACCGCGTAGGCAGCCGGCACCGTGCCTTCGTCGGCGAAGCGCAGCACCAGCGTCAGCGTGTAGGCGGCCGCAGCGGCGAGCGCCTCGAGGACGACGACCTGCCAGGGCGCTGGGATGAAGCGCGGCAGGGTCGCCATCTCTCAGCGCGTCGCCGTGGAGGCGCCCGCCCGGCTCGCGTCCAGCACCGTCCGCCCGTTCCCGAGCACCGCGACCTCGAACCCCCGGCCGCGCCAGGCCGCGGCGTCGAGCACGTGGCGCGCGTCCAGGATGCGCTTGCGCCGCACCAGCGCGCCCACCAGGTCGGGGTCGAGCCCCTTGAACGCCTCGTGGTCGACCAGCAGCAGGATCACCTCGGCGTCGGCCACGGCCTGTTCCAGGGGCACGAGCGGCGCCGGAAGGGAGCGGGTCGCGTCCGGCAGATGCGGATCGCACAGGCGGACGTCGTAGCCCTGAGCCACGGCGCGCTCGGCCACGTCCAGCGCCGGGCTCTCACGCACGTCGTCGACGTTGGCCTTGTAGGCGAGTCCGAGGACCGCGATCCTGGCCGGGGGCCGAGCGAGCGCCGCGAGCCGGTCGAGCACGCGCCGCGGCATGTCGTCGTTCACCTCGCGGGCGGCGCGGATGAGGCGCGCCTCCGCGGGTGCCGCCTGGACCAGGAACCACGGGTCGACGGCGACGCAGTGCCCGCCCACACCGGGCCCCGGCCGCAGCACGTGAACGCGCGGGTGCCGGTTGGCGAGCTCGATCGCCTCCCAGACATCCACGCCGACCTGCTCGGCGATCAACGCGAACTCGTTCGCCAGCGCCACGTTCACGTCGCGGTAGGTGTTCTCCATGACCTTGGCCATCTCGGCCGTCGTCGCGTCGGTGCGGATCACCGCACCCGTGACGAAGCTCTCGTACAGGCTGGCGGCGGACTCGGCGCAGGCGGGGGTGAGCCCGCCGGCCAGGCGGTCGTTCTGCACCAGCTCCAGCAGGATTCGGCCGGGCAGGACCCGCTCCGGGCAGTGCGCCACGTGGAGGTCGCGCCCCGGCTCCAGCCCCGAGCGGGCGAGGATGGGGGCCAGCACGTCCCGTGTGGTCCCCGGCGGAACGGTGGACTCCAGGATGACGAGGTTACCGCGCCGGAGGTGTGGCAGCAGCCCCTCGGCGGCGTGCCGCACGTCGCCCAGGTCGGCTGCCCGGGTCGCTGCCACGAACGGCGTTGGCACGGCGATGACGAACACGTCGGCTGGCTCCGGCTGCGTCTGGATCCGCAGATGGCCCGAGTTGAGCGCCGCCGACACCAGCGTCTCCAGATCCGGCTCCTCGATGTGCAGGCGACCGGAGCGGAGCGCCGCCTGCACGCGCGGGCTGGGATCGACGCCGACGACTGGGTAGCCGGAGACGGCGAACATGCTCGCGGTCGGCAGCCCGATGTAGCCCAGGCCGAGCACGCACACTTTCGGCTTCGCGCTCGACAGAGACGCCTCTCGTTCTACGGACACCAGCCCCTCATCCTCCCGCCGCTAGGCGCGTCGCGCTTTGTCTTCCAACTGGCCCGGCAGGTGAGCCGCATCGGGGCAGACGCAAGCCAGGCTGTGGCCCACCGCCCGGACCGGGCGCCGGTCACGGGCCCGCCGCTCGCGCGGGCCGCCGCTCGAGACGCCACACGGCGAGGACGACCCCCAGCATTGGCGTGAAGGCCAGGAACGTGAGCGCCTGCCGGGCCGGCTGCTCCAGCAGGAGCCCGACGACGCCGGCGGTCGCTGCCAGCGCGGCCAGCAGCACGTAGGCGGCGCTCACCTGGCCGTGCGACAGCCCCGCCTGCACGAGGCGTTGATAGTAGTGCGATCGGTGGGCCTCATACCACCGCGCGCCTCCCAGCACCCGGCGCGCGAGCGTGGCGATGCCGTCGAACAGGAACGGAGCGAGTACCACGATGCCGAACTCGATCGGTAGCCAGCCGCCACCGACGGAGAGGTTACCGAGCAGCGCCAGGCCGGCGAAGTTGAACCCGAGGAAGGTGCTCGCGACGTCGCCCATGAAGAGGCGAGCGGGCGGAAGGTTGAAGGCCAGGAACCCGGCCGACGCCGCCGCGAGCAGGCCGCCACTGGCCGCGACCAGCGGATTGCGGACGAGCAGGCCCGCGGCCGCGTAGGCGCCGCCGGCGACCACCGCCTGGCCGGCGGCGAGCCCGTCGACGCCGTCCATGAAGTTGTAGACGTTGGTGACGAACGCGACCCACAAGAAGGCCAGCGGGAGCGCCACCAGCATCGGCAGGTCGCGCTCCTGCACGCCGGCGAGCGTAAGCACCCCCGCACCCAGCAGGTGCGTGGCGAGACGGACGCGCGCCGACAGCGAGCGCAGGTCGTCAACGAACGAGACGCCGGCGACGAGCAGCGCCCCCGCGAGCCACCCGAGGGCGCGCGGGGAGATGCCGCCGCCCAGCGCCACCCACACGGCGAACCCGGCCATGAACCCGGCGACGATGCCCACCCCGCCACCCCGCGGCGTGGGCACGGCGTGCAGGCTGCGCGCGTTGGGCATGTCCAGCAAGGCGCGACGCAGCGCCCAGCGCCGAAACCAGCCGGCCACGGCTGTCGACACCAGCAACGCAACGCCAGCCGCTGCCAGCAGTTCGCCAGGCTCGATCATGCCTCGTAGAGAACGGCGCCGACCCGCCAACTGTTGCCAGCCCGCGGAGCAAGCCTATGGTAGAGGCAACGCAGATCACACCGACAGGCTGAGTCGAATCGCCCGGTCGACCTCCAGCAGGCGTTCTGGGAGGAGGGCGCCGATACGGCCGTCCAGCCGACGCTTGTCGATTGAACGAATCTGATCCAGCAGGATCTTGGAAGTCTCGTTCAGACCGCTTTCTCTCACCGGCACCAGCACCTCGAACGGGTACACCGCGTCGGTGTGCTTCGAAGTGAGGGGCGCGACGATGACGCGCGCTGAGTACCGGTTCCCGAGGTCATTCGAGATCACCACGGCGGGGCGAGTCTTCGCGATCTCTGTGCCGACCGTGGGGTCGAGCTTCACCCAGTACACGTCACCGCGCCGCGGGAAGCTCACGCTGGCCAGTCCTCGACGTCCACCACCTCCCAGTCCCTCGCCAGTGCCGCCCTGTCGCGACGGGTGGCAAGGTAGCCTTCGCGCATCGCCTTCTCAGTCTTCTGCTGCTCCAGGAGGTCGAGCTTCTCGGCCAGCGCCTCGTTGACGAACCGGTTGAGGCCGCGGGGCGGGACCACCCGCCGGGCGCGTACGACGAGCTCCTGCTCAAGGTGAACCGTTGTCCTGACTCGGGCTCCCATGATGGACTCCTTGACACCTTATTCCGTGCCATTCTAGGAGCCTGTCCGGCGATGACGCTGGCCGGTGGCAGTGAAGCGAGCTGAGCGGTCGGGTGCACGGCCCCGCCGCTTCGCTGTCCGGTCCACGGCTCGGTAGGTCGGCAGCGGTCACCGGGGGCCAGACGGTCCGTCCACGGGGCTGCGCCAGGGGCGTCCCGTCGCCGTTCAGGCGGCCGCCTGGGCGCGCCAGAGCTTGAGCAGGTTGTGGGTCAACGCCACCAGGGTGAACTCCGCCTGCACCTTGGCGAGCCCGCGCAGCAGGAACTGGCGGAACCCGCGGGCCTGCTTGATGAGGCCGTGGACCGGCTCGGTGATGCCCTTCCGGCGGGCGTAGACCGCGTGCCCCTCCGGCGTCCGCAGCTTCTCGCGCATGGCGGCGCGTAACGGCGTTTTCGGGAGGCGCAGCGGGTCCACGCCGCCGCGGTGGTGCCGCTCCCGGCCGGTCGCCCCGGAGGTGTCGATCCCCCGCCGCTCCAGCTCCGCCAGGTTCCGCTCGCTGCCGTAGCCGGCATCGGCGCTGAAGGGGTGAAGCAGTCGCTCCTGGTACCCGAGGGACGCTCGGCGCGATCTGCACGGCGGCCCCTGGGGACCCGCTCGGCGCCCGCTCAGCCCGGCCGAGGCGGCGCCAGCCCGAGAGACGCGGCCTCCAGTCGCACCCCGTCCGCGAAGCTACGCGTGCGGAAGCCGAAGTCACCCACGGCGGCCGAGTAGTCGAAGGCCTTATCCTCGGCCAGGCGCAGCACCTGTTCGGGGGTGATGGGCCTCGGGATGGGCAGGCGGGTCGACGCCCACGCCGCGGCGAGCGCGACCCGGAGCGGCACCCGGGCCAGGCGCACCTGGCGGCCGACCGCGCGCGCGGCCGTGCAGACGAGGTCGGCGTACGGGAGCGGCTCCGCGCCGGCCAGGTTGTAGGCCCGTCCAACCGTGGCCGCGGACGCGAGCGCGGCGACGACGGCGTCCGCCAGGTCGTCGACGTAGATCGGCTGGTGCAGTGCCCGGCCGTCGCCGACGAGCGGGTAGACCGGTGACCAGCGGAGGAAGCACAGCAAGCGGCTGACATTCCGGTCGCGCGCGCTCCCGTAGATCATGGTCGGCCGCAAGATCGTCCAGGCGAGCGCGCTCGCCTGGACGGCCGCCTCCGCCTCGAGGCGCAGCGCCCGGCTGCGAGCCGGCAGCGTGGTGAAGATGGCCGTGGTGCTCACGAACACGGCCCTGCGGACGCCGGCGGTTTCGAGCTGGCGCACCAGGGGTGGCACGTGGCCGAAGCCCATCGAGGCGCAGTAGACGACGGTGTGGACCCCCTGCAGCGCCCGTTCGAGCGCCCGGGGGTCGGCGAGGTCGCCCGTCCGGGTCTCGACCCCGGGCGGCAGCACGTTCCAGCGGCGAGGGAGGTCGCCCGACCGGTGGGGTCCAGGCGCGTCGTCCCTACCCGCTTCGCGCCTCTGCGCAGGCGGGCCCAGCGGGTGCATCCCACCTGCCCCAGATTGTGCCGGGTGGTGGCCCGCCAGTTGAGCCGGGCGCACCAGCACGGCCAGGTCGGGCCCGGCGAGGCGCGCCGCCACGTAGCTGCCGAGGAAGCCTGTCCCGCCAACCAGGAGCGTCGTCACCGCTGGACGACCTCCGCCAGCACCTGCACGTATCGGTCTGCCAGCACCTCCCGATCGCAGTGCTGCTCGGCGAAGCGCCGGCCACGGCGTCCCAGCTCCGCGCGCAATTCCGGCTCGGCTCGCAGCCGCGCGACCGCCGCCGCGATCCCCACGCCATCCTCCGGGTTCACCACCAGCGCCCCACCTGAACGCTCCAGGATCGCCCGCGCCTCCCCGCGCACCGCTCCCACGATCGGGCGGCCAGCAGCCAGCAGCTCGAACGTCTTGGAGGGGACGAACGTCTCGAAGATCGGCACGTTCCGCAGCGGGACGAGGCAGACGTCGGCAGCGGCGTAGAGGCCGGGCACCTCGTCCCTGCGCACGCTCGGCAGCATGCGCACGTTGGCCAGCCCGCGCCGGTCGCGTTCGCGGACGAGCCGGTCGCGGTCCGCCCCATCCCCCACCAGCAGGTAGGTGACGTCTGGCTGGCAGCCGGCGGCGTCGAGCACGGCGCCAAGGCCGTGCGACAACCCGTGGCTACCCACGTAGGCGACGACGAAACGGCCCTCCAGCCCCAGCGCCGCGCGCGTCGGCCGCCCGTCGACAGCGGACGTGAAGCGCCGTGTGTCAGCGCCGTTCGGGATCGTCACCAGCCGGGCCGGCGGGACGCCCTGCGCGGCGAGGCGGTCCGTGAACGCCTCGGTCACCACGACCACCCGCGCCGCCTCCTGGTAGAGCCAGCGCGCGAGCCCCGCCAGCAGCCGAATGTGGGGGCCCGGGCGCATGACGCCAACCTCGACGAACGCCTCCGGCCAGAGGTCACGCACCTCGAGCACGAACGGCGCCCGCAGGATCCCCGCCATAAGCCGCGCCGAGACGGCGGAGAAGAGCGTGGGCGAGCTGGCGATCACCACGTCGACCCGGCCGAGGCGGGGCAGCCCCAGCAGGAGCGAGGTGGCCATGAACGAGAGGTGATTGACACCCCGCCTGGCGAGCCCACGGTTCGGCACGGCGTAGAGCCAGTTGCGCAGGACGCGCACCCCATCCAGCCACTCGGTGGCTGCCAGCTTGCCACGATACTCCGGTGGCACCACGCCCGTGGGATGGTTGGGGAAGCCCGTCACGACGGTCACCTGGTGGCCGGCTCGCACCCAGGCGCGCGACAGCTCGTGCACGCGGGCGGCTGGCGCCGCCGGCTCTGGCACGAAGTAGTGGCTCACGTAGGCGATCCGCATGCTCCCACCCTCACCTCGACCCGCGCTCCGGCCAGCCGCGCAGGCCCGGGCGTGTCGCGCGCCTCCCCCGGCGTCTGCCGCGCTCAGCGGGGGAGCCAGCGCACGGCATCGACGGGGTGGCCGCGCCTCAGAGCTCCACGGGCACGCCAGCCCGGGCCGACTCGACCGCGGCGAACGTGACCCGGGTCACGTGTGCGGCCTCCTCCGGATCGATGGGCGACGGCCCGCCGTGCACCACAACGTCGAGGAACGCCTTCAGCTCGGCGCCGTGCCCCTTGTCCTGCCGCCCCTTCACCACCGTGGACGCGCGGCCGCCCGCGTGCAGCGTCAGCCGCGCGAAGTCGTCTAGCACCGCGGCCTTGCCATCGCCCATCACCTCCAGCCGCTCCTTCGGCAGGGAGTGGTCGCCGCCGGCCGCGTAGGCGATGGAGCCGGCGGACCCGTCCGCGAGGGCCAGGGTCACCAGCACGTCGTCGGCCACCGGGGGCGACGACGCGAGTGGCTGCGCGTAGACGCGGACGACGCGGCTGCCCGCCAGGTGCTGGAGCAGGTCGACCATGTGACACATCTCGCCGATCAGCCGGCCGCCACCCTGAGCCGGATCGAGCACCCAGGAGCTGGCCGCCACGGCCCCGGCGTTCACCCGGTAGTGCATCGCCAGCGGGCCGTGGCGGCGGCCGAAGAACGCCCGCAGGTGGTGCGTGGCGGGGGCGAAGCGCCGGTTGAAGCCGACCAGCAGCGGCCGTCCGCTCGCTCGCTGCGCCTCCAGGATCGCCTCGACCCCCTCCTCGTCAAGCGCCATCGGCTTCTCCAGGAAGACGGCCTTGCCGGCTCGCAGCGCCGCGGCAGCGACCGGCGCGTGCAGGTCGTGGCGCGTCGCTACCAGCACCGCGTCCACGTCCGGGTCGTCGACGACCTGGCGCCAGTCGGAGGCAGCGTAGGCGAACCCGAACCGCTCGGCCGTCTGCCGCGCGCTCGGGCCCGAGGCGGTGGCCACGCCCCGCAACTCGACGATCCGGGCGAGCTGCTTGAGGTGGGGGAGCAGCACCGCTCTGGCGAAGCTCCCCGCGCCGACCACGCCCAGCCGCACAGGCCCGCGCCCCAGCGGCCCGGCGCTCGGCACGCGTACCTCGACGCGTGTCCTCGCCTCCGCCGCGTCGGCGTAGCGCAGCAGGATGCCGAGGTAGGGCTCGGGCGTCTCGCCAGTCACGATGGAGTAGGCGCGCTCGGCGTCCTCGATCGGGATGCGGTGCGTCGCCAGCCGCGAGGGCTGCACCTTGCCCTCCGCGACGAGCTGGAGGAAGGCCTCCATGTTGCGCTGCTCGGTCCAGCGCACGTAGCCGATGGGGTAGTCGATCCCCTGCTCCTCGTAGGTCCGGTCGTAACGGCCGGGCCCGTACGAGCGGGACAGACGCAGCTCCAGCTCCTTCTCGTAGTAGGCGTTGCGCGGGACGTCCATCCCCACCAGGCCCACCGCCACAACGACCGCCCGGTCGCGCGCGACCTGCGCGGCCAGCCGTACCGGGTCGCTCGAGGAGGTGGCCGCCGTAATCAGGACCGCGTCCGCGCCGCGTCCCTGCGTGAACGCGCCCACCTGCGCCAGCAGCGACGCGTCGGACCGGACGCACGCCCCGTCGGCGCCGAGCTCGCGGGCCCGCTCGACCCTGTCCGCGGCCACGTCCACGCCGAACACCCGGCAGCCCGCGGCCTTGAGGAGCTGCGCTGTGAGCTGGCCGAGCAGGCCAAGGCCGATCACCACAGTCGACTCCCCCACGCGGACGTCGGCAATGCGCACGCCCTGGAGCGCGATGGCGCCCACGGTCACGAAGGCGGCATCCTCGAAGCCCACGCCGTCCGGGATGCGCGCCACCAGGTTCCTGGGGACGGCCACGAACTCGGCGTGGTTGGCCAGGCCCGCGCCCGCGCACGCCACACGGTCGCCGCGCTGGAACCCCTGGACGTCCGCGCCCACGTCGAGCACCACGCCGGCACAGCTATAGCCGAGTGGGATGGCCACGTCAATGCGGCTGCGCACGGCCTGGACGGTGGCCGCCACCCCCTCGCGGCCGGCCTTCTCGAGCACCTGCTTCACCAGCTCGGGCCGCTGGCGGGCGGTGTTCAGCAGGTTGGCACCGCCTGCCTCCACGAGCATCCGCTCGGTGCCTGGGCTGACCAGGGACCAGCGGTTGTGGACCAGCACGCCGCCGGCGGGTGCGACCGGGGCGGGAACCTCGACCACCCGGGTCTTCCCCGACCGGCGGTACTGCAGCACCTGCTTCATCGGGGTGGTCATACTACGTGCTTCGCACCGACTTTTCGAGGCGCTAGCAGCGGGCCGCACCAGCGGCGGCACCTGGGGCGGGGCGCAGCAGGTCCGCACGGCGCGTCTGTCCTCCACGCTTCGCGCCCATGGAGCCCGGGGCAGGTGCCGTGGTCGGCCGCCCGTCGACGTGGGATGCCGCCTCGGCCATAATGGTGCCATGAGACGCACCAGCATCCTGGCACCGGAGGGCCTTCTCAAGCGCCTGCGCCAGGTCGCCGCCGACCGGGGCACGTCCATGGCGGACATCATTCGTGAAGCGCTGGAGGAGAAGGTGCAGACCTATCGGCCGAAGCCGCGCAGCGTTGGCATCGGCGCCTCCGGTCACGCCGATACCGCCAGCCGAGCCGGCGAGGAACGACTAGTGCCACGCTCGTGGCGCTGATCCTCGATACGGGTCCGCTCTTCGCAACGCTGGACTGCACCGATGCCGCGCACCGGGCCTGCCGGCGTCTGGTTGAGGAAGCCACTGAGGCGCGGGCCGGTTGCGCCCCGGTGCCCGGCCCGCTAGAGTCCCCAGCCGTGGCGATCCCCGACGTCGCCACGCCGTCTGGAGCGGACAGTGCCGCGCGCGGCGTGGTCGAGGGCATCTTCATCGCGCCAGTGGCCAGCGCCCGGATGAAGCCGGTGGAGCGAGTGCGCGCCGAGGCCGGCCGCGGCCTCGTGGGCGATCGCTACTACGCGGCGGTCGGCACCTACTCCGACCGGCCCGGGCCACAGCGCGAAGTGACCTTGATCGACGCGGCGACCCTGGACGCCCTCCGCGCCGAACACGGCATCGGCCTGGAGCCGGGCGCCAGCCGCCGCAACCTGGTCGTACGCGGAGTCGACCTGCTGAGCCTGGTCGGCAAGCAGTTCCGGGTAGGCGGGGCGCTGCTCGAAGGCGTACGCGACTGTCCGCCGTGCAACCACCTGGAGAGTCTGACGCAGCCGGGTGTTGCCAGGGGGCTGCTGCACCGCGGCGGCCTGCGCGCCCGGGTGCACGAGAGCGGCACCATTAGCGTCGGCGACGCTGTCCTTCCCGCCGGGAAGGCGCCGCGCGCCGGCACCCCCCGGCCGGGCCCACCAGCCGCCGACTGAGCAGGTGACGCGCGGGAGCGCGTCGTGTCGGACCCCGTCCCTTAGTACCCAACTCCTAACACCCGACACCCGACACCTGTACAGTTGCCCCTACCACTTCGGGAGCGTGCTCGGCTCGTGCGGATCGGCGAAGCGTTGAAGGCCGTCTACCCATCCTTCTCGTTCGAGTTCTTCGCGCCCAAGAACGACGAGGGGATGGAGCAGCTCATGCAGACCATCGGTCGCTTGCGCCAGCTCGAGCCAACCTTCGTCTCGGTGACCTACGGCGCCGGTGGCAGCTCGCGCGAGCGCACCATCGAGCTCGTGACGCGCTTCAAGGCCGAGCTGGATATCGAGGCGATGGCCCACCTGACGTGCGTGGGCGCGTCCCGAGCCGAGCTCCGCGAGAAGCTGGAGCGGCTCGCGGACAGCGGGATCGAGAACGTCCTGGCCCTCCGAGGCGACCCTCCCCGCGGGGAGACTGACTTCCGCCCCGCGCCGGACGGCCTCGCCTACGCCACCCAGCTTGTCAGCTTCATTCGCGGCAGCTACGACTTCTCGGTCGGCGGCGCCTGCTACCCGGAGAAACATCCCCAGGCGCCAAGCTTCGAAGCGGATCTGCAGCACCTGGCCGAGAAGGTGGCCGCCGGCGCCGAGTTCCTGATCACCCAGTTCTTCTTCGAGAACCAGGCCTACTTCTCGTTCGCGGAGCGGGCGCGGGCAGCCGGCATCACCGTCCCGATCATCCCGGGCATCATGCCCATCACCAACGTCACGTCGATGGAGCGGATGGCGGCGATGAGCGGCGGCACGATTCCAGCGGCGCTGCAGGCGGAGTTGTGGCGGCGCGCCGACGACCCGACGGCGGTGATGGAGCTGGGGGTAGCCTACGCCACCATGCAGTGCGAGGAGCTGCTGCGCTGCGGTGCGCCGGGCCTGCACTTCTACACGCTGAACCGCTCGCCGGCGACGAGCGCCATCCTGGCGGCGCTGAAGGTCAGCCAGCCGTGGCGGAACGCCCGCCGGCCGGCTCCGGCAGCGCCGGTGTAGCTCATCCACGCACCGGTCTCGCACCGGCAGCGGCCCGAACGCGGTGCGCCGCAATGCCGGCCAGGTGCCCTTACCGGCGCCGCCTGCGATATCATGACATCGTGGCCAAATTGACACCCCTCCCGCTGTATCTCACCCCGGAGCTGCATCGCGCGCTCAAAGAGCTGTCCAAACGAACCGGGCGTTCGATGGCGGAACTCGTCCGCACCCTGCTGGATGAACGCCTGCTCCAGACAGGGCCACCGACCAACCTCGCCGACCTTGCCGGCGTCGTCGACCTCGGTCGTCCCACTGATATCGCACGCGACCGAGATAGCCTGCTCGCGAACGCTCTGGATGATCTTCGCTGATACCAGCGCTCTGTTCGCGCTCCTCGTGCGTGGCGACGCGCACCACCCGGATGCCGTTGGGGCGGAAACGGGCATCCGCACCCGCAGGGAGCAGGTCTGGACCATTGACCCCGTCCTGACTGAGCTCTGGCTCCTCCTGCGACGCGAGGTTGGAGCGCATCGCAGCGATGCGCTGGTGAGCGGTCTTCTCCACCGGGGACTTCTCCGGGAGCCGCTCCTCTTGCAGGACTACGAGCAGGCCTGGGCCATAGCCGAGCAATGGCCTGACCAGCGCTTCTCGCTTGCCGACCGCCAGGCCTTCGCGGCGATAGAACGAGGCCGGCAGTGGCGTGCCTGGTCATACGACGACGACTTCGCCGTGATCCGGCTGGGCCACAACCGCGACCAGCCGATCATCCTGATCCGATAGCGCTCGCCGGGCGGCCGGCTGCGCGCAGCTCGGCCAGCTTGAGGCCAACCATGAACTCCTGGAAGGCGTGGAACAGGCACAGCGCCAGGCCTGCACGACCATCCAGGAAGCCGCGGCGCACGACGTACAGGTAGACGAACAGCGCCAGCGGCTTGGCCGGCACCAGCGGCCACACGCGCTCACGGAGGAACCGCTTCCGTTCGACCGGCGCGCCGAAGAGGCGAGCGTTCAGCCTGGCGCGTCCCGGTGCGGCGCGCTCCACCTTGAAACGAGCCAGCGCCTCCAGGGTCGAGTAGCGGTTATGTCGAGCCACGAAGGCTTCAAGCCCCCGCGCATCCAGGTGGAGCAAGTCGTGCGGCAGGTAGCCGGCGCGACCGCGCAGCACCACGTGTTCGTGCACCTCGCGGCCGTCGTAGCGCCCCAGCCGGTGCTTGAACAGCCGCAGGTGCCAGCTCGGGTACCAGCCGGCGTGGCGGATCCACGTCCCCAGGAAGATGAAGCGCCGGTTCAGGTAGTAGCCGACCGGCACAGCCGGATCGTCGGCCGCCCGGACGACGCGCTCGATCTCCGCGCGGAGCTCGGGCGTGACGCGCTCGTCTGCGTCGAGGATCAGCACCCACGGGTGCCGGAACGGCAGGCTGTCCAGAGCCCAGTTCTTCTGCCGGGAGTAGTTCTCGAACCGGTGCTGGACGACCTCGGCCCCGCGCGCGCGCGCGATGGCCGGCGTGCCATCCGTGCTGAACGAGTCCACGACGAAGACCTGGTCGGCCCAGGCCACACTCTCCAGGCAGGCCGGCAGGTTGGCCTCCTCGTTCAGCGTCGGGACGAGGACCGAGACTGGCGCTCTGTCCGGGGGCATCAGACGTCTCGGACCACCAGGTCCAGGGTCGACCAGACTGCACGCGCGTTCGATTGCCAGCGGAACTGCCGGCCCCGCTCGCGCGCGTTCGCCGCCAGACGGGCGGCCACGCCGCGGTTCTCCAGCAGCGCCGCGAGCTGCTCCGCCAGCGACTCCACGCTCCCGGGCCGGTAGTAGCGCGCCGCTCCGGAGCCAACCTCCCGACAGGCGGGGATATCGCCCGCCACGGCGGGCGCGCCCATGGCCAGGGCTTCCGCGAGCGGCAGCCCGAACGACTCGCACCAGGTGGGGAGGACGACCAGACGGGCCCGCTGGATCAGCGCCGGGACGCGGTCGTTCGGCACCTCGCCTACCCAGCTCAGGCGGTCCGCCACGCCCAGCTCTCGTGCGAGCGCTGCCGTCCGACGCGCCCAGCGTGACTCGCCTGGCGTGCCAGTCAGCTCCACGCGCAGCTCCGGCCAACGACCGGCCAGGCGCGCCACGGCTACGACGAGCACGTCGAACTCCTTGTTGACGCCATGCTTGGAGAGGCCCAGCACGACGCTCGAGTCAGGCGGACTCCAGCGCGTTCGGTGGAACACCTCCGCGACTCCCCACGGCGCCGCGTCGACCCGGTCCGCCAGCGCTGGCAGCCGCGCGACCACGTTCTGGCGCATCGAGCGGGAGGGGGCGAGCACGCGGCGCGACGCCCGCAGCGACGCCTGCAGCAGCAGCCAGCGGGCCACCTCCTCCACCTGCATACGCGCGCTCGCCCGCCGCACGCGCTGCCAGTAGGCGCGGGTGAAGGGGAGGGCGTTGCCAGCCTCCAGCACGCGTGGGCAGGGCGCGCGCAGGGGCACGAAGCTGCCGAACGACAGGAGCACGTCCGCGCGCCAGTGGTCGGCGATGGCCGGCAGCCGGGTCTGCTCCCAGGCGAACCGGCTCAGGAAGCCCCGCGCCTGCGCGCGCTCAGCGCGCCCCTCCCAACTGGCCGGGAGCGGCGGGAGCGCTGAGAGCAGCTCGGGCTGGGCGAGCAGCAAGAACTGGCTCTCCGGGTGGAGCCTGGCGAGCTCGGGCACGAGACCGAGCAGGTGCGAGCGGGCGCCTCCCATCCGCGCGGCCGGCGCGTGGATCAGCACCCTCACGGCGCTATACCGAGTCCCCGGTGGGATCCAGGCACGCAGTCGCCCTCATCGTCAGCACTCACGTCAGGTGCTCCGCCACCAGCGCGTCGAGCTGCTCGAAGCGGCTCCGCCAGCTATGTCGGGCCGCCTCCGCTTGTCGCTCGGCGCGGCGCGCTTCCCGTCCCTCCGCCGCCGCCGCGTCGACCTCTTGCAGGAACACCTCCGCCGAGCCTGCCAGACGCACCACATGCGCCAGCCGCCGCAGCGCCGGCAGGTCGGTCGCCACCACCGGCACTCCTGCAGCCAGGTACTCGTACGCCTTAATCGGGTCGGCGTTCCAGGTGACGGAGTCCTGCACGAACGGGATCAGCGCTACGTCCATCGCCGCCAGGTAGCTGGGAACGTCGGTATACGCTCGTGGGCCGAGCAGGCGCACGTTGGGCAGGCTCCGCAGCCCGGCCACGCCGATGCCAACTGGCCCAACGAGCGCGAAGAGCCATCCCGGGCGCTGGCGGGCAAGAGACGCGATGAGTGGCACGTCCACCCACTGGGAGAGGCCGCCCACAAAGCCGATGATCGGGCAGCCGACGCCACGCAGCTCGTCGGCTGGCTCGACCGGCGAGCTGAAGTGCGTGAGGTCGACCCCGTTCGGCACCCAGTGCGTGCGTGGGTTGAAGCGCGCCCGCGCCTCGCGGAGCGCCTCAGACGTCGTGACCACCAGGTCGGCCCGCCGGCACAGCGCCTCCTCCAGCGCGGGCAGACTGGCGGGGAAGCCTCGCACGTGCGTGTAGTCGTCGGCGCAGTGGTACACGAGCAGGCGACGGGGGAGGCGGTCGAGTGCATCGGCAATGTGGGGGAGACCGGCCACCAGGATCGGCTGGCGGAACCCCAGGCCCGCCAGGTCGCGGCGGATGAGCGGGGCCATCCAGCGCTGGCCCAGCCGGTTGGCCACCCTGCTCGCCGTGAGCCGTGACACGTCGTGGTACGGCACCGGGTTGAAGTGGCGCCGGACCCAGAGGTTCGGCTCGGCCCTCCGCGGTCCGCGCAGGGTCTGGCGCAGCTCCGCCAGCGCGCCGGCCCGGCGACGGAGCACGGCGAGCGGCCCGAGCGGCGCCTCCACGTACAGCACTCGGTTGTCGCTCGCCGCCCAGTAGCGCGCCAGGTGGTGCTTGCTGAAGCGCGTGGGTCCATACCACGGGGGTGCGTAGAGGAAGACCACGTCGCGTCCGCGCAGCCCGTGGGCCGGCGTTCGACCCGATGTGGTGGTGTTAGGGCCCACGGGCTGCGCCACGGAGAGACCAGAGCGCGAAGCGCTCAAGCACCCTCGGCCACCTGCCGATATAGCGCGCTCATCTCGGCGACCTGCCGGTCGAGCGTGAAGAGGGCCTCGACCCGGGCGCGCCCGGCGCGCCCGAGCCGCTCGGCCGCGCCGGGGTTCCGGAGCACGGCGCGGAGCGCTCCCGCGAGCGCGTGCGGGTCGGGCGCCACCAGGAGCCCGGCCTCGTCCCCCAGCAGCTCCCGGCTGGGACCGACATCGGTCGCGACCACCGGACGCGCCATCGCCATCGCCTCGATGATAGGGCGGCCGAATCCCTCGGCCACGAGACTGGGGAAGGCCACCACGTCGGCCGCGGCCAGCAGGCGTGGGACGTCGCTGCGGTACCCGGTGGCCAGCACCCGGTGCGCCAGGCCCCGGCGGGCCGCGGCGCGCCTCAGCGCTGCCAGATTGTCGAGCGGGACGCCGAGCGCGCGCTTGACACGGCCCCGCACGCTGGCCGCGTAGGCCGCGTCGACGCCGCCACAGACCAGCACGAGGCTCACGCGCGGCTCCGTGGCCGCCAGGAGCCCCAGCGCGTCCAGGAGCAGCCAGTGGCCTTTCGCACGCTGGACGGACCCCAGCGCCATGATGACGGCAGCGTCGGGCGCCAGGCCGAGCTCGGCACGCACGCGGGATCGCTCTGGCAGGCGGGCCAGGCTGAACTCGGCCAGGTCGACAGCGTTATACACCCGGCAGACGGCGGCGTCGGGCGGGAAGCACACCCGGACCGTGCCAGACACCGCCACGATCCGGCGGGCGTGCCGCTGCACGTAGCGGGCGTGCCAGCGGCGCACCAGGGGCTGCGGCCCCAACGTCTCGCGCACCATCCACAGCACAGGGCTACCTTCCCGGCGCGCGGCGGCCGCCCACGCCAGCAAGACGCTCGTGTTGAGGTGGAGGACGTCCGGCCGTCGCTGGCGCAACACCTGCCGGGCACGCTGCACGGCGCCTGGGAACGTCCGCAGGAAGCGCGCCAGCATGCGCGGTTCGAGGCGCGCGTGCGCCGAGTAGAAGAACGCTCCACCCGTGGCCACCGTGCTAGCCGGCACGCCCACCTGTGCGGCGTACTCCAGGATCGGCCCTGGCTCGGTGAACAGCGCCTGCGGGTCGAAGCTCCCGCCATCCAGCGCCGCCAGCAGCTTCAGCAGGCTAACGGGGGCGCCGCCGACGCCCCCGCCCTGGTGCACGGCCAGAACGGACAGCGGGTGTGGCACCTGGCTTCCTGCCCCCGCCCGTCACGGGACCCGGCTGGCGATGCGCGTGGCCGTCCGGGTGCGTGTGACGCGTTCCAGCACGCCGTCCACCACGGCGGCCGCGCGGTCCCAGTTGTGGGTGCGCTCCACCCGCGCGCGCGCCGCCTCGCCGAGCCGCTCCAGCACTGGGGGGCGGGAGAGCAGGCCCACGATCGCGTCGGCGACCGCCTCCACCGACGTTCCGTCCACCACGCGGCCGGTGAGACCGTCGACCACCGCATCGACCTCGCCGCCGGAGCGGCCGGCGACGGCGGGCCGCCCCCAGGCCGCCGCCTCCAGGTACACCAGGCCAAGCCCCTCAAGCTCGCCCCCTTCGCGGCGAGCCGGCAGGACGAACAGCGCGCACCGCTGAAGCTCCTGCGCCAGCGCGGCGTCGTCCAGGCGGCCCAGGAACGCCACCCGCCCGGCCAGGCCGAGGCGGGCGGCGAGCGCGTGCAGCCGGGCCTCGTCTGGGCCGGCACCCACCACCCGGTACTGCACGTCCGGCACAAGGCGCTGGACGAGCGGAAGGGCACGGAGTACGGTGTCGACCCCTTTGCGCGGCACGAGCCGACACACCGAGAGGAGGGTCGACCCGCGCGGGGGCCCGGCCCAGGTCCGCGGCTCGGCGCCGAAGGGAACCAGGTGGATGCGCTCGGGCAGCACACCCCACGTCTCAAGCAGCCCGGCTGTGAACCGGCTGGCTGCCAGGCCGGCGGCGGCGTGCCGCAGCGCCCGGCCGCGGAGCAGGTCGTCCACCGCGCGGACGCCGGCGGACCGAGCCTCGCGCAGCACCTCCTGCCCGTAGGCATACACGACGAAGGGGCGCCCTAGGCGGCTGGCCAGCAGCCAGGCCAGTGGCGCCAGGGAGACGTGGCCGCACTGGATGACGTCGGGCAGCGTCTCCCGAGCCACGGCGAACGCCGGCCGCCAGAAGGTGGCCAGGTAGTGGAGGGAAGGGTGGACGGCCCAGGACACGCGGTAGGCGACCCGTCCAGCCGGCCCTTTCGGGCGCGTGGCGACGGGCCGGACGTCGAGGTCGGGCACGCAGGCCGGGAGTGGCGCCACGACGACTGGCGGACGCCGCAGCCGTCGGCTGGTCTGGTAGAGCAGGGTCTCGATCCCACCCACCGTCGGCGGGAAGCTGGGGGCCAGTAGCATGGAACGGGCCGCCATCAGCGTGCCGCCCGGGTCGCGGCGGACGACCAGCCGCTCGCGACGCGGCGGGCCAGCGCCGTGTAGAAGGCCAGCTCAGCCGGCCCAGGCACGAGCAAGCGGACCGGCAGCGCCGACGCACGCCAGAACGCCACCACCACGATCGCGGCGGAGAGGAGGTACGCCAGGCTCAGGCCGATGGACGCCCCTACCAGCCCCCCGGCGCTCGCGCCGAGCGCCTGAAACCCGATGGAGGCAAGGGCGAACGTCCACGAGCTGAGCGCTAGCACGCCGCGTCGGCCGACCCGCAGCAGGTAGCTGGCCAGGAGCTGCATGGCGCCGTAGGCCACCATACCTGGCAGCATCCACAAGACCGCCGGCTCGGCCGCGGCGAAGCTCGACCCGAAGACCACCGGCACGAGTGGCGAGCCCACCGCCAGGCCGAGGGACAGCAGGAGCATCCAGGCGATGCCGTGGCGTGCGACGCGGCCGGTGACCAGCGCGGCATCCGCTTCTGGCCCGACCAGGCGCGGCTGCAGCGCCGTACGCAGGGCCGTCGCGACCTGCAGGACCAGGCGCGCGACGCCCAGCGCGACGCTGTAGGCTCCCACCGCGGCCACGTCCAGGCCGGCGTTGAGGACGTAGGCGCCACCTTCGTTGCCCAGGTAGGTCGCCACGATGCCAGCCTGGACGGGTGTGCCGGCGACGAGCATCTGGACGCCCAGCCGACGGTCGAGGCGCCAGCGCGCCGCGATTCGCCGCCACACGTACAGGCTGGCCACCAGAGCGAACGCGAGCTCGGCGCCGAACCAGGCGCCGAGCGCGCCGTCGGCCCGCCGGGCGAGCCCGACCGTCAGGACCAGCGCCAGCCCCAGGAAGAGCGCGTTGCGTGCCACGTCCAGGGCGTTGTAGGCCGCCAGCCGGCCAGTGAGCTGCAGGAAGCGGCGCGCCACCAGCCCGACCATGGCGAAGAGGCTGCCGGCCAGCGCCGCCCAGACCAGCCGCGCGTCCACGCCGCGTAGCAGCGAGTCGCCCACGGACGGAAGCGCGACGAAGACGAGCAGTCCGCCGACGAGCGTTCCGAACAGCGTCACGCCGAACGCCGTGCCGACGAGCAGACTCATCTGGCCGCGCCGCTCCGACAGGAGCTGCAGGAGCACCTCCGGCACGCCCCACTGCGCGAAGGCGAGCACGAGCCCCGCGACCTTGACGGCGAGCTGGTACTCGCCGCGGCCCTCGGCCCCGAGCACACGCGCCAGCACCACGCTCACCACGAGGCCGAAGAGGAGCGTGAGGAGGCTCCCCAGACTCTGGCGGGCAAAGGTCACGCAGACGTGTCAGTCATCCCCACCTCACGCCGGCGTCCGAGGGCGGGCCTGCCGGTAGCAGGTCCGCTCGTGGGCTCCGGCTCTCTCCCCGGCGAGGGCAGGGACGCCGGTCCCCGGGGCGCGTCGTTGCTCCACTCCCCGGGCGACAGCCGTGGCGCCTCCAAAGCCGCGCCGCCAGCCCCCCAGCGCAGCGTGGAGGCGCGCTCCTCGGCCCCGCGCGCAGGACCGCGCTCGAGCCAGCACGCGTGCCACTCCACCAGGTTCCAGAGGGTCCACAGGCGGAAGCTGTGGTCCTCGATCCTGGCGCGCTGCTCCTCGAACAGCCGCCGCACGTAGCCAAGGTTGAACCGCTCGCGCGCCAGCGGCGACTCGACGATGCGCGCTTCGGCGTGCTCGAGCAGGCGCGGGGTGAGCATGTTCGTCGCCGAGCCACAGAACCCCTGCTTCGGCCGCGCCACGAGCGCGCGCTGCAGGCCGACCCGCTCCGCCACGCGCTTGAGCACCCACTTCGTCACCCCGTCGCGGTACTTCACGTCCGCGGGAATGGCGAGCGCGAGCTCCACCAGCCGGTGGTCCAGGTACGGCACGCGCGCCTCGATCGACGAGCCCATGGTGATCTTGTCCACGCGCATGAGCAGCAGCTCGGGCAGTCGTTGGCGCAGCTCGATCCCAATCATACGGTCGAGCTGGCTCGCCCCTGGGTGCGCTCCATCGACCTCGGCGTAGAGCGTCCGCACCAGCTCGCGTCCCGCCGGGTCGTCGCCAATGAGGCGGCGCTTGTGGGTGTCGTAGAAGGCGACAGCCCCACCCCAGTACAGCTCCCCGTCGCGGCTGGCCCGTTCGAGCACGTCCGACCTGTCCGACGAGAGGACGGGGGCGGCGAGCTGCCAGGCAGTGCGGCGCACCGCCTGCGGCAGCCACCGGTAGGGGCGCCATACCCGCCGGTGGAAATCCGCGAAGAAGGCGTAGCCGCGGTAGCCGGAGAAGAGCTCGTCGGCACCCTCACCCACCTGGACAACCTTGGTCCCGGAGCGCCGCGCTTCCTCGGAGACGTGGTGGAGCGGCACGCAGACCGGGTCTGCCAGGGGCTCATCCTGGTGCCAGGCCAGGCGCGGTATGTAGTCCAGGAACTCGCGCTCGCCGATGACCACCTCGTGGTGGCGGGTGCCGTAGCGCCGAGCGACCTCGCGGGCCTGTGCCAGCTCGTCCGACCGCGCGTCGTCCTGGATCGCCACGGAGAAGGTGCTCACCGGGCGGTCGGCCAGCTCCGCCATGAGCGCCACGTTCAGGCTCGAATCCACCCCGCCCGAGAGGAACGCGCCGTACGGCACGTCGCTCATCATCCGCAGCCGGATGGACTCTCGCACGGCCTGTTCGAGCCGCTCCACGTACTCCTCGGGCGAGAGGCGACGGCCGCGCAGCCCCGGGTCGGGCCGCGGCTCCCAGTAGCGCTCCAGCGTCTGGGTGCCGGTGTCGGCGTCCACCAGGAGCCGGTGCCCGGCTGCGAGCTTCCGGACCCCTTCGAACAGCGTGCGGGGCGCGGGCGTGGCGGCGAAGGTGAGGTAGAGCGCGAGCGCGTCGTCGTCGAGGCGCGGCGTGACGAGTGGGTGGGCAAGCAGCGCCTTGATCTCGGAGGCGAACAGCAGGTGGCCCGGGGCGCTGGTGTAGTAGAGCGGCTTCACACCCACCCGGTCACGCGCCAGGAGCAGGCGCCGCCGCCTGGCATCCCACAGGGCGAAGGCGAACATCCCCCGCAGGTGGTGGACGCAGTCTGGTCCGTACTCCTCGTACAAATGGACGATCGCCTCGGAGTCGGCGTGGGAACGGTACGTGTGGCCGCGAGCTTCGAGGCTCGGCCGATGATCGCCGTGGTTGTAGATCTCGCCGTTGAAGACGAGCCAGACGGAGCCATCCTCGTTCGCCATCGGCTGGTCGCCCGTGGCGAGGTCGATGATGCTGAGGCGGCGGAAGCCGAAGCCTAGCCGGGCGTCGGGCGAGAGGTAGAAGCCCTCCGCGTCCGGCCCGCGGTGGGCGATGGCCGCGGCCATCGCCCGCAGGTCCCCCTCGTGGACGGGCGCGCTCGCCTGGCCGACGCTCAGGACGCCACAGAGGCCGCACATCAGGTGTCGGGTGCCGGGTGTCGGGTATTGGGTGTCGGGTACTGGGTGTCAG
>CAYSYM010000016.1:0-65409 GCA_964435115.1 uncultured Chloroflexota bacterium | reverse complement strand
ATCACACGGACGGCACCGTCCGCCAGCCCCAGCTGGGCGGCCGGGGCACCGCGCGCCTCCAGCAGCGCTCGCTGGTGCCGAACGGCCGCGCCGCCTACCGCGCCCCGGTCGCGGACGCGGCCGGCCGCAGCCGGATGGGCCGCCTCCGCGCCGCCGACGAGGCACGTGCCCGAGAGCGCGTGCCGGGCGCGCAGGACGGCGGCGTGGTGACTGCGCTGCTGGTCACCCTGCTGGAAGCTGGCTTCATCCAGGGCGCGCTCCTGAGCCACAAGCAGAGCGCGCTGAAGGGGGAATCCGTGCTGGCGACGACGCCGGAGGCGATCCGCCAGGGCGCGGGCAGCGTCTTCGACCAGACCTACCCGCTGGCCGAGCTGCCGCGCGGGCTGCCGGCCGGCGTGGACGAGATCGCCCTGGTCGGCACGCCCTGCCAGATCGCCGGGCTGCGCGCGCTGCAGCGCTTCCCCTGGCGCTACCGCACGGCGCCCGTCGAGCGGGTCAAGCTGGCCGTCGCCCTCTTCTGCACGCGCTCCTTCGACGCGCAGCGGCTCACCCTGGAGCTGCTGCGGCGCGGGGTGGACCTGGGCCGCGTGGCGAAGCTGGATGTCCGTGACGGCTGGCTCCGCGCCCACGCCGCCGACGGCGCCGTGCTCTTCGAGACGCGGGCGCGCGCGCTCAGCGCCGCCGCGCTGCCCGGCTGCGACGAGTGCGCCGACTTCACCGGGGTGCTAGCCGACATCGCCGTCGGCAACCTGGGCAGCCGCCGCGGCTACACGACCGTCCTCGTTCGCACCGACCGCGGGGCGGAAGCGTGGGAGCGTGCCGCCGCGGCCCTGGAAGCCGTCCCTCTGGACGACCTGGCCGCCGTACACGCCATGGCGCAGCGCAACGCCGCGCGCGCCGCCCGCGCCTCCCGCCGTGAGAGCGACCGGGACGGCGAGCTGTGGGTGCGCTACAGCGAGCACCTGGCGGCGTACCTGCCGACCGAGCGCGCCCCCGTGGCGCCTCCGCCGCACCGCAGCCACCACTACACCGTCGCCTGCTGAATCTCGCACGGGGGAGATCGGCGTTGGGCCGGGCGACCCGCCGCCATCAGCCGAGGACGTCGGCGACGGGCAGCCCCAGCGCTGGCACACCGGCCAGATGGAGGGTGTCGCCGGGACGAAGCACGCGGACAGTCACGTAGCCAGTGGGCGCCGCGTCCTGGTAGACAGTGATGCGCCGCTGGGTGAGGTCGACCAGCCACAGCTCAGGGATGCCGGCGCGTGCGTAGAGGGCGGCTTTCACCTGGCGCTCGAACTCGGCGGAGGTGTCTGCCACCTCGACGACCAGCCAGACCTCCTGCGGCGTGGGGTGCCCGGCAGCGTAGAAGTCGGCACGCGGCCGGAGCAGCGCGAGGTCCGGCTGGGGTTCTGAGCGCTCGTCCAGGTGGACGGGGCTCTGGACACGGACGATGGCCGCATCGCCGACCCGCCGGGAGAAGAGCCGGTTGAGGCGGTCGACACACGCCGCCTGCTGGCTGCCGATCGGGCTCATCTCGAGGATCTCGCCATCGATCAGCTCGACGCGGTCGTCCTCGGAGAGCACGCCGGCCTCGACCATGCGGTGGTAGTCTGCGGTCGTGAAGCGGCGTCGCGTGAGCTGCAGCGCCATGGCGCGCCTCAGGCAGGATTGTACGCGCTTCGCGCTTCCCCTTCTCAGTGGCTACGCACGTAGACCACACCTGCGCCAATCCGGGCCAGACGTCGGCCCACGTGCTCGGCCGGCCTTCATCCGCGGTGGTGCCCCGCAGGGGCATGGAGCAGTGCTTCAGCGCGAGTCGGCGGCGACGCGGGGCGACTGGTGCCTCTCCGAGGCCGGCTCGCGGAACGGGTACCCGATCCTCTCGAGCAGCGCCTCCCCGTCCGCGCCGAGTGGCAGCAGCATCGCCACGCCACCCTGCCACGGGTGGCGCCGCGCCCAGGCGTCGCGGCCATCGCGCAGGAAGACGAGGAGCAGGCGTCCGTCCGGCTCTTCGATCACCACGGCGCCGCCCACGTGGGGGTGCCGCCACACCTTCGGCTGGTGGAGTCCCTTCCCGCCGGGTGTGCCGCCGCTGGCCGCCTCCGTCACATGGGTAGTGTAGCCGCGCCGCCAGGCGGACGGCGCAATTCGGCGCCCGCCATCACGCCGTCGTCGGGGCGGGCCCGGGGAGACCTCACGGCCGCGCGTGGGCCGACGTTCGGCGCGGATGAGGACGGTGCGGCCCCAGGGTGGCCGGGCCGGAGCAACGCTGGCGACGGGCCCGACCGGCGCTGCGTGCATCGTGCGCGCGTTTCGGGCATGCTGATGGACGCTGCCGGCCGCCGCCAGCCGCACGGAGCAGGCGGCACGTGGCAACGCCGGTCCCATGTGAGGCGGAAGACGGCATTCTGCGCTCGTCGAGGAGAGGGATATGTGGCAGAAAGTGCGCGCCCTGCTGGCAGGCGAGGTGCCGGCTGACACGCTGGAGGCGTACCGGGCGGCCGGGCTCCCGGTGTACAGGCTGCTCAAGCAGGTCGACGATCGCCGCCTGGCGTGCGCCATCGAGGGGCGCGACGTGTGGTCGCTGGCCCCCGCGGAGCAGGTCGAGGCACTGTGCGCCTGGAACGCCTTCCTCCTGCAGACGCTGGGCGACGCGTTCCTGGAAGCGGACGCCCGGGCCGACCCGGCCACGATTGGCTACGTCCCGCCAGCCACGGCGCAGCAGGCGCTCGCCTGCTACAGCCAGGTGGAGGGGTGGCTCAGCCGGGCCGCCCAGGCCGGCAGCAACCCTGGCTACCAGCTCGACATCGCGGTCCCGGCCGACCTGCCCGCCTGGCAGCGGATCGAGCCGTGCCCTGACCCGCACATGGAAGCGCTCCTGGCCGCCGCTCGCGCCGCGCAGAAGCACGCCGCCGCCGCGCTGGCCGCGTTCGAGCAGGCGGGCGTGCCTGCGAACCAGCAGGACCGCGCCCAGCGGCTGCGGCAGCTCCTGGCCGAAGCTACCACCAGGGCAGACTACGCCGAGCGGCTGTGGACCGGCCGGCCACCCCGTTCCCTCCGGCCGCAGATCGAACGCGACCTGAAGGAGGCGGTGGAGCGCTTCTACCACCTGGGCCAGCTCCTCGCCCTGCCCCGGCTGGTCGACCAGGAGGTCGCGGCCCGGCCCGAGGTCCCAGGCGCGGCGCGCGCCGGCTCCGCCGCCGCGGTCGCCCGGCTGCCCGGCCCGGGCGAGCCCGGCTTCGATCCGTGGTGCGTGACCGACCCGGCCACCCGGTCCCGGTGGCAGCGCGACCCGGCGGCCCAGCAGTCCATCGCCCTGCTCTGGCGCCACGACCCGGATCCCCGCCGGACACTGGCGATCCAGGCGGAGATCGAAGCGGCGCTGGCGCGCGGCGACATCGCCGAGGCGACCACCCGCTCGGGCGAACGAGTCGGCCACTACTACTGCGGCCCGTGGGGGCCGATCTACGTGGTCCGGCGGCCGGTGATGCTGGGCGACCAGCAGCTCCGGGCGCTCCAGCAGTTCACGTACCACCCCTGCGCCGACGGCGTCCTGGCCGGCGAGCCGTTCCGGCGTGAGATCCTGGTGGGTCCCTTCTCGTCCACGGACGAGGTGATGTATTGCGATCCGCAGCGGCGGGGCCGGCACGCCGGCGCCATGTAGGCGAGGCGGAGCGGTGGCCTGGCCCATGCCGGGGTCCGGTACCGGTTGGATCGGCGAAGCGGATAGAGTAAGACTCGGCCCGGCAGCCACACCGGCGCCGCAGCCGGCCCGACCGCTGGCCGCGGGCCGGGTCGCCGGCTCTCCCACGCATGGAATCGTCCTCCGTCGCCTCGCCTCAGCGCACGCGTCCCACCACGAGCCCGTTCATCGCGGGCCAGCGTGTGATCGGCCTCGGGCTCGGCACCGTGGCCGCGCTCGCCCTGGCCGGCGTCGTCGCCTTCCAGCTCGCCACCTGGGACCGCGTCATGCCCGGCGTGGACGTGCTCGATGTGCCCCTCGGCGGGGCCTCGCGGTCGGACGCGGCGGGACGGCTGGGCCCGGCGGTCGACGCGCTGCTGAGCCGGCCACTGCAGCTCCGCCACGCGGAGCACGTCTGGCCCGCCACGGTGCGGGAGCTGGGCGTGCGGCTGGACCCCGCCGGCCTGGCCGAGGCGGCCTACCGCGTGGGCCGGACCGGCAACCCCGCCGAACGGCTGGTCGAGCAGCTCGAGGCGTTGAGCGGCGGCCGGAGCCTGGCCGCCAGCAGCAGCGTCGACCAGGCCGCGCTCGAAGCCGCCCTCCGCGGCCTGGCGCGCGAGGTGGAGCAGCCCCCGCGGGATGCCCGCCTGGCGCTCGGCCCGGGCGGCACGGTCCAGGTCACCGCCGCCCAGACGGGGCTCGCCGTGGACATCCCAGCCTCGCGCGAGCGCGTCACCCAGGCCCTGGCGGATGGGCAGCCGTCCGCCGAGCTGGTCGTCCGCGAGCTGCCGCCAGACGTGCCCGACGCACTGGTCCAGCCGGCCCGCGAGCAGCTCGAACGCCTGCTCGGCTCGGCCGGCGCGCCCCTCACGCTGACGTTCGGCGCCCGCCGGTGGCCGCTCGAGCGGGCGACTGTCCTCGCCCTCCTGTCCCTGGAAGGTGCCGCGCCGGGCCAGCCGGCGGTGGTGCGGATCGACGAGCGCCCGCTCCGCGCGCTGGCTGCGCGGCTGGCCGAGGAGCTGGACCAGACGGTGCGTGAGGGGCGCTTCCAGTGGAGCGGTGGGAAGCTCACGGTCCTGCGCGAGAGCCGCGAGGGGCGTCGGCTGGACCAGCCCGCCACGGTGGTGGCGATCCGCGACGCACTGCTGGCCGGTGTGCGCACCGTGGAGCTGCTGGTGGCGGTGACCCGGCCGGCGGTCATGTCCGAGAACCCCCGCGCCCTGGGCATCGCCGAGCGGATCGAGCAGGCCCGCACGCCCTTCGCCGGCAGCGTGCCGGCCAAGCAGGCGAATATCAGGCTGGCGGCCGAGCGGCTCAACGGCGTCGTCGTGCCGCCGGGCGCCACGTTCTCATTCAACAAGGAGCTGGGGCCCACCACGCTGGACGCCGGCTGGCAGGTGGGCTGGGGGATTGTTGCCAGTGGCGACGGCCCGGCGCGGACGGTCCCCACCGTCGCCGGCGGCATCTCCCAGGTGGTCACCACCCTCTTCCAGGCGGTCTTCTGGGCCGGCTACCAGGTCGAGGAGCGGAATCCCCACTCGTACTGGATCCCGGCCTACGTCTCCCGCGGGCTCGAAGGCGTGCACGCCACCGCCGACGAGGCGGCCGGCCTTGACCTCAAGTGGGTCAACAACTCCGAGACCCCCGTGCTGATCCAGGCGTGGGTGGACGCCGAGCTGGGGATCAACTTTGCCCTCTACGGGACCCGGCCGCCCTGGACGGTGGTGGTGGACCCGCAGATCAAGACCGACATCGTCCCGGCCGACCCGACACCAGTCGAGGAGCCGGAGCCGACCCTACCGCGCGGGCAGCGACTGCAGGTGGAGGCGGCGCGCGACGGCTTCACCGTCACCGTCGTCCGCCGGGTCATCCAGAACGGCCAGGAGCGCGTGCTGCGGCTGACGACCCGCCACCTGCCCTCGCGCAATGTGACCAAGGTGGGCACCGGTGGCGAGCCGGTGCCACCCGCCGACGCCCCACCGCCGGACACGCCGCCGGACACGCCGCCGCCCGAGGCCGACACGCCCAACTGACGGGACTGACGGCGGTGGGACACCACCGCAGCCACTCCGCGCCCTCCAGGTGCGTTCAAGGCGACTCCCGCGACGGGTCCGTGGCCCGCGCCGGACGGGTAGGTGCCTGGCGGAGTTCAGGGGGTGCCCGCTTCCCTGAGGGGCAAGGACGGCCGCGTCGGTCCCGTCCCTCCACCGTCCGCCCGCGGCAGGGAGCCGGGGTAGGCGGAGTGGTCCGCACCCCGAGCCTGCCCGGGCGCGGCCTGGCACGGCCTGTGCGTTAGGAACCGTGTACTGGCCCGCTGGGCTCAGTATTCGAACAGACGGAGGAACTGCATGAGTCAGGTGAACGTCAATCCGCCCGGGAGGGAGACGGAGACGGGCTCCGCTGGCGACCGCACAGCCGCGGCGGGGATCAACCTCATCACGGTGCTCATCGTGCTGGCCGTGCTCGTCGTGCTAGCCTGGTTCCTGTTCACCGGGCCGCTGGCCAGCATCGCCGGTGGCGGCCAGACGAACGTGAACGTGAACCCGCCCGCGCAGCAGGTCAACCCGGGCAACCAGAACCCGCCAAACGTCAACGTGAACCCGCCAAACGTCAACGTGAACCCGCCGGGCCAGCAGCCTGGCATGGGCACGCAGCCCGGCACGGGCACGCAGCCAGGCACGACGAGGCCGTAGGGGCGGGGCGCCACGAAGAGAACGCGGCCCGGCACGCTTCAGTCTTCAACTGGCTGAAGCGTGCCGGGCCTGCCGCCGTCCAGCGGGCGCGTCCCGCTACGGCGTCGCCTCAGCCTCCGCCACTGGCACCCCATCCTCTCCCCCCGCGACGACGCTGCCCGGGAGGAGGGCCTGGTCTTCCGCGGGCGGCTCGGTGGACGCCCACTCCTCCGCGGGCGCCGCCTCGGCTACGGCGGCGCCGTCGGGCGCCGGGGGTGCGAGGGCGCCTCCGGCGCGAGCCCCCAGCTCCTGGGTCCAGTACCGCCCGAAACGGTCGCGGCTGCTCGCCGTGCCCACACCAATCTCGGTGAACTGCGGGTTGAGGATGTTCGCCCGGTGCCCCTCAGAGCTCATCCAGCCCGCCACCACGGCCTCCGGCGTCGGGTACCCCGCGGCGAGGTTCTCACCCAGCGCGGTCCACGCGGTGTATCCGGCCTGCTCGCCACGTTGCGCCATCTCCGGCACGGGGCCGCAGGTGTGCGCGAAACAGCCGGTGGCCGCTAGGACCTCCACGTAGGCCTGCGCCGCCTGGCTGAGTTGGCGGCTCATCGCCAGCGGCTCCAGCCCGGCCTTCTGACGCTCCCGGTTGGTCAGCTCGACCACCCGGGCCGCGAAGCTCTCGCGGGGTGCGGCCACCTGGCCGCGCGCCTGTCCCGCCCATGGCCCCAGGAGGGCCAGCGCGAGCAGGCCCGCTCCCAGCGCCACCTGGGCCAGCCGATGCCGTGGAGTTACCGTTCGCGAAGTCCAGCGTGACAAACCGTAAGGCCTCCTACAACGCTGCGGGTGCGCGGGTTGTAGTGAGAGAGCTAGCCGGGCACAAGCCGGCACGCATGGTGCGCCCACGCCAGCCGCGGCGGGATGCTTCCAGGAACGCCCGGCGTGCACAAGGGGCCATGCCGGCGATTCCGGCTGCCGTGCTACGATCGTCCCGCGCGACGGCCGCCCATGAGCGTGGACGAGTCCCTCTTCGAGGTGCCGCTCGACGGCTTCACCCTGCACCTCCGGCGCTCCGAGCTGGAGGCCGTAGCCGCCGGTCTGGGCGAGTTCGACGCTTCCGAAGAGGGCGACCTGATCACGCTGGCCGAAGCGCTCGGCCAGCTCCCGGAGCGCGACCGCGCGCCCACCTGGGAGCTGGCGCTGCGCCGCTTCGGCCACCACAAGCCGCTCGCCCAGGCCGCCAGCGAGATCGGCCTGGACGAGGTGCACGCCCGCGCCCTCCTCGAGCAGTTCACCCGCCGGCTGGCCGAGGTGCCGGCGCCGGAGCACGCCGGCCTCGAGTCCGCTGCTGCCACGCGCGCGCGCTCCGCCGAGACGCCCGGGAGCGCCACCGCCCACGCCGAGGCGGGTGGCGCAGCTCCTCCGGACGCCGCCGACGAGGGACGCAGCTCAGCCTGAGCACGTGGGCCACCGTTCGGCCTGATTCCCGGGCGGCTGTGGCCCCCTGGCGCAGCCCTGAGGAACGGACCTGCGCGGCGCTCCTTGAACGCCGCCCCCACGAACCCGTGCTACCGTCCGGTAGCTTCGGGGACCAGGTCGGATGGCGCGCCTCGGCGAGCCGGGGCCTCGGGGGGCGTGCGCGGCGATGAGTCAGTCGCTGGCTCGCCACAGCCAGCGGACGACGCGGCCCGTGAGCGACGGCGCCTCCCGCCACAGCGCGGCGCGCTCGGCGGTCGCCTCGAGTCGCTCAAGGCGCGTCAGCTCGGCGGTCCCCCGTCGCCCGTCCCACGTCGCGACGCCCAGGTACGCCGCCACGGCTTCCAGGACCTCCGCCACGTGGTACGCAGGCACGCGCGTGCGGAGCGGCAGGATGCCACCCGGAAACACGCCGGCGGCGCCGTTGACCAGCAGGGTGGCCAGCGCCTCGTCGCTGACCGCGGGCGCGAGGATGGCCAGGCCCGCGGAGCCAGCCGCTTCGCCTGCTTCGAGCAGCGGCAGCGCCTGGGTGTTCAGGGTCAGCGCGCCCGGCGAGACGACCAGATCGACCTGCGCGCAGTTGGCACGTCCGCCCCACCACGCCGGCCGCCGGGCGCCCGTCGGGAACGAGGCCGCCAGGCGGGCGGCTTCGTCGGGCGCAGGGATCACCAGCCCCACTGGCAAACGTGCTCGGCGCGGGCCGAGGTGCAGGCCCAGCGCGGCCGCGGGAACCCCACTGGGCAGGGTCGGGCGCGTCGCCGGCTCCCGGCTCACCTGGGTCAGAGCTCGTCGTCGCCGGCGACGCCCAGTGTCTCCCCCTCGCCGCCAGACGGGCCGCCACCAGCCTCGTCCAGCTCCTCGCCGGCCTCCAGGCGGTCGACCATCTCGTCCCAGTCGTCGCCCAGGTCCTCGCCCATCTGGCTGCCCAGCTTGCGGGCCCAGCGGGCAACGCTCTTGGGGTCGTCCTCGTCCAGCCCGCCGAAGGCCGAGGGATCGGCTAGGTCGTCCAACCGCGCATCCTCGCTCTTCACCTGGAACACGCGCGAGACGAGCCGGGACAGGTCGGCCGACCGGCAGTGCGGGCAAACAGGGGTCGCATTCTCGGCCGCCGAGAAGGTCTGGTAGTAGAGGCTCACGCGGCGGGCACAGCCACCGCAACGGTACTCGTAGATCGGCATGGTCGGTCAGGTGGCCCGAGCCAGGCCCGCCATTATAGCGAGAAGCCGGCGCCAGCAGGGGGTCGTGCTGGTTCGCGGCGGGACCTGTCCGCGGAGGCGGGCGGATCGCTGGCCGGGCTCAGCGGGGACCGAGCCGCGCGCCCACCCGAGACCCGAATGGTTCCCACCTGTGCCGGCGCGGGTGCCTTGCGAGCGGGCCCAGTCGGTGCTAGGGTGGTGGTGAGACCAGGTGAAGGAGGTGCTTGATGGTTCTCCGAAAGCCCCACTCCACCTACTGCCGCTGGCAGGTTGACAGCTAGCGGCCCCGTCGGCGCACGCAGCCGAACAGGGGCCTCGAGCGGCGGTGAGCCCGCACCCCAGAGCCCGTCGATCGCCGTCCGGCGTCGGGGCTGATCTCCAGGGCCGGGAAGGTCCATCTGGCGAGCGATCCGCCGTCGCACGCGTGCTTCGGGCCACCAGGGCCCGCGTTCAGGTCAACGCCCGGGAGGTGCTTCCACATGGAGCACCTCCCGTTCCGGTCGCTGGGCGGCCGCCGTCTCGACCTGCATCCGGCGGCCGGCCCAGGCTGCCACGGCGTACGCGGCCGCCCCGACCAGCATCGCCGCCCCGGCGCCGAACACCGCCAGCGGCGCCGCGACCAGCGGCACGCTGAAGGCCGCCACATTACGCGGCACCGGCGTCAGGCTCATCACCGGCGCCCGCTCCTCGCGCCGCAGCACCTGAGCCAGGTGGGCGTAGAGCACCGTGTTCGTCAGCGCCACCGGGACCGAGCGCAGCCATGCGGAGACCGCCACCAGCCACAGCCATGGTGCCAGCGCCGTCCCCAGTACCGTGACCGCCGCCGCCGCCATCCCGGGCCAGAACAGCCGGGCAGCGCCAACACGGTCGACGATGCGTCCCGTTGCCCAGGTCGCGACGGCCGTCAGCACCCCGTAGGCACCTAGGATGAGCCCAATGGCGGGCGCCGGGTCAGGCTTCACCAGCTCCCCAATGCGCACCGGCAGGTAGATCTCCACCACCGACATCGCCCCCCGGGTGAGATACCAGGCCGCGAAGTTCCAGCGGATGGCCGGCCGCTGCCATACCAGCCCGACCGAGCGCCGCAGGTTGGCCAGCACCGGCCGCTTGCGGTCACGCCCCGGCGGCTCGGGGACGAGGAAGGTGGTCAGGAGCCCGGCAACCAGCGTCCCGGCGGCGGCCAGCAGGTACAGCCCGCGCAAGCCCAGCCAGGGGATCACCAGGGCGCCCAAGGGCGGGCCGATGCTCGCGGCGATCGGGCTGGCCGCCTGGACCAGCGCGATCGCGGAGGCCATCTTCCGCTCCGGAGTGAGCAGCGACTGGCTGGCGATGACGATGGCGATGTTCCCGAAGCTCAAGCCCAGCAACAGGCGCGCCACCAGCAGCCAGCCGAGGTCGGGAGCGAACGCGGTGATGGCGTAGCCCAGCGCCTCGATGTACTGGCTGCGGGCGATGATGAGCTTGCGCGAGTAGCGCTCGGCCAGCGAGCCCCACAGGGGCGCCAGGGGGAAGGCGACCGCGAACATGGCCGCCGTCAGGAAGCCGGCCCAGGGTCCAACCGCGTCCTCGGGGACGCCCAGCACCGTCCGCAGGTACAGCGGCGTGAACGCCATGAGGTGGCCGATCGCCAGCGACTCGAGGAGGGTGGTGGTGAGGAAGACCGACGTGACCGCGCGCCAGTCTCGGACGGCGGTCCGCTCGAGGAGGGTGCCGGTCACCCGCCCCAGCCGATCGCCGGGCGCCGCACTTCGCGCCTCCTCCTGAGGGGGCTCAGCATGTGGGCTGAGATCCGGCCTGAGTTCGCGTAGCCAGGGCGCACCTGCTGAGCCGGGGGGCGCCTCAAGTGCGCCGAGGCCGGCTGCCCACGCGCGTCCGGTCGCCAGCCACCCTCGTGCACCAGGCCTCCATGGTGGTGGCCCAGGCCCGCACCTGTCCACCCCGACCCCGGGCGGACAGAACGGCGCGGCGTGCGGCATCATTGCGCCAGTCGAGCGTGGCCCGCGCCCCGCCACCCACGCCTGGCCGGGTGGCGGGGCGCGGGCTCTGCCGCTCGTGCGGACGCCTGGCGCCGCGTCCAGCCCCTGCTTCACCAGGAGAGCCGCATGTCCACGTTTGCCCAACTCGCTCGAGCCTTCCTCGCCGAGACGTACGCCGACGCCCCCGTCATGGCCACCAGCCTCGGCATCGAGGGCTACGACGACCAGCTCGACGACCTTGCGGAGGCCGCGTTCGAGCGCCGGCGCCGGCGGACTGCCCACTGGCTCCGCCAGTTCGAGCAGCTCGCTCCTGGTGGGCTGGCGTCCGGCGAGCAGATCGATCGCGACCTCCTCCTCTCGCACCTGCGCGGCCAGATGATTCTGGCCGACTGGGAGATCTGGCGGCGCCAGCCAGATACCTACCTGACCCCGGGCCTCAGCGGCGTCTTCACCCTCTTCCTCCACCGCCTGAAGCCGGAGCCGGAGCTGGTGCGCGCGGCCTCGGCGCGCCTGCGGGCCATCCCGTCGAACCTGGCGGATGGCAGGCGCAACCTCCGGCCAGAGCTGGTGCCTGCCATCTACGTGGACCGCGCGCTCGGCCAGGCCGAGGCCGGCGCGCGCTACGTGCGGGAGCTGCTGCCCGCCGAAGCGCAGGACCCGGCCGGGCGCGCGGCGCTGGCCGAAGCCGGCGCTCAGGCCGGTGCGGCGCTCGACGAGTTCGCCGCTTTCCTGCGCGACCTGCGCCCGCGGGCGGGGGGCGAGTGGGCGATTGGCGAGGAGCGGTACACACGGCTGCTGCGCGACAAGGAGCTGCTGCAGACGGACGCCCGTTCGCTGCGCGAGCGCGGCCAGCGTGAGTACGAGCGCCTGGCCGAGGAGCTACGCCGCTGCGCCCGCGACCTGGCCGGCACGGACGATTGGCCAGCCGTCCTCCGCCAGCTCAACCGCGACCATCCGCGCTCGCCGGAGGAGATGCGGCGGGCGTACGCGGACTGGACCGAGCGGGCGCGCCGGTTCCTGCGCGAGCACAGGCTGGTGTCGTTCCCGGCGGACGAGGAGTGCGCGGTCGTCCCGTCGCCACCGTACCAGCGGCCCGTGCTGGCGGTCGCCTCGTACCAGAGTCCGCCGCCCTTCTCGGGGGCGATGAAGGGCCACTTCTTCGTGCCCTTCCCGCCGGATGGCGCGCCGGAGGAGGAGGTGCAGAAGCGCCTCGAGAACAACAGCTACGCCAGCATCCCCACCACCGCCGTGCACGAGGCGTACCCCGGGCACCACTGGCACCTGGTCACGGCGAAGGGCAACGCCAGCGCGGTCCGGCGCACGTTCCGCACGCCCTACTTCTCCGAAGGGTGGGCGCTCTACGCCGAGCAGATGATGCGCGAGCAGGGCTTCTTCACCGACCCGCGGCACGTCATGAGCCAGTATGAAGCCACCCTCTTCCGGGCCGCGCGCATCGTCGTGGACACGAGCCTGCACCTGGGGGAGATGAGCGTCGAGGAGGCGGTCGCCTTCATGCGCGAGCGGGCGAACCTGCCGGAGCCGACGGCGGTCGCCGAGGTGAGCCGCTACTGTAGCTGGCCCACGCAGGCCTCCGCGTACCTCACCGGGTGTCTGGAGATCCTCCGCATTCGCGACCAGTTTCTGCGCGAGAAGGCGGTAGCGGGCGTCGAGGGCTTACGCGCGTTCCACGACACGCTGGCGGGCAGCGGCGGGCTGCCGATCGCCCTGGCGGAACGCGCCGCGCTCGCCTGAGCGCGCGGCGGGCGCCAGGTCCCCGGGCGCAGCCGACCCAGGTCAGCGGCCGGCAATCAGCCGCCCGAGGGCGAGCTTGCGCGGAGGCACTCCACCCTGCCATCTGCCATCTGACCTTAGGTGTGGCCCACGGGGGCCGCGCCTTCGGCTGCGCGCGCCTCCTCCTCGCGGAACGTCAGCCGGAAGCTCAGGTGGTCGCGCCCGACCACAGTGTTCGGGAAGACGTCCCGCGCGCGCTGAGCGTACTGCTCCGGGTTGGCCAGCGCCGGGCTGAAGTGCGTCAGCACGAGCTGGCGGACCCGAGCCCGCCGCGCCGTCTCGGCTGCCTCGGCGAAGGTCAGGTGTCGGCGCTCGGCCGCGCGCGGCTGGTCCTCGTCCGCCCCGTACGTGCCCTCGCAAATGAAGAGGTCCACCCCGCGGATAAGGCGCACGATGGCGTCGGTCGGGCGGGTATCGGTTGCCAGCGCCAGCGAGACGCCGCGGCGCGGTGGCCCGAGCACCTCCTCGGGCTGCACGGTGCGCGTGCCGACGGTCGCCGGCTCGCCACGCTGGAGCCCCTTCCACTGCGCGCGCGGGATGCCCAGCGCCCGGGCGTGCGCCTCGAGGAACCGCCGCTGGCGCGGCACGTCCAGCCGGTAGGCCAGGCAGGGAACGGCGTGGTCACCGGCCGCCGTGGCGATCGCCAGCTCACCCAGGCTGAAGGTGTCCCCGGCAGCGAGCTCACGGCACCGCACCACGAACGGGAGCGAGCGGGCGATCGTCAGCAGGCCATCGACCACCTCGCACAGGCCGCGCGGCCCGAGCACGTCGAGCGGCTCGGTCCGGCCCGCGTTCCCCTGGCTGAGCAGCAGCCCCGGCAGACCGCCCACGTGGTCGGCGTGGACGTGGCTGATCAGGATCAGGTCGATGCCCTTGAGCCCCCACCCGAGCTGCCGCAGGCTGATCTGTGTGCCCTCCCCACAGTCGAAGAGGACCAGGCGGCCGGCCCAGCGCACGAGGACACTGGCCAGCCAGCGGGTGGGCAGCGGTAGCATCCCGCCCGTTCCTACCAGCGCCACGTCGAGCACGATGCGCCATTGTGACACGCGCGCCGAACTCGCCAGGAGCCGGTAGCGTGGCGCCGCGCGCGGCGGGCAGGCCCCTGCCGCCCCAGCGCGTCCCGCACGTTGTCCGGAGGCGAAGGCAGTGGGTAGAATTCTGCCCTCGCGGGGCATTAGCTCAGTGGGAGAGCACTTGCATGGCATGCAAGGGGTCCGGGGTTCGAGTCCCCGATGCTCCACCCGGCACCTGAACTTGGTTTCCGCACGTCTGTTCTGGGCACGGCTGGCGCGCGGCGGTCCGGTGTAGCAATAGGTGTCGCAGTAGGCGCCGGCTCACCCCTCCGCCTCCGCGGCCGTGACCGGCAGCGTGGCGACCCACGACAGCGGGTGATCGCGGACTTCCTGATCGGCGCCCACGCGCTGACCAGGGCCGAGCGACTCCTCATCCGGGATCGGGACTTCTACCGAACCTACTTTCGGCAGCTCGATCTCCTCGACCCCAGCGTCGTGTGAGACGCGCCGTCCTGGCGACGCGTCCCCGGGCTGCGGGCCGCCGGGCGGTGTCCTGCTTCCCTCCGGCAGCCTGTCGGGGCTCTGCCCGACCTGAAGACGGGGCGCGCGGCCGGGCCGTAGCCCCCTGGGTTCATGCGAGCATGGTGGCGTGGATCCCTCGGCCGGCCCAGTCCGGCCCACGCCGCGCACCGGTTGGCCATGGACACGCTGACGGCTGCCCGCTGGCAGATGGAGGTCTCGCTCGCCTTCCACATGGTCTTCGCCGCGGTCGGCATGGCGATGCCGCTGATGATGCTGATCGCCGAAGGCTACTGGCTGCGCACCGGCAACCCGGCCGGGCTGCAGCTGGCCAGGACGTGGGCCAAGGTGACCGCCGTGCTGTTCGCCGTCGGCGCGGTCTCGGGCACCGCGCTCTCGTTCGAGCTGGGGCTGCTGTGGCCGCGCTTCATGGCCTTCGCCGGCCCACTGATCGGGCTGGCGTTCGCGCTCGAAGGCTACGCCTTCTTCATCGAGGCGATCTTCCTCGGGCTCTACCTCTACGGCTGGAACCGGCTCGGGCGGCTCGCCCACTGGCTGGCCGGCTGGCCGGTGGCGCTGAGCGGCGCCGCCTCCGGCATCCTGGTCGTCTCGGCCAATGCCTGGATGCAGGGGCCGGTCGGCTTCACTCTCGGGCCGGACGGCCGCCCGACCAACGTCGACCCGCTCGCGGCGCTCTTCAACCCGGCCTGGGGGCTGATGGCCGCCCACTCCACGCTCTCCACCTACCAGGCGGTCGGGTTTGCGGCGGCCGGCATCTACGCCTGGGCGCTGCTGCGGAACCGCCGGCCGGAGCGCGCGGCCTACAACCGCCTCGCTATCACCATCGCCATGCTGCTTGGCGGCGTGGCGGCGGTCGCCCAGCCGATCACCGGCGACCTGCTCGCGCGTCGGGCGGCGACCGCCCAGCCGGCCAAGCTGGCGGCGATGGAGGGCCAGTTCAGGACCGAACGGGGCGCGCCGCTGCGCATCGGCGGCTGGCCCGACCCCGAGGCCCGGGAGACACGCTGGGCGATCGAGATCCCCCGGGGGCTGAGCCTCCTGGCGACGGAGAGCCCGGACGGAGAGGTGCTGGGGCTGGAGGCCTTCCCGCGCGACCAGTGGCCGGAGGCGCGCATCGTCCACCCGGCGTTCCAGGTGATGGTGGGGGCCGGGTTCGCCACACTCGGGGTCGCCGCCTGGTACTGGTGGGCCCGGTGGCGGGCCCGGCGCGGCGGGCGCGCCTGGGCCAGCCGCCGCCGGCTGCTCCAGGCGCTCGTGGTGGCCTCACCCCTCGGGTTCGTGGCCCTCGAGGCGGGGTGGATCGTCACCGAAGTGGGCCGCCAGCCGTGGACGATCTACGGCATCATGCGCACGCGCGACGCCGTGACTCCCGCGGCCGGCGTGCCGGCGACGCTGGGCGGCTTCGTGGTCCTCTATCTCGCCCTGGCGGTGACGGTCGTGGTCCTCCTGCGCCGCCTGGGGCGAAGCGAGGACGAGCAGGCGCCCGAGCCGGGGGAGGTGGCTCGTGCCGCCGCCTGACCTCCTGCCCGAGCTCGTCGGGCTCGTCGCGCTGGCGGCTCTGGTCACCTACGCCGTGCTCGGCGGCGCCGACTTCGGCGGTGGCGTCTGGGACCTCCTGGCACGCGGCCCGCGAGCGGCGGAGCACCGGGCGGCGATCGCTGCCGCGATGGGCCCGGTCTGGGAGGCCAACCACGTCTGGCTGATCTTCCTGATCGTCCTCCTCTTCAGCGCGTTCCCCGCCGCGTACGCCGCCCTCAGCGTGGCGCTCTTCGTCCCCTTCCACCTGATCCTCCTGGGGATCGTGCTGCGGGGCGGCGCCTTCGTCTTCCGCGCCCACGGCCACGCGGCCGCTCGCTCCCCGCTCAACTGGGGGCGGGTCTTCGGCGTGGCGAGCACGCTTACTCCGGTGTTGCTGGGCGCCGCGTTGGGCGCGGTCTCCACGTCCACCGGCCACATCCGGGTGCAGGACGGCGTGGTCGCCCCCGGCTCGGAGCTGGCCTGGCTGGGGGCGTTCCCGCTGGCGACGGGGGCGCTGGCGCTGGCCCTGTGCGCCTACCTCGCCGCCGTCTACCTGACCCTGGAGACCGAAGGCGCGGTGCGGGAGGACTTCCGGCGGCGAGCCCTGGCTGTCTGGCTGGTGGCCGGTATCCTCTCCCTCGGCACGCTGCTCCTGACGTACGTGGAAGCGCCCCGGCTGTGGGAGGGACTGACCAGTCCGCGAGCCGGGCCGGCCGTCGCCGCCGGCGTCGCGCTGGCGCCCGCCTCGGCGCTCGCCATGTGGCAGCGGCGCTTCCAGCTCGCCCGGGTGCTCGCCGTGGGGCAGGTCGTCCTGCTGCTGGGCGGCTGGGCGCTCGCCCAGTGGCCCTACGTCGTCTACCCCGACCTGACGCTCGACGCCGCGGCGGCGCCGCCGGCGACGCTGCGCGCGATCCTGTGGACGCTCCCCTTCGGCCTGGGGCTGCTGCTGCCCTCGCTCTGGCTGCTGTTCGCCGTGTTCAAGGGGCGCAACCCGGCGCTGGCGCCGCGCCCGGGCCCGGCGGGCTGACCGGGGCGCGCGCACCGCGCCGGCGGAGGTCGGGCGCTTCCAGAGACCGGCCGGCGCTACCCCTTGATGCAGATCCGCGGGCGGAGGCGAGCCACGCGCCGTGCCAGGCCAGCCCGCTCGGTCGCCTCGGCCACCAGGTCCACGTCCTTGTAGGCGCCGGGCGCCTCCTCCGCGGCGCCACGGAGCGACTTCGTCCGGATCAGGATCCCCTGCAGAGCCAGCTCGTCCACCAGCTCGCGCCCGCGCCACTGCTTCAACGCCTGGTGCCGGCTCATCGCCCGGCCCGCCCCGTGCGAGGCCGAGGACCAGGCGCGCGCTTCGCTCTCCGGGGTGCCGACCAGCACGTAGGAGCCGGTGCCCATGCTGCCGCCGATGATCACCGGCTGCCCCACCGCCCGGTAGCGTGTCGGCAGGTCCGGGTGGCCCGGGCCGAAGGCGCGGGTGGCGCCCTTCCGGTGCACGTACAGCAGCTTCGCCTCGCCGTCTACCCGGTGCCGCTCGGCCTTGCAGGTGTTGTGGGAGACGTCGAACAGCGTCTCCAGCACGCTGCCCGAGCAGACGCGCTTGAAGACCTCGCGGGTGAGGTGGGCCAGGATCTGGCGGTTGGCGAGGGCGCAGTTGATGCCCGCCCGCATGGCGCCGAGGTAGGCCTGGCCTTCCGCTGAATGGACGGGTGCGCAGGCGAGCTCCCGATCCGGCAGCGCGACGCCGAGGTGCGTGGCCGCCTTGGCGAGCTGCACCAGGTAGTCCGTGCCGATCTGGTGGCCCAGGCCGCGCGAGCCGCAGTGGATGGAGACGACCACCTGTCCCTCGTCCAGCCCGAACGCCCGGGCCACCTCGACGTCGTAGAGGTGGTCGACCACCTCGACCTCCAGGTAGTGGTTGCCCGAGCCGAGCGTGCCCATCTCGCGCCGCTGGCGTCGCTTGGCCAGCTCGGAAACCCGGGCCGGCGCCGCGCCAGCCATGCGCCCCTGCTCCTCGACGTACGCCAGGTCCTCGGGCACGCCGAAGCCGCGACGGAGCGCCCACTGCGCCCCGTCGCCGAGCATCTCGTCCAGCTCCTCGACCGACAGGCTGAGGGGACCTTCTTCGCCCACGCCAGCCGGGATGGCGTGGAAGAGGGCCTCAGCCAGGCGCTCGGCGGAGGGAGCGACTTCGGCCCACGCCAGGCTGGTGCGCAGGCAGCGAATGCCGCACGAGATGTCGAAGCCGACCCCGCCGGCCGAGACGATGCCGCCCCGGTTAGGGTCGAAGGCAGCGACCCCGCCGATGGGGAAGCCGTACCCCCAGTGGGCATCTGGCATGGCCAGGGCGGCTCCCACCAGCCCGGGCAGCTTCGCCACGTTGGCGAGCTGTTCGAGGACCTTCTCCTCCATGCTCGCCAGCAACGGCCGGCTGCCGAACAGGGTAATGGGGGCGCGCCGCTCGCCCGCCGCGGGCGGCAGCGTCCAGCGGTAGGCGTCCAGCGGCTGGAGCCGGGCGAGGTCCATCGCGCCGCCTACACGTCCACCACGCAGCGAGCCTCCCAGCCCTCGCCCACCTGGCGAACAGAGAGCATGGTCAGGGTCGCACCCTTCACCTCCACCCCCCGTTCGACCTCGGGCCGCCAGGGCTCGCCCCACGCCTCGCCAAGCCAGTGCGCTCCGTCACGCCGCAGGGCGAAGCGGGCCAGCACCAGCCCGCGCGCGCGGGCCTCCGCCAGCAGCCCGTTCAGCCAGGTCACCAGGGCCAGCTCCGGGTCAGGCTCGTCGAACGCGACCCGCACGGCCACCCCGGCGCGCACCGCGGCGAGGTCGGCCATGACGGCGAACGTGGCCCGGGCCGCCACCGCGAACGCCTCCGCCACGGTTCGCCCGCGACCGACGACCCCGACGTCGGCCCCGTGCTCGAAGTACCCGTACCGCTCCTGGTCCGCCCTCGCCTTCGCGCCGCCAGGGCCGCGCGGCAGCACCGCATCGCGCGTGGGGCGTCCGCGGCGCTGGCTGGGCCTGGCCCGCAGCCTCGCGGAGGCACCCGCGGCGGGCCGGGTAGCGGATCCTCTGGGACTGCGTTCGCGAGCGGGCATCACTCCTCGCCTCCACGCCCCGGCCGCGACGGTCCGCGCTGCACCGGGGGCGCACTCTGCCGCCATGGTCGCTCCCGCGGGTTACAGCCACGGTCGCACGGGGTCAACCCCGGGTCAACACTCCCGCGCGGCGCGAGCCTCGAGGCGGCGGCATGCGCCGGCCCGATCCGACACCGGGCACCCCGTTTACCTCGCGTTTACCCAGCGTTACATCGGTGGCAACGTGCGGGCCGCAGCATGGAGTCGGGGAAGGAGGGGGGACATCTCCCTGGCGGCGAGGCTGGCCAGGGGCCGACACCAGGAGCCGCAGCGCTGGAGGAGAGCCGGATGACACGCGCCTACGTTCTGGTGAACACACGGGCAGGGACGACCCAGGCGGTGCAGCAAGCTCTGCAGGCGAAGCCTGGCATCCGCACGGCCGACATCGTCGTCGGGCCCCACGACGTGATCGTGCTGCTGGAGGCGGCCGACCTGAACGACGTGGCCCGGTTCGTGCTGCGGGAGGTCCACGGTACGGAGGGCGTCCTCAACACGCTCACTTACCCGGTCGTCGAGCCCGGCGCCTAAGCCGGCCGACGCGGGAGACGCTCGGCATGGCGGCGCGCTGGCCGCGAGGTGCCTGCGCCGGTTGGGGTGCCCAGGCGCGGTTCTCAGTTGCCCCGCCGGGCCCTGGGGCGGGCCGGGCCGGAGCGTGACACGCGACGCGGACACTCGGCCATGAGGCGCAACCTCGGCGAGCTGGTACTGGAGGCGGCGGAGCGCTACGGCGACGACGTGGCGTTCCAGGTCCGGCGGGGCTTCCGCCTGGAACGGCTCACGTTTCGCCAGGTCGGCCAGCGGACGCGCCAGGTGGCCGGCTGGCTCACGGCGCATCACCTGGTACCGGGCGAACGGGTCGTGGTGTGGGCGCCCAACATGCCCGAGTATGCCCTGCTCTACTTCGGCGCCTGGCTGGCGGGCATCGTGGTGGTCCCGATCGACCTCCGGACGCGGCAGGAGGTGCTCGACCGGTTCGTCGCCGCCGCCCGGCCACGCCTGGGCTTCAAGTCGCGCACCCTGGAAGGGACGTTCGGCCCGCCGGTAGCGGAGACCTTCGTCCTCGAGGAGCTGTTCGAGCACGTCCGGGACGGCGCGCCCCTGGCGTCGCTGCCGGACGTCGGCCCGGACAGCCTGTGCGAGGTCGCCTTCACGTCGGGGACGACCGGCGTGCCCAAGGGGGTCGTGCTGAGGCACGGGAACCTGCTGGCCGAGATCGAAGGCTTGCGGGTGGCGTTCCCGCTGAAGCGCGGCTACCGGGCGCTCTCGGTGCTCCCGCTCAGCCACATCCTCGAGCTGACGATCACCCTCCTCCACAGCTACAGCTCGGGCATGCAGGTGACGTACGTCCCGCGGCTCAACGCCGCCACCATCGCCCGGGCCCTCCGTGAGAGCCGCACCACCTGCATGGCCGTCGTGCCCGAGCTGCTGCGGCTCATGCTGGCCGGGATGGAGCGCCGGGCGCGGCAGGAAGGGCAGTGGGCGCGGTGGCAGACGGCCCATCGCCTGGCCGAGCGTCTGCCGCACCCGCTGCGCCGGCTGCTCTTCCGCCCGGTCCACCGGGCGCTGGGGGGGCACCTGCAGTTCTTCGGCGTCGGCGGCGCTCCCCTCAACCCACACCTGGCCCAGGCGTGGGAGCGGATGGGGGTGCGCGTCTTCGAAGGCTACGGCCTCACCGAGACCAGCGGCGCCGCCACGCTCAACAACTGGCGTCGCCAGCGGCTGGGGACAGTCGGCCGGCCAATCCCGGGGGTGCAGGTGCGGATCGGCGACGAGGGCGAGATCCTGCTCCGCGGCCCCACCGTCACGTCAGGCTACTACGAGAACCCGGCGCTCAACGCCGCGGCGTTCGTCGACGGCTGGTTCCGCTCGGCGGACGTGGGGTTCTTCGACGCCGAGGGGTTCCTGCACGTCTCGGGGCGCGAAGCCTTCAAGATCGTGCTGCCCGATGGCCGCAAGGTGTACCCGGAGGACGTGGAGCAGACCCTCAACCGGCACCCGCTGGTGAAAGAGAGCTGCGTCGTCGGCGTCTCGCGCGACGGCGGCGAGACGGTGCACGCGGTGCTGCTGACGGACGCGCCCGCCCAGGCCGGCGAGATCGTGCGCGCGACGAACGGGCTGCTGGAGGACCACCAGCAGATCATGGGCTTCACCGTCTGGTCGGAGGAGGACTTCCCCCGCACGCCCACCCTGAAGGTCGACCGCAAGCTGGTGCGGGAAGCGGTCGAGCGGCGGCTGGCGACCGCCGCCGCGCTGCGGCCGGCCGGGCCGCTCCAGCCAGCGGACCCGCTCCTCGCCGTGGTCGCTCGGGTGGCCGGCCGCTCGCCGAGCGAGATCCACGACGGGCTCGACCTGGGCGCGGGGCTGGGGCTCGACTCGCTCGGGCGCGTCGAGCTGCTCGCAGCCATCGAGGAGGAGCTGGGGCGGGCGGTGGACGAGCTGCGGGTGGGGCCGCAGACCACCGTGGCCGAGCTGCGCCGGCTGGTCGAAGCCAGCGCGGTCGAAGAGGAGGCACCGGTCGGCACACGCTGGCCGCGCGCCTGGTGGGCGCGGCTCCTCCGGCCGCTGCTGCTGGGGATCGCCTTCCGGCTGCAGGACCGCTGGCTGCGCCTGGAGGTCGTACACCCTGAGCGAGCGGCGCGCCTGCCCACCCCCGCGCTGCTGATCTTCAACTACCAGGGGCCCTACATCCCGCTCGCCATGCTGCGCGCGCTCCCCCCGCGCCTCCGATCGCGCGTCGCGATCGCCGCCGACGCCCGGCTGTGGCAGGGCCGCGACCGCTGGCAAGGGGTGATCGCGGCGCTGGCCGCCCAGGCGTTCCCGTTCCAGAAGAGCGGGGGCGTCGTCGGACCCAGCCTGGAGGAGCTCGGCCGGTGGCTAGACGACGGCTACGCCGTGATCGTCAGCCCGGAAGGGGAGCCCGAGCCAGACGGCGAGGTGCTGCCGTTCCAGGGCGGCACCGGCCTGATGGCGGTCGAGATGCAGGTGCCCATCGTGCCGTTCAAGGTGGAGGAGTACTGGCCGCTCTTCCCACCGGATCCGCGGTTCCCCTTCCTGCCGCACCGACGGGGGACGTTCCGGCTGATCGTCGGCGAGCCGCTGACCTTCCCCAAGGGCATGTCCTACCGCGAGGCCACCGAGCGCGCCCGGCAGGCGCTGATCGAGACCCATTAACACGCCCCACACCGCCTCCGCCTCGCTCGGCGTCGGGCTGCCTCTTCTCGTCTTGAGCGCGCAGTACGGGGGCGCACCTGCGCCGACCTGGGCCGCACGTCAGCCCGCGGGCTGCGCTTCCTTCGGGCGAACGAAGCGGTAGCCCAGCCCGCGCTCGGTCTCGATGTAGCGCGGTCCCCCGGGCCGCTCGATCTTGGCGCGGAGCCGGCTGATGAACACCTTGAGGTAATCCGTGGTCGCGCCGTAGGCGTCGCCCCACACGCGGTCGAGCAGCACCTGGTGGGGCATCAGCCGCCCGGCGTTGCGGACCAGGTGGTAGAGCAGCTTGTACTCCACCGGCGTCAGGCGCACGGGCTCGCCGCGCAGGGTCACCTGGTGGTTCTGGAAGTTGATGGCCAGGTCGCCAGCCACGACGTCAGGCAGCGCCCGAATGGGGGGCGGCAGCTCCGCTCGACGGAGGACTGCCTTGATGCGCGCGAGCAAGGCCAGGTGGCTGAAGGGCTTCACCACGTAGTCGTCGGCGCCCAGCTCCAGGCCGCGCACCTGATCCATCTCTTCGCCCCGGGCGGTGAGCATGAGCACCGGCACGTCGGAGACGCGCCGCACCTCCTGCAGCACCTCGAAGCCACTCTTCCCCGGCAGGGCCACGTCGAGCACCACCACGTCCGGGTCGTGCTCGTAGAAGGCGCGCAGGCCCGCTTCGCCGTCTGCCGCCGCGATCACCGTGCTGTCCTGCCACTGGAGCTGGAAGCCCACCGTCACCGCGTCGAGGATGTGGGGATCGTCGTCGACAACGAGGATCTTCATGGTGCGCGTTCCTTTCCTGCGACCGTCGCCAGGCTCCGCGCCGCCGGCAGGGCGATCCAGAACGTCGTCCCGCGGCCGAGCGCGCTCTCGACCCAGATGCGCCCCCCGTGCAGCTCGACCATCGCCCGGGCGATCGGCAGGCCCAGCCCGCTGCCGAGGTTGCGCCGCGTCGCCTCGGTTTCCGAACGGTAGAAGCGGTCGAAGATGTGCGCCTGGTCGTGCTCCGCAATGCCGGGGCCGTCGTCGGCTACGCCCAGCCGCACGTCGTCCGCGCTGCGCCGCACAAGCACGCGGATCGTGCCGCCGACGCGGCCGTACTTGTGGGCATTGCTCAGCAGGTTCGTCAGCGCGCGCGACAGGCGCTCGCTGTCGGCAAGCGCGTGGACCGGCTCGTCCGGGACGTCCACCTCGACGGTCTGGGCGCGCGTCTCCGCCAGAGTCGCGATGACGTGAGCGGACCGCTCGGCGAGCTCGCGGAGGTCGCATACCACGGGGCGTAGCTGCACCCGCCCGGCTCGCAGCCGGGCCAGCTCCAGCAGGTCATCGACCAGGCGGGCCATCTCATCCGCGGCCCGGTCGATGTTGGTGAACAGGCGGTGCAGCGGCTCGGACACGGCCGGCGGCTCGTTCGCCAGGATCACGCCGATCGACGCCTTGATCGCCGCGACCGGCGTCCGCAGGTCGTGCGAGACGTTGGCGACGAACTCATCCTTCTGGCGCTCCAGCTCGCGCTGCGCCGCGACGACCGCGGCGCGCTCGGCCGCGAGCCGCTCGGCCTCGGCCCGGGCGATCCGCTCCCGCGCCAGCATCTGGTTGCGGTCTGCCTCCAGCCGCTTCCGCTCGATGGCGTAGCGCATCGCGAGCCGCAGCTCGTGGGGGTCGACGTGGCCTTTCAGCAAGTAGTCCTGCGCGCCCGCCTGGACCGCGCCCACCGCGACCGACTCGTCGTCCAGCCCGGTCAGCACGATGATGGGGAGGTCGGGCCGGCAGGCGTTGACCCGCTCGAACGTCCGCAAGCCAGCGGCATCGGGCAGGGAAAGGTCCAGCAGGACGACGTCGAACGTGTCTTCGGCCAGCCGCTGCAGGCCCGCGGACAGGCAGGCCACGGATTCCAGGACACACGCCGCCCCGCTCGCCTCGAGGAGCATCTCACGGATCAAGCGAGCGTCGCCCGGGTTATCCTCAATCAGCAGGATCTTCAGCGGGGACGTTTCGAGCGCGCTCATGGCGTGGGCAGCGTCACGATGGTGAGCCAGAACTCCTTGATCGTCTTGACCACGGTGATGAACTGGCCCAGGTCGACCGGTTTCGTGATGTAGCAGTTGGCGTGGAGGTCGTAGCTCTTCAGGACGTCCTGCTCCGCGCGTGAGGTCGTCAGCACCACCACTGGGATGGAGCGCAGACGCGGGTCGGCCTTGATCTCCGCCAGTACCTCGCGACCATCCTTGCGGGGCAGGTTCAGGTCCAGCAGGATGAGGTCGGGCCTCGGGGCTCCGCCAAACCTCCCTTCCCGGCGCAGGAACGCCATGGCATCCACGCCATCGCCGGCGACGTTCATGGTGTTGTGCACCCTGCCTTCTCGCAGCGCCTCCACGGTCAGGCGGACGTCGCCCGGGTTGTCTTCGACCAGCAGGATCTGGATCGGGCGTGACATGCGCCCCGGGTCAGGACTCCCCTTCCTTCACCGCCGGGATGGTGAAGTGGAAGCTGGCCCCCTGTCCCGGTGTGGACTCGATCCAGATACGTCCTCCGTGGCGTTCGACGATCTTCTTGCAGATCGCCAGGCCGATGCCCGTGCCGGGGTACTTGGTGCGGTGGTGCAGGCGCTGGAAGATCACGAAGATGCGCTCCGCGTACTCGGGCGCAATGCCGATCCCGTTGTCCTGCACGGTGAAAAGCCAGGCGCCGCCGTGCCGCGCGGCCGACACGTGCACCCGGGGCGGCTCCGCGCCGCGGAACTTGATGGCGTTGCTGAGCAGGTTCTGGAAGAGCTGGCCGAGCTGGGGCGCATCGGCCAGGACCGTCGGGAGATCGCCGCGCGTCACCGCGGCGCCGCTCTCGGCGATCACGGCCCCGAGGTCCACCACCACCCGGTCGACGACGGCTGCGGTGTCGGTGGGCGCGAGCTGCTGCCCGCGGGTGCCCACCCGCGAGTACGCCAGCAGGTCGCCGATCAGCCGCTGCATCCGCTGGGCGCCGTCGACAGCGAAGGTGATGAACTCGTCGGCGTCGGCATCGAGCCGGCCCTGGTAGCGCCGCTGCAGGAGCTGCGTGTAGCTGGCCACCATCCGCAGCGGCTCCTGCAGGTCGTGAGACGCGACGTACGCGAACTGCTCGAGGTCGGCGTTCGACCGCGCCAGCTCGAGCGTCTGCTGGGCTAGCGCCTCCGCGGCTCGCCGGAGCTGCTCCTCCGCCTGCTTGCGCTCGGTGATGTCGCGGATCACGCTCGTCACCAGCACCCCCTGGTCCGTCGTGAGGGCGCTCAAGCTGACCTCGGCCGGGAACTCCGTGCCGTCCTTGCGCCGTCCGCGCAGCTCGAGGCCCGGGTCCATCGGCCGCGGGCTCGGCGCTCGCAGATAGTGCTCGCGGTGAGCGGGTTGCACGGCGCGGTGGCGCTCCGGCACCAGCATCTCCACCGGCTGGCCCAACACCTCCTCCCGCTGGTAGCCGAAGATCCTCTCGGCCTGTGAGTTGACCAGCACGATCGTGCCCGCCTGGTCGACGGTGAGGATCGCGTCCGGCGCGGACTCCAGGAGGCCGCGGAACTTCGCCTCCGCCTGCTCGGCCTGGCGAAGGAGACGAGCCTGCTCGACCTCCGCGCGCTTGCGGTCGGTGATGTCGTGGAAGACCACCACGGCGCCGAGCACGCGCCCCTTGTCGCGGATCGGCGTGCTGACGTACTCGACGGGGAAGCTGGCCCCATCACGGCGCCAGAAGACCTCGCCCGCGACACGGTGGACGGCCCCGTCCTGGAGCGCGGCGGCGATGGGGCACTCGTCCGTCGGGTACGGCGTCCCGTCGGGCCTGGCGTAGTGGAGCAGCTCGTGGTGGCCCGTGCCGATCAGCTCCTCGGCCTCGTAGCCGAGCATCCGGGCGCCAGCGGGGTTGGCGAACGTCGTCGCCCCGTCGAGGTCCAGGCCGTAGATCCCCTCCGCGGCCGAGCTCAGGATCAGCTCGTGCTGGTGGCTGAGGCGTTGCAGCGCCTCCTGGGCGTGCTTCCGCTCGGTGATGTCGTGGGCGATCCCGATGAAGCCGGAGAGGGCCCCGCGGGCGTCCCGCATGGCGGTCACGGTGAGGGAGACGACGAGCGTTGACCCGTCCTTGCGCACGTAGGCCCATTCTCCCGTCTCGGCCTCGCCGCGCCGCGCGGCGGCCACCAACACCTCGAATCCGGGGAGCAGTCCACGCTCGGCGGCGCGCAGCCGCACCTCGTCTGGATCGTGGATCAGCTCGACCGATCGCCCGATCACCTCCGCGGCACGGTATCCCAGCATCCGCTCGGCGCCCTCGTTGAAGACGGCGATCGCACCGCTCTGGTCCGTGCCGATGATCGAGTACGCCGTCGCCGCGCGGAGCACCGCCTCGTTGCGTTGAGCCGCCTCCTGCGCTTCCTGCTGCCGCAGGCGGACCTGGATGGCGTGCAGGGAGGCCGCCACCACCCCGGCGAACGTGCCGAGCAGCTCGACGCGCTCCGGGCCAAGCGGGCGGCGAGCGCCGTACACCAGCACGCCCCGCGGCTGGTCGCCCACGACGAGTGGGAAACTGGCCAGCGCCTCGAGCCCGGCGCTGCCGAACGGCAGGGCGGCGAATCGGATGTCACCCTGGACGTCGTGGCTGACCAGCGCTTCCCCGCCGCGAGCGACCTGCTCCACCCAGGCCGGTGGCACGCGTGCGTTGGGCGGGAGGTTCGCACCCGGTTCGTCCAGCTCCGCCCTCGCCACGAGGGCAAGCCGCTGGCCCGGCTCCCCGTACAGCCACAGCTCGGCGACCGCCGCTCCGAGCTCGCGGACGAGCGTCTCGCAGGCGCTCGCGGCGGCAGAGCGCACGTCGAGCACAGAGGGGAGCTGGGTGGCGGCCTCCCGCAGCGCACGCAGGGAGCGGGCGATGGTTCGCTGGCTGGAGCCGGCCAGGCTGGCGGGTGGCACGCCGCAGTGTACCCCCGGCCAGGTCTACGGACACCTGAACGCGGGTAAACCCCGGGTAAACGGGCCGCTCCAGAGGGTTGGCATTTACCCGCCGTTCACCGCCCCTAACGCCACCGGCAACGGCACGCTGCCAGCATGGGGCGCGGAGGGAGCCGAGCTGGCGGTACGATCGACCACAAGGAGGTCCGTGGCAGCATGAGGTGTGTCGACAGACTCCAGGCGTACTTTCGCGCCGAGCAGGTGCCGTTCGTGCTGCGGCACCACGCCGCCGCGTTCACGGCACAGGAGGTGGCCGCCAGCGAGCACGTGCCCGGCAAGATAGTCACCAAGGTGGTGATCGTCTTCGCCGACGGCCAGCTCGCGATGCTGGCGCTGCCGGCGTCCTACGTCGTCGACTTCGGCAAGCTGAAGGAGGCGCTCCGCGCCCAGTCGGTGCGGCTGGCCGAGGAGCGCGAGTTCGCGGCGTCCTTCCCGGACTGCGACGTCGGCGCCATGCCGCCGTTTGGCAACCTGTACGGGGTCCCCATCTACGTCGACCGGTCGCTCTCTGAGGACGAGACGATCGTCTTCCAGGCCGGCACGCACACGGACACCATGAGCGTGCGGTTCGAGGACTTCGAACGTCTCGCCCGCCCGACGGTGCTCGAGTTCGCCCGCCACCACTGACCGCCCCCGGCGCCAGCCTCTCTCCCGCTGCCCGGCCATCCAGGGCGTCCCGCGGGCTGCGCGCCGCCTGTTCCAAGGGGCGTGCCCGTCGGCGCCTGGGCCCGGGTCCGCGGCTCCAGGCCTGGGCGTCTCTGGCACCTGAGACCTGACGTCTGAGTGCAGAAATCTGGTCTCAGGTGGGCCAGCGTCGGGCCCCGAGCGGCAGCGGCGGCTCGGCCGGCTCGACGCGGACGCGCGCGTCCACGATCGCCGCCCCCTTCTCGAGTACGACGACCGGGTTGCAGTCGAGCTCGGCAAGCTGGGGGACGTGCTCCGCCAGCGCGCTCACGCGCAGCAGCACCTCTTCCAGCGCGCCCACGTCACGCGCCGGCTGGCCGCGGAACGGCCCCAGCAGCGGGAAGCTCTTGAGGCCGCGCACCATCTCGGTCGCGTCGTCACGGGTCAGAGGGGCCAGGCGTACGACGACGTCCTTGAGGACTTCGACGAGCGTGCCGCCCGCGCCGCACGCCACCACGGGTCCGAAGCGTGGCTCGTGCACGACCCCGACGATCATCTCCACGCCGCCCGGCACCATCTCCTGGACCAGGAAGCCTTCCGGGGCGTGCCCGCTGGCGGCCAGACGGGCGGCCATCTCCCGGGCCGCCGCTTCGGCTGCTCGGCCGCCCTGGAGGGCTAGGCGCACGGCCCCAGCCTCGGTCTTGTGGATCAACCCGGGAACAATGGCCTTCACCGCGACAGCTCCGTCCAGCGAGTCGGCCACGCTGCGCACCTCCTTCGGCGTGCGCACCGTCTTCTGTCGCGCCAGCGGCAGCCCGAAGCAGGCGAACAGCGCAGCAACCTCGTCTGGAGCGAGCCAGCCGCCGCCGCGGCCCAGCGCCCGGGCGACGAGCGCCACCGCCTCGTCTGGGCGCAGGTCGTCGAACCGGGGCGGGGTGCCCGGGGGCGTCTGGCGCCACTCCCCGTAGCGTACGGCGTGGGCGAGGGCGATCGCCGCCGCTTCGGGGAAGGCGTACGACGGCACTCGCACGTCCGGCGCCCGCAGCTCGGCGGGGACCCCCCGCGAGGACATGAACACCCCGAGCAGCGGCTTTGCCCCCTTCAACTCGCGCGCCGCCTCGACGACCGACGTGGCGACCTCTTCGGCTCGAGTGACCAGCGGCGGGATGAAGACCACGATGACCGCGTCGACGGTGGGATCTTCCGCCACCAGCTTCACGGCCTGTCGGTAGTGGTCGGCAGTCGCCGAGGCGATCAGATCCACCGGGTTCACGACGCTCGCCTCAGGGGGCAGGAAGGCGCGCAATCGAGCGCGCGTCTCCTCGGAGAGGACCGGCACTGCTAGCCCGTTCGCCTCGCAGGTGTCGACGGCCAGGATGCCCGGCCCGCCGGCGTTGGTCACGATCCCCACCCGCCGCCCGTTCGGGACCGGCTGGTTGGCCAGCAGAGACGCGATGTCGAACAGCTCCTCCAGCGTGTCCGCGCGGATCACCCCGGCCTGGCGGAAGAGCGCGTCGACCGTGACGTCCGAGGCCGCTAGGAGCGCGCCGGTGTGCGAGGAGGTGGCCCGGACGCCGGCCGCCGAGCGCCCGCTCTTGACGACCGCGATCGGCTTCTGCCGGCCGACCCGCCGGGCGATCCGGCTGAACTTGCCGGGGTTGCCGAAGGACTCCAGGTACAGCAGGATCACCTTCGTCCGGGGATCGCTCTCCCAGTAGTTGAGGAGATCGTTGCCGGAGATGTCCGCCTTGTTCCCCATGGAGACGAAGCTGGAGATGCCCAGGCCCAGGGAGCCGGCGTAGTCGATGGCCGCCACGCCGAGCGCCCCGCTCTGGGAGGCGAAGCCGATGCCGCCGGCTGGCGGCAGGCCGGGCACGAACACGCCGTTCAACCGCACGCCTGGGTCTGTGTTCACGATCCCCATGCAGTTGGGGCCGACCAGCCGCATGCCGGTGGCGCGGCACACGTCCAGCAGCTCCGCCTCGAGCGCGCGGCCCGCCTCGCCCACCTCGCCGAAGCCAGACGAGATCACCACCAGCGAGCGCACGCCCGCCCGGCCGCACTGCCGGGCCACGTCGACCACGTACCTCGCCGGCACGACCACGATGGCGAGGTCGACTGGGCCGGGGATGGCCTCGACCGTCGGGTAGGCGGGGACAGACTGCACCACCGGGGCCGCGGGGTTGACAGGGTAGACGGGCCCGGCGAACTCGTAGGCGAGGAGGTTGTGGAACAGCTCGCCGCCCACGCTGCCCCGCTGGCGGGAGGCGCCGATGACGGCGACCGACCGGGGACAGAGAAACGCCCGCAGCGCGTTGACGGCGGCCGTCTGCTCGCGCCGCTCGAACCGTTCGATGGCCTCGGAGGTGAGCGAGGTGGGGAAGGTGATGTGGATCTCGTCTGGGCGGCTGCGCACCTCGATCGGGAACCCGGACTCGCGGAACACCTCGAGCATTCGCACGTTGGCTGGCAGCGTCTGCGCTTCGAAGACCTGCACGCCGTTCGCCGCCGCCACCTCAGCCAGGTGCCCCAGCAGGATTGTCCCCAGGCCGCGCCCCTGGTACTCGTCGGCCACCGTAAAGGCGACCTCCGCCCGGCCGCGTTCCAGCAGGACGTACGTGGAGTGGCCGACCACCCGGTCGTCCGGGCCGGCCGTGGCGACGAGTCCGAAGGCGCTCACGTAGTCGACGTCTGCCTCGCGCCGCGCCTGTGCCGCCAGGTCGGTGCCCGAGCTGAAGAAGCGCAGGGCACGCGACTCCTGCGAGAGCTGCTCGAAGAACCGCCACAGCTTCGCCTCGTCGCTCGCCCGAACGGGCCGCACGTGGATGGTTGAGCCGTCGCGCAGGACGACGTCCGCCTCGCGGTGGGCCGGGTAGGGCATCGCCATGGCGACGGGGTCGGCTCCAGGAGGCGGCGCCGCGCTCATCCGCCTGGGCTCAGGGCCACGCACGTGGCCCCACCGGTATCAAGTCGTGTCGGACGTTGGCGCACGTGCGTGGCTTCCTCAAACGGCGGTGGAAAGCGCTTCCGTCGCCGCGGGCCGGCCGCGTCCTCGGCCGCGCCTGGGCGACCGTCCCAGGGGGTGGAGTGGCGAGCCACAGGATCGTACCGCGCAGGCGGATGGCCGGAAATGGCCGCCCAGGCGCTTCGCGCGGACGTTTGAGACCGCCCACGCCGTAGGCTGCCTCTGCACCGGCCCGGGCCGGGCGCACGTCCACGGGTGGCATCGCCCACTCAGGCGGCCTGGTGGACCAGCGCCGGGCGCACGAGGAGCAGCGGCGTGGTGCCGCGGTGCAGCACGGCGTCCGTGACACTCCCCACCAGGAGGCGCGCCAGCCCGGTGCGGCCATGCGTGGCCATGACGACCAGCACGGCGCCATGGTCGTCTGCCGCTTCCACGATGGCCTCGGCCGGGGTGCCGACGCGGACGTCCAGGCGGGGCCGTGCCACGCCGTAGCGCTCGGCCAGCCAGGCGCCGATCCCGTGCAGGTAGTCCCATCCTTGCGCCCGCAGCGTCTCTACCTGCTGGTCGAGGTACGAGACGATCCGCCCGTCCTCGGCCACGCGGGCGTGCTCGGGTGGCGCGATGCACTGCATCAGGACGATCTCCGCCTGTAGCTCCTGCGCCGCTTCGGCCGCCACGGGCAGCGCCTCCTCGGAGAACGGCGACCCATCGAGCGGCACGAGCAGCGTCCGGCGCTCCGGCGTGGGCGCACGATGGTCGGCCTCCGCCGCCCGCACGAGCAGCACCGGCACGCTCGAGCGCGCGAGAACGGCCCCCGCGACGCTGCCGTGGACGAAGCGGTCCAGGCCCGACCGGGCATGCGTGGCCATGACCACGAGATCCGCCTTCCGCAGGCGCGCCTCCTGCACGACCGCCTCGGCGGGGTCCCCGGGGAACGCCGCGGTCTCGACGATGCCGCGCTCGTGGAGGCGTTCCACTACCCGGCCGAGGTACGCCTCGGCCTCGCGCAGGCTCCGTTCCGGCTCACCGGCGTAGGCCGCCTCGGCGCTGGGGACCAGTGGGGGCTGCACGGCGCGCAGCAGGATGACCCGCGCCTCACTGGCGTGGGCCAGTGCGCGTGCCAACGGGAGGGCCTGCTCGGCCAGCGGCGAGCCGTCAAGCGGCACCAGGATGGTTCGGTACATGGCAGCCGTCCGCGCTCAGGATGGCACCCCGGGGTTGGCGGCCGGGTTGCCGGACGTTAACACCCCATTAACGAACAGCGCAGCAGCTAGCCAGGGTGGCGGTCGCCACGCTCACCGTCCGTCCTCCAACGAGCGGCCTCGGGCCGCAGCCAGCCGGTCAGCTTCAGCGCCTCGAACCAGAGCACGCTCAGGAGGCCGGCCAGCACGGCCACCAGGAGGTCTTCGAGGCGCAGCGCGGCGAAGCGGAAGAGGGCGCGCAGGAAGGGGAGGTACAACACCAGGCCGAGCAAGCCTGCCGCGCCGCCGATGACCCACCACAAGGCGGGGTTCGGCACACGCAGCGCCGCCAGGATGGTGCGCGACCAGGAGCGGTTCGTGAGAATGAGCGAGAGGTTGGCGACGACGAGCGTCGAGAAGGCGAGCGCGCGCACTTCCTGCTCGCCCTGCCGCCGGGCGAGCGCCAGCGCGTACACGGCGACCACGAGCGCCAGCGCGCTCGCACCCTGGATGAGGCTCAGGCCCACCGTCCTCCGGTTGAAGAGCCGGTCGGACAGCTTGCGTGGCGGGCGCCGCATGACGTCGCCCTCCTCGGGCTCCACCTCGAAGGCAATCGAGCAGGCCGGATCGATGATCAGCTCGAGGAAGACGATGTGGGCCGGCAGGAGGACGAGCGGCAAGCCGAAGACCACCGGCACGAGCGCGATGCCCGCGATGGGCACATGGATGGCGAGGAGGTAGGCCATCGCCTTCTTCAGGTTGTCGTAGATGCGGCGTCCCACCCGGACCGCCTGCACGATCGAGGAGAAATCGTCGTCCAGGAGGACGATGGCCGCCGCTTCGCGGGCGACGTCCGTGCCGCGCCCGCCCAAGGCAATGCCGATGTGGGCCGCCTTCAGGGCTGGGGCATCGTTGACGCCGTCACCCGTCATCGCCACCACCTCGCCGTTCGCCTGCAGGGCGCTCACCAGACGCAGCTTCTGCTCGGGCATCACCCGTGCGAAGACATCCACCGCCTTCACCCGTTCGCGCAGCCCGGCATCGTCCAGGGCATCCAGCTCCGGGCCGGACAGGACCTCATCTGCCCGCCGCAGCCCGATCCGGCGGCCGATGTTGCGCGCCGTGCTCGGGTGGTCGCCCGTGATCATGACCACGCGGATGCCGGCCGCGTAGCACTCCTGGATGGCGGCTGGCACGCCAGGGCGGACCGGGTCGGCCAGCGCCACCAGGCCGAGGAACTCGAACGCCAGCTCGTGCTGGTGGGCAGGCAGCTCCGCCGCGGCGAGGTGGCCGCGGGCCACGCCGAGGACCCGCAGCCCCTCTTCCGCCATGGCGTGGACGGCCTCAGCCAGCTCCTGCCGGCGCGGCGCGTCCAGCCGGCACAGGTCGGCCACAGCCTCGGGCGCCCCCTTTGCCGCCAGGACGTACCCGGCCGCGCCGGGCGTGGCCCAGACGCGCGACATCGCCAGCAGGCGGCGTGACAGCGGGTACTCGCGGACCAGGGTCCAGTCAGCGTGGAGGCGCCCGGCCGCGGCCAGCCCGTTGTCGCGGAGCTGCCAGAAGGCGCGCTCCATTGGATCCACCGGCGCCTGCTGGCCGGCCAGGATGCCGAACTCCACCACCTCGTGCACAGCGTCCGGGAGCGACCCCGGCCCCGCGGTGTCGAGATCGAACACCGTCCGGTCCACCAGGATCTTGCTGATCGCCATGCGGTTCAGGGTCAGCGTGCCGGTCTTGTCCACGCACAGCACGGTGGCCGAGCCGAGCGTCTCCACGGCCGGAGCGCGCCGCGTGAGCACCTGGTGCTGAGCGATCCGCCAGGCCCCGAGCGCCAGGAACACGGTGAGCACGACCGGGAACTCTTCCGGCAGCAGGGACATCGCCAGGGCTACGCCGGCCAGCAGCCCGTCGAGCCAGTTGCCGCGCGTGAGGCCGTACACCACGACGAACACGGCGCACACTGCCACCCCCACGGTGGCGAGCTTCCGGACAAGCTGGCGTGTCTCCCGCTGCAGGGGCGTGTCCTCCGGCTCGACCGCCTGGAGCGCCCGCCCGATCGTGCCGATCTCGGCGTGCGCGCCGGTGGCCCGCACCTGCGCGAACCCCTGCCCACGCACCACCAGCGTGCCCGAGTAGAGGAACGGCTGGTCATCCCCACCCGGGCGGCGGTGCGCCGCCCGCCCTTCCCAGGGGACCTTTCGCACCGGGACCGACTCGCCTGTCAACAGGGACTCGTCCACGGACACGTTGGGCCCCGAGACGAGGACGGCGTCGGCAGGAACGCGATCCCCCTCCGCGACGACGAGCAGGTCGCCGCGGACCACCTCGCGGCCCGGGATGCGCTGGTGGCGGCCGTCGCGTACCACCAGCGCCCGGGGGCTGGAGAGGTCGCGCAGAGCCTCCAGGGCCCGCTCAGTCTTCCGCTCCTGGTAGAAGGTGATGCCCATGATGACGACGATCGAGCCAAGCAGGAGCAGCGCCTGCTCCGTGTCGCCAAGGAGGAGGTAGACCGCGCCGGCCGCGACGAGCAGCAGGAGCATGGGCTCACGCAGCACGTCGCGCGCGAGGTGGAGCGGCCCGCGGCGGCGAGCGGAGGGCAGCTCGTTGGCGCCCTCCGCCTCCAGGCGCTGGCGCGCCTCCCACGCCGACAGGCCGGCCAGCGTCGAGAGGTCGACGCTCTGCTCGACCCCCGGGTCAGGCCGTGCGTCGGCTCGACGACCGGGACTGCCGGCCGGGGCCGGCCCGGCGGAACGGGGAGCCATCCTCCCCGTCGTACCAGCCGGCGATTGCCAGCGGTGTTGCCCCTGGTCAACGCCGGGTGAACGCTCGAGCGCCCACCGGAGGGGGCCGGGGTCCCGGCCGCGCGCCGGGGCTGCAGGCCAACGCTGGTCCGGACGGGCCCAGCCCACCTGGGCCCGCTGCGGCGCGGCCCTACCCGATAGGGTAGGGCGGACAACCACCCCTCGACACGTGGCCGCTCCGGCGAGCGGGCGCCGATACTCACGCTGAGCAAGCGGGCCAGCATTCCACCCGCTCCCCTGGCGGGGTGGCCCACTTGCTGAGCACGGCACTCATCGAGGAGTGGAGCTCTGAGCCCATGGTGACAGCACAGACGGTGGGCGACCTGGCCGGCGTGGAGCGCCAGCAGCCGCCACGGAGCGCGGGGCGGCGGTACGTGACCCTCGACGCCAACGAGGCAGTCGCCAACGTCGCCCACAAGGTCAGCGAAGTCATCGCGATCTATCCCATCACGCCCTCGTCGGCGATGGGGGAGTGGGCGGACCAGTGGAGCGCGGAGCGCCGGGCGAACCTCTGGGGGACGGTGCCGCTGGTGGTGGAGATGCAGAGCGAGGGGGGAGCGGCCGGCGCCGTCCACGGCGCGCTACAGACCGGCTCCCTCACCACCAGCTTCACAGCATCGCAGGGGCTGCTCCTGATGATTCCGAACATGTACAAGATCGCCGGCGAGCTGACCGCGACCGTCTTCCACGTGGCCGCGCGCTCCCTGGCGGCCCAGGGGCTCTCCATCTTCGGCGACCAGTCAGACGTCATGGCGGCGCGCCAGACGGGCTGGGCCATGCTCGCCTCCAGCTCGGTCCAGGAGGCGCAGGACCTGGCGCTCATCGCCCACGCGGCCACGCTCGAAGCGCGGGTGCCGTTCCTGCACTTCTTCGACGGCTTCCGCACCTCCCACGAGGTGATGAAGATCGAACCGCTCGCCGACGACGACTTGCGGGCGATGATCGACGACGACCTCGTGCGCGCCCACCGCGCCCGGGGCCTCAACCCGGAACGGCCGTTCATGCGCGGGACGGCCCAAAATCCAGACGTCTACTTCCAGGCGCGCGAGGCCGCCAACCCCTTCTACCTCGCGTGCCCGAGCATCCTGCAGCGTCGCATGGATGCGTTCGCCGCCCTCACCGGCCGCCACTACCACCTGTTCGACTACGCCGGCGCGCCGGACGCGGAGCGCGTGGTGGTGCTCATGGGCTCCGGTGCGGAGACGGCCGAGGAGACGGCGGCGGCCTTACGCCGCCAGGGTGAGAAGGTCGGAGTGCTCAAGGTGCGTCTCTTCCGCCCGTTCTCGGTCGAGCACGTCGTCCGGGCGCTCCCCGCCTCGGTGCGGGCGATCGCGGTGCTGGACCGGACCAAGGAGCCGGGCAGCGCCGGCGAGCCGCTCTACCAGGACGTTGTCGCGGCGGTCAGCGAGGCCCTCGCCAGCGGTACAGCGCCGTTCACAAGGTTCCCGCGCGTTATCGGCGGACGGTACGGGCTCTCCTCCAAGGAGTTCACGCCGGCCATGGCGAAGGCCGTCTTCGACGAGCTGCAGCAGGAGCACCCCACGAGCCACTTCACCGTGGGCATCGTCGACGACGTGACACACACCAGCCTGGAGGTCGACCCGTCCTTCAGCACCGAGGACCCGGAGACCGTGCGCTGCCTGTTCTACGGGCTGGGCTCGGACGGCACGGTTGGAGCGAACAAGAACTCGATCAAGATCATCGGCGAGGACACCGCCAACTACGCCCAGGGCTACTTCGTCTACGACTCCAAGAAGTCGGGCACGATGACCGTCTCGCACCTGCGCTTCGGGCCGAAGCCGATCCACGCGCCGTACCTGGTCACCGCGACCAACTTCGTGGCCTGCCACCAGTTCAGCTTCCTGGAACGGTTCGACGTGCTCAAGCCCGCGCAGCCCGGCGCCACGTTCCTCCTCAACAGCCCGTTCGGGCCGGACGAGGTGTGGGAGCACCTGCCGCGCCAGACCCAGAAGCGGATCGTCGACAAGCAGCTCCGCTTCTACGTGATCGACGGCTACAAGGTGGCGCGCGAGACGGGTATGGGCGGCCGTGTCAACACCATCATGCAGACGTGCTTCTTCGCCCTGAGCGGGGTCCTCCCGCGCGACGAGGCGATCGCGGCGATCAAGCACGCGATCGAGAAGACCTACGGGAAGCGCGGCGAGGCGGTGGTGCGGAAGAACTTCGAGGCGGTCGACCAGACCCTGGCGAACCTGCACGAGGTCCAGGTGCCGGGCTGGGTGACGGGCACGCGCGAGATGCGCCCGCCCGTCCCAGCCGAGGCGCCCTCATTCGTCCAGCAGGTGACCGCCCGGATGATCGCGGGCGAAGGGGACGAGCTCCCGGTGAGCGCCCTCCCGGTCGACGGCACCTACCCCACGGGCACCACGCAGTGGGAGAAGCGCAACATCGCCCTGGAGATCCCCGAGTGGGACGCGAGCATCTGCATCCAGTGCGACAAGTGCGTGCTGGTCTGCCCGCACGCGGTCATCCGCGCCAAGGTGTACGACCCGCGCGCGCTGGACGGCGCCCCGGCCACCCTGAAGTCGGCGCCGGCCCGCTGGAAGGAGCTGCCGACGTACGTCTACACGCTCCAGGTCTCGCCGGAGGACTGCACCGGCTGCGGCCTGTGCGTGGAGGCGTGCCCGGTCAAGAGCAAGGCCGACCCCAGCCTCAAGGCGATCAACATGGTGCCCCAGGCCCCGCGCCGCGAGGCCGAAGTGAAGAACTGGGAGCTCTTCCTCACGCTACCGGAGGTGGACCGCCGCACCCTCAACCTGGCCTCGGTCAAGGACTCCCAGCTCCTGCAGCCGCTGTTCGAATTCTCCGGCGCCTGCGCCGGCTGCGGTGAGACACCGTACCTCAAGCTGATCTCGCAGCTCTTCGGCGACCGGGCCCTGATCGCCAACGCCACCGGCTGCTCCTCGATCTACGGCGGCAACCTGCCCACCACGCCGTGGGCGAAGAACCGGGAAGGCCGCGGGCCGGCGTGGTCGAACTCGCTGTTCGAGGACAACGCCGAGTTCGGGCTGGGCTTCCGCCTGACGCTCGACAAGCAGGGCGAGTACGCCCGCGAGCTGCTGCAGCGGCTGCGGCCCAGGCTTGGCGACGACCTGGTGGACGGCCTGCTGCGCGCTGACCAGTCCAGCGAGACCGGCATCTACGAGCAGCGGCAGCGCGTGGAGGTGCTGAAGGCGAAGCTCGAAGGGTTGCGCACGCCGGACGCGCGCGACCTGCTGAGCCTGGCCGACGTGCTGGTGAAGAAGAGCGTCTGGATCGTGGGCGGCGACGGCTGGGCCTACGACATCGGCTACGGCGGGCTGGACCACGTGCTCGCCTCGGGCCGCAACGTCAACGTGCTGGTGCTGGATACCGAGGTCTACTCGAACACGGGCGGCCAGATGTCCAAGGCCACCCCGCGGGCGGCGGTAGCCAAGTTCGCGGCCGGCGGCAAGACGGTGGCCAAGAAGGACCTGGGGATGCTGGCGATCGGGTACGGCAGCGTGTACGTGGCGCGGATTGCCATGGGAGGCAACGACGCCCAGACGCTCAAGGCGATCCTGGAGGCCGAGGCGTTCGACGGGCCCTCGCTGGTGATCGCCTACAGCCACTGCATCGCCCACGGCTACGACCTGCGCTACGGCCTGGAACAGCAGCGGCGGGCGGTGCTCTCCGGCTACTGGCCGCTGTACCGCTACAACCCCGCCCTGGCGCGGGAGGGGAAGAACCCGCTGACACTCGACTCCAAGGCGCCGACGCTCCCGCTCGCCGAGTACATCTACAACGAGACGCGGTACCGCATGCTCACCCAGAGCGACCCGGAGGAGGCCCGGCGACTGCTGAAGCTCGCCGAGGAGGACGTGGCGAGCCGCTGGCGCCAGTACGAGAAGCTGGCCGCCGACGCCACCACCGGCGGCCAGCCGCCGGCCAACGGCAAGGCCGCCGACTGAGCGCTTCGCGCCCTCGTTTCGCGGGCGCTCAGCCCGTGGGCCGCCCGTGGGCCGATCCGTGCCAGGCGGCGGCCCACGGGCTGAGCGGGTGGAACGGTGTGGAGGCCCCGCACGGGTCCACTGCCGGACCCGCCACGCCCGGCCGGCTCAAGCAGCGCCGGGGCGGCGGACGCAGGTGACGAACTCGTCCTTCCCCGCCTCGTCACCGTCTTGGCGGACAAGCACGAAGATCCCGACGCGGTTGGCGCCAGAGAGCGGGGTCGGCGCTGCCGCGTCGAGGTCGCCTTCCTCGTCCGTCGGTCCGACGACACCCAGGTCCTCGCGCCCCTGGTCCTTGAAGCGCACGAAGAAGACCTGGTAGCGGGAGGCCGGCTTGGCCCTGCGCAGCCGCACGCGCACCCGGCCGTCCTCTGGCGCGTCGCCATCGTGGGCGATGCGCAACCGGCCATCGCGCAACGGGTCGGTACCGGGATTCGCCGAGGTGAAGTCGTTCGCCGGCACGTCGGCGACACGGCACAGCTCGAGGCGGAACGCGGCCGGCACGTCCGGGCGGCGCCGGGGCGGGCTGGAGCTCGCGGCCGGCGAGTCGTCGCGCTCTGAGCGCCCCCGGCCCCGGCGCTCGTCGTCCGACTCGTCGGCAAAGGCGGCCCCGGCCTGCAGGGCGGCGAGCACCGCCGGGGCGGCGAACGCCAGCTTCGCCCCCTTGCCGAGGATGCTGCGGCGGCTCAGGGCGCCGCCCCCGTTCTCGGGCGACCCGTCCGCCCCGCTGCGTGTAGCGCTCGCGCTCCTGCTCAGGCTTCCCATCACGACCGTCCACTCCTTCGTCACGGATTGACTCGGCCTCGCCGTCGCCGCTGGCCCGAGGCCAACCTCTGTGGGTCGGCGCCCGGCCCGCGAGCCCCCTGCGCCGCGTCCAGCCGCGCGTCGGCGCCGGCAGCGCCGCTCGGCCAAGGAAGCGCTTCGCGCCGAGCGCAGCGCGTCACGGGCTGCCTGGCCCGAGAGCGACGACGCGAGGTGTCGCTCAGTGCAACGTCGACCCGCCTCGGCGTGTTATGGGGGCGCGGCACGCCGGCGGGCTGAGGGCGGACGGCGCGAGCCACAGGCAGCCAGCGCCTCAGCCGCTTCGCTCGTAGAACCGGCGCTTGAAGAGCTGGACCAGACCCAGGTACGTCCCGACCATTGGCACCAGCACGGCGAAGACGAGCGGGGACACGGGAGCGAAGCCGATGGCGCCGCCGAACGGGGAGAGCACGACCAGCACGCCGCCGACCACGCCCCCGAGCACGCTCACCAGGAGTGCATTGCTGGGCCGGCTCTTGAACGGATTGCCCGCCGTGCGGATGACGAAGATCACCAGGGTTTGTGTGGCCAACGATTCGATGAACCAGCCGGCGCGGAACAGCTCGGGCCCGGCCTGGAAGCCCCACAGCAGCACGCCAAAGGTCAGGAAGTCGTAGAGCGAGCTGATGGGGCCGAGCCCGAACATGAAGCGCTGGATCATGGCCATGTCCCACTTCCGAGGGTGCGCCACGTAGGTGGCGTCGACATTGTCCGTCGGGATGGTGAGCTGTGAGAGGTCGTACAGGAAGTTGTTGAGCAGGATCTGCACGGGCAGGAGTGGCAGGAACGGGAGGACGGCCGAGGCGGCGGCCATGCTCAGCATGTTCCCGAAGTTCGAGCTGGTCCCCATCAGCACGTACTTGGTGATGTTCCCGAAGCTCTTCCGACCCTCCACGACCCCGCGGTGGATCGCCACGAGGCTCTTCTCCAGGAGGATGATGTCCGCGGCGGCGCGGGCCACGTCCACCGCATTGGAGACAGAGATGCCGACGTCAGCGGTGTGTAGGGAGGGCGCATCGTTGATTCCGTCTCCCAGGTAGCCGACCACGTGGCGGTTGCGCTTCAGGGCATGAATGATCCGGTTCTTCTGCGTGGGCGAGACACGCGCGAACACGTTGATTCTCTCCACGACGGCGACCAGTGCGGCGTCCGTCATCCGCGCCAGCTCGTCGCCGAGCATGACGCGCTCGGCCGGGATGCCCACCTGGCGACAGATCGTGCGCGTCACGAGCTCGCCGTCGCCGGTCAGGATCGTGATACCGACGCCAGACTCGCGCAGCGTCCGCACGGTTTCGGCCGCTGATGGGTCTGGGGGATCGAGGAAGGCGACGAACCCGCCCAGCGTCAGGTCGCGCTCATCGGTCGGTGCGAGCGTCTCCGTAGACGTGGGAACCGACCGCCAGGCAATCGCCAGCACGTGGTAGCCGGCGCGACTCAGATCGGCGTAGGTTGTGTCTGCCTCACGAGCAACCGCCGCCTCGAGCGGGACCTGTCCGGACTGGTTGTCCACACGGACGCACAGCGGCAGCATGCTCTCGGGCGCGCCCTTGGACACCAACGTTCTCCCCTCCGGCCCGTCGACAAGGACACTCACACGTCGTCGCTCGAAGTCGAACGGCAGCTCCGCCAGCTTCGTGTAGTGCGGGATGGCCGGGTGCTCGTGGGCCAGGATTGCGGCATCGAGCGGGCTTCGCACACCGCTCTCGAGGGCGCTGTTCACGCAGGCCCACCGCAGCACGTTCGCGGACTCACGCCCCCAGGCGTCGACATGCCCCTGGAGGACGAGCTCCCCGCGGGTCAGCGTCCCGGTCTTGTCGCTGCACAGCACGTCCATGTTGCCCAGGTTCTCGATGGCCGCTAGTCGCTTAACGATCACGTTGCCGCGCGCCATCCGCTGCGCTCCCTGGCCGAGCGTGACCGTCATGATCATCGGCAGGAACTCGGGCGTGAGGCCGACGGCCAGGGCAAGTGTGAAGAGAAACGACTCCAGGGGGTCGCGCCTGAGGAGCGCGTTGACCAGGAAGACGAAGAGCACGAGTCCCACGACGGTGCGCATGATCACGTAGCCGAAAGCGCGAGTACCCCGCTCGAACTCGGTTGGCGGCGCCTTCTCTGCCAGCGCGCGAGCGAGCGCGCCGAACTGGGTGTGCGGGCCGGTCGCGCTAACCACCGCCTGCCCAACGCCGCTGACCACCGAGGTGCCGGCGAAGAGCTGGGTCCGGGGTCCATCTCCGGCGCGCTTCTCAATCGGCAACGACTCGCCAGTGAGCGCAGCCTCGTCGAGCGTGAGCGTGGTGGCGGTAACCAGGGTGGCGTCGGCAGGGACCAGGGCACCCGCGCGGATTTCGAGCACGTCGCCGGGCACGACGTCCCGCACGGAGATCTCGACGGTCCGTCCGTCGCGACGGACCGTGGTGGTCGGCTCGATCAGGCGGCGGAGCTGGGCGGTGGCCTGCTCGGACCGGTAGACTTGGAAGACATCGAGGGCCACGCTGAGGATGATGATCAGTGTGATAAGCGTGGCGTTGAACGCCTCTCCGAGCAGGGCGGAGATCAAGCTCGCGACGAGCAGGATGACGACCAGCGGGTTGCCGACGAGCCCGAGTGCGGTCCGCGGGAGCCAGCGCCGGGGCCCGGTCGCGACCTCGTTTGGCCCGTACTCGGCCAGGCGGCGAGCGGCCTCCACGGACGTCAGGCCGTGGGTGACCACGGCGGCCGGCGCGATCACCGGTTCACCCCGGGATACGTCAACTGTCCCTGTCGAACGCTCGCCGGGCACCACTCGTCGCACGCACGTCGGCCCGCGCTCCAGCGCGGGCCGCACACCCGTCTAGTGAGTCGGATCCGCAGCGGAGGCACGTTGTCGCGCCCTCGCAGCCCCTTCCAGCACCCACGTTACGCTGCCACTCGGCGTGCGCCGAGTTGGGGCGGGGACCGGTTCTCCCTTTCGGGATTTCGAGTGTGGGCTCTACCGGCCCTGTCGCGTGGTCCGGCTCACCAGGCAGCTTGAGTATTACCCCGCCAGGTTTCCGCGGAGGTAGACGAACGTTGACCCGGGGTTACGGTTTCCGGGTTCCGGCGCATGAGACGGCGCCGGTAGCGGAGGCGTGCGCGGCAGCACAGAGCCGTCCCGCGTCCGGCCGATTAGTGGCTGTTGCGACTCTGTCGGTACCGGTCGTGGAACACACCAGCGACGCCGAGCAGCACGCCCGCCATGCCCGCGGCGGTCCAGGCGGTGACCGGCTCGCGAAGGATCAGGGCGCCCAGGGCCACCGCGATGGCCGGGTTCACGTAGGCGTAAGTCATAGCGATGTTCGCGGGCAGGAGGCGCAGCGCCTGGACGAACGAGGTGAAGCCCAGCAGCGACCCGAAGACGATCAGGTAGCCCCAGGCGAGGGTAGCCTCGGCCGTCGGCGTCGGCAGCGGCTCCCGCGCCAGCGCGATGAGCACGAGGAAGCCCAGGCTGCCAGCGAGGTGCTGGTAGGCCGAGCTGGCGAGCGGGCCGACCCCGACTGGCCGGCGATGCTGCAGCAGCGAGCCGGCCCCCCACGCGACCGATGCGAGCACCAGGGCGAGCGCCGAGGCAGGATCGGCCTGCCCGCCGGTCAGGAGGGCCGGCGCGGTCAGCAGCCCGACCCCGCCGAGACCTACCAGCAGTGAGGTGGCGAGCAGCAGCGTGGGTGGGCGCCGATCGAGGGCCGACTCCATGATCGCCACCCAGATCGGCGTGGAGCTGACGAGCAAGGCCGCGTAGCCCGAATCGGCGCGCTGCTCCGCCCAGACGACCAGCCCATTGCCTCCCACCCACAGCAGCAGCCCGGAGGCCGCCAGCACCGCCATCTCGTCCCGACTCAGCCGGACCCGCTGACCCCGCGCTACGCTCCACAGGAGCAGGATCAGCCCGGCCACGAGCACGCGGCCGCCGGACATCATGAACGGCGGGAAGCCGGTCTCGCCGCCGACCGCGATCCGGATGGCCAGGTAGGTGCTGCCCCAGACCAGGTACACGACGACCAGGTAGGCGAGCCCGATCACGGGCACCGGCTGGGTCCGGTGGACCCGCGGCACGGTCGCCGATTGCGTCACGGCTGCTGGCGCTCAGTACGACCGGGGCAGGCCGAGCACGTGCTGGCCGATGAACGCCAGCACGAGGTTCTGGTTGATCGGCGCCACCTTGTACAGCCGCGTCTCGCGGAACTTCCGCCCCACGTCGTACTCGGCCGCGAAGCCGAAGCCGCCGTGGGTGTCGAGGCAGGCGTTGGCCGCCTCCCAACTCGCCTCCGCGGCCAGGTACTTGGCCATGTTCGCCTCCGCCCCGCACCGCTGCCCGCCGTCAAACAGCGCCGCGGCCTTCCACCGCATCAGGTCGGCCGCTTCGATCGCCATGTGCGCCCGGGCGAGCGGGAACTGCACCCCCTGGTTCTGGCCGATCGGCCGCCCGAAGACCACCCGCTCACTGGCGTACCGGACCGCCCGCTCGACGAACCACCGCCCGTCGCCGATGCACTCGGCCGCGATCAGGATGCGCTCGGCGTTCCAGCCGTCCAGGATGTAGCGGAAGCCCATCCCTTCCTCGCCAATCAGGTGCTCGGCTGGCACCTCCAGATCCTGGAGGAACAGCTCCGTCGTCTGGTGGTTCAGCATCGTCTCGATCGGCCGGATGGTAACCGTGCCGTCCCGGACCGCCCGCTGCAGGTCCACCAGGAAGACACTCAGCCCCCGCGTCTTGTCCTGCAGCTCGTCGTAGGGCGTGGTGCGCGCCAGCAGCAGCAGCAGGTCGGAGAACTGAGCGCGGGAGGTCCACACCTTCTGCCCGTTGACCACGTAGCGGTCGCCCCGGCGCACGGCGGTCGTCTGGATGCGCGTAGTCTCCGAGCCCGCGTTCGGCTCCGTCACCCCGAACGCCTGCAGGCGCAGCGCACCAGAGGCGATCTCGGGCAGGTAGCGCCGCTTCTGCTCCTCGCTGCCGTGCCGCAGCAGCGTGCCCATGATGTACATCTGGGCATGGCAGGCCGCGGCGTTACCGCCGGCGCGGTTGATCTCCTCGAGCACCACGCTCGCCTCGGCGATGCCCAGGCCGGCGCCGCCGTACGCCTCGGGGATCAGGATCGCCAGCCAGCCGGCCTGGGTGAGCGCTCGGACGAACGCCTCGGGGTAGGCGTCGGCGCGGTCCAGCGCGCGCCAGTAGGCGTCGGGGTAGGCCGCGCAGATCTCACGCACGGCGGCGCGGACCTCCTGGTGGGCGGTGGCGCTGCCGGGGCCGGTTGCAGGGCACATGGGGGGTTCTCCGCTGCCTCAAGTGGAGGAGGGGCGCATCCATCGAGCGGGGAGCGGACGCACCTCTGGCGCGTTTAGAATACGTCCGCCGGGCAGGTTCGCCGCCACCCCGCGCGTCTCCCAGCATGCCTCTCGCCGCCTCCTCCGCCCGGACCGCGACCGGCGAGCTCGCTGCCTTCTGCGCTAGCCTGCGCTGGCCGAGCCTGCCCGAGGAGGCGCGCGAGCGGGCCAAGGAGCTCACCCTCGACCTGCTGGGCGTGGCAGCCCGCGGCAGCGCCGAGGCGTCGAGCCAGCCGGTGGCGGCCACCGCCCGCCAGCTCCAACCCTCGGGTGGCGCGAGCGTGATCGGCGCGCGCTTCGCTACGGGCGCCGCGTGGGCGGCGCTGGCGAACGGCACGGCCGCCCACGCGATCGAGATGGACGACGTGACGACCGCGTCGTCGCTGCACCCGGGTGTCGCCGTGATCCCTGCCGCGTTCGCCCTGGCCGAGGAACGTGGCCAGGCGCCCACGGCGTACCTGGAAGCCGTCGTCGCCGGGTATGAGGCAGCCATGCGGGTGGGCAACGCGCTGAACCCGGCCTCGGCGTACGCGCGCGGCTTCCACCCGACGGGTGTGGCGGGCGTTTTCGGGGCGGCGACGGCGGCCGGCAAGCTGCTCGGCCTCGAGGCCGAGGCGTTCACGCGCGCGTTCGGCATCGCGGGCACGGTGGCGTCCGGCTCGCTCGAGTACCTTTCGGGCGGCGCGTGGACGAAGCGGCTCAACCCGGGCTGGGCGGCGCATGCGGGGATCGTCGCCGCCCACCTGGCGGCGGCCGGGTTCAGCGGACCGGCGACGGCCATCGAAGGGCCGCTGGGCCTGCTCCACGCCTACTCCGACGCGCCAGCGCCGGAGCGGCTGCTGGCCAACCTCGGCCACCCGCTCCAGATCATGCGCGTGTCCATCAAGCCCTACGCCTGCTGCCGCTACAACCACGGCCTGATCGACTGCGTGCTGGCGCTGCGGCGGCAGCACGCGATCCAGCCGGACGACGTGGAACGCATCCGGCTGGGCGTGCTGAGCGGTGGCGCGCTCCTGGTGGCCGAGCCGATCGAGCAGAAGCGAGCCCCGATGAACGTCGTCGACGCCCAGTTCAGCGCGCCGTTCGCCGCCGCGGTCGCCCTGGTCCACGGCCGGGCCGACCGCGAGGTGTACACGCAGGCCAGCGTGGACGACCCCCGCATTCGATCGCTCATGGCCCGGACGGAGTGCTACCGGGACGCGGCGCTGGATGCGCGGTACCCTGACGTGTGGCCGGCCACGGCCGAGATCCACCTGCGCGACGGCCGCACCCTCGCGACGCGCGCGGAGCACGCCACCGGCGAGCCGGAGAACCCGGTCTCACGCGCGGGGCTGGTGGAGAAGTTTGGCAGCTTGGCCGGCGACCTGCTCGGTTCCCCCTGCGTCAGCGCGCTCGCCCAGCGCCTCTTCCGGCTCGAGGCCGAGCCGGACCTCCGCGAGATCGGCGCGACGCTCCGAGGCTGAGCGCGGCGCACCCCCTTCACAGGGGTGCCGCAGCTCACGCGCGGTCAGGCCACCTCGAACTGCATCTGGCGGAGCTTCGCCCGCGGCACGCGCTTGCCGACCTGGAGAATCTCGATGCCTACGACCTGGTTCCGCTCGTCGAAGTCGAGCACGACACCGGGTCGCACTTCCTCGGATTCGACGATGCGGGACTCGTCGAGCCGCACGTAGAGCGCATCAGCCTGCTGGTCGTACTGGACCTTCACAGCCTTCCTCTCAGCCGGCGGTCGAAGTAGACGGTCACCACCCGCCAGGGGCTCGCCGTGGGATTGTAGACGACCCGCAGCACCCGGCCGCCGTGCTCTGGGATCGGCGCCAGCGCATGCCGCAGCTCGGGGTCGACCGGGTCCGGCTCGACCCGAAACGGGCGCTCCAGGACGCGCGCCACCCACTCCGGCGCGATGCCACGGTGGCTGATGACCTCGGCCGCGTGTGCCGTGAGCGTGCAGGGGAACCCGTTCAGGCGAGTCGACCTCCGGGCGCCGGAGCTCCGAGGCTGAGCGCGGCGCGCTCACGCGTCTCGTGGGCCAGGCCGGGAGGCCGCATCTGCCCCGCTCGGTGCAGCTGCTTGGCCCACCTGCTCGGCCGGGGCGGGCGCGTCGCGGCTGATGTGCGCGATGGCCGCCTCGTCGTAGCCCAGCTCCCGCAGGACCTCCGCGGTGTGCTCGCCCAGGCCTGGGACCGCCGCAGCCGGCCGCGTGAGGCCCGCCAGGTTCATGGGGTGGTGCAACGCCGTGATGGGGCCGACCGGGCTGCCCACCTCGAACCAGCGGCCGCGCGCGGCGAGCTGCGGGTGCCGGACCACGTCGGCCATGTCGTTGACACTGCCGAACGGCACATCCGCCTGCGCCAGCTTCGCCTCGACCGACTCGCGGGTCTCGCCCGCCCAGGTGGCCTCGATCTGCGGCTCCAGCTCCGCCCGGTGCCGCAGCCGCAGCTCGTTGGTCGCGAAGCGGGGGGCGTCGGCCAGGTCGGGACGGCCGAGCGCCACGCCGCACAGGCGGCGCCACTGCCCCTCGTTCTGGACAGCCAGGTTGACGAACGTGCCATCGCCCACCCGGTACGGCCCGTACGGCACGATGAAGCTGTGGCGCGCCGCGGCGCGGGCCGGCGCCTGGCCGGTGTAGAGCGTCACGTACCCCGCCGCCATGGTCCATTCGACCAGGCTGTCGAGCATGGCGATGTGGATCTCCGCTCCACGCCCGGTCGCCTGGCGCTGGTAGAGCGCCGCCAGGACGCTGCCGAAGGCGTACATGCCGCTGGCGATGTCCGCCACGGGGATCCCGGCCTTCGCCCGCTGCTCGGGCGTGCCCGTCAGCGCCATCACGCCCGACTCCCCCTGGAGCAGCAGGTCGTACGCCTTCCGGTCGCGGTACGGCCCCGCGGGGCCGTAGCCGGAGATCGCGCAGGCGATCAGCCGCGGGTTGCGCGCCGAGAGCGTGGCGTAGTCGAAGCCGAGCCGCTCGGCAACCCCTGGCCCCTGGTTGTGGACGAACACGTCGGCCCGATCCAGCAGCCGCTGGAAGGCGTCGCGACCCTCCGGCCGCTTCAGGTCCAGGGCGATGCTGCGCTTCCCCCGATTGAGCCAGACGAAGTGGGCGCTCAGACCGTTCACCGCGCCGTCGTAGTGGCGCGCGAAGTCGCCGCCCCCGGGGCGCTCCACCTTGGCGACGTCCGCGCCCAGGTCGGCCAGGTGGCGCGTCGCCAGCGGACCCGAGACGGCCTGCTCCCAGGCGACGACCCGGACGCCGGCGAGCGGGAGGAGCGCGGAGGGGGGAGCGATACTCCCCAGGGTACGTGGTGGCCGGATCGCCACGCCAGCCTACGCAGGGTGGTGCCCCGTGGGGCCAGAGGTCAGACCCTTCGCCCGACCCGGGCTTGGCTCCGGGGTGCGTGGTGCGGTACGCTCCCCCGCACTACCCGTCGGAGGGAGTTCGAGCCGATGCGGCAACCGCAACTTCGTCTCTTCGCACTCGTCGCCGGGGCGGTGCTGGTGGCCGCCGCCTGCACGCCTGCCAGCGCGCCGGCCGCGGCTCCCGCCAGCCAGGCCACGGCAGCCCCGGCCGCCAAGGCAGCCGCCACGATCGTGCCGGCCGCTGCAGCCGAGAAGATGACCGTCCGCTTCTCGCACGTCGTCGCGGAAGAGACGCCCAAGGGGAAGGGCGCGCTCAAGTTCGCCGAGCTGGTGAAGCAGAAGTCCGGCGGCAACATCGACGTCCAGGTCTACGCCAACTCCTCCCTCTACAAGGACGCCGAGGAGTTCGACGCGCTGCAGAAGGGGCAGGTGGAGTTCCTGGCGCCCTCGACCGCCAAGTTCTCGACCACCGTACCCGAGTGGCAGGTGCTGGACCTGCCGAACATCTTCGGCGCCGGCCGCGATGGCGTGCGGCGGGTGGCCGAGGGCCCCGTCGGCCAGGAGCTGTACACCCGGCTCAACAAGGCCGGCATGCAGGGACTGGCGATCTGGGACAATGGCTTCCGCTACCCGACCAACAACAAGCGGCCGCTCAAGACGCCCGAGGACTTCAAGGGGCTGAAGTTCCGCGCCCAGGGGAAGGTGGAGGAGTCCATCATCAAGGCCCTGGGCGGCGGCGCCCAGGTGATGGCGTTCTCCGAAGTCTTCGGTGCGCTGCAGCAGGGCGTCATCGACGGGCAGATGAATAGCTGGTCGAACAGCTACACGCAGAAGTTCCACGAAGTGCAGAAGTACGCCACCACCGTCCCCGTGAGCTACCTGGCGTACGCCGTCGTCACCAACAAGGACTGGTGGGACAAGCTGAAGCCCGAGACGCGCAAGATCTTCGAAGACAGCATGAAAGAGGCCACCGCCTACGTCTGGGACCTGGCCCTGCAGGAGAACAACGATGCGCTGGCGAAGATCAAGGCCAGCGGCCGGCTCGAGTTCTACGAGATGAGCCCGGCCGAGCAGCAGGCGTTCTTCAAGGCACTGCAACCGGTCTACGACGAGTTCGAGCCGAAGGTCGGCAAGGACATCGTCGAGAAAGTGCGCCAGGCCGGCGCCTGAGCCGGGAGGGACGGATCACCCCACCCCCCAGACACCCCGCGGTCCATGGCTCTGTTCGACCGCGTTCTGAGCCGCTTTGAGGAGGTCGCCACCACAGCGCTGATCTCCGTCGCCGTGGTGGTGACCTTCCTCGAGGTCGTCCAGCGCTACATCTTCGGTGGCTCGCTGGGCTGGGCCAACGAGGTCACCATCGTCTCGGTGATCTGGGCGACCATGCTGGGCGCCAGCCTGGGCGTCCGTGAAGGCGTCCACATCGGGGTGGACGTCGTCGTCGAGCGGCTCCCGCGCCCCGTCGCGCGCGTCGTGACCACCGTGGCGCTGCTCGCGTCCGCGGTGTGGGTGTTCGCGGTGGGCGTCTGGGGCGTCGACTTCGTCTCGTTCCAGATGCGCACCAATCGTCTGACGCCGGAGCTCGAGATCCCGGCCTGGACCACCTACGCCGTCATCCCACTGGCGGCCTTCATGATGGCCTTCCGCTTCGTGCAGGCAGCCGTCCGCTACTGGCGGCTGCCGCCGGCGGTGGCTGGCGGACACAACCCGGCCACGGCCGCCGCCGCGGACGAGCTACCGGTCTAGCCCGATGGTCGCGCCGCTCGTCTTCGGGGTCATGGCGCTCTCGCTCGTCCTTGGCCTGCCCATCGCCCTCTCGCTCGGGATCGCCTCCACGGTCGGCATCCTGCTGACCAACCCGGCCAACGTGAGCCAGGTGGCCCAGAAGCTGTACACGGGCATCGAGAGCTTCCCACTGATGGCGATTCCGTTCTTCATCCTGGCCAGCAACCTGATGACGACCGGGGGCGTCGCCCGCCGCCTCGTCGGGTTCGCCCAGGCCTACGTGGGCCACCTCTACGGCGGGCTCGCCATCTCCGGCGTCATCGCCTCGGCGCTCTTCGCCGCCATCTCGGGCTCGAGCCCGGCCACCGTGATCGCCATCGGCGGGATCATGATCCCGGCCATGTTCCGGGCCGGCTACGACCGGAACTACGCGGTAGGCTCCATGACTAACTCGGGCAGCCTGGGCATCCTCATCCCACCCAGCATCCCGATGATCGTCTTCGCGTTCGTGACCAACGAGAGCGTGGGCAAGCTCTTCATCGCCGGCATCGTGCCCGGCATCCTGCTGGCCTCGATGCTGGTCGTCACCAGCTACATAGTCGCGCGGCGGCGCGGCTACCGCAGTGGCACGGTCGCCTCCTGGGCCGAGCGCTGGGAGGCCACGCGCGAGGCGCTGCCCGCGCTGACGCTGCCGGTCATCGTCGTCGGCGGCATCTACGGCGTCCCGTTCAGCCTCAACCTCGGGCCGATCGCCCTCGAAGCGGGCGCCATCTTCACGCCCACCGAGGCCGCCGCCGTCGCCGTCATGGTGGCGTTCGTCGTGGGCATGTTCGTCTACCGCGAGCTGGCCTGGGCGGACCTGCCGAAGGTGTTCGCCGAGTCGGCCAAGACGACGGCCATGCTGATGTTCATCATCACCAACGCCGTCCTCTTCGGCTTCTTCCTCACCAGCCAGCGCATCCCCGAGGGGATCGCGACCGAGGTGCTGAAGTACGCCAGCTCGCCCTGGCTGATCCTGCTGCTCATGAACGTCATCCTGTTGTTCGCCGGCGACTTCCTGGAGGCGAGCAGCATCATCCTGATCTTCGCGCCGATCTTCTACCCCATCGCCACGAAGGTCGGGATCGACCCGATCCACCTGGGCATCGTCTTCGTGGTCAACCTGGAGATCGGCATGATCACTCCGCCAGTCGGCCTCAACCTGTACGTAGCGTCGGGCATCGCCAAGATGTCGCTGTACCAGGTCATGCGCGCCTCCCTGCCGTGGATGCTGGTGCTGGTGGCCGCCCTGCTGATCGTCACGTACGTGCCCGAGCTCAGCCTGTGGCTGCCGCGGCTGCTCTACGGAGGGCTGTAGCGTGACGCCGCGGACGGCGACGCGTATCCAGGCGGCCGGCCTGCTCGTCTCGCTCCTCGTCTCGATCGCCATCGGCGCGCGGGCCGACACACCGGGCTGGAGCCCGGTGAGCTGGGGCGTCTTCTTCCTCGTCTTCATGGTGTTCGTCGGCGGCCCCATCGCCCTCTGGCTCGAGTGGCGCGTGACGCGTGGCTGGACCCGGCCCAACCCGCACGTGGCGCCGCGGCTGCAGATCGAGGAACGCCTGGCGCCGCACCGCGTGCACGCGCCGGAGTGATCCCCCGCACCCACCCGCCGGCGCGGCCGGCGACCGGGCGCCCCAACAGCGAAGGGCGGTGGTTCTCACCGCCCTTCCTGCCTCCTGAGGGCCGGTCTGGCGTCTAGCTCACGTACTCCAGCAGCTCGCGGCGCAGACGCGGCATGCGCCGCAGCTTCGCCAGCGCCTCGGCTTCGATCTGGCGGATGCGCTCGCGACTGACCCCCAGCTCCTCGCCCACCTCGCCCAGCGTGCGCTCGTGGCCGCGGTCCAAGCCGAACCGCAGCCGGAGCACCTGGCGCTCGCGCGGGTGCAGCTCGTCCAGGGCGCCTTCGAGCCGCTCCGAGAGGTCGTTCGCCTCAGCCGACTCGCGTGCCGCTTCGGCCGCCGTCTCGTCGCCGATCAGGTCGCCCCGGGTCAGCTCGCCGTCTTCGCCGAGCGGCGTCTCCAGCGAGAGCGGCATGCGCGCCGCTCGCCGCGCCTCGTTGATGCGCTCCGGATCGATGTCCAGATACTGTGCCACCTCGTCCACGCTGGGCTCGCGACCCAGCTCGGCCGCCAGCTCACGCTCAGCCCGCGCCGTCTTGGTGAGGAACTCCGTCACGTGCACCGGCAGGCGGATCGTGCGACTCTGGTCGGCGATAGCGCGGGTGACCGCCTGCCGGATCCACCAGTAGACGTAGGTGCTGAAGCGGAACCCTCGCCGCCAGTCGTACTTCTCCACGCCGATCTGCAGGCCGATGTTGCCTTCCTGGACGAGGTCCAGGAAGGACAGACCGCGGCCCAGGTACCGCCGCGCGACGGAGACGACCAGGCGCAGGTTGCACTCGATCAGGCGCCGCCGCGCCTTCTCCCCGTCCTCGGCCACTCGCTCCAGCTCGTCGCGCCGGGCGGCGCCCAACTCGACGCCGGCCGTCGCCAGCTCCTTCAGCGCCGCCTTGCCGGCTTCCAGCCGCTGCGCGAGCGAGACTTCCTCCTGCGCGGTCAGCAGCTCGTGGTGGGCGATCTCGCGCAGGTACATCGCCCCGGCGCCACCCGAGAGCTCCTCGGAGAGCAGGCCGAACCGGTTGATCGGCCCGCCCGTGCTCGCCTCGCTCTCGCCGATCGTCTCGGACTCGGCGTCGACCGCCTCGGCCAGCGCGCCGCTAAGCAGCTCCTCGTTCTCGTGCAGAAGATCGATGCTCACTGTGCTCCATTACCCCTCACCCCGTGTCACCTCGGGGTCAAAAAAACCGCCCAACCACCGGTGGCTCGGGCGGCAATGCCTCACCGCCTGGCCGCGAACAACGCTGGCGCCACGGCGGACGTGCGTACTACATCCATCGTACCACGCCGCCCGCAGCCGTCAACCTCTCGCGGGTTGCCCGAATCCGTGGAGTCCAGCCCGAGCAGCTCACCCAGCGGAGCGCCGGTCTTGCTGCCATCAGGCTCCCGGATCGGGGTCCCTTTCAGAGTCGGCCGGGCGCCGCCTGCCCTATAGTCCTCCAACCGCGTCGCCTCGGGTGAACGAAGGCCGTCCCGTCTGCGTTACATCCGTCGAGCCGGCGCGTGAGCGCGCTATTTTGCGCCGCCACTAGCTTCAACACAAGGCCAGCGGGGGGCTATTCCCAGCCCAGATGACGGGTGCCGCGCACCGTCGCGCCCCGTGGGCCGAGGGGAGTCACGCCTCCGCGCCGCTGCGGCCCACAGCCTGCGTCCCGGGCGAGGGACGCCCGCAGCGCTCAGTCGGCCGGCCCCACCAGGCGGCCGTAGACCCACCCCTCGACGCCATTCTGGGTCCGCACGCGCAGCCAGACGTCGTCGTCGACGGCCTGGCGCTCGAGGACCTCCAGGACTTGTCCGTCCCGCAGGGCCGCGACCTGGCGCCCCGTCCGCGGCGCCGCCCGCAGCACGGCACCGACCCCTCCGGTGTCCGCCACCTTCACCCGGGCGGCGTTCGCCGCTGGCTCGCCCGCCGCCGGCACCGGCGGGCCGGCGTCCTGCTCGGGCGGGATCGCGGCCACGGGCGGCGGGAGGAAACGCCGACCCTCCTCCGAGAAGAGGCTGCGCGGGTTGAAGCTGGCGATCTGCCTGGCCGTCTCCGACGCGTCCCGAGGCTGCACCGAGACGAGCACCACGGCCACGAGCACGGGTACGACCAGGAGGAGCAGCACCACCACCCGCGCGGTCGCGGCATCGGCGCTCCCGAGCGCGTAGCGGGGGCTGCGAGTGGTAACGTGGCGGGTGTGAGCCATGGGATTGCGGGAGCGCTCGCCGGTCCCTGCGTAGCCAGGGAAGCAGGGTGCAGGAGCCGTGCCAGGCACGGGCCGATGCCGGACGTCGCGTGCCAGCGGCTCTGTCGTGCCCAGTCGGACCGGGTGGAATGAGGTGTGGCCGTGCCGGACAACCCAGCTCCCGTCCGACGCGAGCGCGCCACGACAGGACGCGGCCACGCCGTGGCCCACGCCGAGAGCCGCGCGCCCGCCGGCGGGCGCAGCCCTCTGCCGGGGCGCCAGCCGCACGTGGTGGTCGTCGGCGGAGGGTTTGGCGGCCTGTACGCGGCGCGCCGCCTGGCGCGCCACCCGCTCCGGGTCACCCTGGTCGACCGGCGGAACTACCACCTCTTCCAGCCCCTCCTCTACCAGGTGGCGACCGCCGCGCTCTCGCCGGGGGACATTGCCGAGCCGATCCGCGGCATCCTGCGCCGGTACCGCCAGGCGCGTGTGCTGCTGGGCGAGGTGCGGTCGGTCGACCTGGCAAACCGGCGCGTGCTGCTCGCGCCCAGCGGCGCGCTGGAGTACGACTACCTGATCCTGGCGCCCGGCGCACGCCACTCGTACTTCGGCCACGCCGAGTGGGAGCCGTTAGCGCCCGGGCTGAAGTCACTGGAGGATGCGCTCGACATTCGCGGCCGCATCCTGCTCGCCTTCGAGCGCGCCGAGCGCGAGCCGGACCCGGCCGAGCGCCAGGCGCTGCTGACCTTCGTGGTCGTGGGCGGTGGCCCAACCGGGGTCGAGCTGGCCGGCGCGATCGCCGAGATCGCCCGCCACACCGTCGCGCGCGACTTCCGTGCCATCGATCCGACCCAGGCCCGGGTGATCCTGCTCGAAGGCGGCGCACGCATCCTGCCCACATTCGACGAGCGGCTGGGGCGCAAGGCCGAACACGCCCTGCGCCGGCTCGGGGTGGACGTACGGGTGCGCGCGCTGGTGACAGCCGTGACGCCGGACGCGGTGCGGGTGGGCGACGAGACGCTCTCCACCCGGACGGCGCTGTGGGCGGCCGGAGTGGCCGCCTCGCCCCTGGGCCGGACGCTCGGCGTGCCGACCGACCGCCTGGGGCGGGTGCCGGTGGAGCCCGACCTGACCCTGCCCGGGCACCCGGAGGTCTACGTGGTGGGCGACCTCGCCGCGCTGGCCGGGCCGGACGGCAAGCCGCTACCTGGCCTGGCGCCGGTGGCCATCCAGGAAGGGGAAGCCGCGGCCGACAACATCTGGCGCACCGTCCAGGGCCAGCCGCGGGCGATGTTCCGCTACGTGAACCGGGGGACGATGGCCACCATCGGCCGCGCCGCCGCGATCGCCGAGCTCGGCCGCCTGCGCCTCTCGGGTCTCGTGGCCTGGCTAGCCTGGCTGTTCGTGCACATCGTGTGGCTGATCGGCTTCGACAATCGGCTGCTCGTGATGTTCAAGTGGACGTGGTCGTACCTGACCTGGGAACGGGGCGCGCGCTTGATCACGGGCCCGTGGAAGGAGGAACGCCGACGGGCCGGGTCTCGCGGGACGCGGTGAAGGCCGGGCGGCTGGCGCGGGCACGCATCTTGCCCCCGTCGATCCTGCACCACCTCAGGTTGGGAGGACGAGACCGACGATGCAACGCGTGGAGAAATCGATCCGGGTGAAGGCGCCCGTCTCCGAGGTCTACCAGTTCTGGCGCAACTTCGAGAACTTCCCCCGCTTCATGGAGCATGTGGAGGAGGTCCACCTGCTCGACCCGCAGGGGACACGCTCGCACTGGAAGCTGCGCGGCCCGCTGGGGACGACGGTCGAGTACGAGGCCGAGCTGACCCAGGACGAGCCGAACCGGGCGATTGGCTGGAACTCGGTGGCCGGCTCGATGCAGACCACCGGGGCCGTCACCTTCCGCGAGCTGGCGGACAACACCGAGGTCCACGTGATCATGCAGTGGGCCGAGCCACCGGGCGGAGCGATGGGCGAAGCCGCCGCGCGCCTCCTGCAGAATCCGGACAAGATGCTCGAGGAGGACCTGCAGCGCTTCAAAGATCTCGCCGAAGGACGCGTCGGCTCAGGCCTGCGCCGCTCGTGAGCCGCGTCGGGGTGCCCGGCGCCCGCCGCGCTCAGCCGCCGCGTGGTAACACGGCGGCGAGCACCCAGGCGAGGCCGGGGAACAGCCCGAACGTGACGACCACGATCGCCGCGACAAGGATCCCGGGCACGGGGAGGGCTGCCGCCGCGCGTGGCAGCCCTCCCGGGCCGGGGGCACGCAGGGCGGCCAGCAGGTCGGGGATCGGCCGGAGGTAGTACAGGACGCTGAAGACGCCCCCGGCCGCGGCGACGAGCGTCGCCAGCGGGCCAACCTGCTGCCAGGCAACCACGAGGACGGCGAGCTTGGCCCAGAAGCCAGGCGTTGGCGGGATGCCGCTGAGCGAGAAGAGGCCCAGCGCGAGCGCCGCGGCGCGCACCGGGCCCAGTCCTTCGCCCGCCACCTCGTCGAACGCATGGAGGCCGGTGCCGCGGCCGGCGAGCGCGGCGAAGACGAGCAGCGCCATGGCAGCGTAGACGGTGGTGTAGAAGGCGGCGGTGGCCGGTCCCTGCGGGCCTGCGCCCACCGCCAGCGCGACGAAGCCGGCGTGCGTGATGGCCGAGTAGGCCAGCATGCGCCGCAGGTTCCGCTGTGCGAGCGCGCCGAACGTGCCCCAGACGATGGTGAGCACGCCGACCCAGACGAGGAGCTGAGCAATCGGCGCCCCGGTGGCGACGACGAGCTGGCCGAGCGCGTACGCCGCGGCGAGCTTGCTGGCGCTCATCACGAAGCCTGCCAGGCCCGGCGCGGCCGCGGTGTAGGCGTCAAGCGCGCCCCAGTGGAACGGGAAGATCGCCAGCTCGAAGGCGAAGCCGAGCGCCACCAGCACCACGCCGGCGAGGACCAGGCCGCTGCTGGACACCTGGGCGGCGGTAGGGAACGCGAACGCGCCGGTCCCTAGGTAGACGAGGCCCACGCCGAAGAGCAGACCGGCCAGCGAGATGCCGCCGAGGATGAAGTACTTGAACGCGGCCTCCAGGGGCTGGTCCCCGCGGCTGAGCGCCACCAGGGTGACGCCGCTCAGCGCCAGCGTCTCGAGGCCGACCACCGCCTGGACGAGGTCGGCGGCGTTGGCCAGAGCGATCGCACCCCCAGTCCCGAGGAGGAGCAGCGCGGTCGTCTCCACGACGTGCGGCGGCTCCTGCAGCTCGAGCAGCGGCGCGAGCAGGAGCGCCACTGCGGCTACCGCCGAGAGGGCCACCACCGCCGGGGCTGGCCCACCGCCTGCCCACCAGCCGGCGCCCGCGGCGGCCACGACGAACGGCAGAGCAACCAGCGTGGCGGCGGCCGGGCGGGTGGAGAGCGGCCTGGTGGCGAGCAAGACGACCGTCGCCCCGACCGCCAGCAGGCCGATCGCGACCAGCGCGGCCGGGGCCGGGGTGACCAGGACGAGGTTCACGGGGTCGCGACTCGCACCAGCAGGATCGCTCCGAGGGCGACGACGGATCCGAGGGCGTAGCGCATCAGGTGCCCGGACTGGATGCCGGCCAGGCGCCGGGCCACGGCGTAGCTCGCCTCTGCCACGGCGCCCACCCAGCCGGTCGCGGCCGGCGCTTCCGGCACGGCCGCCAGCGGCTCGGGGACAGGCCGCCGCTGCAGCCACCCGGAGACGCCGAAGCCCGCCAGGCCCAGCGCCGCAGCGACGAGGCCGGTGGCGCTGAGCGCCTGGACCGTCTCGCTCTCGGCGACGCCTCCATCCCGCAGCACACCCTGGAGCCACTCCGTGGGCCAGGCCAGGTACCCGGCGCCGACCGCCGCCAGGATCAGCGGTACAAGCGCCCAGCGCATGAAGCGCTCGGCCGCCGGGTCATGGTGCATGGCCGGTTCGCGGGCGCCATCGCCGGCCGGCGCGGGGGGCGCGACCGGCCCGTGGTAGACGCGGAAGAAGAGCCGGCCGATGTACAGCCCGGTGATGGCGACGTTGGCGAGGAGCACGTAGCCCGCCCAGGGAGCGGCGGCCAGGGCTCGCTCGACGATCGCGTCCTTACTGAATGCGCCCGAGAAGAACGGGACGCCGACGAGGGCGAGGGAGCCGACCAGGAAGCCCCAGTAGCTAACGCCGAAGGCCCGCCCGCGTCCGCTGAGCTGCGCCAGGCGCTCCTCGCCGCCCGAGCCGTGGATGACCACGCCGGCGGAGAGGAACAGCAGGGCCTTGAAGGCGGCCTGCGTGGTGAGGTGGAAGATGGCGGCGAAGGGCGCCCCCACGCCCACGGCGGCGAACATGTAGCCGAGCTGGCTGACGGTCGAATAGGCGATGCCGCGCTTGAAGTTGGCCTGCGCCAGGCTCGCCACTCCCCCGCCGACCGCGGTCGCCACCCCGACGACGGCGATCCACAGCGCCGCGGTCGGCGCCAGGGCGATGAGGGCGCTGGTGCGCACGAGGAGGTAGACGCCGGCCGCCACCATGGTGGCGGCGTGGATCAAGGCGCTGATGGGAGTTGGGCCGGCCATCGCGCTCGGCAGCCAGAAGTACAGCGGCCCCTGCGCGGACTTGGCCGCGGCGGCCACGAAGAGCAGTCCCCCGAGCAGCTCGGCCCCACCCACCCCCGCCGTACACTGGGGCGTGCTCAGCTCGAGGAGGGCGCCACAGCCGCCAGGGACCAGGGAGGCGGCGAGCAGGAGGGCGCCGTCGCCGACGGCGTTGGCAGCGAGCGCCTGGAGGCCGGCGCCCAGCGTGCCCGGCCGGTCGCGCCAGAAAGCGATGAGCAGGAAGCTGGAAAGGCCGACGCCGGTCCAGCCGATCAGCAGCACCGCCAGGTTGCCGGCTAGCACGAGCAGCGCCATGGTGGCGACGAACAGGTCGAGATAGACGAAGAAGCGGCGCTTCCCGGGGTCGTCGGCCATGTAGCCGAGCGAGTAGACGTACACGAGCGCGGCCACGAAGCCGAGGATGGCGAGCATCAGCGCGGCGAGCGCGTCCGCGTAGGCGCGGTAGGCGCCGTCTGCGAGGAACGGCAGCCAGCCGGGGATCACCACGCTCGCGGTCCCGGGCGACAGGAGCGCGGCCACGGCCACGGCGAACAGGACGAAGGGGCCCGGCACACTCAGCCAGCCGGCGCGGCGCTGGCCGCCGGGCAGGCCGCGCGCGGTCAGCGCCAGGCCGGGCAGAGTGAACAGCCAGGCCCAGGCGAGGAGGGCGCTCACCCGTACAGCTCCCCTGCGGCGTCGACGTCGGGCACCGCCTTGCGGCGGAAGAGCGCGAGCGCCAGCCCCAGGCCCACCACGGCCTCGGCCGCCGCAAGGACGAGGACGATCAAGGCGACGGCCTGCGCCTCGGCGCCCCCGCGGACGCGGGCGGCGAAGACCAGCAGCAGGTTGGCCGCGTTCAGCATGATCTCCATGGCCATCATCATGGCGACGGGGTGGCGCTGCAGCAGCATGCCGGCCCCGCCCACGGCGAACAGCGCCACGCTCGTGCCCAGCACCAGCATCTCGGCCGTCATTGGTGGATCACCAGGCGCCGCCGCCCGGGCGTCGGCGGCCGGTGCGGGACGGGCCGATGGGGTTCGAACCGACGCCAGATGGCCACACCCCCGACAATCGCCACCAGCAGCAGCGGCGCCGTCAGCTCGAAGGCGACCAGCAGCGGGCCGAACAGGGCCCGGCCGACGGCATCCGGGCCACTTGCGACCGCGGCCACCGCGCGCGGCGCGCCACCCCCGAGCACGGCGGCGAAGGCCGCGAGCAGGGCGCCCGCGGCGACCGCCGCGCCGAGGACGTTCCCGCTGCTGGGGCGCAGCTCGACCCCGCCGGTCGGCAGCAGCGTCACGACGAACAGGAAGAGGACGACGATCGCGCCCGAGTAGATGATGACCTGGCCGACGGCGACCAGGCCGGCGGCCAGGATGCCGTAGAGCGCGGCCAACGTGAGACTGTGCACGAGCAGCGCCGCGGCGGCGTGGACGGGCCGCCGGAACAGGACGACGGCGAGCGCCGAGGCGAGCGCCACGAGGGAACCGGCGGCCAGGGGGAGGAAGAGCTCGTCCACGGCAGCTAGGCGCGCGGGTGGTGCCGCTCCTCCGGGGGGGTCGTGATGGGGGCGCCGAACGGCCGGTGCTTCCGATAGACCTCGCCGAGGTCCCGCTCGTCCGGGATCACGGCGTGCAGGTCAGGGTCGAGCCGGTCGACGTCGGCATGGTACTGCCGGCGCGGGGCGTACTTCTCCGGGTCCAGCAGCATCTCCTTGGTGTAGACGAAGCTGGCGCGGTCGTAGTCGGCGAGCTCGTACTCCGGGCCGAGCTTGATCGCGTCGACCGGGCACGCCTCCTCGCAGTAACCGCAGAAGATGCAGCGAATCATGTTGATCTCGTAGATGGCAGCGTACCGCTCGCCGGGCGAGACCGGGTGTGCAGGGTCGTTGTCCGCCGCCAGCACCAGGATGGCACCGGCGGGGCAGGCCGCGGCGCACAGCTCGCAGCCAATGCACCGTTCCAGCCCGTCCTCGTGGCGGTGCAGCCGGTGCCGCCCGCGGAAGGTCGGCGGGATCGGCCGCTTCACCTCCGGGTACGAGATGGTCACCGGCGGCTGCGCAGCGTGGCGGAGCGTCTCCCAGAAGCCGCGAACGAGCGCGCGCGCGTCACCGAGGAAGCTCATGCGTCACCGGCGAAGGGTGGAGGGGATGGGTGGCAAGTCCAGCGTGGTGTGCGCAGCATGGAGTGGGGGGCTCGCACCGGCTATGCCCCGAGTGCCACGACGACGATGGCGGTCACGGCGACGTTCAGCAGGCCCAGCGGCAGCAGCAGGCCCCACGAGAGGCGCATGAGCTGGTCGTAGCGCAGGCGCGGCAGGGTGGCCCGCAGCCACACGAAGACGAAGGCGAAGAAGATGACCTTCACCAGCAGCCACCACGGACCCGCGACGAGCGGGCCCGCCCAGCCGCCGAGGAACAGCGTGGCGGCGATGGCGGAGACGATGAGCACGTTCATGTACTCGGCGATGTAGTAGAGCGCGTAGCGGAAGCCGCTGTACTCGGTGAGGTACCCCGCCACCAGCTCCTGCTCCGCTTCGGGCAGGTCGAACGGGGCGCGGTTGGTCTCGGCGATGGCGCCGATGAAGTAGAGCGCGAATCCGAGCGGCTGGAGCAGGATGAAGGGGACGGAGCGGGCCTGCTGTTGGACGATCTGGCCGATCGACAGGGTGCCACTGACGAGGACTACGCCCACTAGCGCTGTGCCCAGCACCAGCTCGTACGAGACGACCTGGGCACCGCCGCGCAGCGACCCGAGCAGCGAGTACTTGGAGCCCGAAGACCAGCCGCCAAGCACCACGCCGTAGACCCCGAGCGAGCTCGCGCCGATCAGGTAGAGGAGCGCCACGGGCACGTCCTGGATGACCAGCGAGATCTGGCGGCCGAGGAGCTCGACGTTCGGGCCGACCGGAATGACGGCGAAGGAGGCGAGGGCCGCGACCAGCGAGATGGCCGGGGCGAGAGGGTAGAGCAGCCAGTCCACGCCGGCGGGGCGGATGTCCTCCTTGAAGAACAGCTTCACCCCGTCGGCCCACGGCTGGAGGAGGCCAGCCGGGCCCACCCGGTTCGGGCCCAGGCGGATCTGCAGCCGGCTGATCGCGCGCCGCTCGAACCACGTCATGTAGGCCACGCCCACGAAGAGCGCGCCGAAGATGACGAGCGCGCGGACGAGGTCGATCCCGAGCTCAAGCACGGGCGTCGCTCCCCTGACGGTCCTTGGCCCCGCTCGCGAACGGCCAGGCGAGCCCGGGCGCGGCCGCTGCGATCCGGGCCCGGACCTCCTCCAGCCGCCCAGGCGCCGGGAGGCCCAGGGCCCGGGCCAGCTCGCCAACCGCGCCCCAGTCAGCGCGCGCGCGGGGGGGCGGCATAGCGCCGCCGTCCTGACACTGGATCCGCCCCTCCAGGTTGGTCAGCGTACCCTGGCGTTCGTACGGGTGGGCCAGCGGCAGCAGTACATCCACCCGGGTGTCGTCGCCCACCGGCCGGGAGGTGGCGACGACGAGGCGCGCCCCACCGGTCGGCAGCTCCCCCCAGGGCTCGTCACCCAGGAGGAGGAGCGTCTCAATCGCGCCACTCGCCGCGCCGGCGAGCACATGTCGCGGGTCCGCCTGCGCCAGCTCGGGCGCCAGCTCCTGGGCGCCGCGGGCGTTCGCGCCCAGCCCCGGCGCGCCCACCAGGCCGGTCTCACCATTGGCGCCGATCCTCTCGGCGAACCGCTCCAGGGTGGCCCGTGCTCCGGGGTCGGCTGCCAGCGCCGTGCCCGCGAGCAGCACCGCCGGCGCCTGCACCCCGCGCAGGGCTGCCGCCGCGCCCAGGATGTCCGCCTGGCTCACGTCGCCAACCGGGCCCGCTGGGGCGCCGTCGATCGCGGCGAGGACGGCGCTGGCCACTGCAGCCTCGGCGCCGGCGGCTGCCCGCAGCCAGTGCGTGGTGTCGCGGCAGAGGCCGTTGGCTGCGCCGATCACCACCAGCCGGGCCCCGCTCAGGGCACCCTTGCGCAGCCAGAGGGCGAGCACAGGCAGCTCGTTCCAGACATCCAGGCCGACGAGCACGACTGCCCTGGCGCGCGCAGTGCGGGCGATGGCGCCCTCGACCGGCCAGTGGCCGCCAATGGGGGGCCACAGCGCTGCCCGTGCCGCTCCCGGAGCCACGCCGGACGCCTGGCCCAGGGCCGGCACCAGCGTCTGCTGGAGCAGCCACAACGCTTCATTCGACAGGCCCGGGGAGGCGAGCAGCCCCGCCGACCCGGCGCGCAGTCGGCGCGCCACCGCGTGCGCCGCCTCGTCCCAGCCCGCCGGGCGCAGCACCCCGCCCGCGTCACGCACCAGCGGCCGATCGGGACGGACCTCGCGGCCAGGGGCGTCGCGCGGACTCGGGGCCGGCAGCGTGTCGAAGCGGCCCACGTCGCACAGCCAGCCGTCGTCCACTGCCGGGTTCTCGCGTGCGACGAGCCGCAGCACACTCTCCAGCCGACTGTGGACCTCCACGTTGCAGCCGACCGCGCAGCCGTTGCACACCGACGGCGTGCGGACGAGGTCCCACGGCCGCGCCTTGAAGCGGTACTGCCCGCTGGTCAACGCGCCCACCGGACACAGCTCGATCGTGTTGCCTGAGAAGATCGAGTCGTACGGCTCGCCCGGCAGCGTGCCAATCTCGCTCTCGCCGCCTCGCTCGAGGGCCGCCAGCGCCTCATCGCCGGTGATCTCCTGGTGGAAGCGGACGCAGCGGTAGCACATGATGCACCGCTCGCGGTCCAGCACGATGCGGTCGGAGAGGGGGTAGGCTTTCTCCTTGTGTCGCTTCTCCTCGGTGAAGCGCGAGATGCCGAGCCCGTAGCCGAAGGCATTGTCCTGGAGCGGGCACTCGCCACCCTTGTCACAGATGGGGCAGTCGAGCGGGTGGTTCTCCAACAGGAATTCGATCACGCCGTTCTGTGCCGCGACGACGTCGGGCGTGCTGGTGTGGACCACCATGTCGGCCGCGACAGGCGTGGTGCAGGCCGTCTGCAGCCGCGGCAGCTTCTCCACGTGCACGAGGCACATGCGGCAGGCGCCGACCGGCTTCATCTTCGGGTGGTAGCAGAAGATGGGGATGTCGATCCCGACCTGCTTCGCCGCCTCGATGAGCAGCGTGCCCTTCCTGGCGGTCACGGTCCGCCCGTCGATGGTCAGGGTGACGGTGTCGCTCGGCGGTGCCGGAGGCTGGGGGGTGGTGGCCTGGGTCATGGCTGGGTGTCGGCTGTCGGGTGTCGGGTGTCGGGCCTCGAACGGGAGCGCCAGGCCGTCCACCTCTCCATCACCACGGCTCGTACGGGCAGCGCCCGAGCTTGAGGTGTGCGAGGTACTCATCGCGGTAGTGCTTGATCGTCGAGACCACGGGGCTGGTGGCGAAGTCGCCCAGCGCGCACAGGACCTTGCCACTCATCTCGCCCGAGAGCGACAGCAGCAGGTCGAGGTCCGCTTCCGACCCGCGCCCCTCCTCCAGCCGCACGAGCACCCTGTGCAGCCACATGGTGCCCTCGCGGCACGGCGTGCACTTCCCGCACGACTCGTGGCGGAAGAACTCCTCCATCAGCATCGCGGCGCGGACCATGCACACCGTCTCGTCCAGGACGATGATCGATGCGGACCCGAGCATCGAGCCCGCCGCCTGGACGGAGTCGTAGTCGAGGGGGGTGTCCAGCTTGTCCGCCGGCAGGACAGGTGCCGAGACGCCGGCGGTGAGCACACCCTTGATGGCGTGGCCGCCCGGCACGCCCTGGCCGTACTCCTCGATCAGCTCACGCACCGTCACGGCGCCGAGCGGCAGCTCGTAGTTCCCCGGTCGATTGACTCGGCCCGAGAGGCAGAAGACCTTGGGCCCGGTGTTGCGCGGCGGATGCCCGATGCTCGTGTACCAGGCGCTCCCGCGGGCGATGATGGCGGGGACGTTCGCCAGCGTCTCGACGTTGTTGATGACGGTCGGCCGCCGGTAGAGCCCTTCGACGGCCGGGAAGGGAGGACGCGACCGGGGCATCGGCCGGCGGCCTTCGAGCGACTCGAGCAGCGCCGTCTCCTCGCCGCAGATGTAGGCGCCCGCGCCGCGGAAGACGTGGACCTTCACCGTCACGCCGGTCCCCAGGCAGCCCTGGCCCAGCAGACCCGCCGCCTCGGCCTCGGCGATCGCCGCCTCCAGGCGGTTGGCCGGCTCCACGTACTCGCCGCGGATGTAGACGAACGCCGTCTCGGCGCCGATCGCGTAGGCGCAGATGGCGGTCCCTTCGAGCACGCGGTGCGTCTCGACTTCCAGCAGCTCGCGGTCCTTGAAGGTGCCGGGCTCCGACTCGTCGGCGTTCACGGCCACGTACTTGGGGCCTGCAATCTTCGGGATGAAGCTCCACTTATTGCCGGCGGGGAAACCAGCGCCACCGCGGCCGCGCAGCCCGGACGCCTTCACCTCTTCGACCACGGCCTCGGGCGTCATCGTCCGGAGCGCCTTCTCCCAGGCCGCGTAGCCGCCCTCGGCGCGGTACTCCTCCAGACGCACCCGTTCGGTGCGACCCGAGTGGGTGAGCAGGATGGGCTGGTAGGTCAGCGCCACGGCCATCGCGTCAGCGCCCCTCCCGCGCGTCGCTAGCGCGCTCGCCCGGCCCGGCACGCTCCCGAGCGGAGCGCCGGGCGTCGGCGCCGCCTGGCTCGCCGCTCCGAGCCGCGCGATGCTGCACCCCGGCGTGGCCCGTCGGTCCGCTCCGCAGCCGGGCAAGGAGGCGCTGGGTCGCCTCCGGGTCGAGCCGCTCTACGTACTCGTCGTTCACCCGCGCCATCGGCGCGCGGTGGCAGGCGCCGAAGCACTCGCTGGTGCGCTCCAGCGTCACGGCGCCATCCGGCGTCGTCTCGCCGGGCGCGATCCCCAGCCCGGCGCTCAGGTCTCGGAGCAGGCGGTGCGCCCCCTGCAGGGCGCACGGGAGCTGGGCGCAGACGACGACGCGGGTGGCGCCCGCCGGCTCCGCGTGGAGCAGCGTGTAGAAGGACACCAGCTCGGCCGCGGCGGCGTGGGGCACGCCCACGAGGTCGGCCACTTCCGCGGTCACGGCGGGTGGCAAGTACCCCGCCTC
>CAYSYM010000015.1:0-66651 GCA_964435115.1 uncultured Chloroflexota bacterium | reverse complement strand
GGGCGGGGGGCGCCTGGGCGGGTGGGGGGGCGGGGGGGTGGGCGGCCAGCGCGGGGGCGGGGGGCGGCGGGGCCGGAGGTGCCGCCCCCACCCGAGCGGCGGCCGGGACGGGGCCAGAGCCCCGGGCTCCCTGGGCGCCGGCTGGGTCCGGGGCGGGGAGACGGACGGCGTCGGCCGGCGCTGGCGGGCCGGCGGCGGTGGCCGCCGGGGAGCTGGTGAACGAGTCGGTAGGCAGCATGCCTGGCGGTGCGCCCGGCGGCGGAGCCGCGCTCGGCAGGCCGGGCGGGGCCGAGCCTGCGGTGGCGTCGACAGCCGTGATGGCGGCGGCCGCGGCAGTCGACCCCTGTGGCTGGCCGGCGGGCTCGACAGCAAGGTCGGGCGAGGCCTGGAGCGGCAGGCCGAGCGCGGCCAGGAGGGCGGTGAGCTGATCCTCGGCGTCGGACGGTCGGGCCGTCCCGGTGGCGTCTGGCTCCATCCCGGCCGTCGGCGGCTCCGTCTCGCGCGCCCGGCCGTCCGGGGCCGCGCCTGTCGTCAGCAAGGCGAGCGCGGCCTGGAGCTGGGTGAGAAAGTCGGGTGGAATCGCCCCGACCGCGTCGACGCTAAGCGCGTCGGGCGCGCCAGGGCCGGCTCCACCCGCGGCTGGGGCCGGGCCGCGCCCAGTGACGACACCACCAGGCGCCGGGGACGGGCGAAGCACGACGAGATCCTGCATGGCCACCCTCCTATCCGAGCCCCTTGAGCACCCCGACGATGGGGCTGGCGCTGCCATCGGCGCGGAACAGGGCTTGCCGGCTGAAGGTTGGGTCAGACCCGCCGCCGGCCTCGTTGGCGATGACCCAGTAGGAGTAGGCGAAGTTCCACGGCTCGCGCTCGTCACGCATGTAGCGGTACGCGCGCTTCACCGACTCGATGGCGGCTGGCTCGCTCACCGTGGGCCACGCCGGGTCCTGGCGGTCGCCGACGAAGGTGCCGCCCTCGGTGCCGATGATGGGCAGGTCGCGCCCCAGCTCCTGGCGGAGGATGCGGCTGTAGGCGCGGAACCGCCAGAAGCCGCTTCCGTCCACGGCCGCCTGCTCCGCGTCCACGGGGACGTTGAGGGTGTAGTTGTGGCTGGAGAGCCAGGCGCGGTCGAGCGCGGCCAGCTCGCCGCGTCGGCGCAGCGACTGCAGCGCCTGGCGGAGGAACTCGCGGTCGTCGAGGTCGCCCCCGGGCGCGAGCGCCCCGAAGCCGGGCAGGCCGCCGCCGCGTACGATCGCCCTGGCGGCCCGGAGCCAGTTGTCCACGTAACGCTCGACGGAGGGGACGCCATCCGGGTTCTCCACGCGCAGGTTCGGCTCGTTGTAGGGCTGGAAGTAGCGCACGCCGAGCACCACGTAGCGCCGCACCATGCCCTCGAGATCGCCGGCGATGGGCGCCCCGGCCCGCGTGTAGATGCGCATGACCGGCTCGATCCCGGCCGCCTTGAGCTGTGTGACCAGGTAGTCGTTGGCTCCGACGTTCGTCCCGTCATTGAGGAACACGACCCACGTCACGCCCAGGGCCTTCGCCTCGGCCACGTAGCGGTCCACCACGGCCGGTGGCGAGGCGGTGGTGGGGATCCAGTGCAGGCCCCGCCCGTTGTCGCCGGCCGGACGCGGGAAGGCGCTCAAGGGCAGCGGGCTGGTGGCAGCGGCGCGTGCCGGCTGGCTGGGTCTGGCCGGCGGAGCCGCGCGAGCCAGGGTGCTCGCCGGCGGAGCCGTGCGGGCGGCGTCCCCGCTCGGGCGCGCCGGCAGGCTCACTCGCGCCGGCCGAGCCGGGCTACCGCGATCGCCATCGGTGGCCAGCGCCGCCAGCCCAGGCTGGATCGCGGGGCGCTGGGCGAGGGATGGGCGGACCGGGGCGCCGGCGTTCGGGCCCGGCGTGGCGGGCAGACTCGCCCGGGCCAGCCAGGCGCGGAGCATGGCCTCGCTGAAGGGCAGGACGGCCGGCGCCGGCCGAGGCGGTGGCGCCGCTGGAGGTGCTGGCGCGGGCGTGGGCACGAGCGCGGCAACCATGCAGCCGGCGCTACCGCCCGGAGATCACGTTGCGCATGACCGCCAGACGCGCGGCCATGGCCTGGGCGAGGGCGTTGTAGGCCAACGTCGTCTCGGCGAGCTGGACCATCTCGCGGTCGATGTCGACGTTATTGCCGTCGGTGCGCACCAGCGTGCCTTCGACAGGCCGCGTGCGGGTGGAGGCAGCGATGAGCTCCGCCTGGTTGTCTGACGTGCGCCGGCCGCGCCCTCGCAGGGCCTCACGCAGCGTCTCCTCGAACCCCACCTCCGACGCCTTGAAGTTCGGCGTGTCGACGTTCGCGACGTTGTTGGCGATCGCCCGCTGCCGCGCGGAGAGCCCGGCCAGCGCGGCGCGGATGTAGCGGTCCGCGTCGCTGAAGCGAATGCTGAGCTGGTCGGCCACGGTCTGCACGCCACTCGGTGGTGGCGCCCATCTTCGGGCCTGCCGCCGGCCCACCCCCAGTGCTTCGGGTACTCGTTTGCGGCTCCGCTGGTCCCCGCGTCGGCCAGCCAATCAGGACCCGGGGCCGGCGGTGCCGCAGCGCGCTCGCGCTGCCCACGGGTGCGTGCGGGCGGGGGGCCCCGGTGCCGGGCCAGCGCCGTGCCCGTGCCTTGGGGAGCGACTGGCCCTCACCTATACTCGCCCGCCGCTCGGCTCCGGGTGCCGAGCAGATCGACGAGGCAGGGGGACACCGAACGGCGTGGTACGTGGGCGGACCCGTTTCCGGGCATGGGTGCATCAGGCGCTGCGCCGGCGCCACTTTCTCCCCCTCCGACCCGCACCGCAGAGTCCCGCGGCCTGGCTGCTCAGCGCTGCGCGCCTGGGTTTCTGGCGAGGCAGGCGGGCGGACCAGCCGCGCGGGATGCGGGTCGAGCTCTGGGCTGTGGGCTTGGCAGGCAGCGTCCTCTGGCTGGTGCTGCCCGCGCTTCCTCTGGGGTCGTCCACCCCGGCCAGTCTGAGTCGGGCCGTCGAGGTCGAGCTCCCCGCGGCGCCGGCGCCCGGTGCGCCGGCCGCGGCGCAGCCGCCCGTCCCGGGCTCGGCGCTGGTGGCGCGGGCCGCGCCCGCTTCGAGCGCGCCACCAGTGGTACCCGCGTTACCCCGCGCCTCGTTCGGCAAGCTCCCGGGCTGGGTTCAGACGAAGCAGGACACCCCACTCTGGTCGGGTCCGACCGAGCCAGGAGTGGTGCAGTTCAACACGCTCCCAGCCTGGACCTTCCTGCGGGTGGCGGGGGCGCAGCGGGACCGCCTGCTGGTGGCGTACGCAGGCGACGACACGACGCGTCAGCCGGGCACGGGCTGGGTGAGCGCGATGGCGGTGCAGCCGTCAGATCCCGGCGGCACGTGGCTGCGGAACTACCGCGCCACCAGGCTCGCACCCGCCCCCGGCTCCAGTGGGCCCGCATCGGTCGGCGTGCCCCAGTGGTCGCCCATGCGCCTCCTCGCGCAGGAGGGCGAGCGCATCCAGGCGCGCGTCTACGCGCCTGACTTCTCCCGGGTGCTCGCGGAAGGCTGGCTGCCCAGCGCCGACGTCGGGCCCGTGGGGGCGCCCGAGCAGCCGGTGGCGACCGACCCGCCCGTGCGGGCACCGGCCACTCCCTTCCGCACGCGGGAGAGCTTCATCGCCGCCGTGGCCGAAGCGGCCAGCCAGTCACGCGCCACGTCCGGCGTGCCTGCGTCGGTCACGATCGCCCAGGCCATCCTCGAGTCTGACTGGGGGACGTCGCTGCTCAGTCGCGTCGCCAACAACTACTTCGGGATCAAGGCGATGGGGGAGATGGGCAACGACGGCGCGGTCTGGATGAAGACGCTCGAGTACGACGCGGGCGGCGCCCCCTACTACACGGTCGATCCGTTCCGCGCCTACCGGAGCTTGGCCGACTCGATCGCCGACCACGACCAGCTCTTCCGCCGGCTGCCGCGGTACCGGCCAGCCATGGAGGCAGCCAGCGACCCGGCCGAGTTCGCCCGCCGCATCGCTGCCGGAGGGTACAGCAGTGACCCCGCGTACCCGGACAAGCTGGTCGCCCTCATGGACCGCTACGACCTCTACCGCTTCGACCGCTGAGCCCGGCGCCTCGCCCCTGGCGGTGTGGCGGGTCCAGCCGGTGGACTGCAAGAACGCGGAGGTGGGCGGCGCGGGTGAGGTGTGCGTGCTCAGGGGGCGGCGGCGTCCGCAGGCTCCAGTTGGAGCGTGCCGTCGCGCTCGACCGCGCGCAGGAGGACGCGGCCGGGGTACTGGCGCTGGAGCGTGCGCTCAGCCTCGGTCCCGCTGGCGCGGGCGAACAGCCCTGGGCAGGCATCCAGGTCGGCCTGGTCCAGCCGCGCACAATTGAGCGGCGCGAGCACCACGGTGTAGATCCACCAGTCGTCGGTCACCACCAGCGCGGGTCGCTCGAGCCCGACGAGCCTGGGGCCAGCCAGGGTAGCCTGGACGAAGGGCAGCGCGAGCCGGCGGCCGGAGGGCAGGGCGGTGAAGTCAGCCCGACGCTCCACCTGGCGCGGCAGGTAGTACAGGAACGTGTTGAGCGAAAGGAGCGCGACGACCGCGGCGACGCCCGCGCGTGCGGCGGCCGTCGGGACGTCCAGGCGGCGGATGGCCACGACCATCGCCTGGAGCGCGCGACTGGCGAGAAGAAGCAGCCAGGGCAGCGCCTCGTAGTAGTACCGCGGGCCGAGCGCCACGCCGTGGTAAAAGTAGGCGACGTAGACGGCGACGAAGAGCAGCGCACCACCGGCTAGGAGCGCGTCCCGGCGGTCAGCCTGGCCGAGCAGGAACGGCAGACCCAGCAGCCCGAGCGCGAACAGCGGCGGCCAGCCGAACAGGTCGAACTGGAGCAGGGTCAGGAGCTCGTCGGCGTTGGCGAGCCCGGCGGCGAGTGTGTGGCGGCCGTAGAACCCCACGCCGTCGCCGAATCCGAACCGGTCGCTCGGGTCGAACAGGAAACGGGGGAGGAGAAGGGGGCTGCCGGTGAGCGCGGTGTTGTAGGCAGCGTAGAGGGCGATGAACGGCCCGCCGGCGAGCGCCAGCCAGCCGAGTGCGCGCCAGCGGCGGTGCAGTGCCAGCCAGGCGACCAGCGGCAGCGCGAAGAGGAGCGTGGCCGCCTCTCGGGTGGCGAACGCCGCGCCGAGGGCCAGGCCCGCCCACGCGTAGGCGCGTGCCCGGCCGGTCCGCTCCGCCACGCTGAACGCGGCCAGGGCGCCGGCGAGCAGGCCGCCGGCGATGGGGTGGCTCAGGAACGAGCCCGCCTGGAACAGGATGAACGGCGAGATCACGCCCAGGCCGAGCGCCGCCAGGGCGACCGAGCGGGAGAAGAGGGCGCGTGCGGCGAGGGCGGTGGCGAGGAGCAGGGCGGCCCCCGCGATCGGCCCCACCAGCCAGGTGAGGCCGACCACGCTACCGGCCGCATACGCGAGCGGGGCGCCGGGCGGGTACTGGGAGAACCACCGGCCGTCCCACACCACCTGGAACGGCCCTTCGAGTGCGGCGACGGCCGGAGGCGCCTCGAGCCACAGCCGGCCGGCGGCCAGGACCTTGGCCTGGAAGACATACGAGACGGCGTCGAGGACGTGTGGGAGCTGGCGGTAGAGTCGCACCGTTACCCAGGTGGCGGCGGCCAGCCAGGCGCCCACGAGCGCCAGTGCGATCCACCGATCGGCTGGCGCCTGCGTCACGCGCACCGCCCCCGCGCGCCGGCGCGCGCACGCGCTGGTTCCGAAGCACGCAGGCCGGCCGCCCGCCCCGCGGCGCCAGGCGCTGGCCCAGGCGTCCGGGCAGAGGGCGAGGCCGCGGGCCGCGGCGAGGGCCAGGATCAGCGTGGCGAACCCGGCCGCGGCCGCGCGGCCGGCGAGCTGGACGAGCGCGGCAGCGAATGGGGCTGGCTGCTCGGGGAAGAACCAGCGCGCCGGCTCGCCCGCGTTGCCGGGCGGGCTGCGGAGCCAGCGCGCGCTGCGCCGGTCGCGCTCCAGCTCCAGGCCCTCGCGCGCGCCGTCCGCGGCCACCAGCCAGAGGCGGGCTGCTGCTTCTGGGCGGCGGAGCGCTGCCTCCAGCCGGAACGCCACCGGCAGCGGCGTGCGTTCGACCGCCGCCTGGCCTTCGGCGAGTGTGGCGCCGCTCGTGAGGTCGCGCAGGCGCAGCCGCTCCCAGCGGCTGTAGCTCGCCTCGTCGCGCAGCCACGCCGCGGCCGCGTAGAGCGGCGACGCCTGAATGGCACGCACGTGCGCGACGTCGCGGTCCTGGGTCGCGGTGGTGTCGGTTCCGTCGAGCTGATACTCGCGCTCGGCCGGCCCCGGCGCCTCGAGCGCGACGCGCTCCCAGACCACCCCCAGGCGGGTGGCGACGACCCGCTCGGCGCCGTCCACGGAGACCCGCGCCTCGCCCGGGCGGACCTCGATCGCCGCCTCGACCGGGAAGGCCGTCGTCGCCCCCTCACCGGACGCGAGCAGCGCGAGCACGACGAGTCCGGCGAGCGCGACGCGTCGCGGAGCGCCGGCACTCTCAGGCGGGGGCACGCACTACTATTGGGTGTTGGGTCATGGGTGTTGGGTGCGGACGCGGCCCCGACGATGGGCGGCGTGGAGAGGTAAAGGGATGGAAGAGGCGGCGACGCCGGCGCTCGCGCTCGTAGTGACCGGCCTGTTCCTCGGTTTCGGCCTGGCCGGACTCGCGGCGTGGCTTGCGGAGTCTGAGTGGGGCACGGGCCTGCTGACCGTGCTCGTGGGGTTCGCGCCCCTCGCGTGGGTGTTCGTGCGCCCCGGGATCCTGCGCGAAGGCGGTGGCGAGGAGGGTATCCGTCTCACCGGGGACGAGAGCACCCTGTTGGCCAGCCTCGTCGTGGGGCTCGTGCTCGGCATCCTGATGATTCGCGCCTCCGGCCAGAGCGCGAGCGAGGCGCCGAACGGGCCGTAGCCATGTCGGGCCGGGCCTCCCGCCCGGAGGCCCGGGGTTACTCGTCGGCGGCGCCGGGGGCGCCGACCTCGACGAACTTGACCCGGGAGGCCCCGCAGCGCGGGCACTTCCGCGGCAGGATCGCGCTGACCACCTCGTACTGACAGGTGAGGCAGCGCCAGGTCGTCGGCGTCTCCGCCGCGCGCGTGCGGAGCGCGCCGGTCTTCTCGGTCATGGCGGCGGCAGGATACGCGCTCGGCGTGTGCCGTGCCAGGTGGCGGGGCTGGGTATCGGGTGTTGCTCCCTGGCGCCCGACCACCTGGCACCCGGTATCGACCAGCGGGCTCAGCCGGCGGGCGCGGGTGCCGGCCGCCGGCCGGGCAGCGGTGGTGGCGCGAAGAAGACGTCCTCGACCCGCGTCTCCACCGTCCGGACGTCGGTGGCGCCCAGCGTGCGCAGGCGGTCGAGCAGCGCCTGCACCAGCCACTCAGGCGTCGATGCGCCCGCCGTCACGCCGACCTGTCGGACCCCGGCGAGCCAGGTTGGCTCGAGCTCGGCCGCGGACCCGATCAGGTGGGCGGACCGCGCCCCGGCGACGAGGGCCACCTCGCGCAGCCGGTTGGAGTTGGAGGAGCTGGGCGAGCCGAGCACCAGCACCAGCTCGGCCCCGTGGCGCTCCACCAGGGCCCGCACCGCCTCCTGCCGGTTCTGCGTCGCGTAGCACACGTCGCCCGCCTGGGGCCCGACCAGCGCCGGGAAGCGGCGCCGCAGGACGGCGACGATCGCGGCCACGTCGTCGAGGCTCAGGGTCGTCTGGGAGGCGTAGGCCACGCGTGCCGGGTCCGCGACCTCGACGGAACGGGCATCCTCGAGCGTCTGGACCAGCTTCACCCGCTCCGGCGCCTCGCCCATGACCCCTTCCACCTCCGGGTGGCCGGCGTGGCCGACGAACAGGATGGTGTACCCGCGCGCCGCGTGTCGCCGGACTGCGGCGTGGACGCGCGAGACGAGCGGGCAGGTCGCGTCGATGGCCGCGAGCCGGCGCTCGGCTGCCTCCGCCCACACGCGAGGTGAGACGCCGTGCGCCGAGAAGACCGTGGTGGCGCCCTCCGGGATCTCGCGCGTGTCCTCCACGAACACGGCGCCACGCGCGCGCAAGCCCTCCACGACGGCGCGGTTGTGGACGATCTCGTGCCGCACGTAGACGGGCCGCGCATCGCCTGGCGCACGGCGCGCCAGGGCCAGCTCGACGGTCTGGATGGCCCGCTCGACGCCGGCGCAGACGCCGCGTGGGGCCGCGAGGAGCACCTGGAAGGAGCGGGTGGGGCCGGCCATCGGGCGTCTCTGCGGCAATCATAGCGGCGCACCGACGCCCGCTGCCGGCTTACACGCCCTACCCGGGACCTGGCCCCTCGGCGTCGGAGCCGGCCAGGGGCGAATGGCCCTGGCTCGATCTGCCTGCTGCGCATGGCCTGGCGCGCCGCACGCTTCGCTGGGGCTCTGGGAGGAGGTAGCCGGGATCCTGCGCTTCTTCCCCAGGCCGGAGGTCGCCGAGCGTGGAGCGCTGTGATGGGCGGACCAGCAGGCGGGCGCGCCGGCGTCGTGGATCCCACGCGGTCTGCCAGAATCGCACGCGTGAGAGGAGCCGCCACGGTCCAACTCGCCGACGTGCGGGCGGCGCGCGAGCGGATTGCCGAGTACGTGCGACGAACGCCCCTGGTGCGCGCGTGGCCGGTCCGTGAGCCGGCCGTCCACGGCGTCGACGTGTCCCTGAAGCTCGAGAACCTCCAGGTCACCGGCTCGTTCAAGGCGCGGGGCGCCATCAACACGGCGCTCTCGCTGCCGAGCGATGCGCTGCGACGGGGGATCGTCACGGCATCTGGCGGCAATCACGGGCTCGGCGTCGCCTACGCCGGTTGGCTGGCCCGGGTCCCCGCCACGATCTACCTGCCGCGCAACACTCCGCCGTCGAAGCGCGACAAGATCGAGCGCTGGGGTGCGCGTGTGGTCGTGGAAGGGGAGGTCTGGGACGACGCCAACCGGGCGGCGTTGCGGGCGGCCGAGCAGCACGGCTTAACCTACGTCCACCCGTTCGCCGATCCGCGAGTGATCGCCGGGCAGGGTACGCTCGCCCTGGAAGTGCTGGAGGACTGGCCAGACGTGGACGTGTTCGTGGCCGCCATAGGCGGCGGCGGGCTGGCCAGCGGCGTCGGGCTGGCAGCCAGGGCGGCGAAGCCGGGCCTGCGGGTGGTCGGCGTGGAGCCCGTCGGCGCGCCGACGCTGTCCGAGAGCGTGAAGGCAGGCCGCCTGGTGGAGCTCGCCGAGATCCGCACCGCGGCCAACACGCTTGCCCCGCGGCTGAGCGCTGACCTGAATCTGGACCTCATCCGCGAGCACCTGGACGAGATCGTGCTGGTGACCGACGACGAGATGCGCGAGGCGGCTCGCTGGCTCTGGTTCGAGATGGGCGTGGCGGCAGAGCTGAGCGGCGCGGCTACGACGGCGGCGCTCCTGTCTGGCAAGCTGCGCCCGGCGGCGGGAGCCCGCGTGTGCGCGGTGGTCAGCGGCGCCGGCACGGACGGCCTGGGCTAAGCGCATCGCGCTGCTTGCCTCAAGTTCCCACCCGTCAACTATCAGCCAGCGGGAATTTCCGCTGTCAGCACGGCGGACCGAGCCTTCTCGTTGACAGCGGACGTCCACCCACCGGCATGGCCGCCAAGGCGGAGGGATGGGGCAGCCGGGTGGGTACAGCGCGTCCGCATGGATGAGCTGTATTCAGAGAGGATGTCTCCCGAGCGACGGCTGCCGGCAATCGGGCGTGAGCTGGCCCTCCACCGGCTGAGCCACGACTTCGCCTACTTCTCGCGGGTCGTCTCCGGCCGGCCGTTACGGCCGTACCAGCTCGCCCCGGCCACCGCCATCCTGGACTCGGTGCGCCGGCGCGGCGGGCTCACCTTCACCGTCATGCTTCCCCGGCAGGCGGGCAAGAACGAGCTGAGCGCGCAGCTTGAGGCATTCCTGCTGCACCGCTACCGCTACCGGGGCGGGCACCTCGTCAAGGCGGCGCCCACCTTCCACCCCCAGCTCCACACCTCCATCGAGCGGCTGCGACGCGTCCTCGCGGGGGTGGAGCTCCTGCGCCGCGCGGCCCGTATGGAGCACGGCAACCGCGTGCGGCTGGGCCGGGCCTCGCTCACCTTCTACTCGGCCGACCCGGCCGCCAACGTCGTCGGCGCGACCGCGAACCACCTGCTCGAGGTGGACGAGGCGCAGGACGTCGACGAGGAGCAGTACCTGCGCGTGTTCCGGCCGATGGGTAGTACTGCGAACTGTACGGTCGTCCTGTACGGGACGGCGCTGGACGGCGACTGTCTGCTGGAGCGCATGCGCCAGCACCACCTGGCGCTGGAAGCCGAAGACGGGATCCGCCGCCACTTCGAGGCGGGGTGGGAAGAGGTGGCCCGCCACAACCCGGCCTACGGCCAGTTCGTCCGGAGCGAGCGAACGCGGCTGGGCGAAGGCCACCCCGTCTTCCGCACGCAGTACCTGCTCCAGCCGCTCGAGGACGTGAGTCGCTTCCTCTCGGAGCAGCAGCGCGCGCTGCTCGTGGGCGACTTCCCGCTACGGCGCGACCCACAGGCCGGTCGGGAGTACGTTGCCGGGATCGACGTGGCGGGCGAGGACGAGCTACGTTCGGTGGACGCCATCGTGCGCCGGCGGGCGCCGGGCAGGGACAGCACGGTGGTGGCCATCGCCGAGCTGGACTGGGGCCGCATCGCCGACGCCGTGCGGGAGCCCCGGCTCCGGTTCGTCCAGCTCCTGTGGTGGACCGGCCGCCCGCACCACGCCCTGGTCGAGCAGCTCGTCTTCGAGCTCCGGCGGTGGGGCTGCGGGCGGGTAGTCGTCGACGCTACTGGGATCGGCACGGGGCTGGCCAGCCTGCTTGTCAAGGCGCTGGGCGAGCGGACGGTCCAGCCGTTCACCTTCACCGCGCCGGGCAAGTCACGTCTGGGCTACCAGCTCCTCGCGGCGATCAACGCCGGCCGCGTGCAGGTCTACCGCGACGAGACCCCCGAGCGTCGCGAGCTGCTGCGCGAGGCCGAGCTGGCGCGACACACGCTCCGCCGCGGCGGCCACGACCACCAGCTCAACTTCTTCGTCCCGCCCAGCCAGGGGCACGACGACATGCTGGTGGCCCTGGCTCTGGCCGTCGAGGCCGCGGCGCCCGTGGCGATCCGGCGGGCAGAGGGGCGGGCGCTGCGCGACGGCTGAGGCGCGTACCCTTCCTCTCCATGCGAAGCCTCGCCAGCGGCGAGACGGCGCGGGTGTACCTGGCGCTGCTGCTGCTCACCTCCGCGGATGGGCTGGTCTCGACTATCGCGTCGCCATTCCTCCAGAGCCTGGGCTACCCACTCGCCGACATCGGCGTCCTCGTCTCCGCGTACGCCATCGCCAGCCTCGCCTCGCGCCTCCCGGCTGGCCGCCTGGCCGAGGGGAGGCACCCTCATGCCTGGCTGGTCGTGGCCGGTCTCGCCTATGCGGCGGCGCTGGCGCTCTACCCGATGGCGGTGGTCGCCTGGGCGTTCTGGAGCGTGCGCGTCCTCCACGGGCTCGCCTTTGGCACCGCGACGACCCTCAACTTCGCGGTCTTCCTCGGCGTGTCCACGGGCACGAACCGGGCGCGGGCGACGGCCTTCTACACGGCCAGCATGGCGGCTGGGTACGCCACCGGGAACTTCGCCTCGGGGTTCCTGGCGGACCACTTTGGCTACGGTGTGGCGTTCACCGTCGCGGCGCTGGCACCCCTCGGCGCTCTGCTGGTCAGCAAGCCCGCCGCGACGATCAGCGCGCCGCTGGCGACGACGGGGCCGGTGCCGAGCGCCTGGAGGACGCTGCTGCACCCGGAGGTGCGGGCGGTGCCGATCCTGGCGTTCAGCGTCAACTTCGTCAACCAGACGCTGTCGACCCTCTTCCCGTTGTACGTGCTCTCGATCGGCCAGACCCTGTCGGTCGCGGGCACGGCGCGCGGGCTGCAGTCGCTCAGTAACGTCATCGTGCGCCCCTTTGGCGGGCTGGTGGTGCGCCGGCTGGGACCGGTTGCGCTCGGCTCGGTCGGCGCCGGGCTGGCTGGCAGCGCCTTCGCGCTCGTGCCGCTGACGACTGCCCCACCGCTGCTGCTGACCCTGTTCGCGGTGGCCGGCGTGGGTCGGGCCGGGGGTGTGCTGGCCAACGCCATGAGCACGGTCGAGCTGAGCGAACGGGGCGTCTTGAAGCGGGGCACCGCCTCGGCGCTGATCACCGCGGGCGGTGACGCGGGGGCCATCGCGGCGCCCATCGTCGCCGGGGCCGTCGCCGGCCGGATCGGCCTCGGGCCGGCGCTGACGCTGCTGCCCCTCGTGGGCGGCCTGCTGGGCATCGCCGGGCTGCTGGCCGGGCGTCCGGGCGGCCGACGCGGCGCGTGAGCCACCACGCCAGGAAATCAGCGCGACCTTCGACCCCGGGCGGCGCCCCCAGGTCGCGGGCCGGGCACGCATCCTGCTCTTCCCTTCCAGCACCGCCCAGCCCGGCGAGGCAGGGCGAGACCACGCAGGGGGCGAAGGGAGGGCGGACCGCCCCAGAGATGGGTGTGGGTATTGGGCAGTAGCTCCATCACCCATGACACGCTCGGGGGCACCGCCGCAGGCGACATGGCAGCAGGGTCGAGTCTGCCGAACGGGCAGGCAGCGATTGAACCGCGCGGCGCCGCCTTCTACCGCTGCGCCCTCACGGCCCTGGATGCCGCCGGGGTGCCGTACCTGGTCGGCGGCGCCTACGCGTTCGCCCACTACACCGGGATCCACCGCCACACCAACGATCTCGACGTCTTCCTGCGCCCGAGCGATGCCCCGGCGGCGCTGGACGCGCTCGAACGGGTCGGCTACGCCACGGAGCTGACCTTCCCCCACTGGCTCGGGAAGGCCTTCTGCGGCGGCGACTACGTCGACATCATCTTCAGCGCGGGGAACGGCGTGGCGCGCGTGGACAACCGGTGGTTCGAGCGCGCGCCCCGCGGCGAGGTCCTCGGCATGGCGGTGAAGCTCTGTCCGCCCGAGGAGATGATCTGGCAGAAGGCGTTCGTCATGGAGCGCGAGCGGTATGACGGGGCCGACGTGGCCCACCTGCTGCTCGCCTGCGGCGAGCGGCTCGACTGGCCGCACCTGCTCGCCCGGTTCGACGAGCACTGGCGGGTGCTGCTGAGCCACCTGGTGCTATTCGGGTTCAGCTTCCCGAGCGAGCGCGGGCGCATCCCGAGCTGGGTGATGCACCGCCTGTGCGACCGGCTGTTTGTCGAGACCACCGAGATGCCGCCCGCCGACCGCGTGTGCCAGGGGACGCTCCTCTCGCGGGAGCAGTACCTGCTCGACGTGCATCGGTGGGGGTATGAGGATGCCCGGCTGCGGCCCGACAACCCGATGACGCACGAGCACGTCCGGCAGTGGACGGAGGCCATCGCCGATGGGAGGTAGCTCTGCTTGGGCCTCGTGTGGCAGGCGGCACAACCCGGCCGGGGTCGGCCGCTGGACGCCAGCGGACAATCCGGTGGGGCACTCGCGCGAAAGAGGCAGGGCACCCATCTGGCCCGACCCTGAGCGGAGGTCACGCCGAGGCAGGGCTGGGCGGCGCGCACGCTGTGCCCGGGCCTGCGCTGCGATGGCCGGGCGAGGGAAGTGAGAGGCTCGGTCGTGCGGCGACCCGTAGAGCTGGGGGCCCTACGCCCCCACCGCTTCCTGGAACGCCCGCACGATCTCGGGCGGGATCCGCGCGGGGCGGCCATCGGGCAGCCGCACCCAGACCCACTCGGTCACGACGTGCGCGACCCGCTCGCCGGTGCCGGCCAGGACGATGGTGGTGTGGCGGACCGCGCGAGCGCCGTGCATGCTCTCCACCCGCGTGGTTAGCTCCAGCTCGTCGCCGAACGTCGCCGGGCGGAGGTACGTGATCTCGTGGCGGCGCACCACCCATGAGCCGTGCTGCCCCACGGTCCACTGGTGCCCGAAGCCCGCGAGCTCCGCGTGCTCGGTGGCCACCTGCTCGGCGTAGTTCAGATAGACGGCGTTGTTCACATGGCCGTTGACGTCCAGCTCGTACTGCCGCACCCGCCACCGCGTCGTGTAGGCCCGCATCCCATCGTGCATGGAGGGATAGCGTAGAGGAGTGCCAGCCCGGGCACACGCTGTTCGACACCCGCGAGGCCACCCCCGGGAGCGTCCAGCGTGAGAGACCTCCCGCTCGAGCCACAACTGCAGCGCCGCGCTCGGGCCGGTCTTCGCCTACGTGGACGCGCACGCCGACGGGTTCGTCGAGCGGGTGCGGGCGCTGTGCCGCCAGCCCAGCATCTCCGCCCGGAAGGCGGCATGGCGGCCTACGAGGGAAGCGACCGCGCTCGTCGCCTCGAGGGCGACGGGTCTGTGTGGCCAGGCTTCAATTGGAGTACTGTGTGCAGCGAGGGGAGTACCGCGGTGGAAAGCAGGATCAGCGCGACGGAATTGGCGGAGCACCTCTCGGACGTGCTCAATCGCGTCAGCCACCGCGGCGAGCGATTCCTCGTCGAGCGGAATGGAGAGCCGGTTGCCCGGCTCAGTCCGGTAGCCACCCCGCGCGGCGTGACAGTCGCGGACTTCCTCGCACAGTTGCGCACCATCGACTGGCCCGACGAAGGCTTTGCAGACGATCTCAAGGCCATCCAGGCAGGCCAGCCCAAGGCGGCGTTCCCGGAATGGCCGTCCTGATCGACGCGAGCGTCTTCATTGCCCTGGAGCGACGCGGCCTCCCCCCTGAGCACACACTCGGGCTCGTCGGTACGGAAGAGGCGGCCCTGGCAAGCATCACCGCAGCGGAGCTGCTAGCCGGTGTCTTTCGCGCCGACGCGCCCGCCCGCCGATTGCGGCGGGAGGCCTTCGTCGAAGCGGTTCTCGCGGCCCTACCGGTTCGTCCGTTCGACTTGCGGGTTGCCCGCGTCTACGCCCAGCTCCTGGCACACCTGGCAGCGGCCGGCCAGCCGATCGGCACGCACGACCTGCTGATCGCCGCCACGGCGGTCGCCGAGGGCTCCACTGTCTTCACCGAGAACGTGCGCGACTTTCGGCGCGTACCGGGGCTCGCGGTCCAACAGCCGAGCTGGTGAGAGGGTAGTGGCTGGCCGGCGCCCCACAGGTGCGCCGGCGCGTCCCCGATGCGCCACCGGGCACCGCCAGGCGCATGCCAGGACCGACGACAGGCAGCAGCATCGGCCTGGGGCCAGGGGAGGGCGATCTCGGGACGACCGCGAACGTCGCGACGATCCGGTGCCACCTTGGCTGGCAGGGTGAACCGCTCGCCGGCGCCCGGCGGTACCATGCCGCCATGTCCACCGCCACTGCCTCGCTCGAGGCCGAGCGCACCGCGCTCGAACCGGTCTTCGCCTACGTCGACGCGAACGCCGACGCGTTCGTCGAGCGGCTGCGCACGCTGTGCCGCCAGCCCAGTGTCTCCGCCCAGGACGCCGGCCTCCAGGAGACGGCCGACATGGTGGAGGCGATGGCCCGCGCGGTCGGCGCCGAGACCGAGCAGATCCCGCTCGAGGGTGGCCCACCGATCGTCCACGGCCGCATCCCGGGCACGGGCCCGCGCACGCTCCAGCTCTACGACCACTACGACGTCCAGCCGCCCGAGCCGCTCGACCTGTGGCACTCGGACCCGTTCGCGGCCGAGGTGCGCGACGGGCGGATCTGGGCGCGTGGCGTCTCCGACAACAAGGGCAACCTGGTGGCGCGACTGTGCGCCGTCGAGGCCTACCGCGCGGCGCTGGGCGAGCTGCCGCTCACGGTGACGCTGCTCTTCGAGGGTGAGGAGGAGGTGGGCAGCCCGCACCTGCGGCAGTTCACCGACGGGCCGCGGGCCGGGCTGCTCAAGGTGGATGGCTGCATCTGGGAGGCCGGCTACAAGGACCCCGCCGGCCGGCCCAGCATCAGCCTGGGCTGCAAGGGGATTCTGTATGTCGAGCTGCGGGTCCGCACCGCGGCGAAGGACCTCCACTCCAGCTGGGGCGCGGTGGTCCCCAACGCCGCCTGGCGGCTGGGCTGGGCGCTCGGCACGCTCAAGGACCCCGCGACGGAGCGCGTCCTGATCCCGGGCTTCTACGACGCCGTAGCACCGCTCAGCCCGCGCACGCTGGAGCTGGCCGACCGCGAGCCGCTGGCCCTGAGCGAGTATGGCCCCCTGTTCGGTCTCCAGGGCTTCCTGCAGGGGTGGGATGGGACCGAGGCGAGGCGCCACTACCTGTTTGATCCCACCTGCACCATCTGCGGCCTCTCGAGCGGCTACCAGGGCCCGGGCGGCAAGACCGTCCTGCCGGCCGAGGCCTTCGCCAAGCTCGACTTCCGGCTGGTGCCGGAGCAGGACCCGGACGAGATCCTCGGGCTGCTGCGCCGGCACCTGGACGCTCAGGGCTTCTCCGACGTGGCGATCGTCCAGGTGGAGGGCGAGGGCGAGCGGGCGGCCCGGTCAGACCCGAATGCGCCCATCGTGGGCGCGGTGGTGGCGACGGCGCGGGCGCTGTATGGGACGGAGCCGCTGGTGCTGCCCAACATGGCGGGCACAGGCCCGCAGTACCTGGTGTGCGCTCAGTTCGGCGTGCCCGCCGTCGGCATGGGCGTGGGCAACGCCGACTCCAACAACCACGCGCCGAACGAGAACATCCGCGTGGCCGACTACCTGGAGGGGATCAAGCACATGGCCTGGGTGCTGCACCGCTTCGCGCAGACGTGAGCGCGCGGGCGTCCAACTGATCAACGGGCGGCACCGAAAGCCCACGCACCGCCGCTCCGGGCAGGCTGGTTATACTGCGGGTATGAAGACCGCGGTCTCGATCGCTGACGACGTCTTCGAGGGGGCGGAGCGGCTGGCGCGCCGGCTGAAGCGCTCGCGCAGCGAGCTCTATACGGCCGCCGTGCGCGAGTACGTGGCGCGCCACGAGCCGGACGCCGTGACGGCCGCGCTCGACGCGCTGTACGCCGAGCATGATTCGCGGCTGGACCCTGGCCTGGCGGCGGCGGCGGCGCGCCGCCTCGCGGCCGTCGAGTGGTAGCGCGTCCGGCGCTCGCGCAGGGGCAGGTCTGGTGGGCCGACCTGCCGGACCCGGTCGGCTCGGGCCCCGGCCTGCGGCGGCCGGTGGTCGTGGTCCAGGGCAACGCCTTCAACCGCAGCCGCATCGCGACGGTTGTCTGCGTGCCGCTCACCAGCAACCTGCGCCTGGCGGCCGCGCCGGGTAACGTCCTCCTGGAGGCCGGCGCGACCGGCCCGTCGCGCGACTCGGTCGCGAACGTCTCACAGATCCTGACCGTCGACCGGGCGATGCTGGCGGAACTGGCCGGCACGCTTTCGGAGCGGCACTTGCGGCTGGTCCTGGCAGGCATCGACGTCGTCCTCGGTCGGTGAGCCGGCACCGCCGCCATGCGTGCCGGCGGTACCGCTTTGCGCGCATTTCGGGGCGGCCCGCTACGCTGTACGGGATAGAACATCTGTTCTCCCCCCGGGAAGACGCTGCCGCCCATGCGACTCAATCTGCTCCCCCGCGCGGCGCGGGCCGCGCCGACCGCCGCGGTCGCCCTAGCCGATCGGCTGCGGGCCGCGGACTCCGAGCGCTTGCGCCGCTACCAGCAGTACTTGCGCTTCTACGGCGGCGAGCACTGGGACCACCTCTCGCCCGGGTCGGCGGCGCGCGGACGCACGCGCCTGACGGTGAACTACGCTCGGGCGATTGTCGACAAGGGCGTCAGCTACCTGCTCGGCCGCGGTCTCAACTTCGCCGTCCCCGCCGACCCAGGGGCAGAGGCGCTCCTGTACCGGGTGTACCAGGAGAACGACCTGGCGTCCGTCGACCTGCACGGCGCGACGAACGGCGCCGTCCTGGGCGACACCACCTTCAAGGTGACGTGGTCCGCCGCCGAGCAGCGCGTCCGCGTCGCCAACGTCGACCCGGTGGCGTTCTTCGCTGAGCGCGCCGCCGACGATCCGGCCGCTCTCACGAGCGTGCACCTGGTCTACGGCCTCTCGGCCGACCAGGTGGCGGTCGCGTACGGCGTACGGCCCGGGCGTGCCGTGGCCGTTGTCGTGGAGCAATGGACGCCCGACAGCTTCAGCGTGCTGGTGGAGGATCAGACGGTGCGCCGCGAGCCGAACCCGTACGGCGGGCTGATCCCCTTCGTCCACATCCCCAACCTCCAGCCCCCGAACTCGGCCTGGGGTGTCTCCGACCTGCGGGACGTGATCCCGCTCAACCGCGAGATCAACGCCCGGCTGAGCGACCAGAGCGACTCGATCCGGTATCACGCCGACCCGCCGGTCATCTTCCGCGGCGTGCAGGAGCACTCGGACCTGGCGGTGGGGAGCGGGACGGTCTGGGATATCCCGGCCGACGCCGACGTGCAGCTGCTGGAATGGCGCGGCCAGCCGCCATCCGTGCAGGCGCACGTGGAGCTCCTCTTCCGCGCCCTGTACGAGGTGGCCGAGACGCCCCGGACCTCATTTGGCGACTCGGGCCGCCTCTTGTCGGGTGTCGCGCTGGAGACTGAGCTGCGCCCGCTCATCATGCGCACGCTGCGGAAGCGGGTCTTCTGGGAGGTGGGGCTGCGCCGGCGCAGCGCGCTCATCCTGGCGCTTGCCGCCCGGTTCGGGCTGTACCAGGGCGTCGAGGCACGCCGGCGCCCCTCGGCCAGCCGACCGCCCATTCCCGACACCCGGGTGATCTGGCCGCCCCTCGTCCCGCGCGACGACGCGGCCGAGGTGCGCACCAACATCGCCCTGGTCCAGGCCGGGCTGCGCAGCCGCGCCACCGCCCTGGACGCCCTGGGTGCCGAGAGCCCCGAGGAGGAGCTGCGGCGGATTCAGGACGAGCGGGGGCAGGCCGAGCCATGACTACCCTGGCTGACCTGCGAGCCCGCGCGCGAGCGGAGCTGGGCGACACCGGGGTGACACCCCTCTGGCCCGACGAGCGGTTGGACGCCTGGGCGCGGGAAGGGATCCGGGTCTACGGTCGCGCCCTGCCGCGATCCGCGACCCTGGATCTCACCAGCCTGGCCGGGCAGGGCGCCTACCCCCTGCCCGCCGACGTGGTGGCCGTGGTGTCGGTCGAGCTCCCACCAGGGCAGGCGCTCGCGCTCGCGCGTGGGGCCGGCCCGGCCGACGCGGGCGGCTACCGGATCCACGGTGGCCTGCTGGTGCTGGAGCCGGCGCCCGACCGCTCGGGGGCCGTCATTCGCGTGCGCTACGCCGCCCTCTACGCCGAGCCCGCGGCCGACGCCGACGTGCTGGCCACCCCGCCCGGGGACGACCCACTGCTCGTGCTGGCTATCGCCGCGCGCGCCCTGCGCTGGTTGTGGCTCGTGGAAGCGAAGACGCTGCGCGAGACCCGGGCCGCGCCACCCAGTCTGGACCTCGCTGCTCGCTACGAGCAGGCGTTCGGCGACGTGGTCGCCTCCCGCCGGCGCGCCCTGCGCACCGGCCGCCTGGCAGCGCTCGGACCGTGAGCGCCGAGCCGTACGCCCCACCCCCGAGCCGCTCCGTCCTCACCTGACACCCAGTACCCAACACCCCAGGAGGAGCACCCGATGAGCGAGACACCCGAGCACCCGACCGCCGAGACGCCCGAGGCGCCCAGCTCCACCGAGCAGATGGCGATGCTCCAGGGCGCGATGGAGGAGCAGCGGCAGCGCGCCCTGGCCTACCTGCGCCGCGCGCTGCTGGCCGAGAACGCCGGCGCCGTCGTCGCGGAGCTGGTGGGCGGGGATTCGCCCGAGGCGCTCGAAGCCAGCGTGGGCGTCGCGCGAGCCGCGTTCGAAACTGCCCGCCTGGCGGCGCGCGCCGAGCTGGAGCGCGAGCGGGCGGGCGCCGCAGGGCCCGCGCCAGAGGCTCCGGCCGTCCCGGCTGGCACGCCCGCCCGCGACACGCTGGAGGCACTGCCGCTATCGCCATTCGAGAAGATCGCCACCGCCCTGCGCCGGTAGGTGCTCGGCACGTTTCATCCCGAGCAATTCCCACTGGGAAGTGGCACCTGGCAAAAGGCAGCCGTCCGAAAGCTGACATCCCACCTCTGGCATCTGCGAGCTGAAATCTGACACCCGGAGGTTCCCATGGCCCTCTCACTCGTCGAAAGCGCCAAGCTCTCGCAGGACCTGCTCCAGCGAGGCGTCATCGAGACGATCCTCGAAGACAGCCCGGTACTCCAGGCGCTCCCGTTCATCACCGTCGAGGGCAACTCGTACCGCTACAACCAGGAGAACACCCTGGGCGGGGCGGGCTTCTTTGCCGTCAACGGCGCCTGGACCGAAGGCACGGCCACCTTCACCGAGAAGACCGCCAACCTCGCCATCCTGGGCGGCGACGCCGACGTGGACAACTTCATCCAGCGCACCCGCAGCAACGTCACGGACCAGCGCGCCGTCCAGACTCAGCTCAAGGCGAAGAGCATCGCCCGGAAGTTCGAGGAGGCGTTCGTCATCGGCGACGTGCTGTTCGACCCGAACAGCTTCGACGGTGTGCGCAAGCTGACGCCGGCCGCGCAGACGATCGCGCCGGGTGCCAACGGTGGCAGCCTGACCCTGGCGCTGGTCGACCAGCTCATCGACCTCGTCAAGGGCGGCAAGCCGGACATGCTGCTCATGTCGAAGCGCACGCGCCGCAAGCTGAAGAGCCTGCTGCAGGCGAGCAACCACTATGTGGAGCGGGGCGAGACTGCCTTCGGTCGCATGGTCATGGCGTATGACGGCATCCTGGTCGAGGCGAGCGACTGGCTGCCCGACGACGAGACACTGGGGACGGGGACGAACCTCTCCAGCATCTACGCCCTCCACTTCGGCGAGGCGGACGGGCTCGTCGGCCTGCAGAACGGGAGCATCGAGGCGGTGGACATCGGGCAGCTCGAGTCGAAAGACGCCGCTCGGGTGCGCCTCCGCTGGTACGTAGGGCTGGCCCTCCTGCGCGACTCCGCCGTCGCGCGCCTGCAGGGCATCACGACGGCCTGACGCGCGCCCTCTGCGTCACCCCGCTGGACACAGTCCGCCTCCCTACCATGCTCACACTTCCAGCGCCGCATCCCCTCCTCGACCGTCGCGGCCGGCTGGCCGTTCGGCCCGATGGCATCCCGTACCGGCAGCGTCCGCTCGAGCGGATCGTCGGCGTGGCCCTCCACGCGACGGACGCCGCGACCTCGGCCGAGAGCCTGGCGCTCTACCAGGCGACCAAGGTGGAAGGCGACCCCTACCCGGCCATCGCCTACCACTACGTGGTCCACGCTGACGGCACGATCGAGTGGTGCCAGGACCTCGACGTCGAGACCTGGCACGCGGGCGCGGCGGGGAGCGCTCAGTACCTGGCGGTCTGTCTCGCCGGCGCCTGGACCGAGGCGCGGGCGCCGGACGCGCAGCTCGCGGCCGGCCGCGCCCTGGTGGCCGCGCTCAGCCGGCAGCTCGGCCGCGCGCTCGTCGTCCGCGCCCACCGCGAGCTGATGCCCATCGTCGCCTGCCCGGGCCCGCGCTGGAGCGAGCTGCGGGACGCCCTCACTCCGACGCCGGCCGACTCGAGCTCGGGCGCCCCCTCCACCAGCTCTCCGGCCCCGCACCACCCGTGACGCCGTACCACGTCACCCTGGGCGGCCAGGGCTTCCTGATCGACCCGGCCAGCTACGTCGTCCGCTCGCTGGCCCAGGTACCCGCGGGGGCGCTGCCAGCCGGGGAGGCGCCCGCGACGGCAGATCCCTTCTACGAGCGCGTCCAGCGCCAGCGGCAGTTCGGCCAGGGCGACGGGGTGCGGCGTTTCGCCGACCCCGGCCAGCCTGACGGCTGGGTCCGCGGCAGCGGGGTCGTCCCCGGCCCCGGCGGCTCGCTGAGGCTGGGTCCGCTGGTGGCGGACAGTGGCGCGGGTCCGGTGTTCGGGCAGGGCGCGCGAGCATTCGCGGTCTTTCGAGGCCGGCTGTACGTCGGCCTCGAGGCCGCCCCGGGCGAGGTGTGGTCATTCGACGGCGCCACCTGGTCGCTGGCATTCACTACGGGGAAGCCCGGCGTCCGCAGCCTGGCCGTGTACCGCGATGCTCTGTACGTGGGCAACGGCGGCGACGGGACCGTGCAGCGCTGGGACGGCAGCGCGCTCACCACGGCCTGGACCAATGCGAGCGTCGCCAGCGTCAGCGCCATGGCGGTCGCCTGGTTCGACGGCTCGGCGCGCCTGTTCCTTGGCAACAGCGCCAGCGCCGGCCCCGGCTGGCTGCAGGCCTTCGACGGCAGCGCCCAGAGCATCGTCGCCGTGCTGGAGGAGCCGCGCGTCGAGGCGCTGGCGGTGGCGGACGGCCGGCTGTACGTCGGCGCGGCCGACCCCACGGGCCAGCCGCGCGGCAGCCTCTACGCGTACGCCGGCGCCGCTGCGGGCCTGGCCCACGAACGCGCGTTTGGGGACGGGTACCCGGTCTCGGCCGCGACGCTTGAGGCGCGGCTGGTGCTGGGCTGGTCGGCTGGCGACCGCGTGCTCGCCTGGGATCGGCGGGCGGGCACGCTCGCGGATCTCCTAACCGGGTCGGCGGAGGGTGCCGGTCCGGACCCGGTGCGCGCGCTGGTCGCCTTTGGCGGCGCCCTGTGGGCTGGCTTCCGCGACCCGGCGGGCGGCAGCGTGGCCGTCCGTCGGTACGATCCGGCCCGCGGCGCCTGGAGCGTCGCTGTGGCGGGGGTTGCCGGCGACGAGGCACTGGCGCTCGGCGTATTCGGGGGCTCGCTGTACCTGGGCGTCGCGCGAGCGGCTGGCGGCGCGGAGGTCTCCCGTCTGGGCCTGGACGGCTTCGAGAGCCCCGGCGAGGTCGAGACGCCACCCTTCGACCACGGCTTGCCCGACCTGGAGAAGAGCCTGCGGCTGGTTGAGCTGCGGCATGCCCCGCTGCCCGCCGGCGCCAGCATCGGGCTGGACTACCGGCTCGATACAGCCGCCGCGTGGCAGACGCTCGGCTCGGCCGACGTGGCCGGGACGGAGGTGACGACGCTTCCCTTCCCGCCCGGGACGGTGGCGCGGGGCACGGCCTTCCGCGCCCGGCTGGCGCGTGGGCCAGCGCTGGCGGACGGGCCCGAGCTCCGGGAGATCGCGCTCCGCGCGGTCCTGGCGCCCGCGGTGCGCCGGCAGTGGGAACTGGCCGTGCTGCTGGAGGGTGATGCGCAGCGGCCGCTCCGCCGGCTGGACAACACGCTCGAGCCGCGGAGCGCCCGCCAGCTCGCCGCGGCCCTGTGGGCGCTCCGCGCCGAGCCCGGCCCGCTGCCGTTCGTGGACCTGGAAGGTCGCGCTCGCCAGGTGTGGTTCCGCGAGCTGAAGGAGGTGCTACAGAGGCGCGCCCAGGCCGACCCGGCCAGCCCCTGGACCGTGGCCCACCTCGTCCTCGTGGAGGCCTGATGACTCTCCCCATCACTCATCACTCGGAGGCTGCTCATGTCCGACCCGACTGCCACCACCATCGCCGGCGTCGCCGTGGTCCCGCTCATCGTCGCCCTGACCGAAGTGGCCAAGGCGCTCGGCCTGCCCACCCGGTGGGCGGCGCCCCTGGCCATCGCCCTGGGACTCCTGGCCAGCCTGGGCTACTCCGCCGCGAGCGGGAGCCCGGCCGGCCGGGCCTGGCTGGAAGCGACCATCGGCGGCCTCGCGCTCGGTCTCGCCGCGGCCGGCGCCTACAGCGGCGCCCGGGCGCAGGTCAGGCGTGATTGAGGCGCTCCGCCCGGCGCGCGCACTCGGCCCGCTCCGCGTCGACCGCGGCCTGGATGAGCTGCTCCACGTGCGTCCCGACCTGGCGCGCCAGCTCCACCAGGGCTTCCAGCTCGGCCACCCGGGCGCGGAGACGAGCGACCTCGGCCTCTGCGCCGCGCAGCCGCTCCGCCTCCGCGAGCAGTCGCGGCACGTCCTCCCGCGCCCACGCGATGGCCTCGGCATCCGGCCGCCCGGGGACCGGCACGATCGCCACCACCACCTCGTGCCCCAGCCGCGCGCTCATCGAGACGATCGTCTCGCACCGTTCGGGCACCGCGATCCCCTGCGCGGTGGCTCCTTCGACGGGCCGCACGGCCCAGGGCCCGGGGATGACGCGCGCCCACCGCTCCCGGATCGCCGGGAGGTCCAGGTCAGACAGCGCCTGCTCCTCGGCTCGCGGGCTGAGGCCGCCCGCGCCTGCGGCCGACTCCTCCAAACGACCGTTCATGGCGGCGGTCGTCCTCCTTCCCGGTCGTAGTCGTCTCGCCCCCGTGTGTCGGAGCACCTGCTCGCGCCCGCGTAGGCCATCAGGTGGATTCTGTCAGAGTCGGTCACTCCCCACGCCGAGATAGCTCCCGTTCGTCCTCCCCGCCGCGGCGTGCCAGCTCGAGCAGCGCGGCCTGTGCGGCCGGCGAGAGCTCCAGCCTCACTGGCGGCTCGGCTGCCGCCGGCAGCAGCGGCTCCTGTTCCGGCGGCGGTCGCAGGGGGTCGGGCAGGATGGTGCGGTGGTCGGTGATCACCGCCTCGCCCTGCGCCTGAGTCAGACCGGTGGCGCCGTGCAGGTTCGCTCGCTCCAGGTGGGCCCCGGCCAGCGCGGCGCCCTCCAGGTCGGCGCCTTCCAGGTTAGCCCGCCAGAGGATGGCCGCTTCCAGCCTGGCCTGCGCCAGGTCGGCTCGCCTCAGGTCGGCGTCGCGCAGGTTCGCCTCCGTGAGATTGGCCTCCCAGAGGTCGGCGCCCTTCAGGTTCGCCGCGTTCAGGTCGGCGCCCCGCAGGCTCGCGCCGTCCAGGTGGGCCGCTTCCAGGTCGGCACGTGTCGCGTGGGCGCCCTCCAGGTTCGCCCCGCTCAGACGCGCGCCGCGCAGCGTCGCCGCGCGCAGGTTCGCCCCCCGCAACTGCGCGCGCGAGAGGTCAGCCCAGTCCAGGTTGGCATCCTGAAGGTTCACGCCCTCGAAACGGGCGGCGGCCAGACTCGCGCCGCGCAGGTCGCTCGCGTGCAGGTCCAGCGGCACGTCCACGACGGAGGGTGGCGGCCGGCGCCGCGCCAGGATGGAGAGGGCGGCCTGGATGTCCGCGCGAGGGGCCACCAGCGTGTCGGCTCCCCCGTCGCCGGCGTGCGCGCGCGGGGGCCAGGGGGCGTTGCCGCGCACGTAGGCGGTGAGGACGTCTATCACGGGCCAGGACTCGGCGTTGGACTCTCGGGCGATGCGGTCCAGCGCGTAGAGCCCGCCGATCCGCGTCTCGGTGCGTGGCGAACCGTCCGGTCGCTGGCTGCCGAGCTGCTCGACCGCGGCGGTGAACCGTTCGGACACGCGCGCCACGCGGGTCGCGTCCACCCGCCGCCAGGCGAGCAGGAGGCCGGCCAGGAGGAGCGTGCCGCCGAGGATGACCGCCAGGGTGCCGCGGGCGGCGTTCTCCGTGGCCAGCACGGCGTGTTCGAGCTGGAGGCGCTGGCTCGGCAAGAGCCCTGGCTGCACGGCGACAGCCTGGCGGAGGGCGGCCACCTGCAAGACGGGGATCCCCCACAGCGCCAGCGCCAGCGCCGCCAGGCCGAGCAGCAGCGCCGGCGCCCGGGAACGGCGGGCGGGACGCACGCCCCGCCACCGCGCTGCGCCGCGGCCGCCCCGGGTCGCCTTCACCCGCCCCGAGGATGAGGCGGGGCGATCCGTGCTGGACGGGTGGGCCGACGTTCGCCACGACCCCCCGGAAGTGTGGCCCACCTGCTTAGCCATCGAGCAAACGACGCGCGAGACGCGCCGATGCTACGCACAGGGGCCGGGCGTTGGCAAGGTTCGACCGAGGGGGGAGCGGAGCGCTCCGGATCTTCCGGTCCTCCGCCTGTGCCCCATGGGAGGGGAAAGCGGCGCCGCGTGCGAGCGGACGCCCTCAGGGTCCCCGCGCCGCCAACGCGCGGGCCCCCACGCTGGGCGGTGGTAGGCTGGCGAGGAGCGGTTGGTGCTTCGCACGGCCCTGGGCGCTGGAACGCCGGGGTGCCGGCGCCGGGCGAGGGACTGGCGCCTGGCGCGTGAGCCGGTGGCGGCACGTGTTGTACCGCTCGCCTATCTGCCAGGTCGTCCATGGTCGCCCCGCCCAGTCTCCCTGAGGCCCTGCTGCTGGCCCGCGTGCTCTGGGAACGCCAGCGCCTGCTCTGGCACGACCGCTGGAGCCGGCGGCGCCTGCTGGCGCACCAGACGCGCGGCTTACGGGCGCTGCGGGCGTTCGCCTGCGCGCGCTCCCCCTTCTACCGGCGCAGCCACGCGGGCCTGGAGCAGGCGCCACTGAACGAGCTGCCGGTGCTCACGAAGGCGACGCTCATGGAGCACTTCGACGAGCTCGTGACCGACCCGGCGGTCCGGCTCGCGGCGCTCGAACAGCACGTGGCGACGCTCCAGGGTGACGACCGCTTCCTCGGCCGCTACTGGGTGAACGCCACCTCGGGCAGCAGCGGACGTCGGGGCATCTTCCTGTTCGACCAGGCGGAGTGGGGGGCATTCCTGGCCTCCTGGGCGCGCGGCCACGACTGGACCGGGTACCCCGTGCTGCCCTGGCGGCGTCTGCGCATCGCCGTCGTGGCGTCGACCGTTCCCTGGCACATGTCGGCGCGGGTCGGGGCCACGCTCGGCAGCCGCTGGGTGGCCACGCTCCGGCTGGACGCCGGCCAGCCCGTCCGGCACCTGGTGGCGGCGCTGAACGCGTTCCAGCCGGAGATCGCGGTCGCCTACCCCAGCGTGGCCGGCGTGCTGGCGGCGGAGCAGCGCGCGGGGCGGCTGCGCATCGCGCCGGCCCTGATCTTCACTGGCGCGGAGGTGCTCACCGAACGGACGCGGCAGGTGATCGAAGCGACCTGGGGCAAGCGTCTCTTCGACCAGTACGCCGCCACGGAGGCCGGCGGCATAGCCGCCGAGTGCAACCGCCACACCGGCCTGCACCTGTTTGAGGACCGCCTGATCGTCGAAGTCGTGGACCGCGACTACCGGCCGGTCCCGGCCGGCACGTTCGGCGACGTGCTGCTGGTGACGGTGCTGGGCAGCCAGACCCTGCCGCTCATCCGCTACGTGCTCGACGACAGCGTGCGGCTGGCCGCGCGGCCCTGCCCGTGCGGCCGGCCCTTCACCCTGGTCGAGAGCGTGCAGGGGAAGGCGCAGGAGGTGCTGACGTTCCCGGGCGTCACGGGCAACCCGGTGCTGGTGAACCCGGTCGTGTTCCACCGCGTGATGGACCTCGTGCTCGCTGAGGGGTGGCAGGTCGTGCAGGAGCCGGACCTCCTCCGTGTGCGAGTCGTGGGCCTGCGCGATGAGACCGCCCGCACGACCGTTGAGCGCGCCATGCGCGAGGCGCTCGTCGCCCAGGAGGTGCGCGTGCCGCCCATCGTGGTGGAGGTAGTGTCGGCTATCGCTCGCGGTGCGACCGGCAAGGTCCTCCTCATCACGTCGACGTCGGACGCGCGCTCGGGCGAGCCGGCCTCGTGAGCGGCCGGCGACGCGGGCTACTATGCTCGCCGCGGCTCGAGCGGCACGCGTCGCACCCCCCGGTAGCGACCGCATCACTCCCCGGCTCCTCCTCACAACGACTGAGTCGGACCGACCGGGAAGGGCGGCTGGACGCAACGGGTTCGGACGCCTTGGGCCAGCCAGTATGCGTCTCCATTGACAGGCCGGGGTGGTAGTCGCGCGGAGGGGTACGTGCAGTTCGAGGACGTCGTGCGCTGCCGGCAGATGGTTCGCAACTTCGAGCGGCGAGCGATCCCGCCCGAGGCCGTCGAGCGCATCCTGGCCAATGCGCGGCGCGGGCCGTCGGCCGGCTTCACTCAGGGTGTCGACCTGCTCGCCTTCCACGGGCCGGACCAGACGGCGCGGTTCTGGGCGGCCGCGTCTCCCGACCGCGCCTTCTCCAGGCACGGCTGGCCGGGTGTGTACGACGCCCCGCTGGTCGTCGTGCCGCTCGCCCATAAGCAGGCTTACCTTGATCGGTACGCCGAGCCGGACAAGGGGTGGACCGACCGCGACGAAGGGCGCTGGCCGGTGCCGTACTGGCACGTGGACGCGGCCTTCGCGGCCATGCTCATGCTCCTCACCGCCGTCGACGCCGGACTCGGCGCGCTCTTCTTCGGCGTCCGCGACCACGCCGCGTTCCGCGCCGCCTTCGGCGTGCCCGACGCCTACGCGCCGATCGGTGCGGTTGCCATCGGCTACCCGGCGCCGGACCGGCCGTCCCGCTCGCTGCGGCGGGGTCGCCGGCCGGCGTCGTCGGTCGTCCACCGCGGTGCCTGGTAGGCGTCGCCCGTCACCCACCAGTTGGCACCCGGATCCGGGCGAGCGCCCGGGCCGTGACCCCGGCCGCACTCAGCCGGAGGGCCTCGAGGTCGGCCGGGGAGTCGACGTCGGCCGCCAGGTGAGGCCGGAGCATCCGGACCGGCCGCGCGCCGGCCCGGCGGCCAGCCGCGAGGTGGCGTTCGGCGCTGCCGGGGCCGAAGGTCGGCGCGACGACCCGGGGCGGGCGGAGCAGGAGGCCGTTCGTTCCGGTGCCCGCCCGGTCCGTCGCCACGACGACGGCGGGCCCGGCGGCCCCGGCCGCCACCACCGCCCGCAGGTCGTCCGGCCGCACGAGCGGCACGTCGCCCGGGAGGATGAGCGCCGCCTCTGCGCCGGCCGCCGCGGCGGCGCGCAGCCCCGCCGTGGCGGCGGCGTTCATCCCGTCGCCCGGGTCGGCCAGCGCCCGCGCGCCGCGGGTGGCGGCGAGGTCGCGGCCCGCCCGCGTGTCGGTGATGACCACGGTGCCCGCGAGCGGCGCCGCGGCGCAGGCGGCGAGCACGTCGGCGAGCATCGCCAGGGCGAGCGCGGCGCGCTCCGACGGCCCCAGGACGGCGGCGAGCCGGCTCTTGGCGGTCGGCCCGGTGCGAGCGACCACGACCGCCCAGACGGCGGTGGTCACCCGGCCGCGGGGCGGCCCAGCCCGGCGCGCAGGAGCACCCGCGCCAGGCGCGCCTCGCCGCGCCACCCGCGCATCAGCGCGTCGGCGACGACGGGTCGGGGCCCGAGCGCGGCGACGCGCGGTGCCAGGTGGGCATCGACCGGGTCGATCAGGTAGAGGTCGAGGAGGTCGGCGTGGACGGCCGCCGCGCCGACCGCCGAGGGCTCGTGGCCCAGCTCGGCCAGCATGCGCGCCGCCGGCCCCTTGACCGTCGCGCCGCCGATGATCGGGCTCACCCCGGCCACGACCGCGCCCCGCGCGCGGGCCGCGGCGACCGCCTCGCGCACCCCGGCGACGGCCAGGATGGGCGCCAGGCTCACGAAGGGGTTGCTCGGGCAGAGGACGACCAGGTCCGCCCGGGCGAGCGCCTCGCGCACGCCTGGCGCCGGCTTCGCCGCCTCGATCCCCTCGAAGCGCACCGCCCGGATCGGCGCCTCGGTCCGCCGCTTCACGAAGTACTCCTGGAAGTGGACCCACTGCCCGTCTGCGGCCAGCTCCACCCACGTCTCGACCGGCTCGTCGGCCATCGGCAAGATCGTGACTCCGCCGGCGCCGAGTCGGGCGGCCAGCTCGGCCGTGGCCGTGCTCGGCGTCCATCCCGCCGCCAGCAGCTGCGTCCGGCGCAGGTGGGTCGCCAGGTCGACATCGCCGAGACGGAACCACGTCTCGCCCCCGAGCCGCTCCAGGGCCGCCAGGCAGCGGAACGTGTCGCCGCGCGGCCCCCAGCCTTGCTTCTCGTTCACCAGACCGGAGAGTGCGTAGAGGACCGTGTCGACATCGGGCGAGATGCGCAGGCCGTGGAGCGTGATGTCGTCGCCGGTGTTGACGACCACGGTCAGCTCGGCGCCCGGCGCGGCCGCGCGCAGGCCGCGCACGAACCGGCTCCCGCCGACCCCGCCGGCGAGCGCGACGATCCGCGCGCCGGCCCAGGCGGGGCCGAACCGGGCGCCGCGACCCCGGGTGGGCACGCTACGCCGCCGTGGGCACCGGGCGGGCGACCTTCTCGGCTGGCACGGGGCGGTGGCGCATCAGCGCGAGCGCTCCCCAGAGCAGGGCGACGCCGACCACCTGGTTCGCCGTAACGGGCGCACCGAGCAGGAACACGTTCAGGAGGATCGCGGTGATTGGGAAGCTCAGCTCGCAGAGGGTCGCGACCGCCGCCGGTGTCTCACGCAAGCCCCGGTAGTAGAGCAGCAGCCCGAGCAGCCCAGCCAGGAGCGCGGTCGCGACCAGCGGTGGCACCTGCGTGCGCCCGGGGATCGCCCACCCCGACAGGGCGGCGGAGACGGCTAGCGCCGGCAGCGCCACGGTGAAGCGGAGCGCGGTCAGCGTCGGGAACGCGAGCTTGGCCAGCAGGCGGCGCCCGAGCACCGTCCCCGTGCCCCACAGGGTGGCCGCACCCAGGGCCATCGTCGCGCCCAGCGGCGCGTCGCCGGCGGCCGCGAGCGAGGCGATCGGCCCGGCGTCGCCGAAGCTGATCAGGTAGGTCCCGAGGAGCGCGACCGGCACCAGCGGCCAGAAGCGGCCGGGCAGCGGCTCGCGCAGGAGCGCGGTCGCCAGCGCGATCGCCACCAGCGGCTGGGCCTTCTGCAGCAGCAGCACCGTGTTCGGGTTCGCGAGCCGGAACGCCTGGGTGAACAGGACCGTCGCCAGCGCGCTCGCCCCGACGCCGACCACAGCGACCGAGAGCCAGTCACCGGCGTCGAGCGTGGCGAGTTGATGCCGGTCGCGCCAGGGGAGCCAGCCCGTCGCCGCGACGAGCAGCAGGTGTTCCCAGAACACGATCGTGAACGACGACGGCATCGCGGCGATGAGCTGGCTGCGCCAGAGCCCGTCGGTCCCCCAGAGCATCGCCGCCAACGTGATGAGCAGGGGTGGGAGGAAGAGGGCCGGCCTCGCCCCGCCGGGGCTCCACGGCAGGTGCTCGAGCCGCGCCATCGCGCGCCGCGCCCCCGGACCCGACCGGGCGTAGCTCGTTCTGTGGGGCGAAGGCATCTTCGGTGGCCTGAATTCTACGCCGCCCCGTGCCGGCGCTCCAGCCCCCTGGCACGCGGGCTGCGTGGGCGAGCGCAGGGTGTGGGCTGCTGAGAGAGTCGTGGAGCGGCGCCAGTGGCGGTGATCCCGTACGCCGACCAGCCAGACGTGGCGCGACGGAGCGTTCCGTTCGTCACGGTGGGGCTGGTGGCGCTCAATATCCTGGTATTCCTGTTCGAGCTCCGCCTGCCCCATGCGGCCCTGGCCGACTTCGTCCGCGCCTGGGGTGTCGTGCCGGCAGAGGTCACCAGCGGCCGGGACCTTCCGCCGCCGGTCCCCGCGCCGGTGTACATCACCCTGCTGACGTCGCAGTTCATCCACGGCGGGTTCCTGCACATCGCCGGCAACGTGCTCTTCCTGTGGGTCTTCGGCGATAACGTCGAGGACGCCCTGGGCCACCTGACGTTCCTGGCCTTCTACCTCGGCGTAGGGGTAATCGCGGGGCTGGTGAACGCCTTCGCGCTGGCGGGGTCGACCGTGCCCGGCATCGGCGCCAGTGGCGCCATCGCGGGCGTGCTGGCGGGCTACCTGCTCCTGTTCGGCGACGCGCGGGTGCGGGCCCTCCTCCTCTTCGGGCCGTTCTTCACCGTGGGGCGGGTGTCCGCCCTCCTGCTCATCGGCTTCTGGTTCCTGTTGCAGCTGGGGCAGGGCGTAGCGTCGCTCGGAGTGCCGGCGCAGGAGGGGGGCGTGGCCTACTTCGCCCACATCGGCGGCTTCCTCGCCGGGCTGGTGCTGGTGCCAGCCATACGGGCGCTCCGCCGGCAGCCGGTTGGGCACCTGCCCGAGGAGGTGTGGGTTGGCCCCACCTTCCGAAACTGGCTCCTGCTCGTCGTCACGCTGGTCGGGTTGCTGGGCGGCACGGCCCTGCTGGCGGCGCAGGGAGCGGAGGCGGCTGCCGTCCTGCTCCGGGCGGTGGTGGCGGTGGGCGCGCTGCTGGGTGCCCTCGTCGATGCCTGGCGTCGCATTCTCGGTCGGCCCTCGTTCCTCGGGTCGGCGACGCGGGTGGGGCGGGTGCTGGCCTGGGTGCAGCTGCTGGGAGCGCTCGCCGCCGCCGGTGCCCTTGTCTCCACGCTCGGTCCACGCTGAGGGGCGGCGATCCGCTTCGGCCAGCGTCCGCCCGCGCCGGCCGGGCTCGCGCCCCACTGCCTCGAAGCGTCGCACGGGCGGCCCGCTGGCAGGGCGCGATGCGGTACACTGGGCGTGCAGCGTCCCGAAGGGGAGTAACTGCCGCCCACTCGGGCGGAGGCGCGGTCAACACGCTCGGCTCCACGCCGTGGCCGCGCCGGCCCTGACCGCTCAGCGCCCAGCCAGACCTTCGGCCCACCCCCACGCGCGGAGCGACGTGGGGCGGGTCGGAGCGTCCGGAACCTCCCCTTCCGCACCACCGGCCCGCGGCGCCGAGCCTGCGCTCCGCCGGAGAACCGACGTGCCCCACCCTTCCGCCACCCTCTCCGCCCGGGCCGAGGCGGGTCCGTGAGCGCCGTGGTCGCGGTCGCCCTGGCCGTGCTGGCCGCGGTGCCGGCCGCGCTGGTGCGCCTGGGCCTGCTGCCGGTCCCCGTCGAGCCGGCCACACTCCTGTTTGGGATGAGCGTGGTCGGCGCCGCGTTCGCCATGTCGTGGGCGGCCGAGGCAGCCGAGCGCGACATCCCGCGCGCCCTGTCGCTCACCGCCGTGGCCCTGCTGGCCGTCTTCCCCGAGTACGCGGTCGACATCATCTTCGCCTGGAAGGCGGGCCAAGACCCCACGTTCGCCCCGTACGCCGCCGCCAACATGACCGGGTCGAACCGCCTGCTGCTGGGTCTGGGCTGGCCGGCAGTGGCGGTGCTGGCCTGGCTGGCCCGCCGCACACGGGTGCTGCGGCTCGACCGCGGCGGCGCGGGCGGACTCGTCTTCCTGGCGGTCGCCACGGTCTACTCGTTCACCCTGCCGCTCAAGGCGAGCATCACCCTGGTCGATAGCGCCATCCTGGTCGGCCTGTTCACGGCCTACGCGGTGTTCGCCGCCCGCTCCGAGGCCGAGGAGCCGGAGCTGGTGGGCCCGGCGGCGGCGATCGGCGCCCTGCCGACAGGGCGGCGGCGTGCAGCGGTGCTGGCGCTGTTCGCGTTCGCCGGCCTGACCATCGGCCTGTCCGCTGAGCCATTCGCCGAGGGGCTGGTCCAGACCGGGAAGCGGCTCGGCATCGACGAGTTCCTGCTCGTGCAGTGGCTGGCGCCACTGGCTAGCGAAACCCCCGAGTTCCTCGTCGCGGCCCTGCTCGCGGTGCGAGGCAAGGCGCCGTCCGCCCTGGGGCTCCTGGTGTCGGCGAAGGTCAACCAGTGGACGCTGCTCGTCGGCAGTCTGGGGGTCGCCTACTCGGTGGGGGCAGGCGAGCCGGCTGCGCTGCCGTTGGATGCGCGCCAGGTGGCGGAGGTGCTGCTGACCGCGGCTCAGAGCTTCTTCGGGCTGGCGGTGCTCGCCAACCTCACGCTCAGCTTGCGGGAGAGCGCGCTGCTGGCTGGCCTGTTCTTCGCCCAGCTCGTCCTCGGCGGCGTGCTGCGCGCCGGCCTCCAGGATCCCGGCGCGGCGAGCATGGAGATGTTCGCCTTCTCCGCGCTCTACCTGGTGCTCGGCCTCGGCGTGCTCGTCCGGGCGCGGCGCGCGGTGGCGCGCCTGGTCCGCGGCAGCCGGCAAGCGGCGCGGCCGAGCCGCCGCGCCGCCTGAGACCGGCCGTGCCCACGCTCGTTGCAGCACCGTGCGGCCGATGGGCCGCGGGGGACGCCCTATACTGGCCGGGGACCATGCTGACCTGGTGGAGGCGTGGCCTCCGGGTGGGGCCGGTGGTCTGCCGTGAGGGGGGCGCAGGCTGCCATGCCTCCCAGCGCACGCATTGGCTGCAAGCCGTGGACGCGTGGTCCGGGCCGTCACGGCGGCGGGCCACAGCCCGGTCCGTAGGGCGCATCCGCGCCGGTGCGTGCCGACCCTTGGTCCACGTGCGGAGCATCCAGAGAAGCACACGCGACACGCTTCGGCCCGCGCGTGGGTGGCGGTCCTTGAGCCACGCGCCAGGAGGGGCGCGCCTGCCGTGAAGCGGATCCTCGTCGTCGACGATGACCCGTCCATCCTGGAGGTCGTCGCCGACATCCTGCGCGACTCCAACTACCACGTGGAGACGGCGACCAACGGCGCCGAAGCGCTCGAGAAGGTCGTGGCCGCGCCGCCCGACGCCGTCCTGCTCGACCTGATGATGCCGGTCATGGATGGCTGGACGTTCGTCGCCAGGTGCCGGGGCAGCGCGGTGTGCGCGCACGTTCCGATCGCGGTCATGTCGGCCGCGCGTGAGGCGCCGAAGATGGCGGAGCAGCTTGGCGCGCAGGCGTGCATCACCAAGCCGTTCGAGATTGCTACTCTCCTCCGGACGGTCGAGGAGCTGAGCGACAGCTCGGGCGGCGACCACGCCAACTGACGCGCGGCCGGCCCCGTCTCCGGACGGGCTCGGGCCTGCGGTTGCCGGGCGCGGCGCGGACCGCCTTCGAGTGGGCTGTGGGCTCAGCGCTGCCCCATGCCCCGGCTGGGTACCAGCGCGGATGAAAGCGCCGTGCTCGCAGCACGTGGACCGAAGCTCGGCCTGGTTCGGCGCAGTGGAGAGCCACTGCTGAGCCACCTCAGGTAGGTCAGCGCGCAGCGCTGAGCGTCAGCAAGACGACGCCGCCGACCGACGCGACCGTCCCCACGGCCATGCGCCAGTTGGCTCGCTCGCCGAGGTAGAGCACGGACATCGGGACCGCGAAGATCGGGGCGGTCGAGGACAGCACCGCGGCCCGGGCCGCGCCCGCCTGCTCCACCGCGAGGAGGAAGAACGCGGCGCTCACCCCGCTGGTCAGGCCGGTGGCGATGACGAACGCGAGCGCGCGCCCGCGCAGGGTGCCCCACGAGGGTAGCGCGTGGTTCTGCCAGGCGACGAGCAGGAGCAGCGCGCTCGCCAGCGGCAGGCGGACCGCGTTGGCCGTGGCGGCGTCCACCTGGTCGAGCGCGGCACGAATGCTGATAGTGGCGCCGGCCCAGCACACCGCCGCCGCCGCGGCCAGCCCCGCGCCTCCCCAGTCCGTGGGCGGAGCGTCCTGGTGGAGGGTGGTGTGGCGTGTGGGGGAGGCCACCAGGTACACGCCGCCGAGGGTGAGCGCGATACCCGCCAGCGAGGCCAGGTCGACTGCTTCCCCCAGCAGTGTCACCGCGAGGAGCGCGGTGATGGCGGGGTAGCCCATGGAGATGGGCATGGCCCGCGCGACGCCGATGCGGCGGATGGCCTCGAAGTAGAGGCCGTCGCCGAGGCCGAGCCCGAGCGCCAGAGAGGCCACGAGGAACCCCAGCGCGCCGAGCGCGACGGGACGCGGGCCCCCGAAGAGCGGCCACACGCCGACGAGGAGGAGCGCGGCGACCGACGTTCGCAGCGCGTTGATGGCTAGGCTGGGCAGGCGGGTGCCCTGCGCACGGATGAGCAGGCCGGTCGTTCCCCAGGTCACGGCGGCGAGCAGCCCGGCGATCTCGCCCAGCCCGGTCACGGGCATACGGCTGATTGTTCCCGATCGTGCCCGGGGTGTGTCGGCGCGCGCCGGCTCTCAGCCTGGGGACCGCCCGCATGGCCGGGTGTACCCGCCTTACGTAGCACTTCCAGAACGGGCTGGACGGGAGAGGCGGCATGCACGGGCCGATTTCGAACTGGTGCTACACGAATTGGGACCGCCCGCATGGCCGCTCGCCTGGCGCCCGCTCGCCGCGAGTGGCACCATGGAGCCAATGGCGCTCTACGTCGCACCTCCGGCTGGAGCTACCCGAAGGGCCGGGGGGCCTGGGACGGCGTGTTCTACCCGGAGCGGCTGGACGACAGGGACAAGCTCGCCTTCTACGCCCGGTACTTCAACGCGGTCGAGCTGAACAGCTCCTTCTACCGGCCGCCGAGCCCGTCCGCGGCGCGCGCGTGGGCGGCCAGGGTGCCGGCCGGCTTCCGCATGGCGGCCAAGCTGTGGCAGAAGTTCACCCACCCCAGGATGTTCGAAGAGGCCACGGGCAAGCCGGCCGAGGTGCGCCAGGAGGACTTCGACCGCTTCGTGGGTGGGCTTGGGCCGCTCGCGGAAGCGGGCAAGCTGGGCCCGATCCTGGCCCAGTTCCCGCCCAGCTTCAAGCCGGAACCGGGCAGCCTGGACTACCTGCAGGACCTCGTACGCCGGCTCCGAGGCGCCGGCTTCCAACTGGCGGTGGAGCTGCGGCACCGCGACTGGACGGAGTCGGAGGAGGCCGCCGCCGTCCGCCGGCTGATGGAGGATGAGCACGTGGCCTGGGTGATGATCGACGAGCCGAAGTTCCGGACGTCGATCCGCGAGGTGCCCCTCACCGCCGAGCTGGGTTACTTCCGCTTCCACGGCCGGAATTACGCGAGCTGGTGGCGCCACGCCGAAGCCGAGGACCGCTACAACTACCTGTACTCCGAGGACGAGCAGCGTGAGCTGGCCGCCGGAGTCGCCGAGGTGGCGGGGCGCACGCGCGAGACGTACGCCTTCTACAACAACCACTACGGCGCCAAGGCGGTCGTCAACGCGCTGCAGCTCGAGCTGGCCCTGGGGCAACCGAGGCCACAGGCGGCGCTGCCCGAGCCGCTGGTCGGGGCCTACCCGGACCTGGAGGCGCTGCTGGCGCGGGCGCGGCGGTAGGCGGGGCCGCTCGGAACGGCGGCAGCGCTACGCCAGCGACATGCCGAGGATGCTGTAGCCGGCGTCGACGAAGAGAATCTGGCCGGTCACGCTGCCGGCCAGCGGGCTGCACAGGTAGAGGCCGGCGTTCCCGACGTCCTCGGCCGTGATGGTGCGGCGGAGCGGGGCGTTCTTCTCGGTGTGCTCCTCCATCACCGTGAAGCCGGTGATGGAGCGGGCCGCCAGCGTGCGCACCGGGCCGGCGGAGATGGCGTTCACCCGGATGTTGCGCGGCCCCAGCTCCATAGCCAGGTAGCGCACCTCGGCCTCTAGCGCCGCTTTGGCGACGGCCATGACGTTGTAGTGCGGGTACGCGCGCTGGGAGGCGTTGAACGTCATCGTGACGATGGCGCCGCCGCCGCGCGCGTCCATGAGCGGCGCGGCCCGGCGTGCCAGGCTGACGAGCGAGTAGGCGCTGATCTCGAGCGCGGTCTGGAAGTCGGCCAGCTCGGTCTCGAGGAAGGGGCGCTCGAAGGTGCGCGGGGGCGCATAGGCCACGCTGTGGACGAGGATGTCCAGCCCACCCCACTGCTGCTCCGCTGCGCCGAACACCGCGTCCAGGTCGTCCGCCCGCGTCACGTCGCAGGCGAGCACGAGCGAGCTCCGCACCGTCGCCGCCAGCTCGCGGACGCCCTGCTCGATCCGCTCGCCCTGGAAGGTGAACGCCAGCTCGGCCCCTTCCCGGGCGAGCGCCTGTGCGATCGCCCACGCGATACTGCGCTTGTTGGCCACGCCAAAGACCAGGCCGCGTTTGCCGTCTAGCAACATACGCGGACGATACCTGACCGGGGTTGGCCGCTTGAAGGCTCCAACCGGCACCCCCGGCGTGGCGCGGGAGCTGACGCGTACACTTGGGGCGTGGGGCGGCTGATCTCGGTCAACACCAACGGGGCGCAGGAGTTCCGCAAGATTCCGCGTCAGACGGCGCGGCTCGTCGAGGACTTCGGGCTGGAAGGCGATCGCCACGCCGGCCGGCCGCTGCGCCAGGTGAGCCTCCTGAACCTGGAGACGATCCGGGAGCTGGGCGAATGGGGCATCTTGGTGGCGCCGGGCGACCTTGGCGAGAACCTCACGATCGAGGGGCTGCCGGTGATGCAGCTTGCGGACGGCGCCCGCCTGAAGGTCGGACCCGAGGCGGAGCTGGAGATCACCGGGGACCGGCCGACGTGCCGCGAGCTGCGGCGGGTGCACCCCGATGCGCTCAAGGCGCTGGTGGGTCGGGCGGGCAAGATGGCGCGCGTGGCCAGGGGCGGGGCGGTGCGGCCGGGGGACAGCGTGGCGCTGGTGGGCCATGGGTCCTGAACGCCTGGCGCGTGGCGCTGCGCGCTTCCTCCCGCGGGGGCGAACGACCTCGGCCCACGCCTGGCCCAGATCAGGGCAGCCGTGGCCCGCGTGGGTCGCCGTTCGTGATGGCTGAGCGCGTGGCGTTCCCGGGCGCCGCGGCCGGCCAGGCCTCCTCCGCCGGGTGCGAGGCGGCGAGAGGCGAGCCTGGCGCACCGGCCGGGGGCAGCGCGCCGTACCCACCCCGCCGGATCTACGCGGTGGTCGGCGTGCCGCCTGAGGTGCAGGCGTACGCCATGGCCAAGTACTCGCGCTCCAGCCAGGGGATGCTCGAGAGCATCCAGGAGCTGAGCGCGCAGAAGGCCGAGCAGTTCCTGGACACCTTCTACTTCCAGTACGGGCACCGCTCGATCGCCGACCTCGCCCACCTCGTCTTCGGGCTTGAGCAGGTGTCCCTGCTGGCCGCGATCGACATCGTCGACGAGCAGCTCTGGGACGGCCAGGAGCGCAGCACGCGCTACCAGCCGTTCCGCACCACCGGCTGGTACTTTCCCCCGGAGCTCGCGGGCTCGGGCGCCGAGCCCGTCTACCGCCAGACCGCCGAGGCGCTCTTCACGGCGTACGAGGAGGTCTCGGGGCGCCTGCTCGAGCTCCTCGTGGCGGCCATCCCGCGGCCCGGCTCGATGAGCGCGGCCGCGCACCGGCGCACCCTGCGGGCGCGGGCGTTCGACGTGGCGCGGGCGCTGCTGCCACTCGCCACGCACACCAGCGTCGGCCAGGTCGTCTCTGCACGCGTCCTGGAGCGGCAGATCGCCCGTCTCCTCGCGTCGCCATACCCGGAGCTGCGCCAGATCGCGGGCGAGCTGAAACGGGCCTGCGTCCAGCCGGCCGAAGCGCCCCTGCTCGGGCGCCTGCCGGCCGGCGCGGCCGACGAGGAGCTCCTGGCCCTACTGCGGCCGAAGGTCGCCCCGACACTCGTCAAGTACGCTACCGCCTCTCCCTACAGGGAGGCGACCGCCCGGGAGCTGGCCGAGGCCGCGTGCGTCTACCTGTCACCTGTGGGCGAGCCGGACCGCGCCCGTCCGGTCGAGCTGGTGGAGCCCGCGCCCGACCCGCTCCACGAGATCGTCGCCACCCTGCTATACCGGCACGACGCGGCCGGGCACTCCTATCGCCAAGCGCTGGAGGCGGTCGCGGGCCTGAGCGACAGCCAGCGGCGTGACGTGCTTGGGCTCTCGCTCCGCCACCGCGGGCCGCACGACGAGCTGCTGCGCGAGCACCAGGCGGGCTACGGACTCGCGTTCGACGTGCTGATGGACCTCGGGTCGTTCCGCGACCTGCACCGCCACCGGCGCACGGTGCAGGTGCGGCAGCCGTACACGCCGGCGCACGGCTTCGAGCGGCCGGAGGAGACCTTCCAGGCCGGCCTGGGGGCAAGCGTCGCGCTGGCGGCGCTCGAAGAGGGGCTGGGGGAAACGTTCGCCGAGACGCTGGCCAAGGCCGAGCAGGCGGCGCGGCTCGTCCGTACGATCGACCCGCTGGCGGCCGACTACCTGCTCCCGCTGGCCTACCGCGTGCGCTGCCTCTTCAAGATGGATTGGGCCCAGGCCGCCTACCTGGTCGAGCTGCGCACGGGCTCGGCCGGCCACTTCTCCTACCGGCGGATAGCCTGGCTGATGAAGGAGGCGCTGCAGGCCCGCTACCCGGCGCTGGCCGAGCCGATCCGGGCGAGCAACCCAGACGAGCACATGGACTTGCTCCAGCGGTAGCGCGTCCGCCTGGGATGAACGCGGCCGAGCGAAGCACGCAGGAGGACCCCCGATGACGACCGGACGAGTGGCCGCGTTTTACGGCACCGGCAGACCGATGGAGCTGAAGGAGTACCCCGTGCCCGAGCCGGAGCCGGGCGCCATCGTCGTCAAGACGACGGTGGCCAACGTGTGCGGCTCCGACCTGCACCAGTGGCGCGGGGAGTTCGACGTGGCGAAGTTCGGGCGGCCGTACCCCCAGATCCTCGGCCACGAGATGACCGGCCGCGTGTTCCGCCTAGGCGAGGGTGTGACGCGGGACACGGCGGGCAAGCCACTCGAGGTGGGCGACCGGGTTATCTACCGCTACTTCTACCCGTGCGGCACCTGTCGCGCGTGCCTGAAACGCGTCACGCGGGCCTGCCCGAACGCCCGGACCTACCTCACCAGCTCGTGCGACGTGGCGCCGCATTTCTACGGCGCGTTCGGCGACTACTACTACGTCCGTCCGGGCGCGGCGATCTTCAAGGTACCGGATGAGCTGGGCGACACTACGGTCGCCGGCCTCAACTGCGCCCTGAGCCAGGTCGTCGGCGGCCTCCAGCTCGCACAGCTCCGGCTGGGCGAGACGGTGGTGATCCAGGGGGCTGGCGGGCTGGGCGTCTACGCCACGGCGGTGGCCAAGGAGCTGGGCGCGGGCAAGGTGATCGTGCTGGACGCGCTCCGGGAGCGGCTGGCGCTGGCGCGCGCCTTCGGGGCGGACGAGACGATCGACCTGCGGGAGGCCCCGGAGAGCGCGAAGCGGGTGGAGCGGGTGCGCGAGCTGACCGACGGTTGGGGCGCGGACGTGGTGGCCGAGCTGGTCGGCCACCCGCGGGTGGTCAACGAGGGCTTCCAGATGCTGGGCCGCACCGGCCGCTACCTGGAGATCGGCAACATCAGCCCCGGCCTGACATGCGACCTCGACCCCAGCCAGCTCATCTTCAAGAACATCACCGTCTACAACATGGTCTACTACGAGGCGGAGCACCTCCAGCAGGCGCTGGAGCTGGTGTGGCGCACCCGCGACCGCTACCCCTGGCACACTGTCATCAGCCACACGTTCCCGCTGGAGCGCATCAACGAGGCGTTCGAGGCCGCCGACAAGGGCCAGGTGACCCGCGCCGCCATCGTCCCGTAGGGTCGGCCAGGTCCACGCCGGCCCAGCGCCCGGCCGCCGGGACGCGCGCAACGCGACGGGCGGCTGGAGGGCGGGCGTGGCTAAGCTCGCCGGGAGCGCGGCCGATACTCACAGCGTGAACCGCCGCATCGCCGCGCGGGCCGCAGCGCAGCACGGGCGCCGGCCGCAGAGATTGGGTATCGAGAGCTGGGTGTTGGGTGTCGGGCCGTGGGCCGCGGGTCGTGCGCCGTGCGCGAAGACTCCCCGTACGCAGAGCGGACGCCGCGCGCTGGAGCCTACCATCCGCCATCTGCCATCTGAGAGCCGCTCGCCAACGCCCCTCCCAGGTGGGGCCCGCCTGGTGAGCCCCCTGAGGAGCGCGCACGCAGTACCCCGGGGTGGGCGCGCCGCTCGCGCACTGCGTGGGGTTCGGGAGAGCGCCGGATGAACGCGCACCAGGTGTACCGGCAGACCCAGGCCGAGACGGCATCGCCGGCGGAGCTGGTGCTGATGCTGTACCGGGGCGCGGTGCGCTTCTGCGTGGCGTCGCTCGCCGCGATGGAGTCGCGGGACCTGGAGGCCGCGCACAACAACCTCGTCCGGGCGCAGGCGATCCTGGCCGAGCTGATGGGCAGCCTGGATGCCGAGCGTGGTGGCGACGTCGCGCGCAGCCTCCAGGTGCTGTACGCGTACTTGGGGGGGCGGCTGGTCACTGCCAACGTCACGAAGACGCCTGAGCCGGTGCGCGAGGTGGAGCGCCTCCTGCGGGAGCTGCTGGGCGCCTGGGAGCAGGTCGCGCGCGGCGTCCCGGAGACGGAGCGCACGCCCGCGCTGGCCGCGTAGAGCGCCCCGCGCCGCCCGGGGTTCGGGTATCAGGTTGGGGTGTTGGGGCCGGGGGCTCAAGAGACGCCCGCCGCCGCCGATGATGAGTAGTGGGACCCCCGCATCACCAGAGCGAGCGGGTCCCGCCAAGACGAGGCGGCAGGGATGCCTGGGACAGGAGACGTTCGCGTGGAGCCGGCGGTCCGCTCGGGGCCGGCCGCGGCGGTTGGGAAGCCGCCCGGCCAGCCGCGACCCGCGGTGGCGCCTGCCGCGTCCGTGCCTGCGCCCTCACCCCGCCAAGCGGGACCAACGGCCGCGCGCGCCGAGGGAGGGCTGCGCCCGTCCTACGCACAGTTCGTGGTCGATCCCTCGACGGACCGGGTGCTCGTGCGCATCGTGGACGCCACGACCGGCGTAGTGATCCGCGAGATCCCGCCGGAGGAGATGCGGCGCGTGGCGGAGTCGCTCCGGGAATACGCACAGGTGCTCGCGCGCCAGCGTGGCGCGCGCACCTCCCCCCTTGGCCCGACGTCCTAGCGTGCTCGCTCCCCGCGGGACTGAACGCGGGCGTCGCGTGGGTGCTGTCCGGCGCAGTCTCCTGGCGCGACGCGCAGCGAGGACCAGGCCGCGTGGGGGGTTCCTGGGCGGAGGGACCGGCCGAACGCCCGGGCGGAGGGTGGCCGGGCGGCCGGTACGCGTGGCGGCGCGCCGGGCGGTACCTCCGCGCCCCCCGGAAGGGCGGCCGGTCCCTCATGCCCGAGGGGCGGCCTGCCGCACACTCACGCTGCGCCACGTGGAACGGCGCGTCCGCACGGCTCCGCCCCGGGCCCGACGCCTGGACATCCTGGCCCCGCCCCCGACACCCGATACCTGACACCCAGCACCCAAAGGAGCACCACCGTGGGTCTGTTCGGCAGTATGAACGTCTCAGGGTCCGCGCTCACTGCCCAGCGGCTGCGGATGGACGTCATCGCGGGCAACATCGCCAACGCCGAGACCACCCGGACCGCGGGCCAGCGCGAGCCGTACCGCCGCCAGCAGGTCGTCTTCCAGCCGCTGCCCGCCGCCGCGGATGGGCTGGGCAACGGCCTCCAGGTGGCACGGATCGTCCGCGACTCGGCTCCGCCGCGCGAGGTCTACGACCCAGCGCACCCGGACGCCGACCCGCAGACGGGGATGGTGGCGTACCCGAACGTGGACATCGCCACCGAGATGACCGACCTGCTCTCGGCCACGCGGGCGTACGAAGCCAACGTGACGGTGTTCAACGCCGCCAAGCAGATGGCCCAGAAGTCGCTCGATCTCGGCCGGCCGTAGCGCCCCAGGAGGAACGTGCCATGTCGTTCGACGTGCCCGGCGTCGGCTCCAGCCCGCTCGCCCGCGCTGCCGCGGGCGTGGCCGGCCGCGCCCAGCCGGCGACACCCTCCACCGGCGCCGCCGGCGCCGACTTCGGCGACGCGCTGAAGCAAGCCGTGTCGGCCCTCGGCGAGCTCGGGGCCAAGGCCGATTCGTCCACGCTCCAGCTCGCCACCGGCGCACCCGTCGACATCAGCGAGGTGATGCTGAACGTGGAGAGCGCGAGCCTCGGCTTCCAGCTCGCCCTGCAGGTGCGCAACAAGCTGGTAGACGCCTACCAGGAAATCATGCGGATGACACTGTAGACGGGACGGTCGCTCCTGGTGGACCCCCTTCAGCGGACGCTGGCGCAGGCTCTCGCGGTCTGGCGCGGCCTCGGTCGGCCGCAGCAGATCGGGCTGGTGGTCGTCCTGGCCGCTGCGCTCGGCCTGGGCTTGACGCTGGCCACGCTTGGGCGCGGCCCTGACATGGCCGTGGCATTCTCCGGCTTGAGCGACGAGGATGCGGCGGCGGTGGTGGCCAAGCTCAAGGAGGCGCGCATCCCGTACGAGCTGGGCGACGGCGGGACAGTGCGCGTGCCCGGGGCGCTGGTGAACGACGTCAAAGTGATGATGGCCGGGCAGGGGCTAGGCGGCAAACCGGTCGCGGGCGTGGGCTTCGAGCTGTTCAACCAGCCCGTCTTCGGCCAGACCGAGTTCGCGCAACGGGTGAACTACCAGCGCGCCCTGGAGGGCGAGCTGGCGCGCAGCATTGGCCGCATGGACGCGGTCGCATCGGCGCGCGTGCACCTGGTCATCCCGCAGCCCACGCTGTTCTCCTCGCAGCAGAAGGACCCGACTGCCTCGGTGATCCTGCAACTGAAGCCAGGCAAGCGGCTGGACAGCGCCCAGGTGCGCTCGATCAGTGCGCTCGTGGCCGGCAGCGTCGAAGGGTTGAAACCCCAGAACCTGGCCATCGTCGACGTGAACGGCAACGTGCTCTCCGGTGACGAGAGCGGCGCGGGCCCGGCCGGCCTGACCAACAAGCAGATGGACGCGCAGCGCTCGTACGAGGCCAGCCTGGAGCGGAACCTCCAGGCCTTGCTGGACAGCACGCTGGGCGCGGGGAACGCCGTGGTACGGGTGAGCGCGTTGCTCGACTGGAACCAGGTCGAGGAGACCAGCGAGACCTTCGCGCCGGTCGATCCCAACGCGCCGGCGCCCCTCAAGAGCAGTAGCGAGTCCACCGAGAAGCAGGCGCCCGGGCTGGGAGGCGCGCCCGCCGGGGGAGTGCCCGGCCCCGCGGCCAACGAGGGCGCGGTGCCCACCTACCAGGGCGCACAGGCGAATGGCCAGGGTGGGTATGAGAAGACGCAGAAGGACGCCACCTACGAGACCTCGAAGACCGTCCAGAAGATCGTCCGCTCGCCCGGGGCGGTGAAGCGCCTGAGCGTCTCGGTGCTGGTCAACCAGCCGGAGCCGCGCGCCACGGCCTCCGAGGAGGAGAAGGCGCAGGTCAGAGCCAGGAACGAAGCCTGGGTGAAGGCAGTGAGTGCCGCGATCCCCAGCGCGGCCGGCATCGACACGCAGGGACGGGGCGACCAGATCACGGTGACGCCGCTAGCGTTCAACCGGGAGCAGCTCGAAGAGACCCGGGTGGCGATGGCGGAGGCCGACCAGCGCGACCAGGTGCTGAGCTACGCGCGCCTCGCCGCGCTCGCCCTGGGGCCCCTGGTGCTGCTGGTTGCCCTGGGGGTGATCCTCCGCCGCCCGAGCCGAGCGGCGCAGACCGGGCTGCCGGCGCTCGGCGCGCCGGCCGGACGAGCGACGGGGAGCGAGCGCGCGCCCGAGAAGCCCGGCAGCCCGCCCGCCCCGAAGGTCCCGCCGCGGCCGATCGCCGAGGACCCCCAGAAGGCGTACATCCGCGACCAGATCGCGGGGCTGGCGAAGGGCAACCCGGCGACGGTGGCGCAGCTCATCCAGACCTGGATGGACGAGGACCGGAGGAACTGAGCGCGCGTGCCCGCGCCGAGCGTCGCCTACCGCAACCTGCGCGGCCGCCAGAAGGCGGCGGCGCTGCTCATCTCGCTCGGCTCCGAGCTGTCGGCCAACGTCCTCAAGCACTTCAAGGAGACCGAGATCGAGACGCTGGCGCTCGAGATCTTCCAGCTCGAGAAGGTCAGCGAGGAGACGAAGGACCAGGTGCTGGAGGAGTGCTACCACATGGCGCTGGCGCGCGACTTCATCACCTCGGGCGGCATGGACTACGCCCGGGACATGCTGATGCGCGCCCTCGGCCCGGCCCGGGCTCAGGAGGTGATCGAGCGCCTGGCGGCCTCGCGCCGCCCCCAGCGCTTCTCCTTCGCGCGCGAGACCGAGCCCAGCCAGCTCGCCCAGTTCATCGGCAGCGAGCGCCCGCAGACGATCGCCCTCATCCTCGCCCACCTCCAGCCCACCCAGGCGGCGCAGACGCTCACCCATCTGCCGGTCGAGCTGCGGACCGAGGTGGCGCTGCGGATCGCCACGATGGATCGCACCCCGCCGGAGGTGGTGGAGCAGGTGGAGGAGGTGCTCAAGCGGAAGTTCAGCACCGTCATCAGCCGCGACTTCACCTCGGTCGGCGGCACCCAGTTTCTGGTGCACATCCTCACCAACGTCGACCGCGGCACCGAGAAGCAGATCCTGGAGTACCTGGACGAGACGAACGCCGACCTCGCCGCCGAAGTGCGCAAGCTGATGTTCGTCTTCGACGACCTGGTGCGGCTAGACGACCGCTCGCTGCAACGGGTGCTGCGCGAGGTGGACAGCAAGGACCTGGCGCTGGCGATGCGCGGCACGAGCGAGGAGCTGCAGGAGAAGCTCTTCCGCAACCAGTCGACCCGGGCGGCGCAGGCGCTGCGGGAGGAGATGGAGATCGCCGGGCCGGTGCGGCTGCGCCAGGTGGAAGAGGCGCAGCAGCGCATCGTGAACGTGGTGCGGCGGCTGGACGAGGCGGAGGAGATCGTGATCCAGCGGGGCGGCGAGGACGTGCTTGTCTAGGCTCGTCGACGGTGGGGCGGGTGGCACGCCCCGCGCTCCTGGCCCGGCCCGCCCGGCGGCGCCCACCGCCCGCAGGCGGCTCATCCACGGCGAGGCGGTGGGCCTGCGGCGCCCGATCGCGCTGGAGGTGCGGCCGGCCGGCGCCGTCCCCGAGGGCGGGGAGCCTGCGCCAGGCCGGCCCGCCACGCCGGAGCCACCCCGCGAGGTGCTGGAGTGGCGCGAAGCCGCACGGCTGCAGGGCTACGACGAGGGGTATGAAGAGGGCTACACGGCCGGACTCGCCGCGGCGGAGATGGCGATGGCGGCGCAGCTCGAGCGCCTCGCCCAGCTCGCCGCGAGCGCGGCCGAGGACCACGCCGGCTTCTACCGCTCGGCCGAGCGCCAGGTCGTCGAGCTGGCCCTCCAGGTGGCGCAGAAGGTCGTGGAGCGCGAGGTGGAGAACGTGCCCGACCTCGCGGTGGGCGTCATCCGGGCCGCGCTCGAGGAGATGGACGCGCGCACGGTGGTCCGCGTGCGGGTGAGCCCGGAGGACCACGAGGTGGTGCGGCGCCGCTGGGCCGTGGCGGTGGCGCCCAGCGTCGGCGGCGGCGCGGTCGAGCTGGTGGTCGACCCGCGTGTCCAGGGCGGGGGCGCGGTGATCGAGACGACGCAGGGGCAGGTGGACGCGCAGCTCGAGACGAAGCTCGCCCAACTTGGCAATGCGCTGTGGGCCTTCAGCGCGCGGTCTGACCAGGAGCCGGCCCGTGAGCCGCCCGCCGACGCTTGACCTTGCCCCCTACGCGCGGCTCGTGGCGCGCACCTCGGCCCTCCGCCAGCAGGGGCGGGTGGTCCAGGTGGTGGGGCTGAGCATCGAGGTCGAAGGGCTCCGTCTCCCGCTCGGCGAGATCTGCCACCTGTACCCGGAGCGCGCGCCGGTGGGGGCCGCCCGGATCAGCGCGGAGGTGGTGGGCTTCCGCGAGGACCGGCTGATCCTGATGCCGTTCGCCGATACCCATGGCGTGCGGCCCGGAACCACGGTGTTCCCCAGCGGACGCGCCTTTTCGGTCCCGGTGGGCCGGGAGCTGCTCGGCCGCGTGATCGACGGGCTGGCGCGGCCGATCGATGGGCGCGGGCCGCTGGAGACCACGCAGCGCGTGCCGATCGGCGACGCGCCGCCGAATCCGATGGATCGCCAGCCCATCCGCGTGCCGCTCGAGACGGGGGTTCGGGCCATCGACGGGCTGCTCACCTGCGGTCGCGGCCAGCGCATGGGCATCTTCGCTGGCTCGGGTGTGGGTAAGAGCACCCTGCTGGGCATGATCGCCCGGAGCTGCGCCGCCGACGTGAACGTCATCGCCCTCATCGGTGAGCGCGGCCGCGAGGTGCAGGAGTTCATCGACCACGACCTGGGCCCGGAAGGCCTGGCGCGGTCCGTGGTGGTCGTCTCGACATCTGACCAGCCGGCGCTGCAGCGGCTGAAGGGCGCCTGGCTGGCGACGGCGATCGCCGAGTGGTTCCGCGCGCTCGGCGCGGACGTGACGCTGATGATGGACTCGGTCACCCGCTTCGCGATGGCCCAGCGCGAGATCGGCCTCACCGTGGGCGAGCCGCCCGTGGCGCGCGGCTATCCGCCCTCGGTGTTCGCCCTCCTCCCGCGCGTGCTGGAGCGCGCGGGCACGGGCGAGCGCGGCAGCATCACCGGCTTCTACACGGTGCTCGCCGAGGGGGACGATCTGCTGGACCCGGTGGCCGATACCGTCCGCAGCATCCTGGACGGCCACGTGATCCTCACCCGGGCGCTGGCGCAGGAGAACCACTACCCGGCCATCGACGTCCTGCAGAGCGTCAGCCGGCTCTTCCCCCTGCTCGCCAGCGCGGAGCACCAGTCCCTGGCCGGCATCGTGCGCGATGCGCTCGCTGCCTACCAGCAGGCGCGGGACCTGATCAACATCGGTGCTTACGTCTCGGGCTCCAATCCCCAGATCGACCGCGCGATCCGCCTGCAGCCGGCGATCGTCGCGTTCCTCCGCCAGACGCCCGACGCCCACACCACCCTGGAGGAGTCGATCCAGCGTCTGGCGGCCATCGTCGCCGAGGACCTGGCGCGTGCCGCGTAACCCGGACGCGGCGCTGGAGGTGGCGCTGGAGCAGCGACGCCGCGGGCTGGAGGTGGCGCGGCTGGAGCTGGCGGGGCGTGAGCGGACGGTGCAGGCCGAAGCGGCGCGGCTGGCCCGGCTGGATGGGCGCGTCGCCGCGGCCCAGGCGCACCTGGCGGCGGCGCACGTAGCCGCGGGGCAGGCGCTCGACGTGGCGGCGCTGTGCGAGCGGGACGCCTTCCTCCAGCGGTGCGAGCGGGACGCGGCAGACCAGAGCGCGCGCCTCAGCGCGGCGCGGAGCCAGGCCGAGCGGGCGCGCTCGCAGGTCGTCGCCGCGCACCAGCGCGTGCGGAGCCTGGAGCTGGTGCTGGAAGCGCGGGCTACCGCGCGCGCCGAGCGCCAGCGGCGGGCGGAGGCGCGCCAGACCGATGAGATCGCTACGGGCCGGCACGCGCGGCAGAGAGCGGCGTGGGCGCGCCGCTGAACGGGGACCCGAGCGCCGTGCCGCGCGCGGCGCCCCTGCTCCAGGCCCGCAGCCTGGGGAGCCTGCCCGCCCGGCGGACGGCGGCCGCCCTGCTGCGCGCCCGAGTCCCGGACAGCTTCACCCGCGTGCTCGCCCGCGCGGGCTGGCCCGTCGCCGCCGGTTCCGTGGCGCGGCGTGGGCCAGCCGTGGGCGCCGTGGCGCTGGCTCGGGGTGCGCCGGCGGTGTCAGCCCCCACGGCCGGGCTGGCAGGGCTGCTGCCCGGTCCAGCTCCAGGCGCCCGGGCGGCCACGCCGACGACCGTGGAGCTGAGCGCCGGGGCGCGCCCCGGCGGGACCGGCGATCGCGAGGCGATGCTCGCGGCGATCCGGGAGGTGGCGCGCCGCCAGGGGCTGGGCGAGGAGGGGACGCGCGTGGTGGAGGCGATCGCGGTGACCGAGGGCGGCCTGACCGGGGCGGTGGGCGACCTGGCGGGTGGCGGCTCATACGGGCCGTTGCAGCTCTACTGGGGCGGCCAGCTCCGCAACCTCGCCCGTGACAGGGGGCTGTCGCTGCGCGACGCGGCCACCTGGGTGCAGGAGCACCCGATCGAGTCGGTCGAGTGGGGGCTCCGCCCGGGTGGCTACCTGGGCGACACCATCCGGCGGGGGGTGGCGCTGGGCCTGCGCGGGCCCGCCCTGGCGACGTACGCGCAGCGGTTCGGCCAGGTGTCCATCCGGCCCGAGCGCGCGGGCGCGAACTACCTCGCCCTCTTCGGCGCTCCCCCGGCCGCGAGCCGCGCCTGACCCGCGCCAGGCCGCGCCGCCCGCCCGCCGTCGCCGCCCGAGCGCGGCCCGTGGCGGAGTGAGCCGCAAGTGCGCCGGTGGGCGCCTGGCGAGCAGAGCGCCCCCAGCCGGGCGCGGCTCAGTCGGACGGCAGGGCCACCTCGCGCTGCACCTCGAAGCTGGATCCCCGGCGACCGCACGTCGCGCACTCGCGCGGGGGGCGGGCAGCGCGGGCGAGCTCGCCACAGCAGGGGCAGGCCCAGTGGCTGGTGCGGATCATCAGCTCGCTCGGGCTCACGGCTCACCTCCACATACATGGCACTGGCGCACGCCAGCGCCTCCCTACCCCCAGCCTAGCAGCGCCCGTGCCAAAAGCAAGCTGATCGTGCCAATGGTCACCATCATTCGCGTTGATGGCGTGCGACCAGTAGTCAGACCGGATAGCTGCAATCTGACATCTGACATCCCCCGGTGCAGGGGTCCCGACACCCAATACCCAATACCCAACACCCAACGCCCGCGTGAGACCTACCGCCCGCGCACCTCGGCGCCGAGGTGCGTCGTGAGGGCGGCTTCCACCCGCGCGTGGAGCGCGGCCACCTCCGCGTCCTCCAGCGTGCGGTCGTCCGCCTGGTAGGCGAGGGCGTAGGCGAGGCTCTTGCGCCCGGGCGGGATGGGCGCGCCGCGGTAGACGTCGAAGAGGTGGACCCGCTGGAGCAGCGGGCCGCCCGCCTCCTCGATCGTGCGCGCGACGGCCGCGTGGCTGGTGGCCTCGTCGACCACGATGGCCACGTCGCGCTCGTTGGCGGGGAAGCGGGAGGGGGTGGCGACGATCCGCCCGGTCGCCTGCGCCTGGAGCAGCGGCTCGAAGTCGAGCTCGGCCACCAGGACGGCCTGGCCGACCAGGTCGAAGCGCTCGGCCACGCGCGGGTGGAGCTGCCCGAGGATGCCGATCTGCTGGGCGGCGTCGCTGCCCAGACCTCCGGTCGGGAGCGGAGCGCGCGAGCCGGCTGGCGTCTCCAGGGGGATCGCGATGCTGGCGGCGCGGCCCGGGTGCAGGCTGGGGTGCTGCGCGGGCGCGTACGTGGGCCGCAGGTTGAAGGCCCGCATGAGGCTGTCCACCACGCCCTTGAGGTCGAAGAAGTCCAGCGGCTCACCGGCACCGGACCAGTGCGCGGGCGCGCGCGGCCCGGCCATGGCGATGCCGACCGTGCGCCGCTCGGTGGGCAGCGGGTCCAGCGGGCCGCGCCAGGTGCGCGCCAGCTCGAACAGCAACACCCGGTCGCGCAGCCGGAGGTTGGCAGCCAACGTCTGGAGGAGGCTGCCGAGGAGGGAGTCGCGCAGCGCGCTCTGCTCCACGGAGAGGGGGTTGGTGACGCGCAGGAGGGTGCGGGCGCGGGGCGAGGGTGGGGGTGCGCCCCGGCCGTCCGGGGGCCAGGGCGCCTCGGCGTCCAGCCGGGCCGGCTCGGCGGGGTCGACCAGGGAGTAGGTCATCACCTCCTGCAGCCCGGCCGCCGCCAGCGTGCGCCGGGCCAGCAGCTCAGCGGCGTAGCCGCCATCGCCGTCGGGGCGAGGGGCGGGGAGCCGGCCGGCCGGCAGGGTGGTGGGCACGTGCTCGTAGCCGACGATGCGCGCCACCTCCTCGGCCAGGTCGGCGCGGTGTGCCACGTCGAAGCGGCGGTGCCCCGGGACGGCCACGACGAGCTCCTCGCCGCCCTCCTCCACGCCGAACTGGAGCGTCCGGAGCGTCCCGACAACCTGCTGGCGCGAGTATGGCGCGCCGAGGAGGGCGTCGATCTGGCTGGGCCGGACGACGATGGTGGGCGGGGGCTGCCGGCCGGGGTAGACGTCCACCAGGCCCGCGGCCGCCGAGCCGCCCGCGAGCTCGAGCGTGAGCGCGGTGGCACGCGCGACCGCCAGCGCGGTGAGGTCCGGATCGACCCCGCGGCCGAACCGGCGCGAGGCTTCGGTGGCCAGGTTCAGGGCGGCCGACGTGAGGCGGGTGGTGGCGCGGTCCCAGCTCGCCCCCTCCAGCACCACGTCGCGGGTGGCGGCGGTGATCTCGCTGTCTTCGCCGCCCATGATGCCGGCCAGGCTGCGCGCGCCCGACTCGTCGGCGACGACCATCATGCTCGGGGAGAGGACGCGCTCCTGCCCGTCCAGGGTGACCAGCCTCTCGCCCGGGGCCGCGCGCCGGACGACGATGCCGCCGTGCAGCCGCTGGCGGTCGAACGCGTGCAGGGGCTGGCCCAGCTCCAGCATGGCGTAGTTGGTCACGTCGACCACGTTGCTGATGGGCCGCACGCCGGCCAAGTGCAGCCGTCGCTGGAGCCACGGCGGCGAGGGGCGGAGCTCGATCCCCTGGACGACGGAGGCGGTGAAGCGCGGGCAGCCAACCGGATCCTGGATGCGCACCGAGAGGAGCGTCCCGGCCGGCACGGCGCCGCGCGGCGGCTCGGCCGCCGGCAGCCGCAGGGGCGCGCCGGTGAGGGCGTGGACCTCGCGCGCGATGCCCACCACTGACATGGCATCCGGCCGGTTGGCGGTGATGTAGAGGTCCAGCACCGTCTCATCCAGGTAGTCGGCGAGCGGCTGGCCAACCGGCGCGGTCTCCTCCAGGAGGTAGATGCCGTCGCGGTCGGGCGAGAGGTTCAGCTCGTCGCCGGAGCAGAGCATGCCCTCCGAGGTGACGCCCAGGAACGTGCGCGGGCCCACCTCGCCGGCCGGCAGGCGGCCGCCGGGCGCCACGTGTGGGACGACGGCGCCCACGAACAGGTTGGGCGCGGCGGTGACCACGGTGGCTGCGCAGTCGCCCAGGTCCAGGCGCGCGACGCGCAGGGTGTCCGCGCGCGGGTGCGGCTGGAGGTCGACCACCCGGGCGATAGTGACGGCTCGCCACTCGGCGCCCACCGGGTGGATCTCCTCCACCTCCAGGCCGGCCATGGTGAGGCGTTGCGCGAGCTGCCCGACGGGCAGGTCCACCGCCACGTACTCGCGCAACCAGCTCAGGGGGACGCGCAACGCCTCGCTCCGTTCGGGGGTGTCTGGGATTGGGTGTCGGGTGTCGGGTGTCGGGTGGCAGGGAAACGGTCCCCGCTACCCGATACCCGACACCGGATGCCCGTCACGCGAACTGCTCCAGGAAGCGCACGTCGTTGGCGTAGAAGAGGCGGATGTCCTGGATGCCGTGCTTGATCATGGCCAGCCGCTCGATGCCCACGCCCCAGGCGAAGCCGGTGTAGCGGTCCGGGTCGTACCCGACGCCCTGGAGGACATTGGGGTGGACCATGCCGGCGCCCAGGATCTCCAGCCAGCCGGAGCCGTGGCAGATGGGGCAGCCGGGCTGGCCATCGCCCCGGCACAGGTAGCAGGAGATGGCGAAATCCACGCCCGGCTCCACGAAGGGGAAGTAGTCGCAGCGGAAGCGGGTCTGGATGTCTGGCCAGAAGAGCTGCTGGGCGAAGGCGGTGAGTGTGCCGCGCAGGTCGGCCATGGTCACCCCCTCGTCCACCAGCAGGCCGTCGATCTGGTGGAACATCCACTCGTGCGTGGCGTCCACCGCCTCGGCGCGGTAGCAGCGGCCGACGTTGATGATGCGCACCGGCGGCTGCTGCGTGGCCATGACGCGCGCCTGGTACGCGGTCGTCTGCGTACGCAGGAGCACCCGCGGCACGTCCACGTACAGGGTGTCCTGCATGTCGCGCGCGGGGTGCCAGGCGGGGATGTTGAGCGCCTCGAAGTTGTAGTAGTCCAGCTCGACCTCGGGCGTCTGGGCGATCTGGAAGCCCATGCCGCGCAGGATCTCCACGCACCGCGCGAGGGTCTGGGTGATGGGGTGGAGCGCGCCGGTGCCCGGCGGGCGACCCGGCAGGGTCACATCCACCCGCTCCCGCTCCAGCGCCTGGGCCAGCTCGCGGGCGTGGATGGCCGCCTCCCGCTCGGCGAAGGCCTGCTCCAGGGCGCGCTTGACCTGGTTGGCCGCCTGGCCCACCGCGGCCCGCTCCTCCTTTGGCAGCGTCCCGAGGCTGCCGAGCACGTCTGAGAGCGCGCTCTTGCGGCCGAGGAAGGCGACGCGCCACTGCTCCAGGGCGGCGGAGTCCTGGACGAGGACAAGCTGCTCGAGCGCCTGGTCCTTGATGGTGTCCAGGCGTGCGCGCCAGGGGCGGGTGGTGGCCCGGGGGGTGGTCATGGAGGTGCGCGCTCGACCTTGCGGGAGTCTGAACGGTGCGCGGGGGCTGGATGGCTGGCCGGTGGGGTGCGGCGGGTCGTGGTGGCGAGGGGCGCGGGGGCCAACGAAAAGAGCGGCCCGGGTCCGGACCGCTCCGTTCGGCGTGGCGAAGCCTGTGCCGCGGGCGCTAGGCCAGCAGCCCCGCCACGCCGCTGGTAAACGAGAAGGGCAGGCGCATGCCAGCCTCAGTATAGGCACGCGCGGCGCGGAGCGCCAGCGCCGGGCCACGTTGGGGTGGGCGGCAGATTTCTGGGCGCGCGTAGCTGAAGGGAGCTGGGCGGCTTCCGCTCCGCGTCTGGCTGCTCCCCACCTACTCGTCCGCGGTCCTGTTGGGAAGCACCGAGGACGGCGACGAGGCATTGGACGGCCATTCCCAAGAACGTGACGGGCACCCGCGCGTGGACCGGGCGCGCGGGCGGCACTCCCGGGCGGGTTGTGGCGATAGGGTTGGCATCTGCCACACCCGCGCGTACAATGCACGTGTGGGGCGCAAGTTCCTGGCGGTCGCAGAGCGGACCACGGGAATTGTGTTCCGATTCTTCTACGACCGTGAGGACCCGGAGCAGCTTCACATCGAGCGCCGCTGGGGTGTCTCGCCGGAGCAGGCGATCCGCGTGTTCTTCGATCCCACGGCGGAGGTGGCCTGGATTCCGGAGAAGCGGTGTTACGAGACTCGCGCGGTGCAGCACACGCTGGTCTGGCTGTGGCAGGACGAGCGGGCGCAAACAGAGGTGGTGGTTATCACCTGCGTACGGCTGGAAGCGGCCGAAGGAGCATGAGCATGGACCCGCGTACTAGCGCAGGACGCCGCCGGTGGCCCACCCTCGGCGAGCCAGCCATCGGCAAGAGGTGGGTCGGCCAGGCAGACGAGGAGCAGTCGCGGCGCGTCGCCGACCTGGAGGACTACTTCGAAGCAAAGCTCGCGCTACCCGTGGAAGAGCGGGTCAACATGCGCTGGGACGGGCGGTCGTTGGCCGTGGTGCGCCGGGCCGCGGCGCTCGCCGGGGTGCCGTACCAGACCTACGTCAAGCAGACTGTCTTTCGCCAGGCGCTGTCCGATCTGCGTGACGCGGCGGCGGCGGGAATCGTGCCGGAGGGGGGTGGCTGACGCGTCGCAGGCGTGCCGAGCGAGGCATCCGCAGCGCCGGGGCAGGGGAGCCGGCGTAGAATGGGCCGAGCGCGTGATGGCCCGGTCCCAGGTGAGCCGGCGGGACGCCATGCCGGAGAGCCAGGAGCCGCGCGGCGGGCCTCCGGCGCGGGCGGCCAGCCTCGCCCGGCGCGCGGCCGCGCTCCTGCTGCGCGCGGCGCTGCTCCTGTCGCTCGCCGCGGTGCTCGCGCTGCTCGCACTGGCGACCGGCAGGGACGCCGCGCTCCAGCGGTGCGACGGGCCGTGCGCCCCGGACGGGTGGGAAGCGCGGGCGATCCAGCTCCTCGTCGCCCCCTTCGACGTTCCGCCGCCGGCGGAGGCGTCCCAGGCCTGGACGCGCCTTCAGCAGTCGGACCGCTTGCGCGAGCTGGCCGCCGGCGTGGCGACGGCCGGGCTGCTGCTCGCCGTCTTCGCGCCTGGAGCCGGCGAGCGCGTGGGGGGCGCCACGGCTGGCGCCAGGGCCGCGGACGCCAGCACCAGGAGCAACGGCGTGGCTTGAGCGGCCCGGTGGCGAGCCGCGTTGCCCGGCGCCCCCGGCACGACGGCCAGCACGGCCAGCGTGCCCAGCACCAGGGCGAGCGGGAAGAGGAACGGGCGCGGGTGGTGGCGCCACCGCCAGACGGCCAGGAGCGCCAGGAGTAGCAGCCCATCCCACAGGAGGGCGTCGGCGATCCAGGCGGCCTGGCTCCACACCTGCCCGCGACCGGGCGCATACCCCGCCAGGACCGCGACGCTGTTCTCGGGCAGCTCCTGGAGCGGCTGCCAGGGGGGCAGCCGGACGGCCGCGAACGGTGTGAGGGCCCGGGTGGGGACGAGGCGCTGGGTCTGGTCGGTGAACGCCACCAGCTCGGTATCCGGCCCGGCGTGCTGCTGGACCACCCCGAGCAGCGGCCCCGGCGCCCGCGGCTCGTCGAGCGCGACGAGCGCGCCCCGGCCGAGCGGCGTGGACTCGGGCTGGTCCACGTACAGTGTACCCAGCGCCTCCAGGCGGGCCATGGCCTGCCGTTTGGCGACGGTGCGCGTGAGCTGGTCCAGGGCGCTCGGCTGCGCGACCGCCAGGGCGAGCGCGAGCGTGGCAGCGCCCAGGCCGGCGGCGCCGAGGAGCAGGCGCGGGCGGCGCCGCACCCACGGCCAGGCAGCCCAGGCCAGGAGCCCCAGGGCGGCGAGCAGGAACGCGTACCAGCGCAGGCCGGCCAGCAGGAGGAGGGCGAAGAGCGTGGCGCTCGCCGGGCGGAGCCGGGCGCCGGGCGCCCAGCGCCGGGTCGCCCACCACAACGCCATCACGGCCAGCGAGACGAGGGTGTCCCGCAGGATGGTGGCGGACCAGAGCACGAGCGATGGCCAGAGTGCGGCGAGCAGGCCGGCGAGGAGGCCGGCGCGCGGCCCGAAGAGGGCCCTGGCCTGCCAGAGGGCGAGCAGCACGACGAGCGACCCGAGGGCGGCGTTGGCGAGGCGCAGGGCGAGCGGGCTGGGCCCGGTGAGCAGGTAGACGGCGGTGCTCAGCCCCAGGTAGCCATTGCCACTCAGGTGCTCGAGCCCGGGCGGGAGCTGGCGCCCGAGCGGGTCGGGCAGGAGCGCGACGCTGGCCAGGTGGTAGGCGGCCTCGTCGTCCAGCCAGAGGCCGCGCGCCGGCGCGGGCGCGTTCAGCCAGGTGATGAGGGCGGCCAGCCCGACCCGGACGGCCAGCGCGAGGCCGACGACGCCGGCCACCATGAGCGCGAAGCCGGGCCGGGCGCCGCCGCGGACCGCGCCCGGAGAGGAATGTTGGAGCGCAAGCCGGGTGAAGGCCACTTTCACCTCACTGGTACCGCCTCGCTTCACCCGTGGGAGTCGCGAGCCGCCCCGGGCTCAGCACGGTCATCCGTGCCCGGCCTCCTCTGGGGCTCGTCCGTCTGGTGGGCGTTGCACCGGCTGATGCATAGTAAGGGGCTGTGCGCCCCCCTCAGGCCGCCTACGGCTCCCCGGCGAGACCCTACGGCGTACTTTGCGAAGAGTGCCGGCGGCGTTGAGCGCGCTCGAGGCACCGCGGTGATCGCACTCGACATGGTGGACACCCTGTGGCACTACCGGGACCTGATCCAGCAGCTCACGGCGCGCGAAGTCCAGCAGCGGTACCGCGGGCTCTACCTCGGGCTCCTCTGGTCGCTGGCTACGCCGCTGCTCATGCTCGCGATCTACACGTTCGTCTTCTCGGTCGTGCTCAAGGCGCGCTGGGGTGGCGCGAGCGATGGCTCGACGAGCCCAGGCGAATTCGCGCTCACGGTCTTCGCCGGGCTCATCCCTTTCACGGTGTTCTCGGACGTGGTGACCGCTGCTCCGACGCTGGTCCTGCGCGTGCCCAACTACGTCAAGAGGGTGGTATTCCCGCTTGAGGTGCTGCCGGTCGTCTCGCTCGGGTCAGCGCTCGTGCATTCGCTCGTCAGCGTAGGTATCTTGCTGGTCGGGGTGCTCCTGCTGCAGGGCCGGATCTCGCCCGCTCTCGTCTTCTTGCCGCTTGCGTACGCGCCGCTGATCCTGCTGTGCCTGGGGCTGGGCTGGTTCCTCGCTTCGCTCGGCGTGTACGTGCGTGACGTCGGGCACGGTATCGGCATCATCACACAGGTGCTGTTCTTCATGAGCCCGGTCTTCTACCCGGTGTCCGCAGTGCCGGCTGAGCTGCGTTTCATCCTGTACGTGAACCCGCTGACGACCATCCTGGACGACTTCCGCCGAACGTTGCTGTGGCAGGAGGCCCCGGCCTGGGGATCCTGGGCAGCCTGGACTGCTGTCACGGCAGGCCTGTCACTGCTGGGCTACATCTGGTTCGGCAAGACGAAGCGTGGGTTCGCGGATGTCCTGTAGGGTCGGGCACGCTGCGTCCGGTCTGCGTGGGTACTGGAGGGTGGCGTATCACCGTGATTGAGGCGGTAGCTCCCCCACAATTCCCTCGTGCATCCCACACCACGGGCGGGCAGCCTCCCGGTTCTAGCGAGGTGGTCGTCGCCCTCCGGAGCGTGAGCAAGATGTACCGGCTTTACCAGCGGCCGCAGGATCGGCTCAAAGACTCGCTGCTCTGGCGGCTTGGGAAGAACTACGGCCACGAGTTCTGGGCTCTGAGCAACGTCTCGTTCGAGCTGCGACGCGGCGAGGCCATTGGCATCATTGGCCGCAACGGAGGTGGCAAGAGCACGCTGCTGCAGATCATTGCCGGCGTGCTCCAGCCAACCGCCGGCGAGGTCGAGGTGAAGGGTCGCGCGGCGGCCATCCTGGAGCTCGGGAGTGGATTCAACCCTGAGTTCACCGGCCGGGAGAACGTCTACCTCAATGGCTCGATTATGGGCATGCCCCGTAAGATGGTGGACGAGCGCTTCGACGAGATCGCTGCCTTTGCCGACATCGGCGAGTTCATCGACCAGCCGGTGAAGCTGTACTCCAGCGGTATGTTCGTGCGGCTGGCTTTTGCCGTGAGCACGAGCGTCGATGCCGACGCACTGGTGATCGATGAAGCACTGGCGGTGGGGGATGTCTTCTTCCGCCAGAAGTGCTACCGCCGCCTGGAAACCCTCCGCGAGCGGGGCGTCGCAATCGTTCTGGTCTCCCATGCGATGACCGAGGTGGAGCAGTTCTGCGAGCGTGCGCTGCTCCTGCACGAAGGCGAGGTCGTCTTCCTGGGCCCAGCGACCGAGGCAGTGGAGCGGTATTACCTGCTGGAACAGGACGAGAGCTCTCAAGCCAAGTGGCAGGTCGGCTCGGGGGTATCTCTTCCCACGGAGCTATCCGCAGGTTCGCCTTCAAGCGGGCTTGCGTGGCCCACGCCGAACGCATTCCTCGACCTCTCACGAGCGAGCGAGGTGGGCGTGGGCGGAGCGCGCATCACGGGAGTCGCCCTCTGCGATCGGAACGATCGCCCACGTGCGCACTTCGGGCAGGGCGAGGTGGCGCGCTTCTACTTCGAGTTCGAGGCGCTCCGAGACCTGGACGTACCCGTAGGAGGCGTGCAGCTCCGGAGCGATCGAGGGGTCATCGTCCACGGCAAGACGACACTGGAGCTTGGGACCAGCGTACCGTTGCGGGTGCCTCGGGGAACCCGTCTGCGATTCTGCCAGGAGATCGCGCTCGAGCTGGCGGTGGGGGAGTACACATTCGACATCGGTTTGGCGGAGCTCCCACCAGCGGCCTACCAAGAGCGCGACCGCCTGCCGCACGCCGAACTGGCGCGCCAGCTGTCGCGCGAGGCCCAGGTTCTGGGAGTTGGCGTGCTCTCGGTCGGGTTTCGCCAGCGCGGCCAGCCTGTGCAGCTCCTTCACCACGGAGTCGCTAATCTTCCCGGAGTCTGTAGAGTGGCAACACACGTCCCAGGGCTGCTACCGGTGGTGCTCTAGCGTGGACCACTGCTGGTGCGGTGAGACGGAACTCGTCGCCTTCTCACCTGACTATCGCCGCTGTGCGCGATGCGAGACGCTCGTCACGGCACGTGCCGTCGAGACACACGTTACGCGGGTGGGAAACGACGAACAGGGGCTATACGGTCGGGACTACTGGACTTCGCACCTCCAGACCGACTTCGGCCAGCCAACGATCTTCGAGCGGGCACGTGCCGATCTGCCAGAACGGTGCGTGCATTGGCTGCGGACCCTGCTGCGCTACAAGTTGCCACCTTCGCACGTGCTCGAGCTCGGGAGTGGCCACGGCGGTTTCGTGGCGCTCTTGCGTTGGGCAGGATATGAAGCAGCCGGCTTGGAGCTGAGCCCCTGGGTTGTCCAGTTCTCGGCGAGGCGCTTTGGTGTGCCGATCCACTGTGGCCCCGTGGAAGAGCAGGACTTCGAACCGGCATCGCTCGACACGATCGCGCTGATGGATGTCCTTGAGCACCTTCCTGACCCGGCGGCCACGATTAGGCACTGTCTCAAGCTACTGCGCCCCGACGGGCTCCTGCTAGTCCAGACGCCGCGCTTTCCGGAGGGAAAGACGTACGACGTGATGAGCGTTGAGGGAGATCGCTTCCTGGAGCTGCTCAAGCCCGCCGAACATATCTACCTATTCAGCGAGCGTTCGATCCGCGCATTCTTCCAGCAGCTGGGCGTGGAGCACCTCATCTTCGAGCCAGCCATCTTCGCCCACTACGATATGTTCCTTGCTGTCAGCCGCTCGCCGCTGCGAGTGCATGAGGAGAGCGAGACCGAGGATGTGCTGGGTGCCATGCCGGGCGGGAGCCTGGTCCAGGCGCTGCTGGATCTGAATGGGCAGTTCCGTGACTTGAGTCGCCGGTACCAGGAGTGCGAAGAGGACCGCGCGGCGCGGCTTCGGGTGATCGAGGGGCGGGGGCGCCGGCTGGCTGACCTGCATGCCGGGATGGCGGCTCCGCTTCGACACAGCCGGTATGGAGCGGTGAGCGTCGCCAACGGCTCCCCCCGAAACGAGGACGATCGCTCCACGGCGAGCAGGCTGAAGCGCGTTGCCGTGGACATGACGCCGCTCCTGCCCGGCGGCGAAAACGGCGGCGCCCGGTTCGTACCGCTCGCGCTGATACCCGAGATGAGCGCTCTGGCGCCCGAGATCGAGTTCGTCCTGCTCACGTCGGAGAAGAGCCACGAGGAGATTGCCTGGCTGGATGCGCCGAATGTGCGCCGCCTGTGCGTGATGCGCCAGGCCGATGAGTCGGATGTGCGGCAGGCGCTGCTCCTCCGCCTCCGCAGGAAGCTCGGCGAGCGTCTGGCAGCGAGGCTGCCAGTCCCCGTACGGGTCCGCCTCAAGTCGCTCTACTGGGCCTTGCTCTCCAGGGAGAAGCGCAGGAGTCTCCTTCGGCAGTTAGAGGTCGACGTGCTCTTCTGTCCGTTCACGGCACCCTTCTTCTTCGATCCTGCCGTGCCGGTGGTGTCCGTCGTCTACGACCTCCAGTATCGCTACTACCCCCAGTTCTTCACGCCGGAGCAGCGCTTCTTTCGGCACCAGCACTTCACGGAAGCCAGCCGGCTCGCCGGTCGACTCATCTGCATCTCGGACTACGTCCGCGAGACGGTCCTCGAGAACGCCGACGTGCGCCCGGAGCGTGTCCAGACGATCCCCCTTGGGTGCCTGCAGAAGCTACCAGACCCCTCGGCCGAGGAGGTGGCGCGGGCGATCGAGCGCCTGGGCCTCCGGGAAGGCGGGTTCCTCCTGTACCCGGCTAACTTCTGGCCCCACAAGAACCACCGCATACTCCTCACCGCGCTGGGGCTGTTCCGGCACTGGTATCCCGGGTCAGGGCTCGCGCTCGTCTGCACTGGCGGGTCCGACGACCGGATGCGGGAGCTGCAGGATGCCGCGGAGCGCATGGGGCTTGGCGACAGCGTGCGATTCCCTGGCTACCTGCCGGACTACGAGCTCGCTGCGCTCCTCCAGGGTTGTCGAGCGCTCATCTTCCCGTCGCTCTACGAGGGCTTCGGCATGCCAGTGCTCGAGGCGATGGCAGCCGGGAAGCCAGTCCTGTGCAGCAACGTGACCAGTCTGCCAGAGGTGGCCGGCGACGCGGCGCTGCTCTTCGATCCGCGGAAGCCTGTCGAGATCGCCCGGGCGATCGAGAGGCTGGAGCATGAGCCTGGTCTGGCGGCCGACTTGGCTGGGCGAGGACGTGAGCGGGCGCGCCGCTTTGGCGACGCGACAGCGGTGGCCAGGCAGTACCTCGATCTCTTCCACGCGGCGGCGGAGGGCGAACCCCGCTTCTGCGATGGCCTTCACGGCGTGTACCGGGACGGCTGGACGAGCGGCCGGATGTCTGTCACGTGCGGGGCCGGCGCAAGGGGGCGCGAGCTCCAGATCGTGCTGGCGGCACCCGGATGGCTGTCGTCAGAGGCGGTCACCGTGGTACTGCAGCAGGGCAGGCGGGGGGACCGTGATCTCCACGTGATCGCCCGTGGTGAGAGGAAGATGATCCGCAGGGAAGTACCGGCAGAGGGCGATTTCTTCGAGATCCTCGTCGATCCTGTCTTCGTCCCGAAGGCTCTGGGGATAAATGAGGACGAAAGAGCGCTTGGTGTGGTGTGTGAAGCATGCCGGCTAACTGGCTCGAGGCGCACGGTAGATCTGCTCCCATCGGCCCGGGACGGGTCGCGCGATGCCTGACGTATCCGTCATCACCCCCTCTCTCAATCAGGGCCGCTTCATTGAGCGAACCGTGCGGAGTGTGCTCGCCCAGGACACGGGGGGGCGGCAGGTCGAGTACGTGGTGGTCGACGGCGGCAGCGCCGACTACACGGTGAAGATCCTCAGGCAGTACGGATCGGCGCTGCGCTGGGTTTCGGAACGCGACGGAGGCCAGGCCGATGCCGTTAACAAGGGCCTGCTGCTGACATCCGGCGAGGTGATAGGCTGGCTGAACTCCGACGACGTCTACTACCCTGGAGCGGTCCGCGCCGCGTGCGGTTTCCTCGACGCTCACCCGGCCGTGGACGTGGTCTACGGCCAGGCGAACCATATCGACGAGCGAGACACGGTGATCGAGCCGTACGCCACGCAGCCATGGGACTTCGAGCGACTGCAGGCGGTGTGCTACCTGTGCCAGCCGGCGGTCTTCTTCCGTCGTCGGGTGGTCGACCGCTTCGGCGGGCTCGACGAACGCTTGCATTACTGTATGGACTACGAGTACTGGCTGCGTCTGGCGATAGGTGGGGCGACGTTCGGGTACCTGGAGCGGGTGCTCGCTGGCTCCCGCCTCTACGGCGAGACGAAGACGCTGGGCTCACGCGTCCACGTGCACGCGGAGATCAACGATATGCTGCGGATTCGGCTGGGCCGCGTGCCTGAGCGCTGGATCTTCAACTACGCGCACGCCGTGCTGGAGGTCCGAGGCGTCAGGTCCGCCAAACGCCTCCGTTTTGCCGTTGCCGTGTCGGCCCTGTCGATCTACGCCTCTCTCAGGTGGAATCGAAGTGTGTCGCGCGAGGTCCTGAGGAAGACAGCGCACTGGGTCGGCGGCAACGCGCGGCTCGCGCTGAGAGAGGTTGCCGCACGGTGAGGATCGGCTTCGACGTCAGCCAGACCGGACGGATGAAAGCAGGCTGCGGCTACTTTGCCGACTCCCTGATCCAGGCTCTGGCGGAGGTAGACCACGAGAACGAGTACATCCTGTACCCGACGTTTGGGGATGGCGTGTGGGATGCTGAGTGGCCGCGTTCAACGCGGCAGATTCCCAGCCACCCGAGGTTCCGCAGGGGGCCAGGGCACCGGACGCGCGAGGCGCTGGAAGCGTTCTGGCGGACGCCACCAGGCGACCTGGAAACGAGGCTCGGCTCCCCCGACATCGTCCACGCCAACAACTTCCATTGCCCCTCCGGCCTGAAGAAGGCGCGCCTGGTGTACACCCTCTACGACCTCGGCTTCATGGCGCATCCGGAATGGACGACCGAGGAGAATCGCCTCACCTGCTTCAACGGCGTGTTCGCCGCCAGCCTGCATGCCGACCACATCATTGCTATCTCGGAGTACACGCGGCGCCACTTCCTGGAGACGTTCCCGCACTACCCTGCTGACCGCGTGACCGTGGTCTACCCGGCCAGCCGCTTCGCCGGCCCCGCGGGCGGCCCCAGACCGGAGCGACTTAGCCGACTGGCGCCGGGGGAGTTCTGGCTGAGCGTTGGGACGCTGGAGCCACGCAAGAACTACGGCGGGCTGCTGGAGGCCTACGCCAGGCTCAAGGCGCAGATCGGCCACGTCTTCCCGCTGGTACTCGCGGGTAGGGGTGGCTGGCTGATCGACAACTTCGCGGGGACAGTTGAAGCGCTTGGGTTGGGCCAGGACGTGCTGCCGCTCGGCTATGTAGAAGATGCAAGCCTGCAGTGGCTGTACGAGAATTGCTTCGCGTTCTGCTACCTCTCTCTGTTTGAGGGCTTTGGCCTGCCAGTAGTCGAGGCGATGAGCTGCGGAGCAGCGGTCGTCAGCTCCAGTGTCACGTCGTTGCCAGAAATTGTCGGATCCGCCGGGCTCCTCGTCGATCCTACGGGTCGTGACGAGATCGTCGAGGCGATGCGTGATCTGCAGGCAGGCGTTGTAGACGGTGCTACGCTGCGGTCCGCCTCCCGAGAACGGGCTAAGCGGTTCGCCTGGGTAACGACGGCAGGGCAGGTACGAGAGGTCTATCGCAGCGTCATGTTCGGCGTTACTCCGACGCCGGTGTCGGACGGCGACTGGCTTCTTAGCTAACGATCGTTCACAGACTCGCGAGGCCCCTCAGGTGGTCAGTTGCCACAAGCGTTCATAATCGCTGTGCTGACCTTCAGTTGGAGTGGGCTGGGAAATCTCGTCCGGTCTCCGTACTGCCCTGCCCGGGGTGAATTGAGGGTGGTTGGGCCGCAGTGCGTGGTCGGGTCCCTCGGCTTCGCAGCCCTCTTGGGGCTGCCGGCGCGGGTCAGGGTCTCCTCCCAGATTAGCATCTGGGCCTTCCTGAACCTCGCCCTTCGGGTTCTTGTCTTGGTCATCAGCTCTGGCTGGGCTCGGCGGGAGACGTTCGCAGTGCGGGAGCTGGCCGCGGGTGTGGCTGACCTGGCGCTGCCGCGCTTGGTCATGCCGCTCGCCAGCTGCACAATGCGATGGGCTGCTCGCGTTCACGAGATGCCGCTTCGGCGCTGGCGACTCACGACGCACCCACAGGCATGACGTGGTTCGTTGCGGTCGAAGCACTCAGCCTGGGGTACTTGGCATGGGCATACACCGTCGGAGTATTGACGCGCGCCGCCTTCGGCTCCCGGGGGTCCGATCCTGGCGTCACTGAGAGAGTCGCCTCTAGCGCGCTGCTAGGCTTGAGTATTCTGGTCCTCACTCTGGGCTCTCTGAGCTACCTCGGAATGCCGAGTCGCGTGAGCACTATTCTATTACTCGTTATCACACTGATTCTAGCGGCAGCGATATCGCTCAAGGTTGGGAGACGGTGGATAATTCCTGATGTACTCGATAGATCCACTGTCCTCCTCGCCTGGTCTGTTCTAGTAGCATCCCTACTTTCTGCTCTACCGATTGCAGTTGGTAACTCGTTCCAGGCTGCAAATGACACATTTACGTACGTTGCCATTAGTGAGTACCTGCAGAAGTATGGATTCGGCGTGCCAGCAGCCCTTGACCCTCTCCAGCCCCTGCTGAGTCAAGTCGTCCTGTACCAACAGCTTGGCTTCCGTATGGGTGCCATCTTCCTTCTCTCGTCCATGCAGTCAATCGTGCCGCAGGGGGCCCGTGCTGTGGAAGTCTATCCGTCCGCAGTTGCTCTCGGTGTGGCGAGCAACGTGCTCGCGGTGTACCTTCTCGGGCGCTGGACACTCGGATTGAGCGCCAGGGCCAGTCTGGCGGCGCCTGCTGTGATGGCACTGGCTCCGAACTCGGTCCAGGCGGCCGCCGCGCATGGATTCCTCCCGCAGACATTCGGGACGGCGGCGTTCTACTGGGCGCTGGCACTCGTATCGCGGATGCCGGACGAGTGGCGGTCGTCGAAGTGGCTCGTCGCCTGCGTGGGGGTTTCTTGGGCGTTCCTAGCAAGCGTCTATAGCGAACTCCTGCCTGTCCTGGGGCTTGTGATCGCTCTCAGTAGCCTCTTGGGGCTGGTCCACGCCAGATTCGGTGGCGCGCCTGGCCCCAACGTCAGGGCGCTAGCCGGGGCCGCGCCTATCTTCGTCTTGGCAGCGAACTACGAATTGGTCCGTGCTGCCCGTGCCATTCCCACGCAGCTCGGCGCGGTGGTCGGTTGGGATGTCCGATGGCCAGCATTGGACTTCGCTGCGTTTGCGGTCGGTGCGTTCCCTGGGTCGGCTGAGATCGCGCTGTTCCCCTCGAACCGAGCGGTTTGGCTATTGACAGTGGGCTTGGTCGCACTGGGCGTCGTTGGGTTGTTATCGTCGCTCAGAGAAGCCCCGCTCCGTCATGCAGTTGGAGCGGTTGTTGTTCTACTCGCGATGGCAGCCTACTTTGCATTTATTGCCAGGAATCCTTGGACGGGTAACTTGGGTAATTCTTGGTCTCTATACAAGGTGCTTGGGTGGTTATATCCCATGATCCTTGTGCTAGAAGTTAGTGGATTATCAGCTCTATGCACGCGAATCAGACGTGTCTCTGTTACGGCGCAAGTTATGCTGATAGCATCCGTAGTAGTTGTGTCTCTCCCTTTGCAGCTGCGCCTCGCTGGTCTGCGAGCAGATGTCCTGGCACGCTTGACACGAACAGAGTACCCTGTCGCCTCCCTTCTTTCCCTGCGTGAAACGATGCTCCAGCGTGGCTACGCGACGGTCGGCGTCGTAGCGCCGGAAAGCGGAGAGGTCTGGCCCAAGCTGCTCTACGCTTACTTCCTGGCTCCGCTGCCGGTCGTCAGTGATTGGACTGGCAGCGGTTACATGGCTCTGCTCGGGAACTCGGCCACTGAGGTAGCACGGGCGGCAGGGCTCTCCCTGTCCTATTTGGCCGTGGGCGTGCCGCCGAGCGGGGCGGACTGGATGGCAGGCACCCGTCCCATCCAGGATGCCGCTGTGCTATCAGTCAGTGGCCGGAATGGGGTGGAGGAGGAGGGGGGGCAGAGTTTCATATGGCTCGGCGGGGGACCGGTCGAGGTCGAGATGTGGGCGAGGAAGCGGTGCGAAGCGACGCTCAAATTCGGTGTGAAGCCGGGGCCAAGCAGGCCGGACACAGCTGAGCGGAACCTGCGCGTAACTCTACCCTCTGGAGTAGTCCGCAGCTTGAGCTTCAGCGGTGCGGACGTAGTGACTATTGACACGCAGTTAGCAGAGGGGCGGCAGGTGGTCGCAGTGGAAGACATCGATCAGCCTTCAGTCACGGTTCAGCCGAATGGCGACACGCGGCCGCTACTCGCTCGGATGGAATTCCCATCGATCCTCAACTGCGTGGCCGTCGGGGGAGATGGGCCACGTCCTTGAGCAGCCGGGCTCAGGGCCGGGCCTGGGAGACCGTCGCCGCCCGGGCACGGGGGTCCTC
>CAYSYM010000014.1:0-68210 GCA_964435115.1 uncultured Chloroflexota bacterium | reverse complement strand
GGCCGGGGGCCGCGGAAGGGGACTTGCCCGTGCGCGAACCGGACATCTGAAATCTGCCCTCTGACATCGGAGATCCGAGACCCGCTTCCCGATCCCCGACTGCCGAGCGGTGGCAGCGCGCGTACGCGATCACTTCGCGCAGCGTCTCGTCCAGCGGAATCCCCGGCCGGAAGCCAGTCAGGCGCTCCAGCTTCGACGTGTCCGGCACCCGGCGGCGCATGTCTTCGTAGCCAGCCGCCCACGGGCCGTAGGCGTCCTGGTGGTCGTACGGCAGCAGCTCGATCCCGGACGAGCTCTGCGTGAGCTCCACGATGCGGCGAGCGAGGTCCAGGATGCGGATCTCTCCCGGCTGGCCGACGTTGACGATCTCGCCCGTCGCCTCCGGCGTCTCCATGAGGGCGATGACCGCGCGCACCGCATCGCGCACGTTCGTGAAGCACCGCGTCTGCTCGCCATCCCCGAACACGGTGATCGTCTCGTTGCCCAGCGCCTGGCGCACGAAGCGCGGGACCACCATGCCGTAGCGGCCGGTCTGGCGCGGGCCAACGGTGTTGAAGAAGCGCACCACGACCGCCGCCAGCCGCCGCTCTTGCCAGTAGGCGAGCGCGAACGACTCGTCGATGGACTTCGCAGCGGCGTAGAACCAGCGCGAGAGTCGGCTGGCGCCGAGCACCCGGTCGTCGTCTTCCGCGAGGGCACCCGCGTTGTTCTTCCCGTACACCTCGGAGGTGGACGCGACCAGGACGCGCCTGCGGAACCGGTCGCACGCCTGCAACACGTGCTCCGTCCCCCTGATATTGGTCTCCAGGGACCGCAGCGGGTGGCGCAGGATCCAGTCCACCCCGACCGCCGCGGCGAGGTGGTAGACCACGTCGACCTCATCCACGAGGCGCGCGACGAGGTCCGCGTCTAGGACCGAGCCGTGGACGAAGCTAAAGGCGGACCACCCCTCGACGCCATGCAGGTTCTCGCGTGAGCCGGTGGACAGGTCATCGAGGACGGTCACGCGGTCGCCGCGGCCGACGAGCGCTTCGGTGAGGTGCGAACCGATGAAGCCGGCGCCGCCGGTGATGAGGGCGTGAGCCACTAGGTGGGTGCTCCCGGTTGGGCAATCTGGGGCAGGGCGGAGCCCGCCTGGACTTCCTCCGGCAGACGCCGCCCGCGGGCGGCCAGCTCCCGGAGGTAGAGATCGCGCATCTCCTGGACGAGCCGCGTCGAGGCGTAACGCGGATACACGTGCCGGCGGCCCTGGCTGCCGAGCAGCTCGGCCCGACCACGGTCTTGTAGCAATTCGAGGATGCCGGCCGCCAGGGCGGCGGGCTGGCTCGGCGGCACGGTGAGCCCGGTTCCGCCGTGCACCACCACTTCTGACACCCCGCCGACCGCGGTCGACACGACTGGGCGGGCGGATGCCAGCGCCTCGATCAGCGCGACCGGCGAGCCTTCGTTGCGCGACGCGAGCGCGACGACGTCCAGGTCGGCGTACACCTGTGGCAAGTCCTGGCGCCACCCCAGGAAGCGTGTGGATCCGCGCAGGCCCAGGTCGTCGACCAGACCTTCCAGCTCCGCGCGGCGCTCGCCATCGCCGATCACCAGGAACTGCGCCAAGGGGATGGTCCTGCGCACCAGGAGCGCGGCCCGGAAGAAGTCCTCGTGGGCCTTGATCGGTACCAGGCGGGCGACGATGCCTACAACCGGTGCGTCTAGCGCGATCCCCAGCTCGCGCCGCAGCGTGCCGCGGTACCGCTCCGGCTCCAGGAAGCGCTCCAGCTCCAGGCCAAGCCGGATCGGCACGAGCTTTCGGGCAGGGGCCACGCCGTACTCTGCCAGCTCATCACGCTGGCGGTCGCCGACGACCACGATGCGGTCGGTCGCTCGGCCGAGCGCCCGCTCGATCGCCAGGAAAGCGCGCGTCTTGCACGGACTGAAGTACCCGTGGAACACATGGCCGTGGTAGGTGTGGACGACGAGCGGCGCGCGCACGACGCGGGCCGCGATGCGGCCCACGGTCCCCGCCTTCGCCATGTGGGTGTGCACGATCTCGGGCCGAACGCGGCGCATCAGCCCGACCATCTTCACCAGCGCCACCAGGTCGTCGGCCAGGCTGATCTCGCGTCCGAGCTGCGGGAGGATGATCGGCTGCACCCCCCTGGCCGCCGCCAGGTCGCCCATGTCCCCTTCGTGCGGCGCGGTGGTTCCGGCGACCAGGGTGGAGGCGAACGCGCGGCCATCGTCGAGCGCCTGCGTGAGCAGGATGGCGTGGATCGCCGGGCCACCTATGTTGAGGCGCGTGATGGCGCGCAAGATCCGAATCGGCGGGGTCGTCAGCACAGCCAGCGATTTCGCACTCGCGCGCCCCGGCGGCGCGCAGACCGGGCGGAGTATAGGCCGCGGACCGTTCCTACCAAGCACCAGCCACCCAACCCGACGGTCAGGGCGCGGCGCTGGCAAGCGCTTCGGCGCGCGCCTGCTCGCGGTCCCGGTAGCCGTACGACAGCGCGTAGCCGTGGTTGCGGATGACGTAGAAGACCGGGTAGCCGAACCGGTCCCGCCTGAGGTAGACGACCTCCAGGTTGGGCCGCGTGCTCAGCCACTCGTAGGTCTGCCGCCACTGCCGCGCGGGCTCGGAGCCAGGGTCCGGCCAGGCGACGTTGAAATCGACGACGTAGAAGGCTCCGGTCGGCCCCACGCGCGGGCGCAGGTAGGCCCGTCGCTCCTCCTGCGTCCGCGGCTGTGAACCGAGGTCGACCAGGCGCCGCATGCCGTCCGCGCCCAGGTCAGCGTACCAGGCGAGCTCCCGCGGTAGCCCCGTCACCGTGGCATCGGTGGGCAGGATGTTGGCCGTCAGCCAGCCTTCCGCCTCGGCGAGCAGCCCCGTGCGCAGGCCCTCCGCCTTCGTGGTGTCGGCGCCGCGGGTGGCCAGCCGCCCAAGGAGTGGCTGAGGCGAGAGTCGCTCCCCCAGGAGCGGCGTCCAGAACGTGAGCAGCGCCAGCGTGAGGCCGAGAATGGCAGCCGCCCGCGCCGGGCCGGGCGACGAATGCAGCCCGCCGATCGCCATCGCGAGCCGGCCGAGGCCAACGCCGGCCAGGATGGCGGCGAGCGGCACGATCGGCATGAAGGTGCGGAACGTCAGGGCAGCGCCACTGCCCAGCCTGGGGTTGGCGGAAATGACCAGCCGCTCCACCACGAGCGCCGCCACCAGCAGGCCGAACAAAGCCGGGCCCCAGGCGGCCTCGAGCTCGGCGCGGTCCCGCGCGCCCAGCTCCACGACGGCGACCAGCAGCGCCGCGACGGCGAGCGTCGCCCACGCTTCCGGCCGGCCAAGCCCGTTCAGCGCTCGAGCCCCGACGAAGGCGAGCGGTGCCCACAGGACGAGCGCCGCCACGCCGCTCACGACCCGGGCTGGCCGACGGGGTGGTACGGCGATCCCGCTCAGCACGTGCGCCAGGAGCCAGGCGTACCCCACGCCGAAGCTCCACACGAGCGCCACGCTCAGCTCACGGCTTCCCAGGAAGCTAGTGAGCTGGTCGAAGTAACGCGGCACGAGCGGGATAGCCCCGGCCGCGCTGCTCAGGATGATCGGCCCGGCGGCGATGGTCTTTCGCAGCACGCCGGCCTCCACGAGCGGCTGGACCGGCGGCGCTCCACTCAGCAGCACCCCGATGGCCAGGCCTGCCGCGGCGGCAGGGACAGCCACCAGCGCGACGCGCGCGCGCCAGCTTCCGCAGCGACGGAGGAACGGCACCACCAGGGCGAGCGGCAGGAGGGGTGCGAAGACGACCGCCGTGCTCTCCTTGGAGGCGAACAGCAGCGCCAGCGCCCCGAGGGCAACGAGCGCGTTGAGTGGCGACGGCCGTCGGGCGACACCAAGCAGCGCCGCCAGGTAGGACAGCCCGAGCAGGGTGGCCTGGCTGTCCGTCCAGAAGCGCCAGGCGAATTCCTGGAACTCCGGCACGCCGAGCAGCAGCAGCGCCGCCGAGGCCGCGGTGCCGCGCGTCAGTCCCACCCGCCGGGCGATCAGGTACGTCATCGGCACGCTCAGCGCGTTCAGCAGCGCCTGGATGGTCCGGCCCACGGTAATCGCATCCCACGGCAGCGCGAACGACAGGAGCGCAGCCTCGACGGCGATCGAGCGCCCTTCGCTCAGGGACATGGCCAGCGCGCCGTCCCGACCGGCCGCCCAGGCGCGCGCCAGGTCGCGCGCGTAGACGCCGAACTGGAACTCGTCTGGCGTGGGCTCGCCGGCCAGGCTGTTGGTGGTGTAGACGCGGCTGAGGATGGCCAGGGCCGCCAGGGCGAGGATGATCCACCCCTCGGGCCCGAAACGCTCCGCGCTCCCGGCCGGGCAGGCTGAACGCCTCGGCCCCGCCCGGGCCGAACCAGGACGCGCGTCGCCAGCCGTGCCGCGGCCGTTCACCGCCATGCCGGGGGAGGGACGCAGGCTCAGTTTGGCGACCCTGGCGCGGCCGGCACGTCGGGTGGGGGTGCTGCAGGCAGCGACCCGGCGAAGTGCATCTCCACGAACGCGGCCGCCTGGTAGCAGGGGAGGCCTAGCTCTTCGCACTGGCGCTTCGCGTCCTGCACTACCGCCTCGGCGGCATGGGTCAACGCCAGGACGACGAGGTCGACATCGTGCTCGGCCACCACCTCGTCCAGGTCGTCGATCGTCCCCAGCACGCGCACGCCGTGGATCGAGCGGTTCCGCTTCGCCGGGTCAGGGTCGAGGAACCCAACGGCCTGGTAGGCCGCTGGGCGCGATCGCAGGACCGAGCGGAGCACCAGCTCGCCGAGATCCCCGGCGCCGACGATCAGGATGCCCGGCACGCGCTGCCGCTGCAGCCGGGCGAAGGTATCGGTGAGCGCCGCGAACGACACGCGAGAGCCCACCAGCAGCGCGGTCACCAGCAGCCAGTCGATGACGAGCACCGACCGCGGGGGCACGGCCAGCCGGGGGAGCACAGCCGGGAGCAGCGCCAGGAGCAGCAGCGTGCCCGCGCTCGTCCCCTTCACCAGGGCGAGCAGGTCGGCCACACCCATGTAACGCCACATGCCGCGGTAGGCCTGAAACACGAACAGCATTCCGAGCTGGACCACGACAACGTACGGTAGCGTCTGCGAGAAGAGGTCCGGGAGGGGTGGCAGCTCCCCCACCGCCGGCGGAACGGTGGCGTTCTGCGCGCCGAATCGCAGCAGGAACGCGCCGAGGTAGGCGACCCAGACGAAGACGAAGTCCAGGCTGACGAGCCCCAGCTCGCGCTTGAACATGAGCATGCCGTTAATGACTGGCCGGTCCGCGAGGCTGGCGGTGCGCTCCGCCTTGGCGAACTGTGCCGGTCGGTAGATGCGCACCTGGGCCAGGTACGCGCCGAAGAGAATGACTGCCGCGAGGAGGACGCCGCCGGCTGCCAGACTGGCCCAGACACCTACCGAACGGGCGAGTAGCCCCAGGCTGCCGAAGCCGGCGGCTAGCAGGTACAGCAGCAGGACGGCCTGTCGCTCGCTCAGACCCAGCGCCACCAGCCGGTGGCTGAGGTGGTCGCGTCCCCCCTGCGAGAGCGGCCGGCCCTCGACGGTCCGCATGATCGAGACGAGCGTGGTGTCGAAGATCGGCAGCCCCATCATCGTGGCCGGAACGAGGAGCACGAAGAAGACGTCCGAAGCCATCTCGCGCGTCCCCAGCAGCGCCACCCCGCTCAGCATGAAGCCGAGGAACATGCTGCCCGAATCGCCCATGAAGACGCGCGCCGGGTGGAAGTTGTAGACCAGGAACCCCAGCGCGCTACCCGCCAGGGCGAGGCTGAGCACTGCGGTGGTCAGGTTCCCCACGGAGAGGCTGAAGCCCAGCAGGAAGAACGACGCGATGGCCGCCGTGCCCGCCGAGAGTCCATCCATGTTGTCCAGTAGGTTGAAGGCATTGGTGATGCCCACGATCCAGACGATCGTCAGCGGAATGGCCATCAGGGCCAGGATGCTCGTCTCGATGCGCACGCCGGCGAGGACCAGGCCGCTCGCCGCCAGGATCTGGACCACCAGCTTCGTCTGCGGCCGGAGGCGGCGCACGTCGTCGACGAGCCCGGTCGCGAAGAGCGCGGTGCCACCCGCGAGGAGGCCGAGCAGTCGCAGGTCGAGCGGCGCAAACGCGAGCGCAGCCAGGGTGGTGGTCGCGTAGATAGCCACGCCGCCCAGGAGCGGCGTCGGCTGCGTGTGCCAGCGGTCCTGGCGCGGTTTCGCGACGATGCCGCGCGCGGCTGCCCAACGCGCGACGAGGAGCGTCAACAGTGCTGACAGCCCGAACGTGACGCCGAGGACGAGGCCCAGCGGCGGTGGATCTACGGAAGTGACTCTGAGCACGTCGGCAGCTTCTGCATGCTATGGCGTTGGGCAGCGCCGGTCAATCGCGGACCGGTGTGACAGGCCGCCGGGTCGGCCGTTGCTGGTCTTGACGGTGCCCGAGATCGCTTGCCAGAATGCCGCGCGGCACGCCTGACGCAACATCCGGCCCTCCGAACGGGCGCGGGACGGGGCGAGCGGGCGTTTCGGGTGCCCTACCGCGGCAGGGAGAGGCTTGCCCACCGAGCAAGCGAACGAGTGCGCCACCGCCCTGTTACACGCGCGAAGGAGAGCGCTGAGTGAACGCCAGCGAGTTTGAGCGGAAGGTCCGCGAGCGGACGGCCGTGGTGGTCATCGTCGGACTCGGGTACGCCGGCCTCCCGATGGCGGTCGAGATCGCCCGCGCAGGGTTCCCTGTGATCGGCTACGACGTCGATCCGAGCAAGGTCAACGCGGTGAACCAGGGCCGCAGCCCCGTGTCGAACGTGCTGGACGAGGAGGTCCGCTCGCTGCGCGACGCGAGACGGCTGCGGGCCGACGGCGACTCCCGGGTGCTCGCGAGCGCCGACATCGCCATCATCTGCGTGCCCACCCCGCTCACGCCGGAGGGCGAGCCCGACATGCGCTTCGTGGCCTCAGCGGGCGCGACGATCGGCGGGCACCTGCACGCGGGCATGCTGGTGGTCCTCCAGAGCACCTGCGCGCCGGGCACGACGCGCGGCCTGCTGGAGCTGGCGCTCGCGCGCGCCAGTGGGCTGCGCGCGACGCAGGACTTCTACCTGGCGTTCGCACCGGAGCGCATTGACCCGGGCAACACGCGCTACGGCGTGAAGAACACGCCTAAGCTCGTCGGCGGGCTTACCGAAGACGCCACCCATCTCGGCTGCCGCTTTTACGAGACATTCATCGACACGGTCATCCCGGTCAGCAGCCCGGAGGTAGCCGAGATGGCGAAGCTCGTCGAGAACACCTTCCGGTTCATCAACATCAGCTTTGTGAACGAGATGGCCCTGCTGTGCGACAGGCTGGGCGTGAACGTGTGGGAAGTGATCGAGGCGGCGAAGAGCAAGCCCTTCGCGTTCATGCCGCACTACCCTAGCGCTGGCGTTGGCGGCCACTGCATCCCGGTGGTCCCGCTCTACCTGCAGGCCGCCGCGCGCGAGCTCGGCTTGCGCACGGAGCTGATCCAGGCGGCGACCCGGGTCAACGGCCTGATGCCAGGCCTGATCCTGGACAAGCTCGAAGGCGAGCTCGAAGCGCGGGGCAGGCCGCTCGTCGGCGCCACCATCCTCGTCGTCGGGATCACCTACAAGCCCGACATCGCTGACATCCGCGAGTCGGCCGCCATCCGGGTGATGGAAGAGGCGCTGGCCCGCGGCGCACGCGCCGCCTACCATGACCCGCTCATCCCGTCGCTCACCCTGCTCGGGGAGACCGCCCGATCGGTGGCGCTGACGACGGCGGAGGTAGAGAGCGCGGACGCGGTGCTGCTGCTGACGCCCCACTCGTCCGTCGACTACGAGCTGATCCTGCGGGACGCGCCGCTCGTCATCGACACGCGCTCTGGGCTGGAGCCCACTACACGGCCGAACGTCGTCAACGTCTGGGTGCCGGGCCAGCCAGTCGAGCGCCGCGTCGCGGTGGGCTGAGCGCGGCGCGCCTCGTCTGCCAGGCGACAGCAGCGCCGCCATCGTGCGCCCCGGCGGATCCGTGAGGCCTGCCGGAACTACTCGGCGGCCACCCGGCGCAGCACGTCGGCGAGGGCCGGCGCCGTGTGATCCAGCGTGTAGCGCGCGTAGAGCGTCTGCCGGCCGGCCTCGCCCAGGCGGCGGCGTGCCTTGGCGTCGCCAACGAGCCACTCGAGCTGCTGCCGCCACTCCTCGGCGGAGGCAGCCAGGAGGCCGTTCTCGCCGTCCGTGATGACGTCGGCCACCGACCCGAGACGGGAGCAGACCGCCGGCACGCCGAGCGCCAGGTACTCGAGCATCTTGAACGGGAACTTCTGGCGCTCGAACGGCTCGTCGCGGAGGGGCACGAGGCCGAGATCGAAGGAGGCGAGGTCCTGCAGGGAGGTGCCGGGCCGCCAGGGGCGGGCGTCGAGCGGCACGCCCGGCAGCCGGACGTTTGCCGAGGCGCCGGAGACCGCGCGGACGAGGACGGGCAACCGCTGTGCCAGGTCGCGCAGGACCGGGGCGAGCGCCTCGAGGTACTGCACGCTGCCGGCTGTGCCCGTCCAGCCGATGACGACGGGCGAGCCCGCGCCGGGCGACGCCGCTGCGCGTCGGGCGGCCTCATAGGGGGCTGGGTCGAGTGACATCGGCAGCACGGTGACGTGGGCGCTGAACCGTCGCGCCCAGGCAGCGATGGGCTGCGTCGCGACAGTCACCCACCGGGCGTGGCGCACCACCTCTTCCACCTTGTCGAACCGCCGCAGCCGCTGGAAGACGGTGTCCGGCGTGAACGAGGGGCGCAGGTAGACGGCGTCATCGGTGTCGAACACGAGCCGCGGGTTCAGCCGGCGGAGCAGGCGCTCCAGGACCGGCGGGCCGAACGGGAAGAGGTCGCGCTGGACCACCACCACGTCGTACCGGCCGGCGCGGAGCACGTCGACCAGGCGCGAGGCGAGGAAGAGGCCGTAGAAGGCCAGCTTGCCAGGCGGCCCGGCCCGGCCACGCTCGACGAGCCGCTCGTAGACCGGCTGGGGCACCGGGCGGCTCGCCGACGCGTCGATGTCGTAGTCGCGCAAGCGCGGGAAGAACTGCAGCGCGCGGCGGTAGCTACTGGCATTCGTGTCGCCGTCGAGCAGGTAGAAGAGCGCCTTCACCCAGCCACCGTCGCGTACACGCGGAGGGTCTCTTCCGCGCTGCGCTCCCAGCGATAGCGCGCGGCGCGCGCCAGCCCGCGCTCGCGGAGCGCGGCGCGCAGGCGCGCGTCCCCCGCCGCGGCGAAGAGCGCCTCGGCCAGGGCGGCTTCATCCAACGGGTCGACCAGGATCGCCGCATCTCCGAGGATCTCGGGGAGCGCGCCGGCCATCGAGGCGACGACCGGCGTCCCGCAAGCCATCGCTTCCACGGGCGGAATGCCGAACCCTTCGTAGAGCGACGGGTAGGCGAACACGTCGGCGGCGGCGTACAGCGCTGGCAGGTCGGCGTCGTCCAGGTAGCCGGCGAAGCGCGCCCAGTCGCCCCATCCGCGCTCCCGTGCGATCGCGGCTGTGGGGTCGCTCCCCCAGATGTCGCGCCCGACGAAGAGGAGCTGGTGCGGCAATCCGCGGCGCTGGCGGAGCGCTGCCACGGCGCCCAGGAGGCGCGGCGCGTTGCGCCACGGCATGAGCGAGCCGACGCACAGGATGAACGGCCGAACGAGCCCGTAGCGGGCCACGACTGCCTCGAGGCGCGCGGCGTCCACGCTGGGCCGGAACCGAGCGTGGTCCACGCCATTGTGGACCACGACCACCCGCTCCGGGGCGACCCCGTACCGCTCCACGACGTCCAGGCGGGTGCGTTCCGAGACCGCGATGGCCACCCGCGCAACGCGAGCTGCCCGGCGCTGGGCTTGCCGGAGCTGGAGCGCCACCCGCGGCGGGAACCAGCCAGGCTCGATCTCGGCGAACAGGTCGTGGATCGTCACCACCTGCCTGGTCGGGCTCCAGAGCGGCAGCGTGCCGGTGGGGGAATGGAACAGGTGGACCCGGTCGCGTAGCAGCGCCAGCGGGAGGGCCAGGTGCTTCCACACCACCGGCGGCGCGGCCAGCCGGTGCAGCGGCACCCCGTCCGGCGGCCGAGCGGCCGGGTCGTCGAACGCGTCGGCGTAGACGACAAGCTCGGCATCCCCGCGGCAGGCCAGGTGCCGCGCGAGCTGGACGGCGTAGTTCACCACCCCCGTCCGCTTGCGCAGCAGGTCGCGGCCGTCGAAGCCGACCCGGAGCCGGCCGTGGGCGCTCATGGATCGCTCGGCCCGGCTTCGGCCTGGACGTCGTCCAGCAGCCTGGCGAGGTCGCACGCGAGACGGCGACGGTCGTAGCGGGCCACCTCCTCGCCCCGCGGCGCGAACACGGTCCGTTGCCGGTGGGCGTCGAACGCCGCCCGCAGCCGATCGAGGATGCCCGCCGGGTCGTGCGCCGGCGCCACCCAGCCGGCCCGCGTGCGCCGGATGATCTCCGCCGCCTCGGCGCCCGGCGGAGCGATGGCCAGGATCGGCCGCCGTGCGGCCAGGTACTCGAACAGCTTGCCGGGCACCGTCGCCTCAGCCCCCGGGGTCGTGTTCACGACGAGCAGGAGCAGGCTCGCGCTCCGCAGCGCTGCCAGCGTCGCCCGGTGCGTCAGGTAGCCGAAGTAGGCGACGTGGCTGCCGAGCCCGTGGCGCTCGACCTGCCGGGCGACCTCCGCCCGGGTGCCCTCGTCCAGGCTGCCGACCAGGCGCAGCCGGAACTGGCGGGCGAACTCCACGTTACCCGCGGCGAGCCGGCCTGCGGCTTCCAGGAACGCCCCGATGCTGCGTCCGCGGTACAGCGCGCCCGCGTGCAGAACCTCGAATGCCGCCTCCAGGGCAGGCGCGCCACCCGGGCTGGCGTACTGGCTCGGGTCGAACCCATTCGGGATCGTCTGGAAGTGCGCCGCGGGCAGGTGCCGGTACTGCGCCCGGAACGCCTCCGCCATCTGGTCGGTCACCAGGACCACGCGGTCGGCGCTCTCCACGACGGCTCGCTCCAGCGGACCCTCGATCCAGTGCCGCCAGAACGGGTAGTCGGGAAAGATAGCCTGGTTCCAGCGGTACCAGCCATCGCGCAGCTCGGCCACCCACGGCCGCCCGGTCGCCCGGTGCAAGGCCAGGCCGACCAGGTGGCAGGTGAACGGGCCCGCGGTCGAGTAGAGCACGGCGGCGCGGTGCTCCCGAACCGCGCGCAGCCCCGCCCGCACGGCGAACGGCAGCCAGCCGAGATGCGCGTCCGGGAAGCGGCGGGCGTGCGCGGCGTGGCTCTTGAGGCCGGCGAAGCCCGTCGACCGCATCGGCGCGAACCCATGCCACTCCTCGGCCCACGTGCTGAGCCCCCTCAAGACGGCACACGAAGCCCATTGCGGCTCTGCAAGCACCCCGCGCCCACCGGCCAGCACGGTCGGCCCACCGGCGGGGACTGGTCGCCCGGGAGGTCTGGGCTCCCACGACCCGGTGCGGTCCACGGCGAGGCCGCGCGGGATCTCAGCCGCCAGCGCGTCGTCGCGGTTCGCCGCCCACGCGGCGCCCGGCGTGAGGACGACGGGGCGCCACCCGAACACCGGCAGGTACCGGGCGAAGGCGAGCGCCCGGTTCGCACCCGACCCGCTGGCCGGGGGGAACGAGTGGGCGACGTAGAGGATGGTGCCCGGCACGTGTTCGCGGCGAGTGCGTGGAACGGCGGCGCGCGCCGCGCTCAGACGGCCGAGGCCGCCGGACGTGGCAGCCCGGCCGCGTCCAGCAGGCGGCCGATCCCCTCTTCCACCCGCATCGTCGGCTCCCACGCTAGCAGCGCCCGCGCGCGCTCGACCCCGGCGCGTTTGAACCGTTCGTCGAAGCCGCGCGGAGGGGTGTGGACCACCGGACCACCGATCAGCGCCGCGATCCGGTTGATCGAGACCTCGTGCCCGGACCCGACGTTGATCGCCTCGCCGGCGCCCACGCTGGGCGACTCGGCGGCGAGCAGGTTGGCCCGCACCACATCACCCGCCCAGGTGAAGTCGCGTGTCTGCTCGCCGTCGCCGTGGACCGTGAGCGGCTCGCCCTGCTTCCGCTGGTCGAGGAAGATCCCGATCACCAGGCGGTAGGCGCCTTCCATGACCTGGCGCGGCCCGTACACGTTGAAGTAGCGCAGGCAGACCGTCTGGAGTCCGTAGACGCGGTGGAAGTTGCGCGCGTAGATCTCGCCCATCAGCTTCTGGCAGGCGTAGGGGTTCAGCGGGTTGGGCGGCATGTCCTCGGTGAGCGGCAGCGTGGACTGGTCCCCGTAGACGGAGGAGGAGGAGGAGTAGACCACGCGCCGCACGCCGGCGTCGCGCGCGGCCGTGAGCACGCGGAGGGTGCCGGTCACGTTCACCTCGTGCGTGCCCATGGGGTCCTCCACGGAGCGCGGTACGCGCGCCAGCGCGGCCGGGTGGAAGACCACCTCACACCCCTGGAGCGCATCTCTCAGCGCGTCTGACCGCTCCGTGATGTCCAGCTCGACGAGCCGGGCCGTGGGGGGCACGTTCTCGCGGAAGCCGGTCGCGAGGTTGTCGACGACCACCACATCGTCGCCACGCTCGACCAGCGCATCCACGAGGTTCGACCCGATGAAGCCCGCTCCGCCGACGACGGCAACTCTCAACCCCGCACCTCCTCTCGGCCCTGGCCCCCGCCCGCTACCCCCTTCCTTGTGTGAACCCTGCCGGTCGCGCTCCGGCGGCCGCGCCCGCTAGCCGCCAACCACCTGCTGTGGCGTCCTGCCACGGCGGCCTCGTACAGCTCGACGGTCCGGCGCGCCACGACCGGCCAGGCGAAACGCTCGCCCGCCCGCCGCCGACCCCGCGCCGCCAGCTCGGCGCGCAGCGCGGGGTGGGCGACCAGACGATCGAGCGCGTCCGCCAGCGCCCGGGCGTCGCGCTCACGCACGACCAGCCCGGCATCGTCCACGACCTCCGGAATGGCGCCCGACGAGGAGCCGACGACGGGGACGCCCGCCGCCATCGCCTCGGCCAGTACCCGCCCGAACTGCTCCTTGTGCAGCGGTGGGAGAGTGACAGACGGCAAGACCAGTACGTCCAGCGCCTTGAGGAACGCCGGGACCTCGGCGAACGGCAGCGGAGGCAGGAAGCGCACCCGCTCGCCCAGCCCGGCCCGCTGGACCTGGCGCTCCAGCGCGTTCCGTTCCGCGCCGTCTCCCGCCAGCACGACCGTGCCCACCTGCCGCAGCAGCCCGGCCGCCGCCACCAGCACGTCCACCCCCTTCACCGGCTCCAAGCGCCCGAGGAAGCCGACGTAGGGCCGCGACGCGCCGCCCAGGCGCGCCTCCAGGGGGAGCGGCGACGCCCCGGCGAAGCGGTCGACGTCCACCCCGAGTGGAATCTCGGCGACGGGCGCCCGCATGCCCTTCGCCCGCAGGACTGGCGGGACGTCAGCGTTCGGGACGTAGGCGCCGTCCGCGCGCCCCAGCACATAGCGCTCGGCTACGCGATAGGGCAGACGCCATTCCTGGTGCAGGTTCACCGCCGAGTAGCACACCAGGGCCGCGTGGGGAGCGAAGATCTCGCGCGCCAGCACCGTTTGCGCGGCCGCCAGGCTGTGTGGCTCCTCGAACACGTCCACCACGTCCGGCTGCAGGCGACGCACCAGCCCGAACAGGTGGCTGACATAGATGTAGCGCGTCGCGTTGCCCGTCAGCAGCGTCCGCCCGACGTGCCAGGCGTAGCCGTCACCCTCGGGCCGCGTCACTCGCAGCCGTTGCCCTTCCTCGTCCCACCACGCCGGCGTGAGCAGGGTGACCTCCAGCCCCGGTGCGCGCGCCAGCGCGGCCGCTCGCGCTCGGTTGGATACCCCGACCGCGTTGTGGGCGACGACGAGCACCCGCAGGCAGCGCGAGTCCAGAGGTCCTCCGTTAGAGATCGAAGGCACGCAGCCAGACCTCCAGGTTCAGCGCTCGCCAGATGAGCGCCGACCGATCGGCTCGCCCGTCCGCGTGCTGCGCCATCGTCTCCCGCAGCACCTCGCGATCGAGGTACGCCAGCGAGCGACGGCCGGACGTGAGCAGCAGGTCGTCGACGTGGCGCATGAGACCGTTCCGCAGCCAGTGGCGGAGGGGGAGCGGGAAGCCCATCTTGTCCCGCCGCCACACGATCTCCGGTGGCAGGAGGTCTTCGACCGCCCGGCGGAGAACCCACTTCGACCAGCCGTTGCGGATCTTCCAGGCCGCGGGCAGTGCGAAGCTCAGCTCGACGACGCGGTGGTCCAGCAGGGGGACGCGCGACTCGATGGAGAAGGCCATGCTCAGTCGGTCCTCGTACCGCAGGAGTGCGGGTAGCCGGTTCGTGCGCAGCTCCCAGTACAGGACGGTGTTCAGCCAGTCGGTGAAGAGGGGCGGCCACAGGCGCCACTCATTGGAGCGAGCGTCGACCTCGGGCCGCAGCTCCGGCCGCAGGAGCGCCGCGTCCGGGGCGGCCACCGGGCCGTTCCGCGCTGGCGGCCTGGCCACCATGGCCACGGCGTTGCGCGCGGCGCTCCGGGCCACGGCCGCGCCCTGGACGCCAGCCAGACCGAGCGCCTCCCGCGCGAAACGTGCGACGTTCCCGGACCGGGCGAGCTGGTAAAGATACTGCGTGTAGTACGGGGTGTAGCCGCCAAAGACCTCATCACCACCCTGGCCGTCCAGGACCACCTTCACGTGCTGGCTCGCGAGCTGCATGGCGAGCCAGTGGGCGTAGACGGACGGGCTCAGCGCGGGCTCGTCCAGGTGCCAGGCCACCCGGTCCAGCGTGGGCAGCAACTCCTCCGGATCGCCCGGCCGAAACGACGCCGCGGCGCGAAAGGCGTGGATCACCCGCTCGGCGTAGGGGCGCTCGTCGAACCGCTCGCCCTGGAAGTGGATCGTGAAGGTGCGGACCTGTTCCACGTGCGCGGCAGCCAGGCCCACCACCGTGCTCGAATCCAGTCCGCCGCTCAGGTTCACGCCCACCGGCACGTCGCTCCGCAGGTGAAGGCGCACCGCGTCGCCCAGCTCGTCGTGGACCCGGGCGGCCACCTGGCGCTCGGAGAGCCCCCCGAGCGCGGCGCTCCGCTCCCGGGCGGCGTCCGGCAGCGACCAGTAGGGAGCGAACCGCAGCCCGCCACTGGCCAGAGTGCACACCGCGCTGCTGGCAGCCGGGAAGCGGAAGACGCCCTCGAAGAAGGTTTCCTCAAGCCCGTCCACCAGCCCCGTCCCGACGTAGGTGGCGATGCTCGCCGTCTTCGGCCGCACCGGGACGCCGTCGGCACGCATGAACTCGAGCAGCGCCTTGATCTCGGAGGCGAAGGCGACGGTGGTCGGCGTCTGCAGGTAGTAGAGCGGCTTGATGCCGAAGCGGTCGCGCGAGAGGAGCAGCCGGCGCTGCCGGGTGTCGAAGAGAGCGAACGCCCACATCCCCACGAGGCGCGTCACGCACGCGTCGCCCCAGGCCTCGTACGCCTTCAGCAGCACCTCGGTGTCGCTGCCGCCGCGGAAGATCGCGCCGCGTGCGCACAGCTCCTCACGCAGCTCCAGGTAGTTATAGATTTCGCCGTTGTGGATCAGCCACAGGCGTCCGTCCTCGCTCGCCATCGGCTGGTTGCCGGCTGGGCTCAGGTCCAGGATGCTCAGCCGCAGGTTGCCGAGCGCGCAGCTGCCCTCGAGGACCGAGCCCTGCGCGTCCGGCCCGCGGTGGCGGAGGACCTGCATCATCCGTCCCAGCGTGGGCCCGTCGTCAGGGGCGAGCGAGGGCGCGCCGAAGCGGAAGATGCCGGCTATCCCGCACATACCGGCTCAGCGCTCGCCACCCGCCAGACCCCGGGCGGCAGCCAGGAGGGCGCGGGCATCCTCCAGGGTCCCTCCGGACCGGACCAGCGCGAGGCCGGTCGTGAAGCTGGCGGGAGTCCGCGCACGCGCGGCGTACCGTAGCACAGGCGCCGGCTCCCGATAGCCGTAGCCCCGCGAGATCCAACCCTCCTCCACGCTGAGCGCGAAGCTGGCGGCATGCTCCAGGGGCACGATCCACAGGTCGCCTCGGGGCGCCTTCAGTCGCACGCACAACCCGTCGTGCTCCATGGCCGGACCGGCCAGGTGGAGGAACAGCTCCACCTCGTGCTCGCCCATGCCCTCCAGATGGTCTTCGATCAGCCACACCCGGCGCCGCTTGTCGAACAGGATCCGGCGGCGGTGGATGACCGGCTCGCGCAGCCGCCGGTAGCCGTCGTGCTCGGCGTCCAGCAGGTCGTGGTCGGCATCGCTCTCCCACCGGTTGACGGTTGGCCGGGCGTCGTCCTCGATCCGCCACAGGAACGGGAACCGGCCCAGCCGCGCGATCTCCTCGCCATCGACGCGCACGGTGTTGTGCGCCGCGGTCGCCCGGATCGCCTGCCGAGCCGCGGGATCGGCGGTGTAGGCGTACGTTCCGGGATCGACCACCAGCGGGCCGCCGGCCGCCCAGAGGTCGAAGGAGAGCAGGTCGTTGTGGCCGTGGCCGCCGATCCCGTTCATCCCCACCTCGCCCGCGTCGACGACCATCACCGCGTCCGGGCCGCGCAGCACGTAGAAGCCACCGGCCCGGAACGCCCGGGACGGGAGCTCGGGCCGCGCCCGCGGCGCCTCGAGGACGCCCGTGCCGTACAGCCAGACAGCCGTCTCGACCGAGTCGCCGGCGGCGCCGAGCAGGTCAGGCCGGCCCAGGATCGCTCCTCCCACCGCCAGGTGCCGGCGGTGGGTGCCGATCCGCTCGTCGTCCAGGCCGGCCAGGCGGCCGTCGTCGTTGTCGCCGATCTGCGGGAAGGTCCCGTCCGGCCGCGTGTAGGCCAGGACGAACTCGAACATACGCGCCAGCCGCTCGCGCGCGGCCGGCGGCACGGGGAGGCCGTTCAGCTCGCACAGCGCCAGCGTGGAGTACCAGAACTCGAGCACCAGGCCCTGGTAGCCAATCCCCTTCTCGAAGTCCACGCCGTCCGGGTGCACCTGGCGTTCGATCTCGCCCCACACGATCTCCAGCCCCAGGCGCCGCCAGGCCGCGGATTCGCGGAGCTCCGGCAGGAGGATGCCCAGGAAGGCCAGACCGACGCCGTTGGCAAGGTAGTGGTTCCCGTTGTTCTCGGAGACCTCCAGGTTGTCCACGATGTAGCGCCCGTGCTGGAGCAGCGCCTTGAGCCACCGCAGTCGGGCGCGGTCGTGGAACTCGGGCGCGTCGGCGAAGAGCGCGGCCGCCCACAGCCAGTTGATCGCGCGGATGGCCACCTCCATGGCCCGGCCCCAGTTGACGCTCCGCAGGTACGGGTTGCTCTCGAGCCACGCCTCGAGCTGGTCGACGAACTCGCGGGCGTAGCGCGGCTCGCCATCGAGCGCATAGGCCCGGCCGAGCGTCACGAGCTGGTGGCAGCGACTCAGCTCCCACGGCAGCTTGACGTCCGAGGGGTGGCCATAGGCGTGGTAGTCGATCTCCTCGTAGTACTGCGGCAGCCAGGTGAAGCCCACCTTGGGGTCGGTGTGCCAGTCGATGCGCGACCCATGAGCGACGGGGCCGGAGCCCAGCAAGTCGAATACGTGCGCGACGACCGCCTCGGCCGAGCGCTGGGTGCGCTCAGCCAGGTGGGGATAGGTCCGGGCGATCGCCTGCGCCCGCCGGCGAGCCTCGGGCGGGTCCACGAAGAAGCGCGGCTCCATCCGGGCGCGGAAGTGGGCGAGGACGTCCTGGACCGTCCCGAACCGGCTATCCAGGGCCCGCAGCAACGCTTCGTCTGACAGCTCGCCCGCCGCGCGCTCGCGCTCCCACCGCCGCAGGCGCTGGCGCAGCGGCCGAACGGCGAAGCGGACGGCCTTGCCCGGCACCTGGCGGGCCGGCGTGTGCCGTACGCGCTCCAGGACGTGCCCCACGATCGAGGGCCCCTGCAGGGCCTGGCCTGGCGCCGACGTCGCCCGACCGTCTGGCAGTGACACGTCTGTCCCCGGCGCCCGTGGCTGCGCCTCAGGCATGGGCGCGCTCCCGCCCGGGCGCGTGCTCGTCCGTCGAAGGACTGGGCGCCGACTCCAGCGCCTCACGGTAGACCTCGACGGTGGCAGCGACCGAGCGCTCCCACGAAAAGTCGCGAACGACCGCCTCGCGGGCGGCGGCTCCCACCGCCGCTCGCCGCTCCGGGTCCGCCAGGAGGTCGGCCACACGGCGTGCGAGCGCCTCCACGTCACCGAACGGTACCAGGTAGCCCGTGCGGCCGTCCTCCACCGTGTCCCGCAGGCCGCCGACGGCCGACACCACGACGGGCAGCCCGGCCGCCATCGCCTCCAGGGCGGCGATCCCCTGTCCCTCCGAGCTGGACGGCAGGGCGAACACGTCGGCGGCCGCGTACCAGTCGGGTAGGCGCTCGTCCGCGACGCGGCCGAGGAACCACACCGCCGGTGCCAGCCCCAGCTCCTCGGCCATCCGCCGCAGGCGCGGCTCCTGGTCGTCGGCCCCAGCCGCCTCTCCCGTACCGACGATGGCCAGCGTGGCCTCCGGCACCGTGCGCCGTACGTGCGCGAGCGCCAGCAGCAGGCGGTCGACAGCCTTCCGCGGCTCGAGGTTGCCCACGAACAGCAGGAGCGGGAGGTCCCGCGCCACCCCCAGCCGGGCGCGTGCTCCGGCCCGGTCGCGCGGGCGGAAGCGCGCGGCGTCCACGCCGGAGCGGATCACACGGATCCGGGCCGGGTCCGCCCCGAGCTGGACCGCTTGCTCGGCCGTGCTGCGGCTGACCGCGATCAGCCGGTCCGCGCGCGGCAGGTTGGGCCGCATCACCTGCTGGACCAGGTGCTCGGGGTGCTCGTTGAAGAAGCTGTGGAGGGTGACGACGAGCGGGAGCCGCCACCCCTCGTACTCGGCGAGGAGCCGGGCGTACAGGTGGCGCTCCAGCGGGTGCTGGACGTGCAGGAGCTGGGGACGCACGGCGAGCACGAAGTGGCGGTACCAGACCAGGTGGGCGAGCGCGATGCGACGCGAGCCGAGCGGCTGCCCGGTGTGGCGCGCGAGGTGCCAGGCGTAGCGCGCCAGCGTGCCAGGCCCGACGGCGCCCATGTACCCGGGGTCGAGCCACCCTAGCGGACCGGCCGGCAGGTGCATCCGGTACACCGCGTAGGAGCGACCACCGTCCTGCCAGGCTTCGGGCGACCCGGCGAGCAGGTTCGTCACCAGCAGACTCACCTCCACTCCCGCGGCGGACAGCCCCTCGACGAGGTGGAGCAGGTGCGTGGCGACGCCGCCCGGCGTGCGGCCGCCCAGGGCCGGTGGAGCCGGCCCTATCAGGGCCACACGTGGTGTGCCGGGTGTCACCGCACGCCGGCGGGCACGCGCGCCCCGGGAGTTCTCGGCTCGGGACCCAGCCGTGTCGGCGGCGGCTCCAGGCACGCCTGTCGCAGGATGGCGTCTCCCAGCCGATCGCCCGAGCGAGCATCGGTGAACTGGACCCAGTCGCGGACGATCTCGGCGCGCTGCGCCCGGTAGAGTGAGGGGTCGTCCAGGTAGCGGTTGATCCACCCGACCAGCTCGCCGCGGCTCCAGGCGATGGGTACCAGGTCGCGCTCGACCAGGCCCTTGTAGTGCATCTTGAAGTGGTAGCCGACGACGTAGCGCTCGATCTCGGCTGGATCGATGGGGCTGAAGGCCACCAGGAGCGTTGGGGTGTCGAAGATCGCGCACTCCAGCGTGACCGTGGTGGCGAAGTTCACCATGACGTCGGCGTGCCGCAGCAGGTTGCCCATCTGGTGGATGTCCGCCAGGCTCATCGTCCAGCCCAGGGTCGCCAGGTAGGACTCCGGGATGTCGAGGGTGACCTCCGGCGCGTGGCGGTACTTGAGGTAGCGGCCAACGCGGTCATCCGGGTGCAGCCGTAGCACGACCTGGACGTCATGGCGGATCTCGCCGGAGCGGATGGCGTCCAGGACGATGTCGACCAGGTAGGTCTGGTCGCTCTCGTAGGTGAAGGAGCTGGTGGCGAGGAGGAGGATCTTCTTGTGGGGGTTGAGCCCCCGCGCCAGGCAGAACTCCTCACGCGATAGCACCCACGCCTCGGGCCGGAAGTAGGGATCGAGCTGCGGCGCGCCGACCTGGATGACGTCCTCTGGCCGGAACAGGTCTACCGCCACTGCCTCGCGCGCGTTGATCGCGCTCCACACGGTCACCGCGTCGGGGCGCACCCGGAGCCGCTTCAGGACGTTGTCCCAGCTCCGCACGCTGCCCAGCGATGGGACGCCGTACCGGCGCGCCTGGGCAACCAGGTTGGTGTCGCCGGGTCGCAGCGGATCGCCGGAGACGACGAGGCTCGGCGGGTACGCCTGGAACAGGTCCGCGTAGACATCCCTGGGGACGAGCAGCTCCTCGACCCGGTTCATCGCGTCGGCCACCCAGGCGCTCCGGGCGTAGCGCCAGCGCCGCGTGGCCAGCCGCCACTTCATGGGCGTGGGCTCGTAGCGCCGGTGCGCGGCGATCACCACGCGCTCGCGAGCGAACTCGGCGACGAACGCCGGGTCGCTCTGGCCGCCGGTTAGCAGCACGACCCGGGCGTCCGGGTGCTGGAGCACCCGGTCGAGCGGGCCACACCGCAGCAGGTCGCGGACGGCCATGCCGGTCTGGACCGTCAGGTAGATGTTCCGAAACGACATCGGCGGCGCGAAGCGTGAGTCTACACGCTGCGGCGCCCGCGGGAGGCGTGGGGTGCCATCACTTGACGATGAAGGCGGTTGGCTTGTTCGAGAAGGGCACGCGACGGATCCGGATGGCCTGGCCGGCGAAGTACTCGTCCACTGCATCTGACTCGCCCCAGCCGGGCTGCCCGTATTCGTCGAGCACGACGACACCACCCGGGACGACGACCGGGTAGAGCGCTTCCAGGGCGGCCCTGGTCCCCACGTAAGTGTCCAGGTCAAGGTGGAGCAGTGAGACGCGGAACCCGGGGTGCTCCCGCACGTACCGGGCGGCGGTCTCCCGCACGTCACCCGGCACGAGCTCGACCTGTCCCTCGAACCCGGCCTCGCCTGCCAGCGCCAGCATGGCCGCGGGATCCGCGCCGGCGAAGCTCGCTTCGTCGACGTACGCTTGCGCCGTCTGGCGCTCGTACGGCAGCAGCGAGTCCGCGAACGCGCCAAAGGTGTCGAAGCCAACCACGCGCTTGCGCGCCGCCGGGGCGTAGATGCGCAGCAGCTTCAGCCAGTACATCAGGCCGGCCCCTTTGAACACGCCACACTCGACCACGTCGCCCGGGACGTCGAGCGCTAGCTTGAACAGCTCGTAGCGCACGAGCAGCTTGCGGATCCGCTCCACGTCCGGGCTGAGCAGCAGGCCGTTGTAGCAATCCCACAGCTCCTGTTCGCTAGGCATCTCGCTCTCCCAGAGTTGGACCGGGGCACGCAGGGCGGCCGCCGGCCGCGCGCGGGATGGCCACCGGGGACGTGAGTGACGCCAGCACGCGCTCCGCGTTCTGCCGCCAGGTGTGCGCCTGCTCAGCCTGGGCGCGGGCCGCCCGGCCCAGCCGCTCCCGCAGGCCCGGAGCGTCCACCAGTCGGGTGACGGCCGCGGCCAGGGCGTCTGGCTCGTCGGGGGGCACGAGGAGCGCCGTCTCTCCGTCCCGGAGGACGTCGCCAATCTGCCCCACGCCGCTGGCGACGATGGCGCGGCCTGCCGCCATGTACTCGTACAGCTTGGTGGGTGACCCGAAGAACTCGCGGCCGTCGGCCTGCCGCCCGTGCGGCGAGAGGAGGACGTCACACGCGGCGAGGTAGGCTGGCATGTGGTCGTGCGGAACGGCGCCGGGCAGGACGACGCGGTCAGTCAGGCTGTGGCGCTCGACCGCCTCCACGACGAGCCGGCGCAGGGGCCCGTCGCCCACCAGCAGGAAGCGTACCTCCGGGCGTGCCCGGGCCACGAGAGGGAGTGCAGCGGCCAGGGTGGGGATGCCGTGCCAGACGCCGAACGTGCCCGAGAAGCCCACGACGGTGCGCCCGTCCAGACCGAGACGCTCGCGCAGGCTCCGGGCAGGCACATCAGGATGGAACCGCCGCGGGTCGACGCCGTTCGGGTTCACCACCACCTTGTGGCTGGGCACGCCGGCCGCCACCAGGGCGTCGCCGAGCACACGCGACACCACGACGACGCGATCCGCCGCCCGCAGGTTCACCCGCTCTCCCAGCGCTGCGAGCCCGACGAGCCGTACCCCGCCCCAGTAGCGTCCCTTCCAGACCTCCGAGCTGTTGAACTCCAGCACGAGCGGCACCCGCAGCAGGCGGGACACGAGGAAGCCGGCGAAGTCGAAGGCCTCGTAGCGCTGGTAGACGGCGTGCGGGGCGAACGCCCGGGCGGCAGCGAGCGCCGCGCGCACGAACGCGACGTTGTAGACCAGCTCCTCCGCCTCCTTCAGTGGTCCGTCGAACCACCGCTCCACCGGCGCCACGGTGGTCGACACCTCGACGCCCTCCAGCCGGTCGGACGCGACCACCCGCACGTCCACGCCTGCCTGGCGCAGACCGCCAACCACCCCCGCGGTGTGGGCAACCGAGCCGCCCCCACGCAGGCCGAGCCAGAGCTGGCTGCGCAGGTAGAGGATGCGCGCTGGCGCTCCCCCCTCGAGCCGTCGCAGGCCGAGTCGCGCTTCGACAGCCAGGTAGGTGTCGGCCAGCCGCAGGAGGGGGTGGGCCGCGACGAGCGCCGCGACGCAGGCGGCGAGGTGTCGCACCACGACGGGCCCGTCCGCGCGAAGGGCGCCGAGGCGCGTGAACGGTTCGAGGCGCCCCTGGCGGTCGCCCAGCCAGCGCCGCCGCGCCCGGGGGAGCGTGAGGAGGAGGGCAGTTAGCCGCAGCCGGGGGTGTCGGAGGTCGGGAGCGACCAGCAGGGCGTCGTCGAAGGAACGCCGCACCAGGCCCACGAACGTCCCGATCGGGTGGCTGCGCAGCGTCCTCCGGTCCAGCCACTCCACCGCCGCGTCGGTGAACCGCTCGCCGACGAGCTGCCGCGCCTCGGCGTCAGTCTCGCCGAGCGGCAGCACGAGCGTCCGCCGTGGTCGCGCGTGCAAGGGGTTTCGAGCAGGCATGGCGTGGAACGCGCACGCTGAGTCTATAGGCGACGCCCCACCCGCCCACCGACGGGGCCGGCCCGCGCTTCACCTTCATGGTGGCGGCAGGAAGCTGCGCGTATCGAAGAGGCGGAGCTGGGTGGCCGAGGCCCGCTGAGTGTCCCGCAGGCGGAGCAGCCAGTCCCACTGGCCCCAGGCCACGCCATAGTGGTCCAGGAGGTCCGCGAGGTACCAGGCGCCGTTCCCGTGGGGTAACGCCAGCACGGGCTGGGCGGCGTCGTAGCGCGCAGTGAGCTCGCCCGGGAAGAGGGAGGCCTGCATGTCGACGACGAGGTACGGGTACTCCCTGGCGATCGCCTCGAGATCGGCGGGGGTGTTGACGAAGGCCGGGCGCAGGCGTGCATTGGTGCGTTCCTCCCCGATCAGGAAGCCGAGGACCGGCCCGTTCGTGCTGGCGACGCGGTCGATCCCCTGCCGGTCGAGATACTCCAGCAAGCCTGGCAGCGCGTTGGGCGCCGCGAGGAGCGCCGCCACGCGCGGCAGGGCGAGCAGGACGACGCCGGTCGTCACGACGGCTGTCAGAGCCCCCGCACGGACGCGCACTGCCCGGGCGAGGAGGCGCGCCGCGGCGTCGGTCCCGAGTCCGGCGGCGAGCATGAGCCACGGCAGGGCGAGCGAGAAGTGGCGCAGGCGCACTTCGCCGGTCGAGTAGACGCTGTACAGCGCCACCGGAACGAGGAGGCCGCCGAGCAGGAGGAGGTCGGAGCGCGACCGGCGCCCGAGGGCGAGCGCCACGCCGGCGACCGCGAGCGCCAGCACCAGGATGCCATCCATGAGGGCGACGTCCACGTAGTACGTGGGCCACTCGTCCCAGCGGATCCGGTCTGGCGCGTTCATGCGCCAGAAGGCCGCGAGCTGCTGGGCGTAATCCAGCCAGGCAGTGCTGGCGCCGTAAGCGCGGCCCACGAGGCGGGCAAGGACGTACAGCGCTTCGATGGCGGCCAGCGGCGCGACGAACCCGAGCACCAGTGCCGCCCCGCGCTCGGCGAGGCGCCGGTAGCGCCGCCAGCCGGCATCCCGCCAGAGGGCCAGCTCTAGCGGCAGGAGCACAGCCGGCCAGTAGGAGAAGCGGCTGTTGGAGGTGAACGCCAGGCCGAATAGGAGCCCGGCCAGCACCAGCGGCCGCAGGCTTCGCTCCGGCCGCGCCACGCCACGCAGGTAGACCAGGGCACCTAGGGCCGCGAAGAAGAGGCCGTCGGACTCCACCAGCGGCTCACGCGAGTAGACCAGGTGCTGGCCGGACACGGCGAGGAAGAGCGCCGCCGGGATCGCCACACGCCGGCCCCAACCCAGCGCGCCGAGCGCGTAGGTGGTGGCGACCGCGCCCACGCCGGCGAGCGCTGAGACGAGCGCGCCGGCGAAGACGGTCTTGCCCAGCAGCAGCATGGACACCGCCAGCAGGATTGCGTGGCCGGGTTTGCCGATGTCCGGCGGGTGCGCTAGCGTACCGCGCTCGACGGCTCGCACGACCCGCTCCAGCGGGTCGCCCGAGGCGTCCGGCGCCGGTTGCACCAGGGCGCTGATGGCTCGCTCGGCGGCGCTGGCGAGGAACTGCCCCTCGCCCAGGTAGACGCCCGAGTCGAAGTAGAGCGCGGGCTGGTCGGCCAGCCCCCACAGCCGGAGCGCGGCGGCCAGGAGCAGGATCGGCACGAGCGGATGGACAAGCGCACCGCGCAGCCGCGGGCGAGCGCGCTGCCATGCGGGGCCCGTCCGCGCGCGGTCGGAGCCGGTACCGGCGAGGGGGACGGCCACGGAGGGCGAGTATCGGGCAGCGGACGAGGCGGCGCCCAGCCGCCTACGAGCGCGGGTCAGCGCTGCGCAGGATCGCCGCGCGGTGGCGCGGCGCCAGGATCTCCTCCAGGCGCGCCGAGAACTGGCGGCGGCGCACCAGCCCGCCCCGGTGCAGCAGGTACCGCCCCACCAGCCCCAGCACGTCCAGCCCGTACTGCACGCTGCGCCGGAAGTTCACCGACGATGCCTCCGGAAAGTAGCGCGTCGGCACCGGAATCTCACCCACCCGAAAGCCAAAACCAACCGCCTGCGCCATGATCTCCTGGTCGAAGACGAAGTCGTCGGAGTTCAGCAGGAACGGCAGGGTCTCCAGCAGCCGCCGACTGTACGCCCGAAACCCCGTGTGGTACTCCGACAGGCGCAGCCCGAACGCCAGGTTCTCCACGCCCGTCAGGAAGCGGTTGGCCACGTACTTCCACAGCGGCATGCCGCCTGAGAGCGCCGTCCCGCTGAGAATCCGCGAGCCCAGCACGATGTCCACCTCCCCGGCCAGGATCGGCCGGATCAGCTCTGGGACCAGCGTCGAGTCGTACTGGTTGTCCGGGTGGACCATCACCACCACATCCGCCCCGCGCTTCAGCGCCTCCAGGTAGCACGTCTTCTGGTTGCCTCCATAGCCGCGATTCTGCACGTGCACCACCACCTGCAGCCCCAGCCGCTCGGCAATCTCCACGGTCGCGTCCTGGCTCACATCGTCCACCAGGATCACCTCGTCGACGACGTCCATCGCCAGGCCGCGGTAGGTCGCCTCCAGCGTCCGCGCCGCGTTGTACGCTGGCATCACTACCACTACTCGGGCGTTCGTCCCCGGGGCCGTCACCGTAGCCCTCGCATCGTTGCGCGCCAATGATAGGGCTGCCCGGTAGGAGAGGCTCCTGGCTCCTCCTCGCCACGCGCTCGACCCGCGCGTCGCGCGGGCGCGCTCCACGCCGCCAGCCGGCCGGCTGGCGGGCTATACCGCCTCGGTGGGCCGGGGGAGGGTGAGGCCGGGCAGGTCCCGCACGCCATCCGCAGACTCCAGCCGCCAGTGGTACGGGACCGCCAGGAACCCACCCCGCGACTTGGTCAGCCCGACGACGCTGTCGCTCCCGAACGCCGACAGGTCGGTGCCGACGCGGAAGGCTGCGAGCGCCCGGGGCACTTCATCGGCTCGGCTCTGGGCGTGCGACACCAGCGTCTCCACGCGGTAGAGGCCCGGCAGCAGCGGCAGCGTCTCGAAGACGCACTCCAGGACGTGCCGCCCGGGCGGCCAGCACGCGTGTCCGCCGTCCGGTGGGAACGCCGCCGAGAAGAGCGGGCCGTAGTCACCGCGAACCGTCACCCTCAAGCTCGCCTGCTCCACGTCGGCCTGGGCGACGCAGTGGAACCGCACGGTGAGCGGCTCCGCGTACGCGAAGTCGGTGCGAAGCGTGCCGCCCTGGCCGTGGACCGTCACGTCCTCGACGACCAGCGCCCCGTCGCCAGGACCGCCCGTGGTGGCTGCCGTGGACGACATCACCTCCTCGTCGACCTCGCTCACGTAGGCTCGCACCACGTCGGAGGAGGCTCCCTCCAGACGAACCCGTCCGTGGTCGAGCCAGATCGCCCGCTGGCACATCAGCTCCACGGCCGAGAGGTTGTGGGAGACGAAGAGGATGCTGCAGCCGCGGTCGCGGAAAGCGAGCATCTTGCGGAAGGAGCGGTCCTGGAATGCCACGTCGCCCACGGAGAGGACCTCGTCCACCAGCAGGATGTCCGGCTCGACGTGCGCAGCTACGGCGAACCCGAGCCGAGCGTACATGCCGGACGAGTACTGCTTGACGGGCGTGTCGATGTATGGCCCGAGCTCGGCGAATTCTACGATCGCGTCGAACCGCTCGCGCACCTCCCGCCGCGTGAGCCCCAGGATGACGCCGTTCAGGAAGATGTTCTCCCGGCCGGTCAGCTCGCGGTGGAACCCGGCGCCCAGGTTGATCAGGGAGGCGAGCCGGCCGTGGGTCACGGCGCGCCCCCGCGTGGGGCGTGTGATCCCGGCCAGGAGCTTGAGCGTCGTGGTCTTCCCGGCGCCGTTGTGCCCGATCAAGCCGACCGACTCGCCGGGCTCGACGCGCAGGCTGACATCCTGCAACGACCACAGCTCCTGGCGCGCCGCGCGGCGCCCGAGGCCGAAGAGGCCGCCCCTCTCGCCCAGGAAGTAGCGCTTCGAGACGCGGTCGAGCTGGAGGGCGGCGTTCACCGGGCGTCCTTCACGACGGGGTGGGAGGCGGGCCGCAGCGCCCTGGCAGGAACCGCCACGCATACTTCACCGCGCCACCCGAAGCGTTACCAGAGGGGTCTCCGACGACGAAGCGCGCCAGGACGCGGGGTTCGAAGTAGTTCGTCCGCACGTTCTGCTTGACCTTCACCTCGACACGGTACGGCCCCGGCCGCAGCATGGGCGGGCCGAAGGCGCACTCGAGCCGGAACGGCCCCGGCGGGAGACGGCCAGGCCAGCTCCCGTCGACCAGCATGTTCCCCGCGAAGAGTGGGCCAGCATCCCCGCGAATCGTCACGATGAAGGCGGGCTCCAGCAGCTCGCGGTGCACGTGCCCGAGGATGCGCACGGTGAAGGGCTCGTCGCCCTGGAGGCGGCCGCTCGGCTGCCCGTGGCTGTCAAGCACCTCGACCGCTTGGACTGCCATGGATGGATGCGCCACCGCGTCCTCCGAGTCCGGATCGTCCAGGGCATCCAGGTAGGCGCGAATGACGTCCGAAGCCGGGCCAATGGCACGCACCTGCCCCCGGTCGAGCCACACCACACGCTGGCACATCAGCTCCACGGCCGAGAGGTTGTGGGAGACGAACACGACCGCCGTGCCGGACTCTCGGAAGGCCAGCATCCGCCGCAGTGAGCGGTCCTGGAACGCGGCGTCGCCCACGGAGAGGATCTCGTCGACCAGCAGGATCTCCGGCTCGACGTGCACCGCGACGGCAAACGCCAGACGCGCGTACATGCCCGCGGAGTAGTGCTTCACGGGGGTGCCCATGAAGGGAGCAAGGTCGGCGAAGTCGACGATCGCCTGGTAGCGCCGCTCGATCTCGCGCCGGGTGAGCCCCAGGATGACACCGTTCAAGAAGACGTTCTGCCGGCCGGTGAGCTCGCGGTGGAACCCGGCGCCGACATTGATAAGCGCCGCCACCCGCCCCCCTGCGCGCACCTGCCCCCGTGTCGGCCGGGTGATCCCGGCCAGGAGCTTGAGCGTCGTGGTCTTACCGGCGCCGTTGCGGCCGATGATGCCAACCGATTCGCCCGCGTCCACGCGCAGCGACAGGTCCTGGAGGGACCAGAGTAGCGCTCGCGTCATGCGACCCGGCGTGAGGAGCGCGAGTAGCGCGTCGCGCGCGCCCGCCCGGCTCCCCAGCAGGTAGCGCTTCCAGACGTGGTCCAGCTCCACCCGGGCCGGTCGGCTGCTACGCACGCGGGCCGCACCTCCGCGGAACCGGTCCGCACAGTGGCCCCCCTCCGGAGCCTTCTCGCACACGAAGCGCCAAGCGCCTAGATGACATCAGCCAGGATGGCGTCGAACACGCTGAAGACCCGCTGCGCTACGAGCAGCGCGACGATGCCGACGAGCGCGAGCAGGCCGATGGCGACCAGGTCGGGCGGACGGGTCCCCAGGACAGCCGCCCGGAAGTTCTCGACTAGATGCGCCATGGGGTTCAAGGAGTAGAGGGGGCGGAACGCCTCGGGCACCCGATCGGCGGTGTACAGGACCGGGACGGCATACAGCAGCAGCGCGAGCACCAGTGGCAGGGCGCGCGCGATGTCGCGCCAGGCGACGTTCGCGGCCGCCAGGACCAGCCCGAACGCGGCGAGGAACAGCATCTCGATCGCCAGCAGCACGGGCGCGAGCACGACCCAGCCCGAGGGTGGAACCCGGAAGATCACCATCAGCACCGCGAGCGCGACGCTGGAGATGGCGACGTCGACCAGCCGCGCGATGACCGGGTACACCGCCAGGATCTCGCGCGGGAAATAGACCTGGCGGACCAGGTCCACGTTCTTCACGAGGCTCTCAGCGCTTTCGCTGAGGCTCGTCGTGAAGAACTGCCACGGGATCAGCGCCGCCATCAGGAAGACGGGGTAGGGGACGTCCGAGAGGTCCCGGCGGCCGAGCACCACCTGCACCAGGAAGGTGAAGACGCCCGTCAGCAAGAGCGGCTGCACCAGGATCCAGAAGTAGCCCAGGTAGGCCTGCTTGCTGCGCGCCTGCAGGTCGCGCAGCACCAGCATGAGCAGAATCTCGCGGTAGCGGTACAGCTCTCGCAGCCGGCCGCTCAGCGCGTGGCCTGGAACTCGATCCGATCCCCCGGCCTTGGCGTCCACGTCCTGAGGCCTCAAGAAAACGTGAAGCGCGGAGCGCTTGCTCGCCACGTCACCCCACGAGCGCCGCGAGGCTCGCGTCGTCGGCGGCGAGCCCGGCCCGCGCCGCAAGCAGGAGGTCGCACAGCTCGCGCACCGCGCCGTCGCCGCCGCGCCGCCGCGTCACGTACGCCGCGGCCTGCTTGACCGCGGATGCGGCGTCCGCCACGGCGCACGGCAGCCCCACGCACTCCAGGGCCGGGAGATCGTTGAGGTCATCGCCAACGAACGCCATCTCCGCGTACGAGACACCGTGTCGGGCGCGCAGCGCATCGATCGCCGCCCGCTTGTTGGTGGCGCCACAGAACACGTCGTCGATCTTCAGCTTGGCCGCCCGCGCGTGGACGATGGCGCTGTCCTCGCCAGAGACGATGGCGACCGCCACACCTGCCTCGCGCAGACGCGCCAGGCCCATCCCGTCCCGGGTGTTGAACTTCTTCAGCACTTCGCCGTCGGGGCCGTAGTACATGCCGGCGTCGGTGAGCACGCCGTCGACGTCGAGGCACACCAAACGGACCCGCCGGGCCCGTTCCAGGAGGGCGCGGGCCGCGTCCACCCGCTCCAGGCCGGCCGGGGTCACGCGCCGTCCCGCCTCCACTCGAGCGCCTCGAGCGGGAGCAGCGCGTCGGCGGGGACCTCCACGGGAGCGACCCGGCCCACGAGCTGCGCCAGCCGATTCGCCGCGATGCCCGACCCCGGACACTTCACCGCCAGCATCTCGCGGCCGATCGCCGCGCCCGCGGGGATGCGGCACGCCGACACGACACTCTTCGCCAGCCGCGCCCGCTTCTCGACCTCAGACGGGAGGATCCGCTTCTCCGGGCTGCCCATCGCCAGCTCGATCGCCCGGATGTCCCGCACCAGCTTGCTCAGCCCTACGGGCTCCAGCGAGGCCGCGTGGTCGGGTCCTGGCAGCGTTCGGTCCTTCGTGAAGTGGCGCTCGACCACACACGCGCCCAGGGCAGCCGCCGCCTCGGTAACGCTGATCCCCCGTTCGTGGCCCGAGTAGCCGACGAGCACGCCGTACCGCTCGCGGTACGTCTGCATGACGCGCAGGTTGATCTCCGCGAATTCCGACGGGTACGTCGACGTGCACTGGAGAAGGATCAGTTGATCGGTGTGGCGCAGGATCGTCCCGACGGCTTCGTCGACCTCCTCCAGCGTGCTCATCCCAGTCGAGAGGATGATCGGCCGCCCGAGCCGCGCCGTGTGATCCAGGAGCTCGAGGTTGGTCAGGTCCGGGGAGCCGATCTTGAACGCTGGGGGGTCCAGCTCCATCAGGAAGTCGACGCTCGGCCTGTCCCAGGCGCTGCCCATGAACTCCAGGCCCAGCTCGGTCGCCAGGTCGCGCAGGGATCGCCACACCTCGTCTGGCAGCTCGAGCTTCAGGCGGTGCTCCCCGTACGTCGCCCCGAACGAGTTGGGGTGGACGTACGGGGCGTCAAACGCGTCCCGCGTCAGGATCTCCGCGATAGTCCGCTTCTGGAACTTGACCGCGTCGGCGCGCGCGCTGGCGGCGATGCGGACGAGCTCGTCGGCGAGCGCCGGATCGCCGTTGTGGTTGACTCCGCCCTCGGCGATCACGAAGCATGGCTGCCCGTCTCCGACGACGTGGCGGCCGATGCGCATCGTCTTCCCGCTCACCACGCGGTCCACCCGCCGTCGACGATCAGGTTGGCTCCGGTCATGTACGAAGAGGCGTCGGACACCAGGAACAACAACGCACCGCGGTACTCGTCATCGCGCGCCATGCGCCCGAGCGGCGAGCGGCTGGCGAAGTTCCGCACGAACGTCGCGTCGTGCTTGTCGTACACCCCGTGCGGCGTGAGCGCGTTCACGCGGATGTTCTTCCCCGCCCAGTACGTCGCGAGGTAGCGCGTCAGCCCGAGCACCGCGCTCTTGGTGACGGCGTAGCTGACGGGGGTGTTGAACCCGGTGTCAGCGTACGGGCTCTTCACCCCATCGTACAGGCGCTGGTCGGGCGCCACGACGCCGTACGTCGAGGCGATGTTGACGATCACCCCGCCGCCCTGGCGGAGCATCTGGCGCCCGGCGGCCTGGGCGCACAGCATCATACCGGTCAGGTTCACCGCGATGGCCCGGTCCCACAGGTCGCGGGGGTAGCGCTCGAACGGGGCGAAGTAATCGTCGAGGCGCTCCGAGCCGCCACGCACCGTGAGGGCGGCGTTGTTGACGAGGATATCCAGGCGTCCGAAACGCGCCACGGCGCGAGCCGTCGCCGCGCCAACGGACTCCTCGTCGCTCACGTCGAGGGGCAGCCCGAGCGCGCGCTCGCGGGAGATCGCCGCGGCGACTGCTTCGGCCCGTGCGCCGTCCAGGTCGGCCACGACGACCGTCGCGCCGGCCTCCACGAGCGCCTCGCAGTAGCGCCGCCCGAGCAGGCCGGCTCCACCGGTGACGAGCGCTACCCGGCCGTCGAGGCGAAAGAGCTCGGGAGCGGGAACGCGGGGGATACTCGGGGGGATTCCAGGCTGCTCAGCCACGCGGCAGTCTCTCCAGCTTCCTCAAGGGTCAGGTCGATCGCGCGGCCCTCGGCCGACGAGCGCAGCGCGCTCAAGGCCACGGCAAGGATAGCCGCACCTTGCAGGCCATCCGCCAGCGGCTCCGCCCGTCCGCCAGCCACGGCCGTCGCCACGGCGCGCAGCTCGTCGAGGAACAGCTCGTTGCGGGCGAAAGTGGGCCGCCCTTCTTCCACCCGCCACTGGGCGGAGCGCGTGGTGAAGACCGCCAGGCGGTTCTCGTCGTACTCCCACCGCAGGACGCCCTCGTCGCCGACGACCTCGACGGACCGTCGGGGCGGGCGGCGGACGTAGTCGACGTGGATCGAGGTGAGGGCTCCGGCGTCGAACTCCAGGAGGATCTCGGCGACATCCTCGGTATCGACCTCCAGCTCGCTCACCTTGCGCGCGAGGCCCAGGACCCGCCGCGGGCGTCCCAGCAGCCAGCAGAGCGAGTCGATCTCATGGCTGAATGTCAGCACTGGCCCACCGCCCTGGTCACGGCGCGCGCTGTAGCCGGTGCGGTAGTCCTCCCAGGGGTGCCATCCGGGCAGGTACTCGCCCATCTCGGCGCGCGCGGAGATGGGACGCCCGATGGCGCCGGCGTGCAGGAGGTCGCGCAATCGAGCCAGTCCGGGGTGGAAGCGCAGGCTGTACCCCACCATGACCCGCCGCGCCGCCTGGCGCGCTTCCGCCAGCAGTTCGGAGACGCCGTCGAGCGAGGAGCCCAGCGGCTTCTCGATGAACACGTGGCACCCCGCCTGCACGGCGCGGCGCGCGGTTGCCACGTGCAGGCTGCTGGGGTTGGTCACCAGCACGATGTCCGGGTCCGCCGCGAGCGCCGCGCCCAGATCGTAGAACGTCCGCGCCTCCACGCCGAGGGGCTCGGGCTGGGGTCGGTTGGCCTGGCGGCACACCCACACCTCGCCAAGCCCGAGCGCGGCCCAGTTGCGCGCATGCCGGCGGCCGATCGAGCCGAGACCGACCACGAGCGCCTTCATACCGAGGGCGGCCCGGCCCGATGCGCCATGGCGAGCTCCGCGAACGCAAGATCCAGCGGGCTGTCGAGGTCGATCGCGTCCGTCGGGTCCGTGACCAACCCGGCGACCGTCGCCCCGATCATAACCCCCTGATCGAGGATCACCGCGCGCCGGGTCACATCCACGAGCCCGTTCTGCCAGTAGACGGGCTCAAGCTGCGCCCGCGGCACGTCAGGCCCGCGCGCGAGGCGGAAGGCGCTCTTCACGAACGGCTCCAGCAGGTCGGAGCCGTTCGGCGCGAACGTCCACATCTTGTGCGGGTGCTGGCGCGCCAGGGAGACCGACTTAACCGAGTCGGCCCCAGTGCGCAGCAGCAGCTCGACGGCGCGATCGACGTGCTCGGGCCGGCGGAACGGCGACGTGGGCCGCAGGTTGGCGACGAGGTCGGGCACCCACCCTTCGTGCTCTTCGAGCCACCGCAGCGCGTGGGCGAAGACCGGCCAGTCCTCCGTGTCGTCCCGGGCCAGCTCCGCCGGACGGAGGAACGGGACGTCCGCCCCGTAGGCGCGTGCGACCTCCGCGATCTCCGCGTCGTCCGTCGAGCACACCACGCGGTCCACCGAGCTGGCGCCGAGGCCGGCGGCGATCGCGTACGCCACAACCGGCTGGCCGCCCAGGAGGCGCACGTTCTTGCGCTGGATGCCCTTGGATCCACCGCGCGCGGGCACGAGGGCGAGGACGCGGGGACGATCGACGTCGGACCTCACCAGGCGGGGGATAGTAGATGACGGCGCGGCGCGGACGCTACCGGGGGCGGTCTGGCTGTAGACTCGCCCCCTGTGAACGGCTCGCTCGGCCAGGCGCGCAGGAGCGCGCTCGTCCTCTTCGTCGTAGCCTGGAGCGCGCTGAGCCTCGTCCGACTCTCACGGCTGGTCGAGCCGGCCGAGGTGCCGATAGGGGAGATCGTTCGACCGTTCATTCCGTTCGCCCTGGAGGTGGTGCCCGAGGGCGCGGCGTACGTCTACGTCGAGCCCAGAGCGTACGGGGGCGAGACCGGAGTTGGCCCGCGCCTCCGCTACGAGCTGTACCCCCGGCGGTACGACGACCTCAGTGGGCTGCCCGACGAGGCATCGGTCCGCCTCCTCGCCCGGCGCAATGGCGCCCAGTACATCGTCGTGCCCGATGCGGCGCTCTACCCGGCGGATTACTTCCTCCTCCAGCCCCGCCCGTGGTTCCGCCGGGTGGCGCTCGACGCGCGCCGATTCGTCCTCGTGGTCGACAGCCCATGAGCCTCGACGCCGGCGCCGGCCTGGCGCTCCTCCTGGTCACCCTCGAATGGCTGGGGCTGGGCAGGCTGAGTGGGCTGGACTGGCCGGGCGGCGAGCGGGCGCCGCTCGGCGTGCGCCTCGCGCTGTGGCTGCTCGTCGGCGCCCTGCTGGTGGCAGTCGCGCTGTTGCTGCAGGCCCTGGCCAGGGTTCCGTTCCGGTTCATCCCCGGCACGCTGCTGGTGGCATCCGGAGCAGCGCTCGGCCTGCGGTTCCTGGCGCGCCGCACGCCAGGGGTGGATCCGCCGCCCGCCCTGGCCAGACCGGGCGGCCGCGGCTGGCCCCCTTTGCCCAGTCGGTTGGGCTGGCTCGCACTCGCGGCCGTCCTCGCTGGAGCGACCCTCCGGTCGACGCTCGTGCCCGAGGCCGGGTGGGACGCCTACTCACACTGGGGGCTGAAAGCGAAGGCCTTCTTCCTCGCCGCCACGATCGTCGACGTGCCGAGCGCGCACTCCTACTACCCGCCCCTCGTGCCGCTGCTTGAAGCGTGGTTCTACCTGCACCGCGGCGCGGCGGCCATCGACCAGGTCAAGGTCATCTGGGCACTCCTGGGGTCGGCCTTCATCGTCTGCGCCGCGTGGCACGCGCGCCTCGTCCTGAGAGAGCCGCGGGTGGCTCCGTATGTCGCCGCAGGCATCCTGCTAGGGACCACCCAGCTCCTCGAGAGCTTCTGGACCGGCCAGGCCGACCTCATCCTCACCGCCTACCTCTCCCTGAGCGTGCTCGCCCTCTTCGAGTGGACGCGAGCGGCAGACCTGCGACACGTGCCCGAACAGGCCCACGTGCTGGGCGACCTTGCGCCGAAGCGTGCCACGCCGAGCGCTGCCTGGCTGCTGATCGCCGCGCTCTTCGCCGGAGGAGCGGCGCTGAGCAAGTACGAAGGCCTCTTCCGGGTGGCGCTGATCGCCAGCATCCTCCTGCTTGAGGGTCTGGCCGCTCGAACCAGCCGGTGGTCCGCGCTGCGCGCCCCGGCCGTCTACGCGGGCGGCGCATTCCTGCTCTCCCTCCCGTGGACCCTGTTCCGCAACCTGCGCGGAATCGAGGTGACGGGGGAGCACATCAGCGCGCTGCGGGTGGACGCCATCGGCGAGGTCGTACGCGCCCTGCTGGCTGTGCTCGGCGGGGTCCGCACCGGCGGAGGGTGGGTCGTCGTGGTCGTCGGCGCTGCCACCCTCGGCGCGACGCTGCTGCGCGCCCCGTGGCGGTTCCTGGCACTGGTAGTGCTCGCGCAGCTCGGCGCGACCTTCGCCGCGTTCCTCGTTACCGGGTCGTCGCCAGCGCTCCAGGTGCAGACCTCCGCGACCCGGCTGCTGATGCAGGTCCAGCCGCTGGCGCTGTTTCTGCTCGGCGTAGCCGCGGCCAACGTGCTGTCCGCGCGCGGTCGCGTGGAGGCGCGCGCATCCTCCGCCCAGCGAGAGGTCGGGCCCGCGGACCGGCGGGAGGTCGAAGGTGCGCCCGTATAATGGCTCGCCTGGGCCGCCCGCCGCCGGAGTTGTCGCTGGGTGGGTGCTCCGCACGTGGACCACGCTCGCCCCGATCCGTGCCACACTTGGGCCTACGCGCTCAGCATCCAGGCTCCAGAGAGCAGCCCGTCCACCGGCGCGACCGGCATGCCCGGGCAGAGGCGCGACTGGCTCCGCGCCGGCTGGCGCCTCCACCGCTGTTCCGCGAGCTGAAGCGATGCACGTGCTTCGCACTCTGGAAGAATAGGCGCGAAGCGCATAGGCCTAGGGTGACTGAGGATTGAGAATTCTCCTCGCGTCCAAGACGATGGACGTCGGCGGCATCGAGCGGAGCGTCGTCGCGCTCTCGCACGAGCTCCAGCAGCGCGGCCACCGCATCTGGGTAGTCTCCTCCGGTGGGTACCTGGTCGGCGAGCTGGACCGGAACGGCACGCCCCACGTCAGGGCTCCGCTTGCCACGTCCCCGGGCGGCATCCTCCACTCGGCGCGCACGATCCGCCGCCTGGTCAGAGCGGAGCAGATCGACCTCATCCACTCCTTCTCTGCCACCGCGTCGGTCGCGGTCAACCTCGCGCTCCGGCCGGCCGCGCGGAACGGCGAGAGCCATACTCACCTCGTCAGCTCGCCGATGGGGCTGCAGAACTCGCCCCGCGAGCTGGCCGTCACCACCTGGCTGCGCAACTGGGTGCTCACGCTGGGCGCCGAGAAGATCCTGGTGATCTCGCCCGAGATCCGCCGCCACCTGAAGCGCGTCTGGGTGCGTGACGACGATCTGGTGGACTTCAGCTTCGTCGGGCTCGACGTGGACGCCTTCGTCGCCTCGCCCGACGACCGGATCTCGGTGCGCGAGGAGTTCGGCTTCGACGCCGAGACATGCATCGTCTCCACGATCGGCGCGCTCCACCCGCGCAAGAGCCACGAGCTGTTCATCGACGCGGCCGCTCTCGTCGCCGCGCGCGTCCCGAACGCCCGCTTCCTCGTCGTCGGCCAGGGCGACCTACGGGTCGAGCTCGAACGCCACGCACAGGCGCACGGCCTGGCCGGTCGGCTCGTCCTGACGGGCGTGCGGGACGACATCTCGCGGCTCCTCTCGGCGACCGACGTGTACGTGAAGCCGGGCATCGTCGAGGGGTACGTCGGGATCACCGTGCTTGAGGCGCTGGCGCTCGGCAAGCCCGTGGTCGCGTTCGACACGGAAGACGTGAAGCTGGCACTGGCCGACGGGGCGACCGGGCTGCTCGTCCCCAACGGCGATACGGCGGCGCTCGCGGAGCAGATCGTGTTCCTGCTTGAACACCCCGAGGTGGGATCCCGCCTGGGCGGCGCGGGGCGGCAGCTTGTGCGCGAGCGCTTCCACTTCCAGCGGCTCGCCCAGCGGCTGGAGCAGTTCTACCAGGGCATGCTCGCCAGGGCGGCGTTCGCGCCCGGGGCCCAGACGGGCGTGGCGGAGTGACGGCCGGGGAACAGGCCTGAGCCACGCCGGGACGCGCTGCTACGGTGCGAGCCGGATGTCGCTGTCCGATCCGAGTGCGAGCGTCGGCAGCGCCTGGTCCAGCTCGACGCGTCCGGTGGCGCACACCGTCTGGCCCACGTACGCGTCCGGACCTAGCGGGGCGATGCCACCCCCGTCCCCGGGGAGCCGCACCTCCACCCGGTTCGGATCCGGGAACCGCTGGCCGAGGCTGAGCACCAGGAGCTGCTGGCCGCCGGCTTCGACGCGCCGCGCCTCGCTCACGCGCCCCTCCACCGTGGCCAGCGTGCCGGCGTAGTTCCCCGCGTCGAACCACCAGATCGCGCCCGGGCAGGTAGGCCGCGGGAGGGGGGTCGCGGTAGGAGCTGGCGTCGGCGTGGCGCTGTTGTCCAGGAGGCGCCGCACCAGCGCTTCGGCCGTGCGCACCGGGACGGCCTCCGAGCCGGGCTGGCCGGCCCCCGCATCGCCCTTCGCCGTGGCGGTGAGCGAGCCAGCGCAGCCGGCCAGGGCCAGCGTGAGAACGGCCGCGGCACTCGCCACCATGGCGGTGTGGCGGTTGGGGGGTCGCATACGTTGGGGAGAGGGTAGGGCATGGAGTGGGGGACGTGTGTTGCGGCCGAGCCCAGCCGGGGCACTACACTCACGCCGTTTCGCCCGCCACAGCCCATGCGCCAGCGGTTGATCCGACTCGGCGCGCGTGCGGCCCGCGCTCCTCGCCATCGAGACTCCGGAAGGGGCCCCCGCCTCCGTGAGCACGTCTTCCTCATCCCATCCCCGCCCACGCATCCTGGTCACGGGAGGCGCGGGCTTCCTCGGTCGCCAGGTCCTCGGCAGCCTGGAGCGGCGGGGGTACGACGACGTCCTGGCCCCTCGCAAGGCCGAGTACGACCTCACCGTCGAGGCCGAGGTGGCACGCCTGCTCGAGGAGGCTCGACCTGATATCGTCGTCCACCTCGCGGCCGTGGTGGGCGGCATCGGCGCCAACCAGGCGCGGCCCGGCGCCTTCTTCTACGAGAACCTGGTGATGGGCGCTCACCTGATGGAGTACGCCCGGCGGTACAGCGTGCGCAAGTTCGTCGCCGTCGGCACTATCTGCGCCTACCCCAAGTTCGCGCCCGTCCCGTTCCGCGAGGATGATCTGTGGAACGGCTACCCCGAAGAGACGAACGCACCCTACGGCTTGGCCAAGAAGATGCTCCTGGTCCAGGCCCAGGCGTACCGCCAGCAGTACGGGTTCAACGCGATCTACCTGCTGCCGGTGAACCTCTACGGACCCGGCGACAACTTCGACCCGGCCACCTCGCACGTCATCCCGGCCCTCATCCGCAAGTGCGTGGAGGCCGTGGAGACGGGCGCCGACCACGTCGACGTGTGGGGAACGGGCACCGCCACGCGCGAGTTCCTGTACGTGGCGGACGCCGCCGAGGGGATCGTCGCCGCCCTGGAGCGGTACGACGATCCGGACCCCGTGAACCTGGGCAGCGGGATGGAGATCAGCATCCGCGACCTGGTGGCGGAGATCGCCCGCGCCACCGGCTTCACGGGGCAGCTCCGCTGGGACGCGAGCAAGCCCGATGGGCAGCCACGGCGCCGCCTGGAGACCTCGCGGGCGTGGCAGCGTTTCGGCTGGCGGGCCACGACCGACTTCCCGACCGGGCTCCGCGCCACCGTCGACTGGTACCGCGCCCAGCGCGCGGCCCGGCAGCCGGCCGCCGCCGCGGCACCCGGTGCATAGCGTCGGACGGCGTGCGGCGGCGGGAGCTGATCGCCGGCCTGTTCGCGCTCACGGCGGGCGCCTGCGCCCGGCCGGCAGCCCGCGCGGCTCCGCCGATCGCGCCGACCGCGCCGATCCCCGAGCAAGATGCGTGGAACGCGGAGGCACGCGCCATCGTACTGAGCGGGCTCGAGTCACTCTGCGTGTTCGACCAGTACGCCGCCTTCCGCTCGGCGAACGTGAAGCGTGCGGAGGGCCAGCCGCCCGGCGCGCCGGCCCGGGAGCCCCCGTCGCCGAGCGCCTGGCAGGCAGCCACCGCGCGCGTCTACGCCCTCCCTGGGCGCGCGGCCACACTGGCGGCCGCGATCTCGCGCGCGACGCCCGACCCGGCGCTGTGGCGCGCGCGGCGGGCGGCGGCCGAAGCTGCCACGCAGCTCAGCGCCGCCGCCGAGACGCTGGTCGCCTACCGGCGGCGGATTGACCAGTTCGCACCCGACGACGATGGCAGCTCGATCGCGCCGCTGCGCAGCCGCGCGCGGGCGGACTGGGTGGACGCAGCCCAGGCGTGGGGTGTGCCCGCCCCACCGCCGGCAGGCGCCTGCGGCTGAGCCGCGGGTCCGTGTCAGCACACGGCGGCCGCCTCTCCAGCCGCCTGAGGCGCCGCGTCCACGAAGGCCCGGAACCACAGCTCCAGCATCAGCAGCGTCCACACGTGGCTGCGCAGGTCCGCTCGCCCGGACAGGTGCTCGTCCACCAGCGCCCGAACCGCTGCTTCGCGGAAGTACCCGCGGGCGAAGGCACGCTCGGAGAGGACGGTGTCTTCGAGCAGCGGCCGCAGCTCGCCCCGCAGCCACTCCCCCACGGGGACGCCGAACCCCATCTTCGGCCGGGTCAGAATCGGCTCGGGCAGCCGGTGTCGCATCACCCGCCGCAGCAGCCACTTGGAGGTGCGTCCGCGCAGCTTGAAGGCAGGCGGCAGGGCCGCGCAGAACTCCACCAGCCGGTGGTCCAGGAAGGGCGAGCGCGCCTCCAGCGAGTTGGCCATGCTGGCGATGTCCACCTTCACCAGCAGGTCGTCCGGGAGGTACATCAGGGTGTCCGCGCGCTGCACCTGCTCGACCGGGTGCAGGTGCGGCTCGGCGGCGATCGCCTGCTGCAGCCAGCGCTGCGAGTCGTTCCCGTTCAGGGCGGCCTGGAAGTCGTCCGTGTACAGGCGCTCCTTCTCGCCCGCGCCGAAGAGCCCCACCCAGCGCAGGTACCGCTCGACTGGCGCCATGTGCGCTGCCAGCATGAAACGCCGCACGCGCCTGAGGAGCTTGTGCGACTTGCCAGGCTCCGGCAGGAGGCGAACCACCGGGTGGACCAGGCCGTGGCGGACGAAGCCGGGGACGCGGTCGTACCGGGCCGCTGCCCGCGCCGCCCAATGCCGGTCGTAGCCCGCCAGCAGCTCGTCGCCGCCATCTCCGTTGAGCGCCACGGTGACGAGCTGGCGCGTCAGCTTGGACACGTAGTACGTGGGCACCGCGGAAGAATCGGCGTAGGGCTCCCCGTAGTGGCGCACGAGCTGCGGCAGGACGTCGAGCGCGTGCGGCTCCAGGACCAGCTCGTGGTGCTCCGTCCCGAACCGCTCGGCAACCTGGCGGGCATACCTCAGCTCGTCGAAGTCCTGCTCGCCGAACCCGATCGAGAAGGTCTTCACCGGCCCCGACGACAGCGCGGCCATCTCCGCCACGACCGAGCTGGAGTCCATCCCGCCACTCAGGAACGCCCCCAGCGGGACGTCCGAGATGAGCCGTCGACGGACCGCGTCACGAAAGAGCGCCGAGAACTGCCCGATCGCCTCGTCCTCTGAGAGAGCCAGCTTCTCCGAGAACCGGAGCTGCCAGTAGGACTGGACGCTGATCGTGCCCGGCTCCCAGACCAGGCGGTGCCCCGGCTGCAGCTTGTGGACCGCCGTGTAGGCCGTGCGCGGCGACGGGACGTACGTGTACGTCAGGTAGTCGTCGATGGCGCGAGGATCCACGTCGCGCGGAACGGCCGGGTGGCCGAAGAGCGCCTGGAACTCTGAGGCGAAGGCGATCCCGCCGTCCGGGGCGGCGTGGTACACGAGCGGCTTCTTCCCCAGCCGGTCGCGCGCGAGCAGGAGGCGCCTGGCGCGACGGTCCCAGACGGCCAGGGCAAACATGCCCCACAGGTGCTGTACGCAGTCAGGCCCGTACTCCTCGTAGGCGTGGACGACCGCCTCGGTGTCGCTGCTGGTGGCGAACCGATGGCCGCGTCGCTCCAGGATGTCGCGCAGGTCCTGGAAGTTGTAGATCTCGCCATTCAGCACGACGCACGCCGTGCCATCCTCGCCGAAGATCGGCTGGCTGCCGCCGGCGACGTCGATGATCGCCAGGCGACGCATCGCCAGACCCACGTCGTCGTCGAGGTAATACCCCTCGCCGTCCGGGCCCCGGTGGCGCAGCGCCCCGTTCATCTGCTCCAGCACGCCACGGCCAGCCCTGGCGCGCAGCGACCCCGCGAACCCCGCGATGCCACACATGGAGCCGAGCCCTCCGTTCCGCCCGACTGTACGCGCTCCGCGATCCCCCGTTCCAGGCGGCCGAGCAGGTGGGCCAGCGACTAGAATAGCCCGCGGCGGGCCGCGGCACGGGTGTCGCCCGGCTGGAAGCGACGCCGGCGGACCGTCGCCCTACCACCATGCAGGTCTCCTTCGCGAGCGTCCGACCGCCCGCGCCTGAGCGCTTCGCGCTCCCTCGTGAGAGGGCGGAGCACGGGGGCTCGACCTGAGTCTGAGCGCACCGAACGTTGGCCCCCATGCTTCGCGCGAGCCACCCGTGAGCAGCACCGCCGCCTCCATGGGCGCCACGTCGATCCCGGACGACGCCGAGGTCACCGCCGACCGCGCCGATTCCTCACTTCGACCGATTCGCGTGCTCCACCTCATTACGTCGCTCGACCGGGGCGGAGCCGAGAACCACCTCCTCGCCCTCGCTCGCCATGTGGACCGGCGTCGCTTCACGATGGAGGTGGCCGTCCTGGGCTGGGGCGGCGACCTCGTCCCCCTGTTCGAAGATGCGGGGATCAGGGTCCATCGCCTCAACGCGCGCTGGCGCGTCGATCTCGCAGCCCTGCTGCGCCTGGTCGGCCTCGTCCGCGCCGGCTCCTACCACATCCTCCACTCCCACCTTTTTCGTGCCGACGTGTATGGCTGCCTGGCCGCCATACGCCTGGGCGGCGAGCGCCTGCACCTCGTCTCGACCCGCCACAACGACGACCGCTTCTTCCTGCACCCGCTCATCGGCACGCTCCACTACCTGATCTCGGCGCGCCAGGACATGATCATCGCCATCTCCGACCACGTCGCCCGTTTCACCATCGCTCGCGGCGTGCGCGACGTCCGGCGGGTCAGGCGGGTCTACCACGGGCTGGAGCCCGAAGACGCCGCCGGGGCGCAGCGCGCTCGCGCCCGCGTGCGGCACGAGCTGGGCGTCGGGGCGGACGTCTACCTGGTGGGCAACGTGGGGCGGCTGGCGCCGCAGAAGGGCCAGCGCCACCTGGTGCGCGCCATGCCGCTGCTCCTCGAGCAGGTGCCGCGGGCGCACCTTGCCATCGTCGGCGCCGGCGACCTCGAGGGGTTCTTCCGCGAGTTGGCGCAGGAGCTGGGGGTCGCCGACCGCGTGCACGTCCTCGGCGCGCGGCGCGACGTGGCCGCGATCATGCAGGCCATCGACGTCTTCGCCATGCCGTCCATCTGGGAAGGCTTTGGCATTGTGCTCCTGGAGGCGATGGCAGCCGGCCGGCCGATCGTCGCGTCGAGAGTGGCGACGATCCCGGAGGTCGTCGTGGACGGCGAGACGGGGCTGCTCGTGCCCCCAGGCGACCCGGTCGCCCTGGCCGACGCGCTCGCGGCGCTGGCCCTGGACGCCGAACGCGCGTCAGCCCTCGGGAGCGCGGGCCGCGAGCGGCTCCAGCGGTGCTTCTCCATCGAGAAGATGGTCGGCGACACCGAGGGCCTGTACGAGGAGCTCCTCGGCGCCGCGTAGGCCCACTCGACGCGTCGCGCGTCCTCTACTCGGCGCAGGACGGGCCAGGCTCTCCCACGCGCTCGGCCGCCTGGCGCAGGGACGCACAGGCGCGCCTCAGGTCCGCCTGGGCCTCGCCACGCCAGCTCTCGCGCGCCTGCTCGGCGTCTCGGCCGCTCGTGCCCGGCGTCTGGGCGAGCCGGAGCTGGCCGCACGCGGCCTGCACCGCCTGGGCGGCGCTCTCCAGCTCCTTCCACGGAGCGCGCTGCCGGTCGACCCCGGGCTGGCCGTACAGCTTCATCCGCGCATCCCCCGCCAGGTCGCATGGCTCGCGCAGGTCGGCCGTGCCGGCCGCCAGCGCGGACCGGGCGGCGGCGAGCTGGCGCATGAGGCTCGGCGCCAGGCTCCGCTCCGGCGCCGACCAGGACGTCGCGGCTGCCAGCAGGAGCACCAGCAGCCCCGCGCCAGCGGCCAGGCCGGCAAGCCACAGGGTGGCGCGGCTCGGCGCCGATCCACCCGCGAGCCCGACCATGTAGAGCGGGGAGCGCCGAACGCCTGGACCTCGCCTGAGCAGTGCGCCCTCCTTCGCCGCGTCCCGCGGACGGCCACATGGTAGTATCCGCCAGTGCCAGGCAGTGCCGGCCGCCTGACGACTCCGCTGAGCGTGCCTGCCGTCCCCGCGCTGGTGGGATGGCTGGGGTGCGGAGCCACCTGGGAGCGTGTGGGGATCGTCGTCCGGGTGCTCGCGCCGCTCACGGCACTGGTGGTCGGCGGGCCGTCCACGTTCCTCGGCGTGCTGGCCGTGCAGGAGCTGGGCCTGTGGCTCGCACGCCGCGCCACCGAAGAGCGGCTCTTCGCCGAGCGCCTGTTCCTGGCCGCGTTCGGGCTCCGTGCGCTCCTGGCCGTCAGCCTGTACCTCTACGCTCGCCCGGGAACGGGGAACGGCGCGCTGCTCCAGGACGACTACGCCAACGACGTCGTGGCGCAGTGGCTCGTCCGCATCGCTCGGGGTGAAGGCATGTCCCTCTTCACCGGGCAGAAGCAGGTGCTGGAGAACGCCTACCCCCTCGCCGTGGCGGGCATCTACGCGCTCTTCGGCTACGCCCCGCTCATTCCCAGGGTGGCCAACGCGGCCCTCGGGGCGCTGCTCGCCGTCCTCATGTTCGAGATCGCCCGACCTCCCTACGGGTCTACCGTCGCCCGGCTGGCCGGCATCTCCAGTGCGCTGCTGCCAAGCCTGGTGTTCTGGAGCACGCTCACCCTGAAAGAGATCCCCGTCCTCTTCGCGCTGGTGCTGGCCCTCTACGCGCTCCAGCGGCTCATCGCCGAGCGTCCCCGAGCGTCCACGCCTGGCAACGCAGTCGTCCTCCTGGCCGCGGCCAGCGCCATCCTGGTCGACCTCCGTCTCGCTGCCTTCCTGCTCGTCCTCGCGGCAGCCGTTCCGGTGCTGGGAATCCGGCTCGCGCGCCGCGGCCGCGGCCGCTCGCTTGCGCTCGTGGCGGCGCTCCTCGCCGTCGCCGCCGCCGGCGTGCTCGCCGTCGCGTCCCTGCGCGGCGTCGACGCCTGGCAGGCTGTCGAGTCGCGCATCGGCAACGTCGTCAGGGAGGTCCGCCACCGCCGCGCCTGGGAAGCGTTCAGCGCGCGATCGCAAATCGATGCGCAGGTGGACGTGGTGGCGCTCGACGCGCCGGATCTACCCGTCCCCGAGGACGTCGCGGCCCGGGACGCCGAACCCTTCAGCCTCACCGCCGACCTGCTGGAGCCGCTCGCCTTCGGCCTCCTCGCGCCCGCCCCCTGGCAGGTGCGCTCGACGCGGGACCTTGTGGCGAGCGCGGAGATGGGGATCTGGTACGTGTTCATCCTGGCGACGGCCGTGGGACTCGCCGCTCCGGTCCGAGACCGCCAGACGCCGGCGCTCCTCCTGCTGTACGGCCTGGCTACCTGGCTGCTGCTCGCCTTCTCGGAAGGGAACCTGGGCAACCTGGTGAGGCACCGTATCATGCTTGCCCCAGCCCTGCTCGTGCTCGGCAGCCCCGGCCTGGTGCACGCCTGGCGGCGAATCGTGGCCGCGCGGGCGCACCGGGTGGGCAGCGGGCTCGAAGGTGCCAGCGCCGGCGGAGCCCGCGTGCTGAACCACCTGGAGCAGCAAGCGCGGAGCCACTGAGCGCGCTGCGCTTGCTGGTCAGCGGGCGAGCACTGCCGGGCTGGGCTCGACGCGCTGCAGCTCGCCCCCGGCACGCAGCGAGCGCTCGGCGGCCTGGATCACCCGGACGACGTCCACGCCGCTCCGTGCTCCACTGTCAGGCTCTTTACCTGACTGGATGCACTCCAGGAAGTGGGCGCACTCGAGCCGCAGCGGCTCGGTCGTGTCCAGGCGCGGACTCAGGATGTCGCCCGACCGGTAGGTGAGCTGGTACTCGCCGAACGAATCGGGCTGGCGATCCACGCCGCGATCGAAGACTTTGACCTTCTCGACCGGCTCGAGGTCGTCGTAGATCACCATCTTCTGCCGGCCGATCACGCTGGTGCGGCGCAGCTTGGTCGGCGCCAGCCAGCTCACCTGCATCTGCGCCAGGACGCGGCTGGGGAACTCCATGGTGAGGAACGCGACGTCCTCCAGCTCCTCGCCGTGGAACGAGCGGCCCCGCGCGCTCACGTTCTCGGGCACTTCCCCCAGCCAGTACATCAGGATCGAGAGGTCGTGGGGCGCGAGGTCCCACAGCACGCTCACGTCCTTCTGGAACAGGCCCAGGTTCACGCGCGTCGTCTCGATCAGGTAGATCTCGCCGATAACGCCCCTGTCGATGAGCTCCTTCACTTTCCGGACCGGCGGGCTGTACACGAACGTGTGCCCGACCATGAGCGTCAGGCTCCGGTCTCGGCCGAGAGCCGCCAGCTCCTCGGCCTGCTCGACGGTCGTGGCGAGCGGCTTCTCGACCAGGACATGCTTGCCGGCCAGGAGCGCCTGCCTGACGAGGTGGTAGTGGGTGCTGACGGGCGTGGCCAGGTACACGGCGGCAACCGTTGGATCCGCGAAGACCTCGTCCACGTCGAGCGTGGCGCGCGCCCTGGGGTGGCGGCTGGCGACCGCGCGAAGCCGATCCGGATTCGCGTCGCAAATGCGGCGCAGGTCGACGCCAGGCAGGTCAGCCAGGTTGCGAATGACGTTGGGTCCCCAGTAACCGCACCCGATCGCGGCGATGCCTACACCCACGACGGACTCACCTCTCCACACACGGACTCGAGTCGATCGACCACGCGCTCCCAGTCGTACCGTTCCGCTGCCAATGCTCGCGCCCGGACCCCGAGCTGGCGCAGCCGGGCCCTGTCGGCGCTCAGGCGCTTCAGCCCGCCGGCGATCGCGGCGGCGCTGTCGTCGGACAAGACCAGGGACCCATCCACCACGCCCACCAGCTCGGGCGTGCCGCCGCCGGGCGTCCCGAGCACGGGCACACCGCTGGCGAACGCCTCCAGGATCGCCAGCGAGGCATTCTCGAACGCGCTGCTGCATACCTGCAGGTCCGCCGCCTGCATGAGCGACCGCAGCCTGGGCGGGTCGCAGTACCCGGCCAGCTCGACGGCGTCACCGACCCCCAGCTCCCGGACCAGTCGGTCCAGGCCGGGCCGCTCAGGGCCGTCGCCGGCAATCACCAGGCGGCCTTCGACCCCTTCCATTCGGGCTCGCGCGAACCCCTGGATGAGTCGATCGAACCGCTTGACGCCGACCAAGCGCCCGACGCCGAGAATCAGCAGGCCATCCGGTGGCTGGCCGATCGCGCGCTTGGCGGCCGCGCAATCGTCCGGCGGCCTGAAGAAGCTGGTGTCGACGCCGGTCGGGACGACGCGGATCTTCTCCCGAGTCCCTGGAGCACGCTCGCGTATCTGGCGCGCCGAGAACTCGCTCACGGCGACCAGGCGGGCGCTGCGCGCGAACACCCGCCGCTCCACCACCGCCATGTAGCCCAGGATGGCGCGTCGCACCCTCGCCGCCGGGCCGCGCCCGAGGGCCTGGACCCACTCCGAGTAGTACTCCGAGTGGAACAGGAACACGAGCGGGGTGCGGGCGAGCAGGCCCGCCCAGTCCAGCGCGAGGGCGACGTCGTACGAGCCCGCCAGGGCCACCGGGTGCCGGCCGCGTTCCGGCCGCAGGGCCAGGGCGCCACTCACGAGGTTGGTGGCGTGCGTGAGCGCCGGGTGGCGGCGGCTGACCGGGTAGTGGCGGTAGCGGACGTTCGGGAGGCGTGGAAACTGCCCGTGCAGGCGGGGGGTGGCGACGGTCACGGGGTGGCCGCGCGCGCCGAGCCGCGTCACGACCTCGTACGGGTAGCGGTTGCCGCCCAGGTCCGCGGGGAGGAACAGGCTCCGTGCAAAGAGGAGCGGCGCACGCGCGCCTTCGCCGCAGGGCTGCGCGGCCGCACGTTCAGCCGCGTCTGGCTGCGCGGAGGACCCCACGAAAAGGCCGGAGCGGTGGGTCACGGGCGCACCGCCGATCCCTGGCTTCGCCTCGGCCCGGCCGGGCGGAGCCGCCTGATCGTCCCCTGGCCGATCGCCGCCCGCGCGAGTGCGCCGAGAAACCGACGCTCCCGCACCTGCGGCGACCACTCACGCACCGCGCGCCCCAGCCAGTACAGGCTCCGCCCGCGGCGACCGTTCCCGTACGCGTTGAGCGCGATCGTGACGTACATGTGTGAACGCACCCGTCCGTATGCTCCTCGCGCCCTCTGTGCGACCACGTCGTCGTTGAGCGCGTGGTGGACGCCGGCCAGCATCGCCCGTTCCATCCAGCCCGGATCGCCGAGCATGTTGCGCGGGTGGACGCGCACGCATGTCGCGGCCTGCCCGCTGTACCCCACGCGCCAGCGCGCCGCCAGGCGCATCCACAGCTCCCAGTCTGCCGTACCCGAGAGAGCCGGATCCTCGACGAATCCGTTGCAGGCGCGGAAGGCGTCGGCGCGGACGATCGTCGTGCTCAGTGGGATGAAGCTCTCGCGCGCGAGCGCCCAGAACACGTCGCCCTCAGGTGTCGGGAGCGCCCGCGTGCCGATCTCCCGTCCGGCGGGATCGACGGTGCGCGCGCGCGAGTACACCAGGGCGGGCCGGTCGGGCTGCTGCAGCCGTCTCACGTCCGTCGCCAGCTTCCCTGGCAGGTAGTAGTCGTCCGAGTCGAGGAACGCGAGGTAGGGCGCCGAGGTCAGCCGGGCGCCATTGTTGCGCGCCGCCCCTTCGCGTCGATTCTCCTGCCGCAGGTAGCGCACGCGTGAGCCAAATCGCGCCGCGACGTCTGCCGTGTCGTCGGTCGAGCCGTCGTCCACGACGACCACCTCGACCGAGCCCCCCGGCAGCTCCTGGTCGAGCGCGCTCTGGATCGCCTGGGCAACGTACCCCGCCCGGTTGTAGGTGGGGATGACGACACCGACCTGGGCTGGCATGGGCGGTCACGAGCGCGCGCGGGGTCGCGCTGCCACGGCCAGCAAGCCGTGCGCACCGGCCCACGCCTCAGGCAGGAACCGGTAGTCCGTCTCCCCCGGGTAGAACGGGCCCCCGCTCACCGCTCGCGCCAGCGCCTCCCTGGCCGCGACTGGCAGCCGGTTCTGCAGTTTCCACAGCATGGCCCGGGCGCTGCGGTCGGGCGCGACCATGCGGAACGGGACGTAGCGGTAGCTCGGCTCCGGCCACTGGCCGTGCACCACCACCTGCTCGAAGTGGCGGGCGAGGAGCGCCTGCAGCTCGTGGCCGGTGAACTCTCGCACGTGGAACGGGTTGCGCGTGTGGAGCTCGGGTGGGCCGAACGCGCGATTGGGGGTTGACAGGATGAGCCGACCCGCCGGCCGGATCACCCGGCGCAGCTCGGCCACCATCACCTCCGCATCCGGGACGTGCTCGAGCGTCTCGAACGACACGGCCAGGTCGATCGAGTCGTCAGCCAGCGGCAGGCGCCCTGCATCCGCCGCTGCCACCGGCACGGCCTGGGTGTCGCGACTCGCGCGCAGCGCGGACAGGTCAAGATCGAACCCGAACGCGCGAGCGCCGGCCTGGCGCAGCCGGCGCAGGCCAAACCCCGCCCCGCAGGCGACATCCAGCACGCGGAGGCCCGCCGCTCCCTGGCACGCGAACCGGTACCGGCTCAGGTGCTCGCCCCACAACTCGGAGGTCGGATCGTCGGCCAGCCGCTCCTGGGCTGGACGCGCACGCTGCCCGGTCACGCCTCAAGCGCTGGGCGCTTTCGCTGGAGGAGCCGCAGCAGGTGGGCCGCCGCCTGTGCCAGCGTACGCCCGCCGCTGGCCCACCTCCTGAGCCGTGGCCGCGCGCAGGCCCAGCGCGGCGAACAGCTCGCGGAACCGGTGCTGCCAGGTGTGCTCTCTCAACGCGCGCTCGTAGCCGGCGCGGCGGACGCGCTCGGCCTGTTCCGGGTGCGCCAGATAGTAGCGGACCTGCGCCAGCAGGTCGTCCCGACTCTCGTAGCAGAGCACCTCCTCGCCAATGCGGAAGTACTCCGCCAGCTCGTCCTGGCGTTCCGTCAGGTAGAGCGCGCCGCTCATCGGGGCTTCGAACTCGCGCAGCCGCAGGTGGGTGAGTCGCCGCGGGCCACGGTGCGAGTCGCCAGCCGTGGCGAAGCCAAGGCTGACGTGGCTGCGGCTGAAGGTCCTGACCAGGTCGCCCTGCAGCAGCCGGGGCCCCCCGAAGGCCGCGACGTCGCGCTCTACGTTCGCGTCGACAGCCGGCGCGGGTGCCGCGGCCGCGCCCCTGGACCGCAGGAGCCGACGCACGCCGTCCAGCCGCTCGTCTTCGACGAGCGCGAGGGCCGCCTTGATCGTCTGGAGGTTCGGCTTCTTGCGCTTCTGCCAGCCCGCGCCCCAGGCGCGCACCTGGATGCCGTGGCGGTACAGGTGGCTTAGGAGGTCGGCGCGGTCGGCATAGCGTTGGCCGACGAACGCCACGTCGACCGTCCTGGCCAGCGGGTAGGGCCGGTAGACCGCCGGATTGGCGGCGAGCTGGATGCGGATGGGACGCGCCCCCACCGCCTGGAATCGAGCCACGGCCTGCTGCTCCGGGACGACGCACAGGTCGAACTGGGGCGCGATGCGCTCTACCAGCTCGAACTGGTGGACGTTGTTGCAGGAGAAGTTGACGGTTGGCACGCCGAACCCGCGCAGCGTCTGGATGGTCTCCGGGTAGACCACCGAGCTGTAGAGGTAGCCGTAGAAGAGGTCGACCCGTCCGCGGCGCAGCGCTGACTGGAACGCATCGAGCAGGCGCTGGTTGGTGGCAGGCTTCCCCCGGTCGCGCCAGGCGGGGTCTGCGTCGTCCGGCCACCCGGGAAAGGTGAACGGAATCAGCTCGTGGCCCATCGCTTCCAGCGAGCGCCGCAGATTGAGGTCGACCCACGCCGCGCGAGGGACTGCGAAGAAGATGCGCACGATTGAGACCCAGGAATGCTTACCATTGACTGACGCCGTGTCAACCCCCACCCGCCCCCGCTCAGAGCGCGAGGAGCGCGAGCCCGTCGCCAGCGCCAGCCGCCCCCCGACGTTCGAGGACTACCGCCCACCGCGGACCACCGCCTCGGGCGGGGCGACGATGCTGGTGAGCGGCGTGTTCGCCGCCGGGGCGGTGGTGGCGCTGCTGCTCGCCGTCTACACCAAGCTCGCGGACATCCGCACGTTCGGCCAGATCAGCAACCTGCTCACCCTCGCGGTAGTGCTGGCCCTCCTCGCCATCTACGTCCTGGTGTGGGAGATCGCCATTCGCCTCATCGCCCGCTCGGATGAGTAGCGCTGCCTCTGGCCACCGCTGGGCCGCGATCGCGCCGGTGCGGCGACGGCAGCGCGGCGGGAAGGGCAAGGATGGCTGCTGACCCGCGCCTGCGGCGCGTGATCTGCGACCGGTGCGGGGCCCGGGGGTGGCTGCGCGAGGGCGAGGAGCGCGCCTGCGGGGACTGCGGCGGACCCTTCCGGACGATGGGTCCGCTCGAAGGGCTCGTGGACCGCTGGTTTGCCCCGCCCGACCAGCGCGTGGCGGAGTTCTACCCGCGCCATCTGAAGCTCATCGAGCTGATGTGGACGGCTGACGGGCGCGGGCGGGAGACGTATGAAGCGCTCGGGCTGGCCAGGGTGAGCTACACCCAGTTCGTCACTCGCGCCACCGAGGTCGTCGTGCGCGGGCTGCGCGAGGGGTGGATCGACGCCCGGATCCCGGCCGCGCCAACCGAGGACGACGGGGCGTACGCGATTCAGTTCGTGGACGCCGAGCGCTGGGCGGACGAGCTGACGGCGGCGTTCGCCGAACCGGCCGAGGCCGAAGCGAGCGCCCCCGTCCGGGTCGACGTGGAAGGTGACCCCGACATCGCCTGAGCGCGACGTGCCGCGGGCTGCGGGCCGGAGGTCTCACGGCTGAGGTCTCGGGTCCCTGGCCCGGGGTGCCCGAGCGCTGGGCGCTGACCCCCAACCGCGAGGCGCCAACCCCCGGCCGGCAGTGGCTCAGGGCGACCGGCTGCGGAACTGCAGGACCTGGGCCGCCTCGTTATCGGCCACGACGACGCGGTTCCGCTGGCTGAAGTGGAACTGCGCGTCCCCGACCGTGACGTACCACGTCCCGTCGTCGAAGCGCGCCTGGCCCTCGCGCACGACCTGGAGCGCCGCTTCGTCCGACCGCATCTCGCGAGCCACGAGGGTCAGGACTTCACTCGGGCTGAGCGCCTCGACGGTGGACGGGTCGAAGCTCGGCTGTCTGGGTGGCTGGGCCACCAGGAGAATCAGCAGCAGCGCGACGAGGATGCCCGCCGCCAGCAGCGGCAGCGGCGAGCGCAGCGATCCTGTTCGAGGACTCACCCGTGAAGCACCGAGCATCGTGACCAGACTATGGCGCCGCGCAGCCGTCGCGTCAACATCCCCACACGCGAGGTGGCCCTGCCGCCACCGGACCGGCGCCCGCTCAGCGGCGCACGTAGAACTGCCACTCGCTCGACGGGCTTCGTTCCACGCACGAGCTGGCTCTGGGCCAGGCGGTGCCAACTGCCGATGATTGGAGTGGGTGGAGCATCAGCCCCGGGTCCGCTGGCCCTCCCGGGTCCGCGGGTCCGGGCGCTGGTCCCTCACCCACCCACAGATTCGGGCACGTACCGCCCCCTTGTGGCGACCGCCAGTGCCGGACTATGAATCGGCGCTGCCGACCCCGCCCGTCGCCAGGCCGCGGCGGAAGTGGCCACCCGCCCTCTCACCTGGAAGGACAGGCGAATGAAGCGTCGCGTCGTCTCGGTCGTGGTTCTCCTGAGCGTGGTCGTCGGTTCCGCCACCCCTGCGCTGGCCGAGCCGGCTGGCACCGTCCCGGCACCGGCGCTGGATCCGCGGCTCGGCATCGCCGAGGGGTACAAGAACGTCAGCACGATGGCCGACCTGGGAGCCGGCTGGGAACGGCTGGTGCTCGGCTGGAGCCAGATCCAGCCCAGGGGCCCGGGTGATTTCAGCAACCTCGGCTTTTCACTCGACAAGAAGAAGCTGCAGGGAGAGCTCAACCGGGGCGTCCGAGTGGCAGGCCTCCTCCAGTTCACGCCCGCCTGGGCTCAGCAGAACCCGGCCGACGGCCAGCGCTCGGTGCCCAGGAACCTCTTCCTCCCGTTCGACCACCCGGACAACTACTTCGGCCGCTTCGTCTACGAGACGGTGAAGTACTACGCGGGCCGCATCAACGAGTGGATCATCTGGAACGAGCCCGAGTTCCGCGAGACGGACCCGGGCGCCGGCGGCTCGTTCACCTGGAAGGGCACCGACGAGGAGTTCGCCCAGCTCATGAAGGTGGGCTACCTGGCCGCGAAGAAGGCCAACCCCTCCGCCACGGTCTCCTTCCCCGGCACGTCCTACTGGGTCGAGCAGAACGTCGGCCGAACGCAGTTCTACGAGCGTATCCTCGCCATCCTGGCACGGGATCCCGACGCCGCCAGCAACGGCTTCTACCACGACGTGGTGTCGCTGAACCTGTACCGGGCCCCGGACGACGTCTACCGCGTTTACGGTGTGTTCAAGGGCATCCAGCGGAAGTTCGGCCTCGACAAGCCGGTCTGGCTGACAGAAACGAACGCCATGCCGTCTGACGACCGGCAGATCCCCTGCGCGGACAGGCACGTACCGAGCAAGAAGTTCGTACCGACCACGATGGAGCAGCAGGCCGCCTACGGCGTGCAGGCGTTGGCCATGGCCGCGGCCGCGGGCTACCAGCGCATCGAGTTCTACCAGATCGTCGACGACGACTCGTGCCAGCAGCCCGAGGCGTGGGGGCTCACCCGAGACGACGGCAGCCGGCGCCCGGTCGCGGATGCGCTGAAGGTGGCGATCCGCTCCTTCTCCGGCTACGCCCAGGCCCGGTTCGTCCCGCTCAAACGCGAGCGCAACCCGTTCGGGATCTCGGTCTGGCCCGACGATCCCGGCGCGCTCGTGCCCAACTGGCAGGTGTACCAGGTAGCCCTGGATCGCCCCGGTAACCAGCGGGTCAGCGTGCTATGGAACGGCGACGGCTCCACGAGCACGGTGCGCGTGAAGAAGAACGGCACGAGCGCCAGGCTGGTCGACCGACGGGGCGGCGAGCGCGCGCTCCAGGAGAGCCAGGGCTGGTGGGTGGTCGACCTTCCGGGCGCCACGGCGTCCCACCCGCTGGACCCGCCCGGCTACTACTACATCGGCGGCGACCCGCTCCTGGTCGTAGAGGAGGGTGTGGACCCGGCCGCGCCCGTCATCGCCCCGCGGCTGGGCCTGCCCGGCAGCGTGGCGCGCGAGTTCGTCATGTCCGTGGCCGAAGGGCCGGTGGGCGACACGGTGGCCCGGGGCCAGCCTGCCGAGTACCGCGTGACGACGTTCAGTCGCGAGGACTTCAACGACCCCATCACGCTCGCGATCGCGCGCTGGAGCAGGAACCGCTTCCCTGACGACGTGCAGGACGGCAGCACGCTGCCGTTCGACGTGGCGCTCCCGGGCCCGATCCAGCCCGGAGACGTCGCCGCCATCCGCTTCGAGACCACGCGTGTCCCGGAGGGCGACATCTACTGGATCACCCTCGAGGCGTCCGGCGGTGGGATCACGAAGTCGGTCGAGATCCCGCTCGTCGTGAACTGAGCCGGCCGGCAGGGTCCCGCCGGCTCCGGGCGCGATACCCTGGCCGGCCTCAAGCTCCTCGACGATCGCCGGCCGGCACCGCTCGAACGCGTCCACGACCGCGGGATCGTAGGCAGCCCCGCGCCGGCGGTGCAGCATGGTGCGGACCTCGTCGGGCGGGCAGAGCCGGTGGAGCACCTCGACATCGCGCGCCAGGGACACGATCCGTGACGACAGCTCGATGGCTTCGCCTGCCAGGCCGGCCGGCAGGCCGCGGCCGTCCCATCGCTCAAGCGCGTGCACCAGGCCGCGGCGCACCGGCGACCCGAGACCCAGGCGGCGGGCGAGATTCTCCGGCAACTCGCAGTGCGCGGTGACGCCGCCGCGGACCCGCCCCGCGTTGACCAGGAAGCCGCCCACGGCCCGCACGCGGCCGAGCGCTCCCCGCCCGCGGCTGAGCCCGGTGATCGTCCCGCCGAGGAAGTCGATTGGCGAGCCGCCCAGGACGGGCCCCGCGTTGGCGCGGAACGCGATCTCGTCACCGCCGACGGCTGCGGCGGTCTCGTGCCCGTCGGCCGTGCAGCCGAGGAAGCGGAAGCGACGAGGTCGCTGAGATGAGCGAGTACCAGTACTACGAGTTCCAGGCCGTTGACCAGCCGCTCACGCCCCAGGAGATGGCGGAGCTGCGGGCGCTCTCCACGCGGGCCAGGATCACCCCGACGCAGTTCCAGAACTTCTATCACTGGGGCGACTTCAAGGGTGATCCCTTGAGGTTGATGGAGAAGTACTTCGACGCCTTCGTCTACGTCGCCAACTGGGGCACGCACCGATTCATGCTCCGGCTGCCCGGTCGTCTCCTCGACGCGCAGACGGCGCGGTCCTACGCGGTCGACGGGTCCCTGGACGTTCAGGCGAGGGGTCAGCGGCTGATCCTGGAATTCACTTCGGAAGACGAAGAAGGCGCCGGCTGGGTCGAGGACGAGGAGGCGGCGAGCTGGATGCCGGCGCTCCTTCCGCTGCGCGCCGAGCTCGCCGGTGGCGATCTGCGCGCCCGCTACCTGGGCTGGCTTGCCGGCGCCCGGGCCGGGCTGCTCGATGACGAGGAGCACGAGCCGCCGCTACCACCGGGGCTTGGCCGCCTCTCGGCATCGCTCAAAGCCTTGGCCGAGTTCTTGCGCCTCGACGACGACCTGCTCGCTGTCGCCGCCGCAGGCAGCCCTGAGATCCCGGAGGCGCCGTCGCCGGACGACCTCGAGCGCTGGGTCGCGGATCTCCCGGTTTCCGAAAAAGATGGCTTGCTGATCCGGTTGGTCAAGGGCAACGAAGCGCACGTTCGTGCCGAAATCCTTGGGCGTTTCCGCCAGGCGAACGCTCCGCGCTTTGATGCTCGCGTCGGTGGACGCACGGTCGCGGAGCTGCTCTCGGCAGCCGAGGAACGGGCCGAGCTGCGTCGCCGACAGGAGGTCGAGCGGAAGGCCGTCGAGCAAGCGCGCCGGGAGCGGGACCAGGCCGCTGCCAGGGCAAGGCACCTTGATAGCCTCGTCGGCCGGGAGGAGGAGCTCTGGCGCCAGGGTGAGGCGCTCGTCGAGGCCAAGCGTCCGAGGGAGTACGACCAGGCGGTGCAACTTCTCAAGAATCTCCGCGACCTCAGCGCTCGCCAGGAGAGCGCCGACGCATTCGCAGCACGCGTCGGCCGGCTACGGGATCGGTATGCGAAGCGGCCGAGCCTCCTGGAGCGACTCGATCACGCGGGGCTGAGGGCGTAGTACGCCGCGGGAGGCACGATGGAGCGATCGTCACGCGATAGCGCGACTACCCTTCAGCCTTCGAGCAGCAGCTTGAGCGCGTTCAGGTCCCGCGCCACCCACGCGGCGTCCGCTTCGAACTGCTCTCCCGTCACCCCGGGCAGGTGGAAGAGCGTGAAGCTCAGTTCGCTGCCGCTGCCGTTCCCGACCACACGCATCGGGTTGTAGACCACGTTGCCTCCGGGGAGCGTGACGTAGTGGTCCAGCACGCCCAGCTCGTTCCGCTCCACGAACCGCACCCGCACTGGCCCCTCCACCGTCTGCGCTACCCAAGCGTCGCCCGCTGGCTCTCCCGACGACCCCAGACCCGTTGCCCACCTCGGCAGGTTTTCGGGAACGACGGCGAAGTCATAGACCTCGCGCGGAGGGCGGTCGATGGCAACACTGATGGTCCGCGACTCATACGTGGCGGTCATGGTCAGACCTCCGTGGAGTCGGTGCAAGAGTAACCCCTACGGTACTCCCCGGCGGGTCCGCGGCCACTCAGCCGGAGCGCTCGGCGGGTCGAAGCACCCGGGCGGCTCTGCCCCCGCGAAGTGGTGTGCCAGCCGCGAGGCGCCGCGCCGCCAGCGTGGCGCCGGCCATTTCGGCTCGCCCGGCCCAGTACTCGACTACACTGATAGGGCAGCTCAACTTTGACCCGGTGGGTGCCGCGCGGCGCTCCCGCGCGCCAGCCCGCGAGCGGAGCCGTCCGTACGGGCGCGCGGCTCCGCAGCCCGAGCCCGCCAGCCAGGCCACTCAGGAGAGGAGAACGCCAGATGCCGCGTCCAGCCCTTCGCCGCCTGCTACTCCTGGTAGCGGTGCCACTCCTCGTGGCGGCCTGCGCGCCACAGCCCGCTGCCGCGCCCGGTGGCGATCTCCGGATCGCGGTGGTGGGCCCCATGTCCGGCGACGCCGCCCAGTACGGCCAGGACTTTACGCGCGGCGCCGAGCTTGCCGCGGCCAGGATCAATGCCGCCGGCGGGGTTAACGGGCGGCAGCTCAAGATCGTGCCGTTCGACGACCGCAATGACACCACCGAGTCGGCGAACGTCGCGCAGAAGTTGACCGCCGATCCCGGTATCGTCGCCAGCATGGGCCACTTCACCAGCAGCACCGTGTACGCCGCCATGCCCATCTACAAGGCCAACCAGCTTCCGCTCGTCGTCATCTCCGCCTCCGACCCGAAGATCACCCAGCAGGGCAACGAGTGGGTGTTCCGCGTCAGCCCGACGAACGACATCGGCTCGCAGGCCATGGCCGACCTGATCACGAAGAAGCTTGGCCTCACGAAGGTGGCGGCGGCGTACCTGAACACGGACTTCGGCAAGGCCGAGAACGGCTACTTCGTGGAGCGAATCCAGGCCAACGGCGGGACGGTCGTGCTGAACGAGGCCTACCAGCCGGACGCCAGGGACTTCACCAGCACCATCATCAAGCTGAAGGGCGCGGCGCCAGAAGCCGTCTACCTCAGCAGCTACTATAGCGACGCCGTGCTGCTGATCAAGCAGGCCAAGGCCGCGGGCCTGGAGACCCGCTGGTTCGCCTCCGGTGCGATCATCTCGCCGGGCTTCGTCGAGGTCGGCGGGCCGGCAGTCGAAGGCGTGGTGACGGACCGCGTGGCGCAGGGGCAGCTCTGGGACGAGGTGGCGCGGGCCTACCAGGAGAAGTACGGGCAGCCCGCCAGCCCCTTCGTGGTCTATGCCAATAGCGCCACGCTGGCGATCGCCGAAGCGGCGAGCACGAGCGGGCCCACCCGCGCGGGTATCCGCGACGGCCTGACGAAGCTGAAGGAGCTGCCGACCGGCGTGGGCGCGCTCACCTTCGATGCCAACCGGCAGGCGATCTACCAGCAGTTCGACTACCTCGTCGTGAGGAACGGGCGTTTCGAGCCCTGGCAGCCGTAGGGGCCGCGTGCTCGTCGACCAGCTCGTCAGCGGCCTGGCCATTGGCGGGGTGTACGCCCTGGTGGCGCTCGGCTTTGCCCTGATCTTCGGCGTGCTGCGGGTGGCCCAGTTCGCCCACGGCGAGCTGTACATGCTGGTCGCCTTCCTGGTCCTTGCCCTCCTGCCGGCGCTGCCTTCGGGGGGCGCGGTCCAGTTCGTCGTCGTCCTCGCGCTCGCCCTCACGCTGGGGGCGATCCTCGGCCTCCTGGTCGAGCGCGGCGTGTTCCGGCCGCTGGCCCACGCGTCACACATCGCGTCGATCATCAGCGCGGTGGGCCTGTCCATAGCGCTCCAGTACCTCGCCGCCTACGTCTGGGGCTCGGAGCTGCGCTCCTTCTCGCTGGCCTGGACGCCCGGCAACGTCGCCGTGGGCCCGGCCTCCGTCCCCGTGCTCAAGCTGGTGATCCTCGGCTCGGCCGTGGCGCTGCTCGCCGGCTTGCAGGCCGTGCTCCGCTCCTCTCAGCTCGGACGTGCGATTCGAGCCACCGCCATCGACGCCGAGACCGCGACGCTGATGGGCGTGAACACCGCGCGCACGATCGCGGTCGCCTTCGCCGCTGGGTCGGCGCTGGCCGGGGCAGCCGGCGTGCTGGTGGGCGCGCTGTACGGCGCGGTCTACCCAACCATGGGCCAGCCGGCGCTGATCAAGGGCTATACCGCCACGGTCATCGGCGGGGTGGGGAATCTGCCGGGCGCTGTGGCCGGCGGCCTCCTGCTCGGCGTGTTCGAGGTTCTCCTGGCCGGCTACATCTCGCCTACCTGGGTCGACGCGGTGGTGTTCGGGCTCCTCATTGTCGTCCTCGCCGTCAGGCCGCAGGGGCTGCTCGGGCAGGCGGTCCCGGAGAAGCTCTAGGCGCGTCGCATATGGCCGGGCACGTGAGCGGACGGTTGGCGGGATTCTGGGCCCACGTGTGCAGCCGCGCCGGCTGGATCGCGCTCGTGCTGGCGGCGCTCTTCCCGCTGGTCGTCCAGGACCCCTTCGTCGACCGGCTCGCCGTCGTCGCCACACTCCAGGCCACGCTCGCCGTCAGCCTGAACCTGGTGCTCGGCTACGGTGGGCTCATCTCGCTGGGCCAGACCGGCTTCTACGCAATCGGCGCCTACAGCGGCGCGCTCCTCGCGCTGCGCACCGGGCTCCCGCTGCCGGCCACGCTGCTGGCCGGCACGCTGGCCGCGGCCAGCGCCGGCTGGCTGCTGGCGCGGCCGATCCTGCGCCTGCGCGGCCACTACTTCGCCATGGCCACGCTCGCGTTCGCGGAGATCGTCCGCCTGGTCGCCTACAACTGGGACGACGTGACCCGCGGCGCGAGCGGGCTGCCCGGCATCCCCCGGCCTACCGTCCTTGGCTGGACCGCCGCCACGCATCGCGACAGTTTCTACCTGGCGCTGGCGCTGCTGGCGCTGGCCCTGCTGGTGGTGTGGCGGTTCGTGAGCTCGCCGCTGGGCGTGAGCTTGATCGCCGCCCGCGACGACGACCAGGCCGCGGCGAGCGTCGGCGTGCGGGTGCCGCACGTCCGTGCGGTCGCGCTGGCCACCTCGGCCGGCATCGCCGGAGCGGCGGGCGTGCTCTACGCGCAGTACACCACGTTCGTGAGCGTCGAGCCGTTCCTGATCGCGCGCATGATCGAGCTGCTCGCCATGGTGGCGATCGGCGGCATGGGCACGCTGGCCGGGCCGGTTGTCGGCGCCGTCGTGCTGACCGTCCTGCCCGAGGTGCTGCGCGACCTCGCCGGGCTGCGCATGGTGCTGTACGGCGTCTTGCTGATGCTCGTCGTCTGGCTGCGCCCGCAGGGCCTGCTGGGTGGCGGGACGACCTGGCTGCGCAGCCCGCGGGCACGGCTCCGCCTGCGCCTGCCCGGAAAGGAGAGGTGGTCGCGTGCCAGGACTCCTGCTTACCGTTCTGAACCTCAGTAAGACCTTCGCCGGCGTCCGCGCCGTGGAGGACTTCTCGCTGGAGGTCCAGCCGGGTGAGATCGTGGGGCTCATTGGCCCCAACGGCGCGGGCAAGAGCACAGTGATCAACCTCCTCTCCGGGTTCCACCGGCCGACCAGCGGCCAGGTCTGGCTGGACGGGTACGAGGTCACCCACGCCGATCCGAGCGAGATCGCGCGCCGGGGGATGGTGCGGACGTTCCAGCACATCCGGCTGTTCGGGAGCCTCACGGTGCGCCAGAACGTGGAAGCGGCCGCGCAGGCCCGGCGTCACGTCTCCCTGGCGGACGTGCTGGCCAGGACGCGGCGGTACCACGCCACCATGCGGGCCATGCGGGAGGAGGCCGAGGAGCTGCTGGAGCTGTTCCAGCTCCGCCAGGTGGAGGACCGGCGGGCGCGCACGCTCGCCTACGGCGACCAGCGCCGTGTGGAGATCGTGCGCGCCCTGGCGACGGAGCCGAAGCTGCTCCTGCTCGACGAGCCGGCGGCCGGCATGAACGACGTGGAAGCCGCGACCCTGGCCGACTTCCTGGCGGAGGTGCGCGTCCGCCACCGGCTGGCGATCCTCCTGGTCGAGCACCACCTGGACGTCGTCATGCGGCTGTGCGAGCGCGTCGTCGTCCTCGACCACGGCGCGACCATCGCCAGCGGCACCCCCGAGGAGGTGACCCGCCACCCGGAGGTGCTGCGCGCCTACCTGGGAGAGGCCGCGTGAGCGTCACCGCGCCCTCTGCGCCCGGCGACGGCCGGCCGGCCGCGGGTGCGCCCGAGCCGGTGCTGGCGGTAGAGGAGGTCACCGTCCAGTACGGGGCCATTCGCGCAGTGAGCGGTGTCTCATTCGATGTCGCGGCCGGCGAGCTGGTCGCGCTGATCGGCCCCAACGGCGCGGGCAAGAGTAGCACGCTGCGCGCGGTCGCCGGGCTGGTCCCCCTCGCTGGCGGCGACGTCCGCCTGGAAGGCCGCTCCCTGCGCCGCGTCGCACCCCACGCGCTTCCGCGGCGCGGGCTGGTGCTGGTGCCCGAAGGTCGACGGATCTTCGGCGAGATGACAGTGGGCGACAACCTCGCCCTCGGTGCGTACGTCCGCTCGCGCGCGGAGGCGGCCGAGCAGCTCGCGCGGGTGCTGGAGCTGTTCCCCATCCTCGGCGAGCGGGTGAAGCAGCCGGCCGGCACGCTCTCCGGCGGTGAGCAGCAGATGCTGGCGATCGGCCGGGCCCTCATGGCGCGGCCGAAAGTGCTGCTGCTCGACGAGCCGAGCCTCGGCCTCGCGCCGGTGGTCGTCCGCCAACTCTTCGACCTGCTGCGCCGCCTGCATGCAGGCGGCGTGACGGTGCTCCTGGTGGAGCAGAACGCCCGCATGGCGCTGGAGGTGGCCGACCGCGCCTACGTCCTCCAGACCGGCCGGGTCGTCGCCAGCGGCGCCGCGTCCGACCTGGCCGCGAGCGACGAGGTGCGCGCGCGCTACCTGGGCGTGGCTCAGCCACCGGGCGCCCCGCACGCGTGGCGGACCATGGATCTCAGGAGGTGACGTTCCGCATGCCCGGTCAGAAGGCCCGCTTCGGCCTGACGCTGCCGAATCGAGGCGTCATCATCGGCGCGACCACAGTGGATCAGATGATCGGCCTGGCTGCCGGGGCCGACGACGCCGGGTGGGACTCGGTGTGGGTGGGCGACTCCATCTTCGCCAAGCCGCGCCTGGACGCCCTGGTGCTCCTCGGCGCGCTCGCCGTGCGGACCCGGCGGGTGCGGCTGGGGGCGGCGTGCATGGCCAGCACACCCCTGCGCGATGCGCTGATCCTGGCCTACCAGTGGGCCAGCCTGGACTTCCTCTCGGGTGGTCGCACCGTGTTCGTCGCCTGCCAGGGCCAGCCGGGCGCCGGTGGCGGAGCCTTCGAGCCGGAGTTCGAGGCGCTCCGGATCGACCCGGGCAGCCGCATGCGGCGCATGGAAGAAGCCATCGAGATCATGCGGCTCATCTCCACCCAGGAGCACGCGAGCTACGAAGGCCAGTACAACCGCTTCCAGGACGTGACTGTGCTGCCGCGACCGGTGCAGCAGCCGCTGCCCGTCTGGGTGACCGCGAACCCGGACCTGGCCAAGACGCGCAACGTCGAGACCGCCTACCGCCGCGTGGCCCGGTACGGCGATGGCTGGATGACGACGGCCAAGAGTCCCGACGAGGTGCGCCGGTCCCTGGAGCTGATCCGGCGCTACGCCGACGAGGAGGGGCGGGCGCTTCCGGCCGGCTTCGAGGTCTGCCACTACTACAACATCAACGTGAACGAGGACCGCGAGGCGGGGTTCCAGGAGACGAAGCGCTTCCTGGATTCCTACTACGGGGTGGACTACTCACGGCCGTTCCTGGAGCGCTGGGTTGCGATGGGCTCGCCGGCCGAGTGCATCGAGAACCTGCGCCAGTTCGTCGACGCCGGGACCACCACCATCACGTTGCGGCTGACCGGGTACGACCAGGAGCGCCAGTTCAAGCGGGTCACCGAAGAAGTGCTGCCGGCCTTCGCGTAGGCGCTGCGTGTGCCCGCTCGCCGGTGGACGGGGAGGTGCGCCAGGATGGAGCGCAGATGGAGTCCCATCCCACGGGTCGGGCTTGACGAGAGGTGAGGTGCCATGCTTCAGCGGTTCGACCATGCCGTGATCGCCGTCCGTGACCTGGACAGCGCTATCGCCCACTGCCGCGAGGTGCTGGGGCTCGACGCCCGTCCGGGTGGCAGGCACACCGGACGCGGCACGCACAACGGGCTCATCCGCTTCGGGGTGGACTACCTGGAGCTGCTGGCGGTCTACGATCCGGCCGAGGCGCGTGCCTCGGGCCCCAACGGGAGCGCCCTGGTGGACTACCTGGCCCAGCACGAGGGCGGCCCGGTGGGCTACTGCCTGGCTGCGGACGCGCTCGACGCCCTGGCAGGGCGCGTCCGCGCGGCCGGGCTGGAGGTCGAGGGGCCATTGGCGATGGAGCGCGAGCGCCCCGACGGACCAGTGCTCCGGTGGCGGCTGCTCGTTCCCGGCGGGGTGGCGTGGCGACGGCCGTGGCCGTTCGTCATTCAGTGGGCATTGCCGGATGCGGAGCGTCTGAAGTGGGAGCAGCCTGGTGCGCACGAGCTGGGCGCCATGGGCGTCGCCGGCGTCACCGTGCTCATCCGCGACCTAGACGGGGGCCGGCACCTGTACGAGCGGCAGCTCGGGCTGGCGCTCGAGTGCCAGGACACGGTCCCCGAGCTGGGGGCCACCCGCGCGCGCTACCGCCTGGGCGACTTCGCGATCGCCCTGGTGGCGCCGAGCGGCAACGGGCCGCTACGCGCTGAGCTCGACCGCGCGGGAGAGGGGCCGTACCAGGTCACTCTCCGCGTGGCGAGCCTGGTGCGGGCCGCGAGCGTCCTCCAGCGCGCCGGCGTCGCGCTGCGCGACGCGCCGGGTACGCCAGGAGGCAGGCTGATCCCACCCGAGCAGGCGCTCGGGACGCGCTTCGCCCTGGTCGAGACGCCGGAGTAGCTCCCGGCTCGCGCCGCTCGACGGGCTACCCGGCTGACCGGACGGTCGGTTCCCGGGTAGGATGGAGCGCGTCCCCCGCTCCCTGCGATGGCCCGCTACACCGTTCTGATCGCCGACGACGACGCCGGGCTCCGGCGCCTGCTGAGCGCCACGCTCGCCAACCCTGACTTTGCCCTGCTGCTCGCCGCCGACGGCCTCGAGGCCCTTCGCCTCGCCCGCGAGCACCTGCCGGACGTGGTCGTCCTCGACGTGGTCATGCCCGGCCTCAACGGCTTCGACGTGTGCGAGGCTCTGAAGGCTGACCCTCAGACCAGCCACGCCAGGGTGATCCTGCTGACCGCCCTGCAGGGGCCGCAGGAGCGCGCTCGCGGGCAGCAGGCCGGCGCCGACGCCTTCCTCACCAAGCCCTTCAGCCCGGTCGAGCTCCTCGACAAGCTGTACCAGCTCCTCCCACAGTGAGGAGGACGGCGCTCAGGCCAGGGGGCAGGCGCGCGGGCGGTTCCGCGCCGGCCTGCCCGGAGCCCGTGGGACGGCGGGCTGGTGGCCGCAGCGCCGAGCGGTTTCCGCGTCCGGGTCCCCCCGGTGTCGGAAGCGTTCCGCTCCTGCATGGCCCGGCAAGCGGGCCAGCGTGCAGCCCGCTTGGCTACCGATTGTCGGCCAGCAGCCGCTCCACGAGCAGCAGCAGGTCGCGCGGACTGAACGGCTTCGTCACGTAGTCATCGGCACCGGCCGCCCGTCCCTTCGCCTGGTCGGACGGGGTGGCCCGCGCGCTGACCAGGACGACCTTGATGTGGCGGGTGTCAGGCGCCTCCTTCAGCAGCCGGCACACCTGCAGCCCGTCGCGGCCAGGCATGTTGACGTCGAGGAGGAGGAGATCGGGTCGATGCGTGCGCACCGCCCGGAGCGCCTCCTCGCCGTCCCCGGCCTCGAGAAGCGCGAACCGCCCGCCAAGGATGGCGCACATGAGGCGGCGCATGCCCGGGTCGTCGTCGGCAACGAGAACCGTCCCCTCGACTGAAGCCGTTGTCTCCGTGGAAGCACCTCCCAGCAGTCGCCCCGTGGCACGCTGGAGGGCGGCGTTCCCGTGTGAGCGCCAGCCCCGGGTGCTGCGTGGACCGGGCGGCTCCAACTGACCGCCCGCGCGCGTGCTGCGTTCCACCCGGGCCAGCCGGCGGGCCGAATCGGGCCCACGTGGCTGGCCCGCTCCCAGGGCCGGTTCCCAGGAGAGGTATCGGCCGGACGGCGGGGGCTGACGTCGGCCACCTGACCGATCTTCCGCGCCGGCGAGAACGCGGAGCGTGGAGCGCTCAGTGCCGGGGCGGGGTCTTCAGGCCGTGGCCAGTGAGCACGACGACGGTCTGCTCCTGGCGGCCAATCCGCCCGGCCGCGAGGAGCGTCCGCAAGCCGGCTGGCGCTGCGGCGGAGGTGGGCTCCGCGTACAGCCCCTGCCGCGCCAGCTCGGCCTGGGCCGCGAGCACCGACGCGTCGTCGACGGCGACCGCGCCACCCCGACTCGCCCTCAGCGCGGCGAGGATCTCCTGCTCCCGCACGGGCCGGGCGATGGCGATCCCCTCGGCCACCGGGGCGGTCCAGCCCTCGGGAGGGGGAACAACGGGTTCCCCGCCGAGCGCCCGCACGAGTGGCGCGACGGAGGCGGCCTGGACGGCCCACAGCCGTGGCACCCCCGCCACCAGGCCAGCCGCTCGCAGCGCGTCGAAGCCGCGTGCCAGCCCCAGCAGCAAGGTCCCGGAGCCAACTGGCAGCACCACGTGGTCCGGGGCGCGCCGGTCGAGCTGCTCCCACAGCTCGAAAGCGCAGGTCCGGGTGCCCGCCAGGAAGTACGGGCTCCAGACGTGGCTGGCGTAGGCCGTCTGCGCGGCCGCGCGGCGCGCCGCCTCGGCCGTCGCCTCGCGGCTGCCGGGCACGCGTACCAGGCGCGCCCCGTACGCCTCTACCTGGCGGAGCTTGGCGGGTGAAGCTATCTCGGGTACGTAGATGGCACAGGCGATGCCGGCGCGGGCGCAGTACCCGGCGACGGACGCGCCGGCGTTGCCCGAAGAGTCCTCGACGACGTGGCGTGCCCCGACGCGCCGCAGGTGCGTCACCATGGCGGCCGTGCCGCGATCCTTGAACGACCCGGTGGGCAGCAGCCCCTCCACCTTCATGAGTGTGCGCGCCTCATCCCAGGCCACGGCGACGAGGGGAGTCTCGGGCTCGCCCAGCGAGACGGGGTCGCCGGCGAGCGGGAGCCAGGCGCGGTAGCGCCAGAGGCCACTGGCACGTGGGTCCAGCACGCCGGGGTCGAGGTCGAGTGGCGGAAGCTCGAACGGCCCGCCGCACGCGGCACAGCACCAGGCGGTCGGACCGGGCGCAGGCGAGCCGCACCGGACGCACGCGGGGGTCGCGGGCGCGCGTGCCATGGCCGGCCCCTCAGCCGAGCTCGCGCTGGAGCGTGGTGCAGGACCCGCCCTGGTTGCTGCTACTGCCCGCGCCGTCAGGCATCACGGTAGACCTCGTCGTGGCTGCCGATGTCGAGCAGGATGACCTCGCGTTCCGTGACCTGGATCGTCAGCACGAGGCGGTAGGCGTACGTCACGCTGACCGCCTGAAGACCCGCCAGCTGGCCCCGCAATGAGTGCAGCCGCAGGTGTGGCTGGTGGGGATCGGTCTCAAGATCCCGCAGGACGCTCGCGAGGCGCCGCCGGAGCTCGGGGTACGCCCGGCGAAACCGCTCCGCCTGTCGGTCGAAGTGGCGCGTCGGGACGAGGACGTAGCTCACTCCGCGTCTTCGAGCCGCAGCTCGTCGATGAGCTGCTGGGCCGTGACCCGCCGTACCCGGCCGGCCTGGACGTCCTCCAGCGACGCCCTCAGCCGCGCCAGGTACGCCTCCTCCTGCGCCGCGAGCAGGTCGCGGTAGTGCGCCTCTGTGAGCACCACGTAGGTGGGGACGTCGTTCTTGATCACGTGGACCGGCCCCTCTGCCAGCGCCTGGTCCACCGCGCTGAGGCCGCGCCGCTTGATCTCGCGCGCCGGGATCGTCTGCATGGGAGCACCTCTTTCAGTACCCTAGATGGTACACCAATTGGTGCCGCACCAGGTCCGACCGGATGAGCGCGCGCCGTTGCCGGGGAGGAGATGGGAGGAGTGGTGCCGGGCCGGCTCTACCGGGCGCCGACCGCGAAGTAGAGGGCGAACACGGCCGAGACGATCCACAGCGCCGCGCCGGCCTGCCGTGGGTTGAGGAGCGTGTAGAGGATCAAGCCGGCGCCTATGCCGTTGGTGATGCTCCACGTGAGCGGCATAAGCATGACCGTGAAGACGGCTGGCAGGCCGACCGAGAAGCGCTTCCACGGGATCTCACTGCCAACCGCGGCCAGCATGAGCAGGCCCACGATCATGAGCGCGCCCGCGGTGGCCTCTTGCGGCACGATCGCGAACAGGCTGGCCAGCCACATGGCCAGGAAGAACGGGATGGCGGCCACCACGGCCGTCAGGCCGGTCCGTCCGCCCTCCGCGATCCCGGCCCCACTCTCGATGTAGGTGGTCGCGCTCGACGAGCCCACCAGGCCGCCCACCGCCGCGGCCAGGGAGTCCACCACGAACGCGCGGTCCTCGTTCTCGCGCAGGTTGCCTCGCTCGTCCGTCAGGCCGGCCTCGGTTCCCAGGGCGGTGAACGTGCCGGCGGTGTCGAAGAAATCGCTGAGCATGATCGACACGGTGGCCAGCAGGCCCGCCAGGAGCCCGCTGCCGGCGCCCCGGGTGAGGAACTCGAGCCCGCCAATCCCGACGCCCAGGTAGCGGAAGTCTGGCACGCTGACCACCTGCGCCGGCAGCACCAGCGTGTTCGGCACCACCGAGAGGCGCGTGCCCAGCAGCGCCTGCAGCACGATCCCGATGGCCGTCGTCAGCAGGATGCCCAGCAGTAGCGCGCCCTTCACGCCGAGCTTCAGGAGGGCCGCGGTGAGGAGGAGGCCGAAGGTGGCGAAGAGGACCGGCGGCGCGGTGAACTGCCCCAGCGCGCCCGCGGTGGGCGGCGGAACGGTGCCGCCCTGGGTGGCGCCAAGCGGGACCACGAAGAAGCCGGCCTGGTAGGCGCCGATGGCGAACAGGAACAGGCCGATGCCCGCCCCGATCGCCTGCTTCAGGGGCAGTGGCAGCGCGTGGATCACCCACTGCCGCAGGCCGGTGAGGACGAGGATGGTGATGATGATCCCTTCCAGCAGGATCACGCCCATCGCCTCGGCGAAGGAGTACCGCATGCCGGCGATGAGCTGGAACGCCACCACGGCGTTGATACCCATGCCGGGTGCGAGCGCGAAGGGCAGGTTGGCCCGCGCGCCCATGGCCAGCGTCATCAGCCCGGCCACCAGGCAGGTGCTGGTCACGATCGCGGCGAACGAGACGTCCAGCCCCGCCACGCTGGCGCCGGTGGTCAGGATCACCGCGTTCACGACGATGATGTAGCTCATGAGCATGAACGTGGTCAGCCCGGCCCGGACCTCGGTTCCGACGTCGGTCCGCTGCTCCGCCAGGCGGAACCATCGTTCGAGCGCTGACCCGCGCGCCACAGCGACCTGACTCATGCCCACTCCCCGGCTCCCACTGCCCCAGGCTTCCCCTCGAAGGGTACGGCCACGCAGGCCAGCGACTCCAGTGCTCCGCGCCCGACGCCGGCGCGAGCCCGGCCAGCGTGCGGCCAATGAAGACGTACGTTCGGGTCCAGGCGACGAGGCGTTCGGGGGCGCGGGACACGCACCCACCGGACTAGCTCCGGGACGGCTCTGTCAAGCCGGGCATCTCGACCTCGAGCGTCACGCCAAACGGCACATCCGCCAGGCGGCGCTGCGCCAGGCGAACGTAGGACGGCTCCACCTCGATGCCGATGCTGTTCCGTGCCGCGAGCATGGCAGCCCTGGTGGTCGTGCCAGTCCCGACGAACGGGTCCAGCACGGTGTCGCCGGCGAACGAGAACATGCGCACCAGGCGGTAGGCGAGCTCGAGCGGGTAGGGTGCCGGGTGGTCACGGGTGCTGGCGCCGGTGATGTCCGACCAGATCGGGACGAACCAGCAGAAGTAGTCCTCGTTCTCGATTCGGCTGGCCGCCTCCATCTCGGGTGTCGGCTTCCGGTAGCCCGGCTTGCGGAGCA
>CAYSYM010000013.1:0-68613 GCA_964435115.1 uncultured Chloroflexota bacterium | reverse complement strand
CAGGTCGGCCCAGGAGATCTTCCGGCCGTACTTCTGCTTGATCGGCCAGAGCAGCCGGCGCGCCTTGTCGAGGTTCGCGTTGTCGGGCCAACTGTTGAGGGGGGCGAAGCGCTGCGCGCCGCTGCCGCCGCCGCCCCGACCATCGGCGATGCGGTACGTGCCGGCGGCGTGCCAGGACATCCGGATGAAGAGCGGCCCGTAGTGGCCGTAGTCGGCCGGCCACCAGTCCTGGGAAGTCGTCATCACCTCGATCAGGTCCCGCTTCAGCGCGTCGAGGTCGAGGGTCTTGAACTCTTCTGCGTAGTTGAAGTCCTCGCCCATCGGATTGGATAGGGGCGAGTGCTGGTGGAGAACCGAGAGGTCTAGCTGATTGGGCCACCAGTCCTGGTTGGTCCTGGGCCGAGTCCGCTTGGGAGTCGGGGAGGGGATTGCCGGGTTCTCGCTTTCGCTGACGCTCGCAGTCATGTCCTTCCTATCTGACATGTCGGTCCTTCTCCTCTCTCGGTGTGTCCTTCTGACGGCTGGTTGCTCTCGACCTTGGTTGCTCTGGATCCAAGGCTGTGTCATCCAGTTCGTGTCGCACGCTGCGTGTCCGCTTGAGCTCACCGAACGAGACAGAAGTCGCCGCGATGCACTCGGGGCACCGGCCCCAGTAGATGACCTCGGCTTCGTCGATCTCGTAGCCTGAGTCGTCGGCGGCCGTCAGGCACGGGGTGTCGCCGACCGCACAGTCGACGTCGGCGGTGGCGCCACAGGCGCGGCAGACGACGTGGTGGTGGTTGTCGCCCACTCGCCCCTCGTAGCGGGCCGGGCTCCCGGCCGGCTCGATGCGGCGCACCAGCCCGGCCTCCGTGAGCGCTCGCAGGACGTCGTAGACGGCCTGCATGGAGAGGCTCCCCAGGCGCGCCCGGGCGACCGTGGCGATCGTCTCGACGTTAGGGTGGGCCGTCGTCTCGGCTAGCGCCGCCAGGACCGCCAGGCGAGGAGCCGTGACGCGCAGGCCGGCGCGCCGCAGGCGTTGCGCCAGGACTGGGGACGACGGCACGCTGCCAGCCTACGGCCCACGCTGAGTCGTGTCAATAACTTGAACGGCTCGTAACTACTCACACTCATGCGCAGAACTGGCCCTGTGAGGCATCGCGCGTCAACCGGTGGTAGATAGCCCCGGGGACCCACCACACCCCGTGGTCACGGACCACGTCCGGTGACACGAGTCTGAGTAGTTACAGCGCGACGTGGCGCACCAGAGCCGCGTCGCCCCAGCTCTGGCAGGCGGCCAGGCCCGCCAGTTGCTTGGTGTCGCGGAAGAGCGTTTCAATGCGCCAGCGGCTGCGCTTGCGGTGCACGCGGGTGGTGAGGTCGGTGCCCCGCGCATTGGTGACCAGGTATTCGAAGGTGCCATGCTCGTTTCTGAGCACGACCAACTGGACCTGCCCCAGCGCCGGCGCATAGACCCGCAGCGCGGTCGCGCGCACGCCCAGCCGCGGGCGCCACTGGAGCTTGAGCCGCGGCGCGAGGTGCTGCACTTGCTGCCGGCGGCCGTGGTAGACGAGCGTCGTCCGCGGGGCGAGCGTCCCCACCCAGGTCAGGCCCCGTCGGGCAGCGGTCTTGGTCAGCGCCCCGCCGCTCTAAGCCGTATCGCCCACGCGGTACGCCGCAGGGCAGCCGGCGGCGACGAGTTCGCGCAGCCTGGTTTCGACCAACTGCGTCTTCTTCTGGTAGCGGCCAGGCGCGCAGGTGCGTTTGGGGCGCCCCAGCCGGAACGCGACGGGGCTGCGCCAGGCGCCCGTCGGGTCGCTGGTCCAGCACAGGACGACGCTGTGGACGCCATACACCTGCCGCTTCTGGCTGAACGAGTAGGTCCAGGCCAGGTCCAGGCCGCCCAGGGCAACTGCTTGGCGAACGCCTTCTCCAGCTCCACCTCGTCCACGCACAGATAGCCCGGCGTCCCCAGCCGCAGGCTGAGGGCCCGCGCCAGCCCGAGCGCACCCGCCATGAGCCCACGGGTCGACAGCGGCATGGTCCGCAACAGGCGGTGGAGCGCGTCGTGGCCGCGGGCCGGCAGGGCCGTGCTGATACGCACCTGCGTCGGGTGCGCCCCCAACAACACCAAGCCCGTGCCGTACAGCGCGCTCAAGCCCAACAGGGTGGGACTGCCGCCGAGCAACGCCGGCAGAGGGAAGTCCCGCAGCACGCCTTCCACTGGGCCGAACAGGCGCCGCGTCGTACGGTACAGCCGGAACGCCATGGCTGCGCCCCCCTCGGGGAGACTGGAGATGTGAGCAACCCCAGCCTACCCCCACGGTTCGCGCCATGGCGTTCGCTCGTTCAGCCGTGCCTGCTGGCTGAGCCCACCGCGTAAGTCCTGTAACACCGTCTTCCTGCGCCTGGCGGACGTCGCCCGTGATCTGCCGCCCTATACCGAGCGCGTGGCCCTGTTCCCGCTCGATGACTGGCTGTCCGACGAGGGGTGCTCCCAGGCACGCGCCTACCGCCGGCTTGAGAGCGAGCTGCGGCAGGCCGTGCTCGGGGCGCTCCAGCAGGGCTCGAAGCGGCTGCTCGGCGCCTACCTGCAAGCGCTGCTCGGCTACCCGGACGCCTGCACCCGGGGCGAGGTGGTGGTCGACCCGACCACGAGCCAGGTGATCGCCGCGGCGCCAGCGCTCCCGGACGACGCGCTCTACCCCAAGGAGCAGGCGCTCATCGAGCTCGTCCGGCGGGAGCGGGCGCGCGACCGGCGAGTGCTGGTCTTCATCAGCCACACCGAGCGGCGCGACCTCAGCCCCCGCCTGCGGGCCATCCTCGAGCGCACGGGGTTCCGGGTCGCCGTGCTCAAGGCGAGCACGGTCGCGGCCGACCGGCGCGAGGACTGGGTCGCGGGCCGCGTCCACGAGGGTGTGGACGTGCTGCTCACCAATCCCCGACTCGTGCAGACGGGGCTGGATTATGCGGAATACAGTTGAGGCGCAAGGTACTGACATTTGCAGTACACTAATGTGCCTCAGGCAATTCGGGTAACGCTCCCTCGGTCACGTACCGGGAGAACCGCCGTGTGGCGGGAGTTACCCAATCAAGCCGAGGCTCATTAGGGCTGTGGCGAGGCGGCAGGCGCTCATCATCGAGGCGGAAGGAGAACGGTTCCGCTTCTACTACGACCTCACGGATCCCGGTGTGCTGCACATCACTCGGCAGCACGGGACCACGCCCGAGGACGCCATCCGCACGTTCTTCGTCGGCGCGACGGAGCCCTGGGACGAGACCCACCTGCGCTTCGAGACACGCACGGAGACGCACGGCCTCTACTGGACCCGCCACGCGCACGACCACGCGGTCATCGCCATCAGTTGCTTCAAGCGAGGAGAGGAGTCATGGCCAGACTGAACGACCGTCCAGCCGACAAGCCCGGCAAACCGATCGACATGAAGATCGTCGCCGATCGCGTCGACGAAGATCCCGAGGTGTCCGCGTTGGTCACTCGCCTGGAGGAGGCGGCGGACCGCGAGCTCGCCGCCGGCACGGTGACGCTGCGGTGGGGGCGGGAGCAGATCGCCGTGGTCAAGCGCGCCGCGGCGCTCATCGGCGTGCCGTACCAGACCTACCTCAAGCAGGTTGTGTTCAGGCAGGCCGTGGCCGACATCGAGCGCGCGGAGGCCGCGCTCGCCCGGCGGTAGGGGCGGCAGTACGCCGGACGCGTTCACGCCGAGGGATCTCCCTCGCCGACCCCGCGGGGCACCCGGCCGCTCGAGCCACCGGGTGATGGCCGCCCGACGGGGTCTCGCCCGCTCCGCGTGGTCTGGGCGCGCATGGGTCCGTGCAGCCGCCGCGGCGTCGGCCCCGCCGGTGTCGGCACGTCGGCGAGCTGGGCGCACAGACGCTCCAGCGCTTCTAGCCCGTCCTCGACGGCCGCGCATTCGTCCTCGGTCAGCGGGATCTCCTGCTTCAGGTGCAGCAGGTTGGCCTTGGCCTCCAGCAGCTGCGCCTGGCTGGAACCCTTCGGGCGGTAGAACCCGCACTTCGCGCAGGCCATCCGGTGGGGGCACTGGTCGAAGAAGTCGTAGGTGCAGTAGCCGTGGCCCAGGTCGTAGAACCGCCACGGCTCACCCCGGGCCGCCGCGCCGCTGGTGACCGCGTCCCGGTCGAGCAGCACCTCCACCATCCGCAGGTTCCGCCCGAAGTAGCCGGCGTCGGCGTACGCCTTCGCGAGCTTGGTCGGGCTGACCTGCACGTAGTGCTGGGTGGAGGCTGGCCAGCGGTGGCCCAGCCAGGCCTGGAGCTCGAAGAGGCTCATCGGCTCCCGGGCGTTGAAGAGCTGCGAGGCGATGGTCGAGCGCGCCCGGTGGCTGGTGATGTCGCCGCGGGCGTCGTGGTCCGGGACGCCGGCCTTGCGGCAGAGCAGTGGGATGAGCGTGGTGTTCAGGTAGCCCGCCCCGAGGCGGGCCCCGCGGTGGGCGAAGAGCGCCTGCACCACCTCGCCCGTCTTGGAGTCCACCAGGGCCGGCTGGGCCGGGCGGACCTGCTCCCAGGCGGCGATCGCCTCGCCGACGGCACGGTCGACCGGCTTGGTGAAGGCGACCCCGGTCTTGTGGGTCGGCACGTCGAGCAGGCAGACGGCACCCTTGGGGAGCACCGCGTCCGTCCCGGTGATCGTCACGTCCTCGCGCTGCCAACGCACGCAGCCGACCCGCAGGCGGCGGATCTCGTCGGACCGCAGGCCGGCGAACAGCCAGACCACGGCCAGCGCGCGGACCATCACCACCGGGTAGTAGTGCTCCCGGGAGCCGTGCGAGCGTGCCAGGTCCGCCTCGGTCAGGTTGAGCCCGGCCCACAGCAGCTTGGCCCAGACGTCATCGGCGAGCACGCGCGGGTTCGGCCCGATCAGGGCCTGCACGGTGCGGGGCGCGGCGAAGCAACGCTGCGGGTCGAAGCGACGCGGCAGCCAGCCCCACTCCTGGGCGTCGCGGAAGAAGGCGCTCAGCGCGGCGAGATGGTGCGTCTTGGCCTTGGCCGATAGGGGCTTGCCCACGCGTCCAGTTGGCTGCCAGCGCGGGCTGGCCCACTGCCCCACCGTCATCCGGTCCACCGCCGCCACGTAGGCCGCGGCCAGCGCGCGCGTCCAGCACTCCAGGTTCGTCGCCTCCGGATGCGTGTCGGTCACCCAGCGCCCGGCCTTCAGCTGCAGGTGGTAGTAGGCCTGGCGGGTCTTGGGCGCGAGGGCGGATGTCGCCAGCCAGCGCCGGCACCAGGCCACCCACTCGGGCGCCCCCTCGCTCAACGCTCCCATTCCGCGTTCGGCCGAAGCTGCCCGAGGCCCGTGATCGGGCGGCGCGACCTACGGAGCGCCCGCCTCCATAGCGCGGTCAGCGGCACGGCGCCGACGAGCGTGTGAGCCAGCGCACGCCACTGGTCTGTGGAATCCACCCCACGCGAGGCTTCGGCCCCGGGCACGCGAACATCGCCCGGGACTATCCCGTCGCTACTAGAATCCGGCTGCCATCGGCGGTCACGTCCTCGACGACCTCCACGCCAGGAGGGAGCGTCACGGCGCTCTCAGGAGCCCCCTCGCCGGCGGGGGCGACCTCGACGATGAACCGCAGGCCGAGCGTCCGGGCCAGCCGCTGGAGCATCTCCAAGGACGGGGTGTGCTCGCCCATCTCCAGCCGGGCCACCTGCGGCTGCCGCACCCCCAGCTTCTCGGCGAGCCGGGTCTGCGTGAGGTGGTGCTTGACGCGGTAGCCGATCACGGCGAGCGCGACCGCCCGGGCGAGCGCCGTGCGCTCCCAGGAGGCGCGGAAGTCCGGGTCCTGCCGGAGCTGCTCCTCGCGGATCTCGGCGGTGCTACGTGGACGGGCCTGTGCCATGGCGTCTCCTTTCCTGCTGGAGCCGACTGAGCCGCGCCTCGGCGGTGCGGATGGCGCGCCCGAAACCCCGCGGGTCGACGTGGGCCTCCGGGCCGATCGCGCCGATGACCAGCATGTTGCCGACCCGCCGGTAGAACGCGCGCCACGGGCTGCGGCCGGCGCGGGGTCGAAGCTCCCGGAGCCGGGCCGCCCCCTTGACCCGGCTGCTGTGCGGGAAGGGGAGCTGGTCGCCGTAGACCTCCAGCTTCTCGAATGCATTCTGCATCGCGGCGCGCTCGGCAGCGGGGAGAACTGCAAGCTCGCCTTCCGCCTCCGGGTGGACCTCGACGTTCACCATGTGATTATAACACGGGTAGTATACGCTCGTGTATCTGTATAGAGCGAGCGGGATCTGCCGAGTCCACTGGGTTGACTCCCAAGACGCTGCCCCAGACGCAGCGTGGGAGCGAGAGAGCGGTCTCCTACGCCCCGGCAAGATTCGTCGTAGGACACACGCCCTCCAGTGCACGCTTCTGCTCTCCGGCGGGCAAGGTGAGCAAAGGGCGGAGCATGGGCTCGCTGACGATCGGCCGCGGCAGCGGGTCGCCGAAGGCGGCGATGGCGTGGACGACCCCGGGGGCGAGATCGAGCAGCCCCAGGACCTGCGTCACCCGCGTGCGGGTGACCCCGAGCTTGCGCGCGAGGGCGGCCCAAGACGTGCACTCGCCGTCATCCAGGGCCCTTTGCCATTCCTGGACCAGGGCAACAGGATTACGGTGCTGCTTGGAGGAGCGAACTCGCCCTGTCGACGGCTTGAAGAAGTCGGGGGGCTGTGTGCCCTCGAAGTGGTAGGCCAGTCGCGCTACTCCCCGCGCCACCAGCGTGGCGCCAGCGACGATTGTTAGACTCAGGAAAGTTCGGGATTTGCCCCGCCTCGGGGACCAAGTACCCCAAATCCCGAACTTTCCCCGCGTGGTTAACACTCGCGGGGTTCGGCAGGTTCGGGAGCTGGTAGAGGGCGATCCGCACGCGGTACCACCGGGTGCGGATGTTGCTGCGAGGGCCCGCTCGTCGGCCGCCCCCGCCGTCGCTCCGGCGCGGCCGTTGCGCGACGCGGTCGGCGGCACCTCCCGCGGCACCTCGCGCCCCGGCTCGAAGGGCGCCACCTCCACCTGGCGCAGCAGCTGGAAGAGGTCCTTCTGGTCCTCCAGGGGCAGCAGCCCCACCAGCCGCTCGAAGTCCTGCAGGGCGCGCCGGATCAGGTCGGCGTCCAGGACCCGCTTCTGGCGGCGCTCGAGGTCGAGCTCCAGCTTCTCGCACCGCGTCTGGAGCCGTTCCTTCTCGCGGACGAGCCGCCGGTACTCCTCCTTGATGTCGTCGGCCAGCAGGTCCTCCTGCTTCATGACCTCGACCAGCCGGCGGATGCCGGCCGTCAACTGGCCGAGCTCGTCGCGGTGGCGGAGCAGCTGGCCGGTGCGGTGGTGCCGCCGGCGGACCAGGAGCGGTTCCCGCGGGCGTTCGACCTGGACTGGCGCACGTGGGCTCCACGGTGGGGCATCAGCGCGGTCTGGAAACCGACGCCCCGGAGCCGACCGGGCGCGCCGGTCTCGCCGCGGTCGCGCCAGCGGACAATCGAGCAGTGCTTCGTCCATGGGCTCACCTGGGTGTTGCGGAGCGCGTTCGACTATCAAATCGCCGGCGACCTCGCGCTGGGGATGCCGCGGCGCCTGGAGCGCCACCCGCTCGAACTGCGCAACGGCGCGCGGTGGTGGGCCAGGCACCTGGAGGCACGGCGCGCGCCCCTCATCAGAGCCTGTCGTAAGTTGGTAACTACTCAGACTCGTGTCACCGGACGTGGTCCGTGACCACGGGGTGTGGTGGGTCCCCGGGGCTATCTACCACCGGTTGACGCGCGATGCCTCACAGGGCCAGTTCTGCGCATGAGTGTGAGTAGTTACAACGGCTCCACTCATGGCCGCGGCCGGGCGTGGCGCCAGCGCGCGCCGGTGCCAGGCGGCTCGGGCGCGGCTACGCCGAACGGGCCGCGGCCGGGCGGCGGTACTTCTCCGCGCGCGTCAGTGCACGCGCGAACGCCGCCGCTGGTTCGCCGAATTCCACCAGCTTCAGGCACGGCCCATCCGGCGCGCAGGCGTGGCCGATCAGCGCCACGGGGAGGCCTGCTTTGTGCGCCGCGGCCACGAGCGGCAGCAGTCGGTCGTCGCCGCTGAGTGCGAACGCGCCGACCTGCCCGGCCGCGAGGAGCGCCAGGCCGTCTGCGACGAGGGCCGCCGTGCTCGGCACGCTGCCGGGGCCTGTGGGCGGGACGAACACAGGATCGAGCCCCGCGACGAAGGCCGCTTGCGCCTCGTCGATCTCGTACCACGCCCCGTAGGCGCGGGCCACCAGCAGCGGGCCGAGTGTCTGGGCCCGCCGCACCAGGTCGGCCAGGCGGGGCACCGCGTCCGGGTCCACGCTGCGCACGGCTCGCAGGAGCACCGGATAGTCGACCAGCAGCGCCGCGTGGCTACGGAGCCCGTCCTGGAGAGAGGGGGGCCGGGGGGAATGGAGGGGCGGCAACGCGGGCGGAGCCTCGCGTTCGTCCTCCCCGAGAGCGATGACCAACGCTGTCGATTCTAGGGCCTGGGCGTCCCGCGCGTGCGAGGCTCCCGCCACTCTCCCTCAGCGCGTGGGTCGCCGCGGGCGACCGGTCCGTCCCTACCACCCCGTCCCGACAGACAGTATGATCGCAGCCGGTCCGTTGAGCCTCACATGCCTGGACGTGCCGCCCTCACCGCGTCGCTGGTACCGCGCGCGGCGCGCCACACACTGATTGGCCTGACCGCTCCGCGCGTCCTCGTGAGGGACCTCAGCGCGTGGGTCGCCGCGGCGCCGGTCTGGGCCAAGCTCGGGCCCCCGTGTCTCGCCCTGCTCCTCGGCGGCACTGCTTGCCTGGCCGGCGTCCCGGGCGTGAGCACCACCACCCCCGTCGCCGACCGCGGCGGACGCACGAACATCCCTATCCGCCTTGGCAAGACCATTCGGGCCGACCTGGCTGGCGTGCTTACCCTGGCGGGGGAGGTGCGGGCTAAGGGGCAAGTGGCGGTCATCCCGCGGGTCACGGCCCGCCTGGACAAGCTCTACGTGGAGGTAGGGGCGCGGGTACGCGAGGGCGAGCTGCTGGCCGAGCTGGACCGGACCGAGCTGGAGACGCAGGTGTTGCAGGCCCAGGCGGCCCAGGCCGCCGCCGAGGCGAAGCTTGCGCAGCTCAAAGCCACTCCCCGACCAGAAGTCGTGGCCCAGGCGCAGGCGAACCTGCGGGCGGCTCAGGCGCGGCTCCAGGCGCTGGAAGCGGCGCGGGCGAGCAGCGACCCGGCCGCGCTCCAGAAACGGGTCGAGGAGGCGCGCGGCAGGCTGCAGCAGCTCCTGAGCGCCCGCTCTGAGACCCAGGCGGTCGCCCAAGCCGAGAACGCCCTGTCGGCCGCACGCACCCGCCTGAACCAGCTCCTCGCCGATCCGGCACGGTCCGGCGACCGCGCCGCCGTGGCGGCGGCGCGTGAGGAGGTCCGCACGGCAGAGGAGGCGGCCGCCTCGGCACGCGCGACCGTCCCATCCGTCGAGACGATCGAACAGGCCAGGCAGGACGTGCAGAGCGCCGAGCTGGCCCTGTCGCTGGCGCAGCTCTCCGCCACCGCCTTCGACCTGGACCAGGCGCGCGCGCTGGTCGAGGCGGCGGACGCGCAGGTGAAGCTGGTCGGCTCGCCAGCGTCGCCGGACGAGATCAAAGCCGCAGAGGCGGGCGCCGAGCAGGCGTTCGCCCTGGCCGAACTGGCCCGCACGCGCCTGCGCGACGCCACCGTGGCCGCGCCGACCGCTGGCGTCGTGACCGAGATCCAGGCCACGCCCGGCAGCGTAGTCGGACCCACCGGCCCGATCCTCACGCTCATCCCGCCGGAGCTGCAGGCGGTCGTCCAGGTGGAGGAGGGCCTGGCCGCGCAGGTTCAGGCCGGCCAGGCGGTCGCCGTGAGCGTGGAGAGCTACCCGCAGGACCTGTTCTCAGGCGTGGTGAAATCGGTGGCGCCGGTGCTGGACCCGCGGACGCGGACCGTGGCCGTGCAGGTCGAGGTGCCGGATCCCCAGGGGAAGCTGCGCGCCGGCATGTTCGCGCAGCTCGCCGTCCAGACGGGCCCGCGCCAGGGCGCGGTCCTCGTGCCGAAGGAAGCCGTGCTGCGCCTGGCCGGAGACGGGGCGGGCGCGCCCACCCAGAGCGTTGTCTACCTGGTGGTGGAGAACCGTCTCAAGCGCCAGCGGGTCCTGGCCGGCGCCTCCGACAACCGCAACGTGGAGATCCTCCAGGGGCTCTCAGAGGGCGTCGACATCGTCCTGAATCCCCGCCCGGACTTCGTGGACGGGGAGCTCGTCGTCGGGAGCTGAGCGCTTCGTGCTCGCTGCCCGTCCGCCGATCCATCCCGTGCCCCATTCACGCATCCGGCCCGGCGACGCGGCGGACTTGTCCGACCGCCGAGCCTCACGCGGGGCGGCTATGCGCCAGGCGACGTGATGGACGACGTGCAGGCCCCTGACCGGGCCCGGGACGCGATCCGGCGCATCGTCGTGGAGGCCGAGGAGCGGCGCGCCAGGCTCCAGGCAACCTTGCGTGGACGCACCAGCGACGGGCTACCGCTCCACTTCTGGCGCCAGCAGGCGCACTTCACGACCCCGGCGTCGGACTTCGACAAGGCGCGCAAGGCGGTCGAGCGGGGATTCAGCGCCGTCAGCCTGATCCTGGAGCGGTTCGGGATCTCGGCCGCCGAGCTGGCTGAGACGCTCGAGGTGCCGGAGGAGCAGGTGGCGGCGCTGCTCGCGCGCGAGCAGCCCACCGCACCCCTGGTGATGGTGGACGGCGAGGACGCGCAGGCGCTGCGCGAGGATGTGCTGCGGCACGGGCGCGAGACAGCCGCGCGGGTGTTCCGCGAGGCGCGCTGGCCGCCGGGCACGCTGCGCTTCTACCGGCCGAGTGGGCTCGACCTCCCCTGGACCGCCGAAGACCTGGCAACCGTCCTTCTCGGCGCCGGCCCCGGCGCTGTGGACGGCATCGTCTTCCCCAAGGCCGACCATCCGGAAGAGCTGGAGTGGCTCGACGAGACGCTCGGCGCCATCGAGCGCACGCTCCACGTGCCAGAGCGGTCGATCAAGCTGGAGCTCCTGGTGGAATCCGGCTGGGCGATCCGCAACCTGGACAGGCTGGCCCTCGCGGCGCTGCCCCGGCTGGTCGGCATCGCCTGGGGCATCGCCGACCACGCGTCGGACATCGGCCTGCCGGAGATCCGGAATGACCACCCGGTCGCGGACTGGGCGCGGATGGAGATCGTCAACGTGGCAGGCGCGATTGGCGTGCCGGCAATCGACACGATGACGTTTGACTACCCCGTGCCGGATCCCGCGCTCCCGCCGGAGGCGAACCGGGCGCGCATCCTCAGCCGCCTGAAGACGTGCTACGCTGACGCGCTCCACGGCCTGCACCTGGGGATGAGCGGCAAGTGGGTCGGCCACCCGGCCCAGCTCTTCGTCGTGCTGCTGGCGTACGAGCGCGCGCTGGGCCAGTTGGACATCGAGGGCCGGCTGCGCGAGGTGGAGGCCTACAACGCGTCGGTCGCCGAGGCGCAGGGCGCCACGATCATCGGCGGGATGATGGCCGACCGGGCGACCGATCGCCACGCGCGTGAGGTACTGCGCAAGGCGGTGGCCCTGGGGCGGCTGGCGCCGGAACGGGCGCTGGCCCTGGGCGTCATCACGGCCGCGGAGGCCGCGGCGCTGGCGCCGGAGTCGCACACACGCCCGTAGAGCCTGGCGCCTGGCTACAGCGGCGGTCCGGGCGCCGGCCAGAGGGCTTCCCGGGTGGTGAGGCGGGCGCCACGCTCGATCCACCGACAGGTCAGAAGACCTGCCCGGGCGGGCCGTCCGTCTGCGGGCGGGCACGCGCAGCGCGTAGAATCGCCGCGTGCACCACGAGCCAGAGGCCGGCACCCCTGCCGCCCCCTCCGAGGCATCTACCACCGCCACCGGCGGCGCCGGCCTGTTCGGGCATGCCAGCCGCGATCCATTCCCGCGTTGGGCGGGCTGGGCCGCGGGGATCGCGGCGCTCGCCTTCACCGCGGCTGTCGCCGTTGCCCTGTACGTCCTGAACCCGGCGTTCCAGAGCGGCCGGGCCGGCGGCACGCCCGACCAGCTCGGCCAGCCCGTGGCGGCGGGCGGCGGCCCGGAGCTCGCCGCGGGCAGCCCGGCCGCCGCGGGCCGCGCCCTCCTGGCGCAGAAGGGCTGTGGTGGCTGCCACGTCATCCCCGGTGTGCCGGGCGCAGCCGGGACGGTCGGTCCCAGCCTGGCTGGCATCGCCGGCCGGACGACGATCGCCGGCGGCGCCGTGCCGGTGCGGAGCCCGGACGACCTGAAGCGGTGGATCCTGAACCCGGCCGCGCTCAAGCCGGGCACGGCCATGCCCAACCTCGGCCTGAGCGACGACGAGGCCACGAAGATCGTCGCCTACCTCGAGACGCTCAAGTAGTGGCGCCCGCGCCAACGCCGCGCCTCCAACGCCTGTGTGGCGGCGCCAGCCAGGTGGCGAAACGGACCGGGTGGCGCGCTGCAACGTTCACGTAACGTTTACGGTCGGCAAGGAGCGGGGCAACCGACCTGAGCTAGGCTCGGGCCGCCGATGCCCGAGGCTCACGCCGCTCCGCTGGCAGTCATGCTCGTCGAAGACCAGCCGGGCGAAGCCCGGCTGATCAGGGAGATGCTGGCGGAGCTTCCGCCACCACCGGTCCACCTCGAATGGGTCGACACCCTCGCGGGGGGCCTCCGGCGCCTCGCCGCGCCCGGGATCGACGTGGTCCTCCTGGACCTCGGCCTGCCCGATAGCCAGGGGCTGGAGACGCTCCAAGCCGTCACGACGCGGGCGCCCGACGTGCCCGTCGTCGTCTTGAGCGGGACCGCCGACGCCGAGCTCGCCCTGGCGGCCGTCCACGCGGGCGCGCAGGACTACCTCGTCAAAGGGCGGGTGAACGGTGACGTGCTCCTGCGCGTGCTGCGGTACGCCGTGGAGCGCCGGCGGGCCGAGGAGACCCAGCACTTCCTGGCGCAGGCGACCGCCCTCCTGGCCGCCTCGCTCGACGAGGAGCAGACGATCGCCACGGCGGCGCGCCTGCCGGTGCCCTTCCTCGCGGACGGCTGCCTGGTGGACGTCTTCCTGGATGACCGGGCGAGCTCGCTGACAGCCGACTGTGCCGCCGACCCGCAGGCGCAGGAGCTGCTGGGAGAGATGCGGCGTCGCTACCCTTTCGACCCCGAGGGACCCCACCCCTCGCAGCGCGTCCGCCGGACTGGCCGGAGCGAGTGCCACTCGGAGCTCACGGACAGCAGCTGGGAGACCATGGCCCAGGACGACGAGCCGCTCGCTCTGCTCCGGCAGCTCGCCATCACGTCCTACGTCGCGGTGCCGCTGCAGGCGCGCGGGCGGACGTTCGGCAGCATCGGCCTGTTCGCGCGTCGCGGCAGCCGGCGGTACGAGCCGGCGGACCTGGCCATCATCGAGGAGCTGGGCCGCCGCGTGGCGCTGGCCGTGGACAACGCGCGGCTGTACCGCGAGGCGCGCGAGGCGGTCCAGGCGCGCGACGACGTGCTCGCCTTCACCTCGCATGACCTGAAGAACCCGCTGGCGGCCATTCGGCTCCAGGCCGAGCTACTCGAACGCTGGCTCGCGGACGGAGCGGGCGACGAGCCGTCGACCCGGTCGCGCGACCAGCAGGCCGCCAGTGGTCTGGCGCGCATCCAGGCGCTCACGCTGAAGATGGCGGCCATGATCGAGGAGTTGGTGGGCATGGCTCGCCTCCAGGCTGGGCGGGCGCCCGGGCTGCGCCACCAGCCCGTCGACCTGGTGGCGCTGGCGCGGCGTACGGTGGATGGTCTCCGGCCGGCGTTCCAGCGCCGCATCCTCCGCCTGGAGAGCGGCGAGCGCGAGCTGGTTGGCCAGTGGGACGCCACGCGCCTCGAGCGGGTCCTGGACAACCTGCTGAGCAACGCTCGCAAGTACACGCCGGATGAGCGCGAGGTCGTGGTGCGCCTGGCGCGCGAGGAGACCGGCGCCGGCGGCTGGGCCGTCCTCCAGGTGCGCGACCGCGGCGTGGGGATTCCGCCCGACGAGCTGCCCTACATCTTCGAGCGCTTCCGCCGCGCCCGGAATGTGGAAGGGCGCACCCAGGGGAGCGGTGTGGGGCTCGCCGAGGTCCGGCAGATCGTGGAGCAGCACGGCGGGAGCATCCTGGTGGAGAGCCAGGAGGGTGAGGGAAGTACCTTCACCGTCCGGCTGCCGCTGGCGCCGGCAGCGCCGGGGAGCCTGGCCGGGCGTCTGGTCGACACCCCGCTCGAAGCGCTCCCTGGACCCGCGCCCAGGTGCCGGTGTCGCCGGGACACCCGCTGAGAGATCCGGCAGGGGCTGTTGCGCCGCCTGCGCGGGGGATAGACTTGGCCGCGGGAGGTGCGCCGTGGAAACAGCCACGCCTGCCATGCGGGGGAGCGCCGCAGCCCCGCCCACGACCGTGCCGCCTGTGGCGGATCCGTACCACCTCACGCCGGAGGGCGTGCGAGAGCCGCCCCGGGGCTGGCTGGCCAGCCTGCGCCACCTCGGCCCCGGCTTGATCCTCAGCGCGTCGATCGTCGGCTCGGGCGAGCTGATCGCCACGACGACGCTGGGAGCGCAAGCGGGCTTCGCCATCCTCTGGATGGTCATCATCAGCACCGCGGTCAAGGTGGCGGTGCAGGTGGAGTTCGCCCGCTGGACCATCTCCACCGGCACGCCCGCGCTCACCGGGTACAACCGCGTGCCGCCCGTCTTCGGCCGAGTGGGATGGGTCAACGTGCTGTGGGCCATCCTGATGCTGGCCAAGGTCCTCCAGGTCGGCGGCATCGTGGGCGGCACCGCGGTAGCGTTCAGCATCCTCTTCCCGCTCGGCGGCGATCCACTCTCGGCAACGTCCGTCACTGCGTGGACGCTGATCGTCGTCGCGGGCAGCATCTTACTGCTGTACTCGAACCGCTACGGCCTGGTGGAGCGGGGCGCGTTCTGGATGGTGGTCGCGTTCTCCATCGTCACCGTGGCCATCGCCTTTGGCCTGCCGCTCAGCCCATTCCGCTACAGCCCAGCGGACCTCCTGGGCGGCCTCACCTTCCAGATCCCGGCGGGTGCGCTGGGCGCGGCGGTGGCGATGTTCGGCATCACCGGCGTCGGCGCCGACGAGATCACCTACTACAACTACTGGTGCATCGAGAAGGGGTACGCCCGCTGGACCGGGCCGAAGGACGGCAGTCTGGAATGGACGCGTCGGGCGCGCGGCTGGTTGGACGTCATGTACAAGGACGCGGCGATCTCGTGGGTGATCTACACGTTCGCGACACTGGCGTTCTTCATCATGGGCGCCGCGGTGCTGCGTCCGCAGCAGCTCGTGCCGCAGGGCAACGACATGATCACCACGCTCGCGCGGATGTACACGGACACCCTGGGGCCCTGGGCGATGTACGGCTTCCTGGTCGGCGCCATCGCCGTGCTTGGGTCGACGCTCTGGGTAGCCATCCCCAGCCAGGCGCGCATGTTCGCCAACTTCCTCGCCATAGTCGGCCTGTTCGACTGGCACCATCCGGGAACCCGCCTGACGTGGATTCGGGTCTTCACCGTGGCGCTCCCGATCATCTGGGGCGCGGCGTACCTGTACTTCAAGTCGCCGGTGCTGATGGTGCAGATCGGCGGTGTGATGACAGGCATCTTCCTGCTGGCGGTGGTGGCCGCTACCTGGTACCTGCGCAAGACGGAGACCGACCCGAAGGTGTACGGCAGCGCGCTGTTCAACTGGACGCTCATCATCAGTAGTGCCGCCATCGGCCTGCTGGGCGTCTACACGGTGGCGAACCAGCTGTTCGGGTTCAAGATCGGCTGATCCATCGCCGCGACGGGGCGGCGGAATGGCGCCGCTCCAGGGCGCTCGGGAGGCGTACACTCCTCCCGAGCGCTTCCCGCGCTTCTTGACGGAGGACGCATGGCCATCACCCTCGAGCACGCCGCCGACCGAGTCCAGCAGGCCGGGCTGCGGCTCGACTTCCGCAGCGACACGGTGACCCAGCCGACGCCCGAGATGCTCGAGGCCATGGCCACCGCCCGGCTGGGGGACGACGTCTTTGGCGAGGACCCCACGGTGAACGAGCTCGAGGCGGAGGCGGCGCGCCTGTTCGACAAGGAGGCGGCCATCTTCCTCACCAGCGGCACCCAGGGAAACCTGCTCGCGCTGCTCACGCTGGCGCGCCCGGGCGAGGAGGTGATCGCCGAAGCTTCGGCCCACGTCGCTAACGCGGAGGTGGGCGGTGCGGCGCGGCTCGGGGGCCTGACGGTGCGACCCGTCGTCGGCCGACGGGGCCGTCTGAGCCCCGACCAGGTGCGGGCCACGGTCCGCCCGGACAACGTCCACTACGCCCGCACGACGCTGCTGGCGATCGAGAACACGCACAACCAGGCCGGCGGCACCGTGCTCGGCGTGGCCGAGACGGAGGCGCTGGCCGCGGCGGCCCGCGGGCTAGGGCTGCGGGTGCACTTGGATGGCGCGCGGATCTTCAACGCCGCGATCGCGCTGGGTGTGCCACCGGTCGCGCTCGCCCGCCCCGCCGACACCATCACCTTCTGTCTCTCGAAGGGCCTCTCGGCGCCGGTTGGGTCGGTCCTGGTGGGCAGCCGGGCGACGATCGCCGAGGCGCGCCGCTATCGGAAGATGGTGGGCGGCGGTATGCGCCAGGCGGGCGTGCTGGCCGCGGCCGGGCTCGTCGCCCTGCGCAGCGGCGTCCAGCGCCTGGCCGACGACCACCGCCGAGCCCGGTGGCTGGCCGAGGGCCTGGCGGCGATCCCCGGCCTATCGCTGGACTTTGAGACAGTGCAGAGCAACATCGTGCGGTTCGACGTGGGCGGGCTCGGCCACACCACCGCGTCCTTCGCCGCCGCGCTGGCGGGCAGCGGCGTCAAGGTCTCGGGCGGGATGGGCGCGTCCGCCGTCCGCATGGTGACGCACCGCCACGTCGACGACGCCGCGGTCGAGGAGGCGCTGGCGGCGATCCGGGCCGTGCGACCCACGGCCGGCGCGCGGGTGGGCGAAGCGCTGTACGGGTAGAAGCCCCCACGTGGCCCGGTCCTCGCTTCCGCTCGGGGCCGCGCAGGGGCCCGCGAGGACCGCGCCGGGCTGCACACCCGTGACCCAGCGATCCAGCCCCGCTGGAGCGAGTGCGCCCGTGGCCGGGCGGCAGGCGCGCCTCGTCCTCGCCTCGGCCTCGCCACGGCGCCAGGAGCTGATGCGGCTCCTCGGCCTCCCCTGGCGCCTGGCGCCTCACGCCGTGGCCGAGGAGCGGCACCTGCTCGCTGACCCGCCCGTGTCGGCGCTCAACGTGGCGCTGGCGAAGGCGCGCGCCACCGCGCCAGGGCTCGCACCCGACGAGGTCGTGCTGGGCGCCGACACGCTGGTCGTGCTGGAGGGCACCGTGCTGGGCAAGCCACGCACGCCGGCCAGGGCGCGGGCGATGCTCGTCTCGCTCCGTGGCCGGGCCCACCAGGTGGTGACGGGCGTGCTCCTGCGCGCTGCCGCCGCTCAGGAGTGGGGCGCCGTGGTCGCCACCGACGTGCGCCTGCGTGCTTACACGGACGACGAGATCGAGGCTTACGTCGCGCGCGGTGAGCCGCTGGACAAGGCCGGCGGCTACGCCATCCAGGACCGCCAGTTCCAGCCGGTGGCGCGCCTGGACGGGTGCTACTTGAACGTGGTCGGGCTGCCGCTGTGCGCGGTCGCGCGCGGGCTGGAGACCCTCGGCGTCCCACCCGAGCCCGGCCTGTCCGGGCCGCTCGTCCCACCCTGCGGGTACTGCACCGCGGGTGCCTCGCTCGTCCAGCTCGGCTAACCGGCGGACGCTCAGCCCCTCTGCGTGGGCGGCTCCTCGCGCACGGTCGCCCGCCACACATCGCCGGCCAGGCGCCGCGCCAGCACGCCGCTGCCGGCCATGAAGATCGCCAGGAGTCCGGCCCAGAGGAGTTTCTTCAGCACGTCCGATCGCGATCCCTTCTCTCGTGCGGGCGGCGCACCGCCAGCGTCCGTCACGCGGACGCCGCCGTCCGCCTCACCACCAACCTTCAGCAGCAGGCCGCGGCGGCGCGCTCGCTCGACCTGCTGGCGCGAATCCTCGATCCGCCCCTTCACCTGGTCGCCCACCTCGCGCACCCGCCGCTCCAGTCGGCCGCGGGGCGTGCGGCGCGCGCGCCAGCGGCCGACGAGGCGGTAGAACCCGTAGCCGGCAGCCGCGACCACGGTGGTGGCAGCCAGGCCGGCCAGCCCCGGTGTCTCGGCCGCGCGCTCGACCAGGCGCTCCCGAGCCCGCTGGCCGGCGGCGCGCGCCTCACCGCTCGCCACCGCCTGGACCCCGCCCCGGACCCGGCGCTGTAGCTCTTCGAGCGCGGCCGTGGCGTCGGCCCGCAGCCGCGTTATCTCGCGCTGGGTGTCCTCAGTCGTCGCACCCATTCAAGGTCCTCCTTCAAGGTCGCCCGCGTCCGTTCGAGCGGCGTGATCCTGATCGCGCGGAAGCCGCGCCGCACGAACCGCTGGTAGGCTAGAAGCGCCACCAGGGCAGGCAGGAGCAGCCCGAGGAGCCAGCCCAGCACCCCACCGTAGGGGCTCCAGAGCAGGCTGCCCAGCCAGTTGAAGAACCAGATGAACGCGGTCCAGGCCCAGATCAGCAGGAGGAGGCCGACCCCGGCGAGGATCGCGGCTCCGATCGCCAGCGTCCTGGCGGCTCCGGCGACCTCGCCGACGTCTTCACGGATCTCTTGCTTGGCCAGCTCGATCTGCTTGTCGACGAGGTCAGACAGGTCGTTGACGATGCGGCCGATCAGCTCCGCCAGCGTCGCCTCGGTCACCCGGCTGGTAGAGGCGCCACCCGGCGGTATGCGGCCGTCGCCGTGCGGGGGCGCGGCGGGCACGGTCCTGGGGCGCCCAATGGCGGCGTCCGGGCCGCCCGGGCCGGGATCGGTCTGGGCCAACTGGGCTACCTCCGGTGGGGTAGATCGGTCCGGTCCACGCGGCCGCCCGGGTCCGGCCCCTGCAGCGGGCGTGCCAGTCACCACGTCAAGTGTAGCGTCGGCCGCGCCTTCGTGCGCCGCGGCGGTGGTATCCTGCCGCCATGGCCGTCGGTCCGTTGCGCATCCAGCTCGAACGCGAGGACGATGGGCGCTGGCTGGCCGAAGTGGTCAGTCTACCGGGCGTCCTCGCCTAAGGCCAGACACGCGACGAGGCTCTCGCTAGGGTCGAGGCCCTGGCACTGCGCGTTGATCGCCGCCCAACCCGAAGGCTCTAGCTGTCGGGTGGAATCGGCTTGGCGACGACGATGAGGCGGTCGGAGAACTCGCGGCGGACCGGGTCGAAGGTGCCGCCACAGGTGATGAGCGTCAGGGTCGGGTCAGGCGTCGGCAGCATGACCGAGGTGTCGGTGGGCGGCACGAGCTTCACCTCGGCCACCGCGAAGCGGTGCAGCTCGCCGTGGTCGTCCCACACCTGGACCTCGTCGCCGAGGTCCACCTGGTAGAGGAAGCGGAACACGTTGCCCTGGTTGATGGTGGCCACGTGGCCGGAGATGACCGCGTTGCCCGGAGCGCCCACGAGCGCCGTCAGGTCGCCGTAGTGTGCGGCGACGAAGGGGACCGTCTCCCACTCTGGCTCGCCGGCCGCGTTCAGCGTGATCCCCGCCTGCACCACCTCGGTGTCGACCTTGATGGCCGGGATGGCCAGCCGCACCGCGTACCCGGGGCGCGGCCGGGCGGCCGCCTCCACGCGATCGGCGCGGTCGGCCACCTGGAACGGTTCGGCCCGGGCGAGGAGGGCGGGCGCTTCTGCGACGCGCGCCGGCTCGGGCCCGGCCGGGCCCGCCGCCCGCCCGACGCTCTCCAGCGCCGCCGGCTCCCCGCCTAGCTGGTCCGAACGCTCCGCACTGCCTGCCCGGGCGGCGGAGCCCGCGGCCCCTGGCGACGGGGATTCCCGGCCACTGGGGGCCCACGCGCCTGGCCTGGGCTGCGAGCCGCGTTCGAGGGCCACCGGCGCGGGCAGCGTGACGCGGCTCCCTGGGGCGAGCCCAAGCTGCCACAGCAGCGCGTATGCCAGGAGCGCCAGCCCCCCCGCGATCAGCGCGCTCCCGAGTCGCGACGCGGTGGACCGGCCGACCAGCCGCTCGCCGACGTGCCGAGGGAGGCGGCCGCCCGCTCGAACGCCCCACGCGGCCTGATCCTCACGACATTCGGGGCCGCGGGGCGACCTCGCGAGCACGTGACTCACCCTGTGCGCTCCACGGTGACGCTCCAGGCTCCTCGGGCAAGCATGGTCGGGAGGCCTCTCCTACCATACGGCCCGGTGGTAAAGACGGATGTCTCGCGACGGTTGAGTTTTCGCCCTACTGCTCGCCGGCAGGCACCGGCGACACTGAGGCGTCCTCGGCGCCAGCCAGCGCTCCCCCCGAGTCCCCTCCGGCGCTCGGGAAGAAGCGGCGCAGGGCTGCTTCGACCGGCTCCGGCACGGAGCCGGGTACGATCATGCCGCCCAGGCGCGCCGTGTCGCGGACGAACGTGCTCGACAGGTAGACGTGGTCCGCCCGGGCTACCAGGAGGACGGTCGGGATCAAGGGCGCCAGCTTCGCGTTCATCAAACTGAGCGCGATCTCGTAGTCGGGGTCGGTGACCGGCCGCATCCCACGGACGATGGCGCTGGCGCCGAGCTCCTGGGCGAATGGCGCCGTCAGCCCGGAGTGGGCCACCACGTCCACCCGCCTCCGTTGCCCCTCGGTCAGCGAGGCCCGCAGGAGCTGGACACGCTCCTCCGCGCTGAACATCGTCTGCGCCTTGCTCGGGTTCACGCCGACGACCACCACCAGCCGATCGAAGAGGCCGAGGGCGGTCTCGATGATCTCCATGTGGGCGAGCGTGGGCGGATCGAACACGCCAGGGTAGATGGCCGTGCGCGGTCGCCGCGCCGGGACGCCCATGGACTCCGGACCTCGCCCCTGCTCCATGTCTCACTCTCCCATGTCTCTTCGCGCCGATGCCGCCCGGGGGCTCCCCTGAGGATGGCAGACCCGGCGGGTGCTTGTCTCCGGACCCGTCGCGCGTCCGGCACCGGGCGAGCCCGATGGCGACGTTTTACAGAACTCTTACCTTTTGCACTTTGCTCCCCCGGAGGGGCAAACCTATACTCCACCGCAGCGGCGGGTCCGTGGCGGCGGGCCCCGAGTCGCGTCGCGCCTGCCCACAGCCGGCGCGCCCGTAGCGACAGGCCAGCCGGTTCGCCGGCCACTTCCCAGTCACGCGTTCCCCCCTGCTGTGGGAGCGAGATGAGCATCACTGTCCCCCACTGTTGTGGAGGCGCGGCATGATCCGCGTCGACCACCTGAGCAAACACTTCGGCCCCCGAGTTGCGGTCGCGGACGTCTCGTTCAGCGTCGCCAGGGGCGAAGTGCTCGGTTTCCTGGGTCCAAACGGGGCCGGGAAGACCACCACCATGCGCGTCCTGACCGGGTACCTCCCGCCGTCGGGCGGCCGGGCGGAGGTCGCCGGGTACGATGTCGCCAGCCAGTCGCTGCAGGCCCGCTCGAAGATCGGGTACCTGCCGGAGAGCGTGCCGCTCTACCCCGAGATGTCGGTGCGCTCGTACTTGGACTTCATGGCCAAGATCAAGGGCGTGAAGAAGCGCCGGCCGGAGGTGGACCGCGCCATGGAGAAGGCGCGCATCGCGTTCCGGGCTGACGACCAGATCGGGAAGCTCTCCAAGGGGCTGCGGCAGCGGGTGGGTCTGGCCCAGGCGCTGCTCGGCGATCCACCGGTGCTCATTCTCGACGAGCCGACCAGCGGGCTCGACCCGAAGCAGATCATCGAGACCCGCAACCTGGTCAAGTCGCTCGGCGGCGAGCACACTCTCATCTTGAGCACCCATGTCCTGCCTGAGGTCGCCGCCTCCTGCACACGGGTGGTCATCATCGCCAATGGCCGGGTGGTGGCCGAGGATACGCCCGCCAACCTGGATCGGCGCTTGAAGGGCGCCGAGAGCATCGCCGTGACGGTGCGCGGGCCGCGCGACACCATCGCCAGAACGCTGAAGGCCATTCCGCACGTCACGAGCGTGGACATCGGAACGGACGGCGCCCGCCGCCCGGAGGGGATCCACGAGTTCACCGTCCAGAGCGACGTCGGCGCGGACGTGCGCGAGGCAATGGCGCAGGCGATCGTCCGGGGCGGGTGGGGCCTGCTCGAGCTGCGGCGCGCCCACCTCAGCCTGGAGGAGATCTTCCTGCAGCTCACCACCACCGAACCAGCGGCACGGGCACGCGCATGAGGAACGTGGCGGCCGTCACGCTGCGCGAGCTGCGCAGCTACTTCGTCTCCCCGCTCGCCTACGTGGTCATGGCGCTGTTCCTCCTCCTCGCCGGCTACCTGTTCTTCGGCGGTGTCAACGTGACCCGGGAGGCGACGCTCCGCGGCCTCACCCAGAACGTCTCGGTGCTGTTCCTCTTCATCATCCCCGCGATCAGCATGCGCCTCCTGGCCGAGGAGCTGCGCACCGGCACGATCGAGCTGCTGATGACCAATCCGGTCCAGGAGTGGGAGGTGGTGCTGGGGAAGTTCCTGGCCAGCCTGGCACTGGTGCTCCTCATGCTCGCCCTCACCCTGGTCTACGTGGTGTTCCTCTTCGCCTGGGGGAACCCGGACCGCGGGCCGATCCTCACCGGCTACCTGGGCGTGGTGCTCCAGGGCGCGGCCTTCCTGGCGCTCGGGCTGTGGGCGTCCAGCCTCACCCAGAACCAGATCGTCGCCGCGCTGCTGACGTTCGCGCTCCTGCTCGTCTTCTGGCTGAGCGACGTCCTCGGCCAGTTCCTGGGCGGCACGGCCGGGACCATCGTCAGCTACCTCAGTATCGTGAACCACTTCAACGACTTCCTGCGCGGCGTCGTCAACACCAAGGACGTCGTCTACTACCTGACGCTCGTCGCCGCGGGCCTGGGGCTGAGCACGCTCACCCTCCAGGCACGGAGGGTCCGCTAAGCATGGCGGCCCGAGGATCGGCCGCCCCGGCCGCCTCGCTCGCAGGCCGGGTGCGGATGCCGCTGCTGGCCCTCGGCGTGTTCGCCGTGCTCGCCGGGCTAGCGTACTGGTTCGTGGAGGGACAGTTCGGCCTCTGGCCGCGCGTCCTGCTGGCGAGCGGCGTCCTATTCATCGGCGTCGTTGTCGCGCTCGATCCCGAGGACGTGTGGCAGCGGTTCACCAGTCGCGCGGCCCTCTACAGCGGCAATACCCTGCTGATCGCGCTCGCCATCGTCCTGATCCTCGGCCTGGTGAATGTCCTCGGCTCGCGCTACCAGACCACGTGGGACCTGACCGCCAGTGGCCAGTTCACCCTCTCCGACCAGAGCATCAAGCTGGCCGAGTCGCTCCCGGAGCCGGTCAAGGCCACCGCCTACTTCGAGGCTACCAACCCCAGCCGGTCCGAGTACGAAGGGCTGTTGAGCGACTACGCCCGGCGCTCCGGCGGCAAGCTCACCTACGAGTTCGTCGACCCGGACCAGCGGCCCAGCGAGGCGATCGCGGCCGGCATCCGCGAGTACGGGACGACCGTCTTCCAGATGGGCGACAAGAAGCAGAACAGCACCGGCACGACTGAGCGGGACGTGACCACCGCGCTCATCAAGCTCACCCGGCCGGCGAAGAAGCTCTACTTCACGACAGGCCACGGCGAGCGCAATCTCGACGGCTTCGAGCGAGGCGACTACGGCCAGCTCAAGCAGGCGCTCGAGCGCGACAACTTCACGGCCGCCACGGTCAACCTGGCCGCGACGCGGGCGGTTCCGGACGATGCCGACGGGCTGGTGATCGCAGGGCCGACCAACCCCTTCCTGCCCGAGGAGATGCAGGCGCTGCGGGCCTACATCGACGGGGGCGGCAAGGTCATCTTCCTGCTCGACCCTCAGACGAAGGCCGACTTCAACGAGATCTTCCAGCGGTGGGAGGTGCAGGCGACGGGTCTGCCGGTGTTCGACCCCGGCCGGGCGCTCGCCGGCGATGCCGGCGTCCCCGTGGTCGATAGCTACCCGTTCCACGTGACCACGCAGGACCTGCGCCTCGCCACGTTCTTCCCCGGCGCCACCAACTTCACCTTCCCCGCCCAGGCCCCGACTGGCGCGTCCGTCTCGCCGCTCGCCCAGACGACCGAGCGTAGCTGGGCCGAGACGAGCCAGCAGCAGATCCAGTCGCGCCAGATCACCCAGGACCCGGACGACAAGCCGGGGCCGCTGGCCCTCGTGGTGGCGATCGAGCAGGATGTGGCAGGCACGGGCACCGAGCAGGGGCAGCAGGTGCGTACGGCACGGCTGTTCCTGATTGGCACGGCGAACTTCGTGGCTAACGCCTCGCTCTCCATCAACGCGCCGGCCGGGAATCTGGACCTGTTCCTGAACGCAGCGAACTGGCTGGCGGATCAAACCGACCTGGTCGCCATCCGGCCGCGACCATTCGAGTCCCGCTCGATGCTGCTGACGGGCGGCCAGCTCAACCTGATGTTCCTCGCTACGGTCCTGCTGCTTCCGCTCGGCGTCCTGGCGGCAGGGGTTGCCGTCTGGTGGACGCGCCGGTGACTGCGCCCTCCGCTCGACCCACGAGCCTGGCAGGGATTGGCCGATGAACCTCAAAGTCACGGCGGGTTTCCTGGTCGTCCTGGCGCTTCTCGCCGCCGTCGTCGTGGGGCTCGACCGCTTCAAGGTCGGCCAGTCCCAGGCCACGGCGGAGGCCGCGCAGGACGAAGCGCTGGCGATCTACCAGTTCGACGACCGACAGGCCACGGCCTTCGTCGCCCGGTCCGGCGACAAGACGGTCCGCTTCGAGAAGGACGGCGAATCGAACTGGAAGATCGCCGGGAGTGAGGAGCCGCCGAACAAGACGGCGCTCACCAGTCTGCTCATCCGCATGAGCCAGCTCAGGGGGACCAAGCGCGTGGGCGAGACGGGGGGCGACCTCAAGCAGTTCGGCCTGGCGGAGCCGAAGGTGGAAGCGACCGCGGAGCTGGCCGATGGGACGACGTACACCCTCCAGCTCGGCGACACGACGCCGACGGGTACCGGGACATACGCCAGGAAGGCGGACGGAAGCGACGTGTTCGTGGTGCCGACGCAGTTCCCAAACGACGTACAGCGGCTGGCGAACGACCCGAAGGAGCCGCCCACGCCAACACCGCGGCCGAGCCCCACGGGCACCCCGACACCGCCGGCCTCGCCATCGCCCGCTGCCTCCCCCCAGGCCACACCGACTCCCTGAGGCCGATGAGGCGGCCGGGTCTTGCCCTGCCCTCAGGTGGCCGATGCCAGACGGAGGTTCCGGCAGTCTCGTCGCGCCGGCGTTCCGCCGCCCAGCGCCTGGCCTGTGTCCTGCAAGGTGGCGCCACCGCGACACAACCTCGCCACCGGCGGGCGGCAAGGCCTCCGCGGGTCTTCCATCTGCGGCCCGATGCGCTAGACTGGTCGGTGAGCCGTCAGCGTCGACGGCTGGGGATGTACTGGCTCACAACGACGTGAGGGAGACATGGACCTGTCTGTTCCGGTGGCGGGAGCGCCCGCCCTTCGAGGGTCCGAGCTGGACCCCGCGATCCTGGCATTCGTGAAGTGTCACGTGACGACGCCGGTCAAGTGGGACACCCTGCGGCTGATGTCGGAGCGCCCCGGCCGGTGGCTGGGGGTGGAGGACATCGCGCGCTCCATCCACACGCCCGAGCGCCTCGTCGAGCGCGCGCTCGGCGAGCTGGCCAGGGAAGATGTGGTAGAGGAGATGCGCAGCGGCGATCCGTCCGACACCAGCTACCGGCTGCCGACGTCCGAGCCGACGACGGTGGTGTTGCAGCGGCTCGTGCGTGCGGCGATGGCGAGCCAGGAGCTGCGGAGCATCATCGCTGCTCACCTGCTGCGCTCTCAGAATGGACGGGTGAGAGCAGCGTAACCCCTACCCTGGACCCGACGCTCGCACCACCGCTGGCCGTCCCCAGCGCCGGCACACGCCCGGACCGGGCGGGCCGGTAGGGGCGGGGATGGAGCTCCTCTGGCGGGGGTTGCTGGAGGGCATCGGGCTCATCCTGCGCGGCGACCCAGAGCTGGTCGAGATCGTGCGGCTGTCGCTCGCCGTCTCGCTCTCGGCCACCCTGCTCGCGGCAGCGCTGGGCGTCCCGGCCGGCGTCCTGCTCGCCGCGAGCCGGTTTCCCGCCCGCCGGGCCGTAGCAACCGTGGTCCACACCGGGATGGGCCTCCCGCCCGTCGTGGTCGGCCTGGTAGTGCTCCTGTTCCTGTGGCGCACCGGGCCGTTCGGCCCGCTCCAGCTCCTCTACACGCCCCCGGCCATGGTGCTGGCCCAGTTCATCGTCGCCGCGCCGATCGCGGCCGGCTTCACCCGCGCGGCGATTGAGCTGCTCGATCCCGACATCCACCACGCCCTCCGGGTCGACGGCGCCGGGACCTTCGCCACCGGGCGGGAGCTCGTCCTGGCAGCGCTCCCCCAGGTGCTGGTGGCCGTCGCCGCGGCCTTCGGCCGCGCCATCGCCGAGGTCGGGGCCTCACTCATGGTCGGCGGCAACATCAAGGGTGAAACACGCATCCTGACCACCGCCATCGCCCTCGAAACGAACCGCGGTGAGTTCGCCCTGGCCATCGGTCTCGGGCTGGTCCTGCTGGTGCTGGCGTTCGGCGTGAACGCGGCGCTGAGCCTGCTAGCCCGGCCCCGGTGAGCCACCCGCCGACGGCCTGGCGCCCGCCCCGCCCCGGTTGGTGGCCCGGCCTGGGCGCTCATCCCGCGTGTTAGCGGCGGATGGTCGGCCCGCGCCGGCGACGGTCTCACGCGCCAGGTGGGCGGCAGCCCACGCGGCGGCCTCCCGCACCACCGGCTCGGGGTCGGCCCGCGCCACCTGCTCCAGGGTGGGCAGCACCGCGAGATCGCCCGCGTTGCCGAGGGCCAGCGCGGCGTTGCGGGCGAGCCCCCGGCGCCGTGCGCGCTTGATCGGCGAGCCCTTGAATCTCTGTCGGAACGAGTCGTCGTCCATCGAGATGAGGACCGGCAGGGCGGGCCGCGTGCCGATCTCCGGGCGCGGCTCGAACTCGACCCACCCGTGCGGCCGGCGGTTCGTGGAGGCGTTGTAGGGGCACACCTCCTGGCAGATATCGCAGCCGAAGACCCAGTCGCCGATGGCGGCGCGCAGCTCCTCCGGCACGGGGCCACGATGCTCAATCGTGAGGTACGCGATGCACCGCTCCGCGGCCAGGTGGTACGGCGTTGCCAGCGCGTCCGTGGGGCAGGCGTCGAGGCACAGCCGGCACCGCCCGCAGTCCTTCTGGACGGGCTGGTCGAAGGCAAGGGCCACGTCGGTGAGGAGGGCGCCGAGGAAGACGAACGACCCCAGCGGCGTGAGCACGTTCGTGTTCTTGCCGCGGAACCCCAGCCCCGCACGGACGGCCGCGTCACGCTCGACCAGGGGCCCGCTGTCGACGAAGACGCGCGAGCGCACGTCGGTCTCCGCGCGGCTGGCGAGGAACGCGGCGAGCTGGCGCAGCCGCCGGCGCATGGCGTCGTGGTAATCCCAGCCCCAGGCGTAGCGCGCGACGCGGCCGCGGGGTTCGCTCGCACCCAGCGCGTCGCTACCCGGCTCGGCGGTCCGGTACGACACGCCAACCACGACGAGCGACCGCGCTCCAGGCAGAAGCTCCTGCGGGCGGCACGACAGCCGGGCGCGGGCCTGGTTCAGCCACGCCATCTCACCCTGGTGGCCTTCCTCAAGCCACCGTACCAGGTCCAGCTCGGCGCGCTCGAACGGCTCCGGACTGGTGATGCCCACCAGGTGGAAGCTCAGCTCACGGGCGAACAGCTTGAGCTCGCGCGCGAGCAGCTCGGGCTCGCGGCGCCCGCGATCAGGGGTCACGGGGCGTGGGTCGTGGGCCATGGATGTTGCAGATCGGGGTTGGGTACCGGGTGGCGGGTACCGGGATGGCACTCCCGACACCTGGCCCCCGACGCCCGGCACAGGACGGATGACGCGCCGGGCCTTCAGTCGCGCAGGGAGAGGACTGCCGTGAACGCCTCCTGCGGGATCTCCACCTGGCCGAGGCGTTTCATGCGCTTCTTCCCCTCTGCCTGCTTCTCCAGCAGCTTCCGCTTACGGGTCACGTCGCCACCGTAGCACTTCGCGAGGACGTTCTTCCGCATGGCTCGCACGGTCTCACGCGCAACGACCCGGCCGCCAATGGCCGCCTGGAGCGGCACGTCGAACATCTGGCGGGGGATGAGCTGGCGCAGCTTCTCCACCAGCGTCCGCCCCTGCTGATGGGCCTTCTCGCGGTGGACGATCATGCTCAGGGCGTCCACCGGCTGCCCGTTGACCAGGATGTCCAGCTTCAGCAGGTCCGACGGGCGGTAGTCGGCGAAGTGGTAGTCGAGACTCGCGTAGCCCTGGGTGCGCGTCTTGAGCTGGTCGTAGAAGTCGACGATCAGCTCCGCGAGCGGCAGCTGGTAGGTCAGGAGGACACGCTGCTCGTCCACATACTCCATCTTGCCGAACGAGCCGCGGCGGGCCTGGACCAGCTCCATGATCGGGCCAATGTAGCGGCTGGGAGCGATCACCGAGAGGTCCACCCACGGCTCGTCCACGCGGTCGAACGCGCCGGGGGAGGGCAGCTCAGCCGGGTTCTCCACGAGCTTCACCGACCCGTCGTGCAGGTGTACGTGGTACTCCACGCTCGGCGCGGTGATCAGCAGCTCCAGGTTGTACTCGCGCTCCAGGCGCTCGCGGATGATCTCCATGTGGAGCATGCCGAGGAACCCGCAGCGGAAGCCGAAGCCGAGCGCCACGGAGCTCTCCGGCTCGTAGACGAGCGAGGCATCGTTCAGCTTGAGGCGCTCGAGCGCGTCCCGCAGCAGCGGGTACTCCTCGCCGTTGGTCGGGTACAGGCCCGCGAATACCATCGACTTAGCGGGGCGGTAGCCCGGCAGCGGCTCGGCGGCCGGCCGCGCACTGCTGGTGATGGTGTCGCCCACGCGGACCTCCCGCACGTCCTTGAGGCCCGTGGCCAGGTAGCCCACCTCGCCGGCGCTCAGCCCGTCGATAGGCGCCATCGTCGGTCGGAACACGCCAACCTCCATCACCTCGCCGCGAACGCCACTCGACATCATCTGCAGGCCGTCGCCCGGGCGAACGACGCCGTCCACCAGCCGGCAGTAGGCGACGACGCCCTTGTACGCGTCGTAGTGCGAATCGAAGATGAGCGCCCTGAGCGGCGCGCTGGCGTCACCCCCGGGCGGCGGGATCCGCGCGACGATCGCCTCCAGGATCTCGTCAATGCCCAGGCCCTCCTTGGCGGACGCCCGGATACACTCGGCGCCGGGCAGGCCGACGATGCGCTCGATCTCCTCGCGCACCACCTCGGGCTGGGCGCTGGGGAGGTCGATCTTGTTGATGACCGGGATGATCTCCAGGTCGTGGTCGATGGCCAGGTACGCGTTGGCCAGCGTCTGCGCCTCCACGCCCTGCGCCGCGTCGACCACGAGCAGCGCTCCCTCGCACGCGGCGAGCGCGCGCGAGACCTCGTAGGTGAAGTCGACGTGGCCCGGCGTGTCGATGAGGTTGAGCTGGTACGCCTGCCCGTCCGCCGCGCGGTACTGCATGCGTACCGCCTTGGCCTTGATCGTGATCCCCTTCTCACGCTCCAGCTCCATCGCATCCAGCACCTGCTCGGCCATCTGGCGCTGAGCCAGCGTGCCGGTGCGCTCGAGCAGGCGGTCGGCAAGGGTCGACTTCCCGTGGTCGATGTGGGCGATGATGACGAAGTTGCGGATGTGCTGCTGGTGCACGACGGGGCGGGTAAGGATAGCCGCACCGAGGCCATCCACGCGCCAGACGGCCAGGCGCGCGCGGGCTCGGTCCATGGTGTCGCCCAGCCGTGTCCCCACGCTTGGGGTGAGCACTCGTTCTCCCACGACGGGAGGGCCTGGAGGCGCCGGTACCCCGAGCCAGCCGCTCGCTCTGCTGGGGGACGCGGGAAGCCGAAGCAGCCTGCCGCGTCAGCCGGCGGCGAGACGGGAAGCCAGGTATACTGCCCGCGTGAAGACGACGGTCGATATCCCGGATGAACTGTACCGGCGCGTGAAAGCGAAGAGCGCGCTCGAAGGCAAGCGCATTCGCGACCTGACCATCGAGCTGTACGAGCGCTGGCTGGGGGCGGATGAACGCTGGTCCGCCGAGCGCACCCGCCCGGACGTCTGGCTACGGGACTGGCTTGCGTCGGCCGACGAGGCGCTCACCCACGCGCCTCCCGGGCCCACCGCCTCCGAGCTCCTCGCCGACGCCCGCGCGCGCCTCGAGCCGCCCCGGTGAGCCTGGTCGTCGACGCGAGCGTGTGGGTGGCCGCCGCGGATGCCTCGGACGCGCACTCGGTCCCGAGTCGGGCCTTCCTGGGGGCGGTTACGGCCCGGCAGCTCGCGGTGGTCATTCCGTCCATCGCGCGCCTGGAAGTCGCCTGCGCGCTGGCCAGACGCTCACATGACGCCCAGCGCGCCCAGGCGCTCGCCGAGGCGCTCGCGCACGCGCCGATGGTTACCGAGAGGCCGCTCGACCGGGCGCTGCTCACGCGGGCGATCCGAGAAGGCACGCTGGCCTGGCTCCGCGGGACCGACGCACTCTACGCGGCGCTCGCCAGCCAGACCGGCGGCGAGCTCGTCGCCTGGGACCGGGAGCTGATCCAGCGGGCCGGGGCGCGGTCGCCCACCGATTGGCTGGCGGATCATCCCTGAGTCCCTGGCTCCGCCCCGGCCGCGGGTGTGGCCGAAGGCGAGCCGCACGCGCGTCCGTGCCGGAAGGGAACCCGTCTTGATCCCCGTGCGGCTCAGCTCCTCGGCGTCGGCCGTCAGAGGCGCCAGGGCCTGCTCCGACATCGCCCGGGCGCACCTCCGGCGGCGCGTGATGCAGTCTGCGCCGTCCCCCGTTAGCCTGTAGGCATGCAGCGCACCCGCGGGATCCGCTGGCTCGGCGTGGTGGTGGTCCTCGTCGTGCTCGGTGCCGGCTGCGAGCCCGGGCCCGCTCCCTCACCCACGCCCACCACGTCGCCGTCCCCGCCGGCGGCGTCAGGCTCGCCGAGCGCCACGGCGCCACCCGCCACGCCGGTCCCGACAGGCGCCAGCCGCACCCAGGTGCTCGCAGCTGGCAACGACGCCTTCCGGCGCGGCGACCTGAAGACCGCCACCGAGCTCTACGAGCGCGTCGTCAACACGCCGCCCGGGGCAGGCGAGTCGGCGGCGCTCACCGCCGCCGTGGATGGGCTGGCACGCTTCAGGGCGATGGTGGCGCTCACCACGCTCGGCGAGGAAGATAACGCCCGCGACCACCTGGAGCGGCTTCGAGCCAGCGACCCGAACGGCCCTTTCACCCGGCTCGCGGGCCAGTTCTGGGACCAGTACGGCATGACCGCGAACGTCCGGGCGGCCTGCAACAACGTCCGTCCCCAGGTAGCGGCCCAGGCGGGCGCGGCGCTCGCCACGCTGCGTGACGCGGGCGTGGCGGTTGAGCCTGATGCCGTGTGCAGCGTGCCCGGTTAGGCGGCCTCCGCTCGCTCGCCGTCCGGACGCGGGGCCGATCAACGCCCGGCTCGCCCCGGCCGGCTCAGACTGCCGCGAGCCCCGAGCGCGGTTCCGGGCTGCCGAGCCGGCGGCCGCCCCGGCCAGGCGGCGCACCCGGAGCCTGCGACAAGCGATCCGGGCCATGCCGTTCCGGCGTGGCCAGCACGCGGTTGCGTCCCTCCGGGCCACAGTCCTGCCCGAGGAGGCGGCGCGCGCGCGCGCCCGCGAGGTGTACACGGCGGTCCGTTCACGGCTGTCGCAGGGGGCGCAACCGTGAGGCGCGATCCTCTGCTGGAACAGGACCCGGTGTTGCGCGAGATCGTCGACCGCCTCGTGCCCGCCCTGCACCCCGAACGGATCTACCTCTTCGGCTCGCGCGCGCGCGGCGACGCCGGGCCTGACAGCGACTACGACCTGCTGGTGGTGGTTCCGGCGTCGGACCAGCCCGGCTATCGTCGGGACCAGCTCGCCTATCGAACACTCGGCGGGGTCGGAGCGGCCAAGGACGTGCTCGTGTGGACGCGCGAGGAATTCGAGTGCCGGCTGCACCTGCCGGCTTCGCTCCCGGCGACGGTCGTGCGTGAGGGGAAGCTACTGTATGCCGCTTGACCCTCAGAAGGTGGCCGACACGCGAGAGTGGCTCCGCAAAGCGCTGGAGGACCTACGATCCGCGGAGGTCCTCACCGGTCCGCGCGTGAGGCTGGCCGGGTCCGCCGTCTTCCACTGCCAGCAAGCTGCCGAGAAGGCATACAAAGCCTTCCTCTTCTGGCACGACACGCCGTTCCGCAAGACTCATGAACTTGCGGAGCTCGGCGAGGCCTGTGCGGCGCTCGACGCCTCGCTCGCCAGCTTGGTGGACCGCGCGGCGAGCCTCACGCCATACGCCTGGCGCTTCCGCTACCCCGGTGATGTCCTCGCACCCACGCCAGCGGATGTCGCCGCGGCGCTCGCGCTCGCCCGCGAGGTGTACACGGCGGTCCGTTCACGGCTGCCGCACGAGGCGCAGCCCTGAACGCCATCACCCTCCTGGCAGACGGCCTGCGCTCGCACGCTCGGCGTCGCCCCGGGCACGGCGCGGGGCGGGCCTCACGCGGCGCCCCGGGGGTACTGTGATCGGATCCTATGCTTCAATGCTCGGCGCATGGACCTCTCCCAAGCCGTTGCCCTAGGCATCGTGCAGGGCCTGGCCGAGTTCCTCCCGATCTCGAGCTCGGGGCACCTGATCATGATCCCGTACCTCCTGGGCTGGCAGGAGCACTCCCAGGCGTTCGACGTGGCCCTGCACCTCGGCACCGCCATCGCCCTGGTGTGGTTCTTCTGGAGCGACTGGCTCGCTCTGGTCCGCGGGTTCGCTCGCGGGCTGGTGTTGCCGGAAGCTCGCCGCGCCGATCCCGCGTGGCGGCTAGCCCTCCTCGTCCTCCTGGGCAGCGTGCCCGCCGGTGTCATCGGCGTCCTGGCCGAGCGGCCGGTCGAGGAGCTGTTCCGCGGCTCGGTCATTAATGCCGTCCTGCTGATCGTCTTCGCCTTGCTACTCTGGGCCGCGGACGTCTTCGGCGCGCGGAAGCGCGGCCTGGAGGAGGTCACCTGGCAGGACGCGCTGCTCGTCGGCGTCGCCCAGGCGGTCGCACTCATCCCCGGGGTCTCCCGCAGCGGTATCACCATCACGGCAGCGCTCGGACGGGGCCTGGACCGCGCCACGGCCGCGCGCTTCTCCTTCCTCCTATCTGGCCCGGTGATCACGGCCGCCGCGCTCTACAAGCTGCGCGGCGGCCTCCCGCCAGACGAGCTGCTACCGGTGGCCGTCGGGACGCTCACCGCGGCCGTCACGGGCTGGGCGACGATTGGCTTCCTGCTCCGCTACCTGCAGACGAACTCCACCCTCGTCTTCGTCGTGTACCGCGTGGCGTTCGGAACGCTGGTGCTCGCCGTTGCCTGGAGCCGCCTCGGCGCAGGCTGAGCCCGCCTGGCCTCACCGGTCGTCCGCGCCGATGCGCACAGGGGCCGCCAGGTAGGCAGGCAAGCGGTACCGGCCCCTGGCCGCGTTGGCGCGCACCCGGAGGACGTCGGCGAGCATGCTCGCGGAATCGAGCACGGGCCGAACGCGGCTGTTCTCCTTGTGCTCCCAGCGCAGCGGCACCACACGCACGCCGTAGCCCAGGTGGCGGGCCAGGAACAGCACCTCCACGTCGAACCCGAAGCCGTCGAGCGTCTGGCGCTCGAAGATCGCCCGGGCGGCGTCGGCGCGGAAGGTCTTGAAGCCGCACTGCGTGTCGTCCACCCCGGGCACCGCCAGCACCTGCACCACGCGGTTGAACACCCGCCCCATCAGGTGCCGGTACGCGGGCTCGCCGACGCGACGGGCACCATGCCCCTCACGCGAGCCGATGACGACCGGGGTCTCCTCTGACACCAGGCTCGGACAGCGCACCAGCTCCTCCAGCGACCACGAGAGGTCCGCGTCCGCGAACAGCGCCACCCGCCCGCGCGCGGCCAGCATGCCCGTTCGCACCGCGAGACCCTTCCCGCGCCGGTCAGTCCGCAGTAGCCGCAGCGGGGGGAAGCGCTGGCTGGCTTGCTGGACCACCGCCGACGTGGCGTCGTCTGAGCCGTTGTCGACGACGATCACCTCGGCCTGGAGGCCCTGCTCCCCGACGAAGCGCTGGACCTCCACCAGCGTGAAAGGCAGCCGCGCCTGCTCGTTGTAGGCCGGCACGACGATCGACAGCCAGGGAGCTGGATCCGGGTGAGTCACACCGCCACGCAGTGTAGCCGGACCATCAAGACGCCACGGGGGTGAGGAGCGCGTACACGTGCGCGTCCGACACCGTGCGGCGCGCCTGCACGCGGCGGCGGTCAGCCAGGTGGCGGGGAAGGCCGAGCACGCCTGCCACCTGGCCGCGCAGCGTGGCTCGCGCGGCCGCGCCCCGCCAGGCAGCGGCGGCTTCGGCAGCACGTCGGAGCTGGAAGCGCAGGACGCCGGGCAGCAGCTCGGGCACCAGGCCAGTGGGCAGGTTCTTGGCCAGCAGGCGGATCAGGTTGCGGCCGTTGTAGAACGACGCCAGCGGGCCGCCGCCGGTCGCGCTGCCGCGGTGGTAGGCCCGCGCCTCGGGTTCGTACAGGCAGGCCCAGCCGCGAAGCTGCGCGCGAAAGGCCAGGTCGACATCCTCCAGGTAGGCGAAGAAGGACTCGTCGAACACTCCCACGTCCTGGAGCATCTGCCGCCGGTACGCGGCCGCGCCGCCCGTGGCACCAAACACTGGCCCCGAACGGTCCCAGTCGGGGCCGTCGGCCCGGCCGACCCCGCGCTGCATCGGCTGGCCGTTGCGACCGAGCAGGTCGCCGGCGCTATTGATAGTGCGGCGATCCTCGAACAGCACCTTGCTGGCGATGGCGCCAATGTTGGGGTGCCGCAGGAGCGTCTGCACGCATGCCTCCACCCACGCCTCGTCGGCTACGGCGTCGTTGTTGAGCAGCAGCAGCACATCACCGCGCGCCGCGCGCAGCCCTGCGTTCACATTGCCGGCGAACCCGCGATTGCGCGGCAGACGCAGGGCGCGTACGGCTGGGAAGCGGCGTTCGATCAGGTCGACGCTCCCATCAGTCGAACGGCCGTCCGCCACCACCACTTCCAGCGGGCGGTAGGTCTGCGCCAGCAGTGACTCCAGGCAGGGCCCGAGCAGATGCGCGCCGTTCCAGTTGGGAATGACGACCGACGCGAGCGGCGCGCTGCTACGCACGTGCGCCGAAGTGTGGCATGGACTGGGGAAGCTGCAACCTATGGGCATCGCTCACAGACGGACGACGAGGCGAGCCAGGCGGGGCTTAGGGGTTGCGGGCCCAGACAAGCGCTTCGCCCACCAGGAAGAGCGAACCGGCGACGAGCACGAGGTCGGCGGCGCCGGCGCGCTCGAGCGCCGCCTCGAGCGCGCCGGGGAGGTGTGGACGCACCTGCACCGGGAGCTCGGGCCGCAGGTCGCCCACGAGCACGCTCAGGCCGCTCGGGTCGGCAGCGCGCTCGTGGGCCGAGCGGGTGAGCGTCGCCGAGGCAGCCAGGGGGAGCAGGGCCTGGAGCACGCCACTCGCATCCTTCCCCATCGTCAGGCCGATCACGAGGTGGAGCTGCCGGTAGGCGAAATGCTCCCGGACGGCGCGCCGGAGCGCCTGGGCGGACGCGGCGTTGTGGGCGCCGTCGAGCACCACGAGTGGGCGCATGCGGACCACCTGCAGGCGAGCGGGCCATTGGACGCGCTCAAGGCCCGCCCGGATGGCGCGCCGCGCGAGCGGGCCAGCGGGCCACGCCTCTCCGAGCGCCTCCAGCGCTGCCACGGCGACCACCGCATTCGCGCACTGGTGGACGCCCAGCAGCGGCAGGGACGCAGCCACAACCTCTTCGCCTGACCGGGCGCGAATGATCCGCACCCGCTGCGCCATGACCGGGGGCTGCCCTCGCACCTCGCGGTGCCAGCGCCAGTCGCTGTCAGCCCACATCAGCCGTGCGCCGGTCGCCCGGGCCTCGTGATCGAGCACCGTCGCGGCCTCGTCCGGCTGCGGTGCGAGGACGGTCGCCCTGTCGCGGCGCATGATGCCTGCCTTCGCCCTGGCGATCGACGTCAGGGTGGACCCGAGCGTCTCCGTGTGGTCGTAGCTGATGGGCGTCACCGCCGACACGAGCGGGTCGAGGACGTTGGTCGCGTCGTCGCGGCCGCCCACCCCGACCTCCACGGCCGCGATGTCGACGCCGACGCGGGCAAAGTGGAGGAATGCGATGAGGGTTCCCACCTCGAACGTGCTCGGTCGCCCGAACGCGGGCGGGAGCGCTTCGACGGCCCGGCGCACGGGCTCGAGCAACTCCCGCACCTCCGCCGTCGCGATGGGCCGGCCGTCCACGCAGGTCCGCTCCCGCCAGTTCACCAGGTGCGGTGAGGTGTACGCCCCGGTCCGGTAGCCCGCCGCGGCCAGGCACGACGCGAGCATCGCGACGACGCTCCCCTTCCCTTTGGTGCCCCCCACCAGCAGGGAGGGGAACGCCGCGTGGGGATCGCCCAGGCGGCGCAGGAGCGCCCGCATGCGCTCCGGCCGCAGCTCGCGCTGCCGGGCGACCTCCGCCGGCGTGCGGCGCGCCGCCGAGAACGACCAGATCCACTCCAGGCCGGCCCGGTAGCGCGGGTCTGGCTCGAGGGCATCCGGCAGGAGATCACTGCCGCCAGGCCGCCGGCGTGTGGGCACCGGCGCGGTCGCCGCACTCACTTCGCCGCGCCCGGGCCTGACCGCTCCGGGCCTCCCGAGCGAGGAGCCGCAGCACAGCCGGCTGTGTCACCTCCCCAGGGTCTTTCCGTTCTCGGTGCGCCCAGCCGTGCCCCGTCCTCGCGGGGGCCTGGGGGCGCCAGCCCCCAGAGGGAACCTCGCTCCCCTTCCCTGGGGAAGGGGCAGGGGAGGGGGAAGACCGAAACACCCTGGTCGGCTGCCGAGCGCGCTGGAAGGGTCGGCGCGCAGCGCTTAGACTGTGGCGGGACGCCACCAACGCCGTGCCGCCGCGACCCCACACCCATGGTGGTCTGCCGCATGGCGTGAACTGTACACGGGCCCTGGCGCGGTAGCTGCCCAGGGCACACGCTCCTCAAGGAGGGCCGCTGCTTGGCCGCGTCCAGCCCCAGGCGCTTCGTGATTATCGGCAACGGCGCCTCCGGCACCTATGCTGCAGAGACGATCCGCAAGAACGACCCGCAAGCGGAGGTCACTCTCCTCACCGACGAGCCCCACCCGCTCTACAACCGCGTGGCCCTGCCGCCGTTCCTGCGCGATGAGGCCAGGCGCGAGAAGGTGTTCATGCGTACGCCCGAGCAGCACGAGCAGCGCGGCATCCGGTTCCTGCCGGAGACGCGCATCACCGCGCTCGATCCCGGCGAGCGGGTCGCCACGGCAGCCGACGGCCGGACGTTCCCGTACGACTCGCTGCTGATCGCCACCGGAGGCCGGCCCAACCCCCTGCCTGTCCCCGGGGCGTCCACCGGCGTGGCGGGCATCTTCAACTTCCAGTACTGGGACGACGCGGTGGCGATCCGCGAGCGGATCGCCACCGCCCGGGAGGCGGTGGTCGTGGGGGGCAGCTACATCGCCTACGAGCTGGCCGAGGCGTTTCGCCACCACGGGCTCGACGTGACGTGGTTGATTCGCGGGCCGCGTTTCCTGCGCCGCGTCCTGGACGAGGACGGCGGCGCCCTGGTGGACGATATCGCCCGCGCAGCCGGCGTGACCATCCACTATGGTGCCGAGGTCAGGGAGGTCCACACCAGGGACGGAGAGGTGGCCGGCGTCACGACGACGGACGGCGTCCACGTCCGCGCGGACATGGTCGGCGTGGGGCTCGGTGTGAAGATGAACGTCGGTCCCCTTCAAGCCACCCCGATCCAGGTGCGGGGCGGCATCGTCACCAACGAGTTCCTGGAGACGAACGTGCCCGGCGTCTACGCCGCGGGCGACGTGGCGGAGTTCTTCGACGTCTCGATCGGGCTCCACAACCAGATGGGGACGTGGAACAACGCCGTGGGCCACGGGCGGATCGCCGGCGCCAACATGAGCGGCGATCGCAAGCCCTACAACGACATCCCGATGTACTCGACAGGCCTCTTCGACTCGCGCATTCGGGTGATGGGCCTCACGCCGGAGAACGTCCCGGACCTCGAGAGCTGGGCGAAGCTTGATGCGGCCAACCGGAACTACCAGCGGCTGTTCTTCAAGGATGGGCGCCTGGTCGGCGGCTGCCTCATCGGCGACATCCGCATGCAGACGCGCATCATCCAGACCATCCAGGCACGGCAGGTAGTGCCGGAGCGCGAGCGAGGGAGGATCCTCGAGGGCTGAGCGCCGCGCGCTCCGTCTGCCGGCGCGCTTAGACCGCGGCCACCTGCCTCCTACGCGTCCTCGGCGCCGGCGACGAGCTGCTGCGCCAGGTAGCGCTCGAGCCCGACCAGGCGGATCGCGTCGAGCTGGGTCTCGAACCAGTCCACGTGGGTCTCCTCGTCATGGATCATCGCCTCGAAGATGTGGCGCGTCGTGAAGTCGCCCACGCGCGCGCAGTGCTCGATCGCATCCCGCAGGTGCTCCACGGCACCCCGCTCCAGCTCCAGGCCGGCCTGCAGGATCTCCGGGACGCCCTGCCCCACGCGCACGGGGTTCAGGCGCTGCATGTTCGGGAGTCCCTCCAGGTAGAGGATGTGTTCGATCAGTCGCTCAGTGTCCTTCATCTCATCTAGGCTGAGGGTCCGGAAGCGGTCGTGCAGGCGGGGGAGGCCCCAGCTCGCACACTGCTTAGCAGCGAGGAAGTACTGGCTGATGGCTGTCAGCTCGACGGTCAGCGATCCGTTCAGCAGATCAACGACGCCTTCTCGCGCCTTCACACCAGCGCTCCTTTCAATCCGCGAGTTCGGGGGTCAGGCGAACGCCGGCCGCATCCGGGGCGGCCGCAACGCTGGCGCTCCTCCGCCTGCCCCTTCCCAGGCGAGTGCGACGAGCCGCTCCACCTGGGCAGTACACCGGCCACAACAGTCCTCCTCGTCCAACCCGAAGACCTCGACCAGGGCGCCGGGGTCGACGACCCCCGCGCGACCGGCCTCTCGCACCTCCGCCTCGGTGATCGCCCGGCAGACGCATGCGTACATGGTGCATCTATCTTAGCCACCGCTAATCGCCGCCCGCAACCGAGGACCGATTCCCTCTTCGTCGAGACTAAATCATGGTTATAGGATCGTTACGGACCGAGCGTGTGGCCTCCCCGGGGCCGACACGGACTGTGAAGGGTCGAGCTGACGGCCCGCGCGAGGTGGTCGTCCGTCCGCGCGGGGCGCACCAACTCCCATGCGTAGGTTCCAGCTCAAAGCGTCGCCCCATGGGTGAACGGCCTGAACTCACACCCCTGGATTCAGCGACCCGGAGATCGCGGCTGGTGCGCCGCGGCGGCACGGGTCAGGGAGCCGTCGTGTCCGCCAGCGGGGAGTGAGCCTGGCCGTCCAGCGACCACCAGACCCCACGCTGGCGGGCCAGCTCGGCGACGTCCGCGCTGACCTGGTGGCCCGCCACCACCGCGATCGTGGGGCGCCCGAGCCGGGCGAGGCGATCGGCGCGCCCGCGTGCCCGCTCGACATCGCCGGGCTCGATCAGGCCCGACACTTCGACGAGGAGGAAGACGTCCGCCTGGTCATCCCGCCTCCGTCCGGCCAGCACCAGGTCGGCGCGGCGCACCTCGTCAAAATCCTCCTCCGAGAGGCGGCCGGCGTCCACGCCGTCCTCGAGCTGGGCGACCAGCTCCTGCGCCGGGAGGACGCGGAGCCGGCGGGCGATGCGGGCGAGGTAGGCCGGGCCATGCTGGTGGTAGCGCACCTCGAGCACGCGCCCCGCCAGGTCACCCACCCGTCCGGCCAGGCGCTCGAAACCCTCCTGCACCCGGGCGGTGAGCTCCTCGAGCCGGATGGTGAGCTGGTCGACCCGGGCCGTGAGCTGCTCCAGCCGCTGGGTGACGTCATCGACCCGCTGCGTGAGCTGGTCGACCCGCTGGGTCAGCTGGTCGACCCGCTGGGTGAGGTCATCCACCCGCTGCGTGAGCTGGTCGACCCGCTGCGTGAGCTGGTCGACCCGCTGGGTCAGCTGGTCCAGCCGCTGGGTGAGGTCATCGACCCGCTGCGTGAGCTGGTCGACCCGCTGCGTGAGCTGGTCCAGCCGCTGGGTCAGCTGGTCCAGCCGCTGGGTGAGCTGGTCGACCCGGGCCGTGAGCTGCTCCAGGGCGGCCTCCAGCCGCTGCAGCCGCTCCTCGGTCCGCACCTGAGCCGCGGCGAGCTGCTCGACGCGCTCCTCCGTCCGGAGCTGCGCCGCGGTCAGCTGTTCAAGGGTCGCCTCGACGCGCTCCAGGCGGCCGGGCACCGCCAGCAGCTCCTCCGTGAGCACGTGGCGCCGGAGCTCGGCCCGCCACTCCGGGTGGGCGCTGAGCTCGCGCAGGAAGTCCGGCAGGTCACGTGCAGCGGGCATCGGCGTTCGTCCATGAGAATTCTATGCTTCAACACGCGCCGAACGTGGACGCCGCCGGCCGTTCAGGCCGCGGTCCCGCTGCCGAAAACCACGCCAACGGGTAGGGCCGCAGCAGCCTGCACCCCGTATAGTGGGCGCGGTCCGGTCTCGACGAACGGGCCACGCCGAGCGGAGGGGAGTCCTATGCAGCCGGCGCTAGCGCCCTTCAGCCCACGCGTCATCGCGCGCCTCACCTCGGGCGAGATCCTGGAGCCGGGTGTGCGTTCCCCTCAGCCGGGGCGAGCCGCCTGCCCCGGCCCCAACCAGTGGGGGAGCTGTCCGTTAGCCCTCCACGGCGGCGCCCCCATCTGCACGGGCGCCGAGTGGTTCTACGTGGCCGCCTCAGGCGAGCTTGCGTGGCGGATCCAGCTCCACTGGGACAGCGCGGCCTGCCCGGCAGCCATGCTTGACCCGCTCGGTCCGCTGCCTACGCCCGGCGACTGACCCCGGACGGCTTCACGCTCCCGCCGCGCAGACAACCACCCCGGTGCCGGATCGCCCATCCGGCGCGCGGGCGCGGAAGGACTGGTCAGACAGGGAGAGCCTGCCCCCGCTCCAGGGGTGCAGAGAGGAGGGAGCCACGCCCGCGGCGCCCTCCTCAGGCGGCTACCGCTGCCAGGGCGGGCTGCGACGCAGCTCAGGTGAGTCGACGGCGCCGCTGCTCGGGCGGCACCACCAGGGCCTCCTGGAACTCCGCGCGCCGATCGGCAGGCACCTGCCTGCCCACCCGCACCATGAGCAGGTTGGCCGGGTTCAGCAGCACGCCTGGCTCGCGCGTGGGCACTTCTTCGAAACCCACCCGGGCGAACAGGCGGCGCAGCCGCTCGCGGTACTCGCCCTCGTCCAGCCCCGGCTGCTGGAGGTCCCAGTGCCAGGCCAGACCGATGCCCAGGAGGATGAGGTGCTCCACCCACCAGGCCTCGGTCGTGAAGCGCAAGAGTGTCCCAGCAACGCCCGTCCCACGCCAGCCGCGGCTCGTCTCCGTGGTGATTTCGTACACGCCCGGCAGGCCTTTCCACCACCCATCGGCCGCCGCCAGCGCTACCTGCGCGACGATCAGGCCATCTTCTGTGTGAGCTACGCTCAGCGAGGAGCCCGGCTGCCGGGCAACCCGCGCCAGGAGCCCGTGCTCCGTCTCCGCCCGTGACGCGAAGCTCGCCAGCCCGGGGTCGGGACGCAGCCGCTCGACGAACGACGCCGGGCAGGCATCGCGGAGGTACAGGCGCCCGCGGTTGGTCTCGATCATGTCGCTCCGGGACTCCAGCGGCGTCCCACCCAGCTCGGCCACGAGGTCCGGCAGGCTGGGCGGCCGAGCGTCCACCCGGTAGGCCGGGTACGCCTGGCGGAGCAGCGCCGGTAACGCCAGCTCGCGCACCGCCTCCGCTCGCGCCCGGTTCGTGCGGGCCACCTCCGCGCGGCGCGGCACCGGCCGCCACTCGCCCGGCTCGTCCAGGAAGCGCTCGAAGATCGGCGTGAAGCCCTGCTCGTCCGCGGCTGCCTGCCAGCGCGCCACCCAGTCCGCGGGCAAGCCGGTTGGCAGCGGCCGGCCGCTCATCTCGGCCCACACGATCGCCCAGCTTCGTGGCACCACGCGCACCCAGTCATAACCGCCCCCTCCCAGCGCCACCCAGCGCCCGCCGGCGAAGCGGTGGGCGAGCTCGTGCACCAGCCCGGCCTGGGCCGCGTACGCCCGCGTGGAGAGGCTGAGGTGTGCCAACGGGTCCCACGCGTGCGAGTCGCACCCGTGCTGGGAGACGACCAGGTCAGGCGTGAACCACTCGGCCAGACTCGGGAGCAGGAGCTCAAGCGCCTCGATCCACGAGGCGTCCTCCGTGAACGGCTCGACCGGCAGGTTGAGGCTGTACCCGCGCCCCAGCCCCTCCCCCAGCTCGTAGAGGAACCCCGTACCGGGGAACAGGTGGCGCCCGGTCTCGTGGATCGAGCAGGTGAGCACACGCGGGTCGTCGTAGAACGCCACCTGGACGCCATCGCCGTGGTGCGCGTCGAAGTCCAGGTACAGCACCCGTGCGTCCCGCTGCTGCAGGGCGGCGGCAATCGCCACCGCAGCATCGTTGTAGATGCAGAAGCCAGAGGCGCGCTCTGGCTGCGCGTGGTGCAGCCCGCCAGCCGGGTTGAACGCGTGCTGGAACGCGCCCTGGAGCACCCCAGCCACGGCGTGCACCGACCCGCCGGCGATGGCCGCCGCGGCCGCGTGCATGCCGGCGAAGGCGGGCGTGTCGCCCGGCCCCAGCCCCCAGCGGGTTGCCTCGGGCAGGATCATCGGGTCGTCCGCGAAGAGGGTGAGCCGCTTCACCGCCTCGAGGTACCCGGCTCGGTGGATCAGAGCAAGCTGCGCGTCGGTCGCTGCCGGCGCCTCCAGCCGCTCCCCAGGGTCCGGCCCCAGGCCGGCCGCGGCGAGCAGGTCCAGCGAGGACTGCATCCGCCGCGGTGTCAGGGGATGTTCGGGCCCAAAGTCGTACTCCAGGTAGTCCGGTCGGAAGGCCAGGCGCGCCGAGCAGCGACGCTCAGCCACCCCAGCCACCACGCTCCGGGGCGTCCACGCCAATCCCAACGTTCCGCAGCGCCGACACGAATCGCGCGGCGTCGATCGTTCCCAGGCGCACGACGACGGAGCGCCCGCCGCTAGCGGCCCCCTCCGGCGTCGGCTCGGTGAGCAGGCTAGTGATCGGGACTCCCAGGGTGCAGGCGAGCGCCGCCACCAGCGTCAGGTCCTGCGGCAGGTTCCGCACCCGGAGCGCGAGCCGGGTGCTCGGCTCCTGGCCGCCCAGCATCTGCGTGAGCAGGCGAAAGAGGTCGCTCTCCGTGACCATGCCCACCGGTTCGCCGGCCGCGCCAACCACCGGGAGCGCGCCGATCTTGTTCTCCAGCATCAGCACCGCCGCCGATTCCACCGGCGTATCCGCGGTCACGGTGATGACGCGGCGGTGCATGACCTCACCGATCGGCCGCGTCGGCTCACCCACGTCACGATCGGACACGATCCCCACGATCCGGCCATCTTCTACCACCAGGAGGTGGCGGAACCGCCGCTCGCGCATCTGCGCCGCCGCGTCCACGGTCGTGCTGCGCGGGTCGATGGTCACGACCGGGTGGCTCATCACTGACGCGACCAGCATCGTCCCTTCCTCCTCGAGCCAAGCCTGCACACCTCCCCCCAGGATGCCACAGCCCGCGCGGCCGGCCGCGGCACAACGTGAAGCGGGGCACCCGCGTGGGCGCCCCGCTCGGACGATACCAGCGCGCCGCCGTCAGTGCGCGGGTGCCGGTTGTGGTGCTCTGGCCTGCTGGAGCCGGGTCTGCCGCCACGGCGTGCCGAGCGCCGGCAGCAGGAAGCGGTCCAGACCCAGGTAGCCGGCGTTCTTCCACGCCAGGATCAGCAGGATCTCGACGATCGCCAGCACGGGGTTCGTGCTGGTGGTGCCTGCCAGCATGAAAGCCATGTTCATCGTCAGACCACCAGCGGCGGCCAGCCCGACGAACGCGCCGAGAATCAGGCCCAGGCCCACCAGCAGCTCGCCGAAGACGATCACCTTGCTGAACCACGGCGCGGCGTTGGCGTCGATCAGGAACTGCAGGAAGCCACGGTACCAGTCGTAGGTGATCGCCGGCCGGGCGGGCGGTGCGGGAATGGCCACGGCCCGCTGCCAGTAGCCCAGGATGCCCTCACCCGTGGGGCCCATCCAGGCCGGGTTGGTGAACTTGCTCCAGCCCGCCTCCAGCCACTCGTAGCCGAAGAACAGCCGGACCGCCAGCCACACCCACGCCATTCGCGTGCTCTGAAACAGGAACCGCGCGATCGGCGGATCCTGGATCAGGACCCGACCCTGCGTGTCCGTCACTTTGTCTACACCGAACATCTTGAGAACCTCCTTGTCGTTCTCGCCAGTGGCTGGCACCAGTATCGACTCGGCCAGAGCAGCGGACCATACGCGCGAGGGTGGTTGTTCGACGCCGATGGGCAGTCTGCTGCCCTATCCGGGCGGGTTGGTGCGCGGTACGGTGGCGTGACCCGTACGGGTGGCACGCCTGGACGCTCGGAGCACGCTCCTTCGAGGTCGCTCGACACCTGACACCTGCCACCTGCGCGCAGCCTGGGCCTTCACCTGTGCCCGCGGGCTCCCCACCCAAACGGGTTGGGGGAGAACCACCCCGTCACATGTGGCCGCGGGGGAATGCTGGACGCATGCTCTACCCACCACTTCCCGCGTAGCCCCGAGGTGACGGATGATGAACACCTACCAAGCAATCTCAACCGGGGACGCGCACGCTCCCGCGCACGACTCGGAGCGAACGGCGCTGCCAGAGCGCCTGCTGCGGGCCCTGGAAGCACACGCAGCGGCGGAAGCAGAGTCAATGGAGGCGTACGAGCGGCTAGCTGACCAGAGCGGCGACCCGCTGGTCGCCCTGCTCATGGGGCTCGTCCTGGAAGACGAACGGCGCCACCACGGCCTCCTCGAACGGATGGCTCACAACCTCGACCGCGAGGCCGCTGCAAGCGAGCCGGTGCCATCGGACGGCGCACGCCTGGGCGAGGCCATCGGGGCGACGCGTGCCCTGATTCGCGAGGAGCGAGAGGGCGCACGCTACCTGCGGCACCTCGCCCGCCAGGAGCCGAAGCTGTGCGATGGTACCTACGCGCTCCTCCTGGAGACGATGGCCCGCGACAGCGAGAAGCACGAGCACATCCTGCGCTTCATCCTGCGGCGGCTGGAGGCCCGCGGCTAGGTGCTCCCCGAGAGCGTGTGCGGGCGAGCACCCCGGGTCTGCGACCCGCCACGCTAGCCCCGCGGCCTCGGCTGCGTATGATTGGGGCACTGGCATGACGACCGTCCTCGTCGTCGACGACGAACGGAACCTGGTCGAGCTGGTGCAGGGCTACCTCGCGCGCGAAGGCTACCGGGTGCTGACGGCAGGAGATGGCCACTCGGCGCTTGAGATCACCCGCACCGCGAACCCGGACCTGGTCGTCCTCGACCTCCTGCTACCCGGTCTCGACGGGCTCGAGGTCTGCCGCCAGCTGCGCCACTTCTCCGACGCGTACGTGCTCATGCTGACCGCGAAGGCCGAGGAGGTGGACACGATCGTCGGGCTCGCGGTCGGAGCCGACGACTACGTGACCAAACCGTTCAGCCCCCGCGAGCTGGTCGCCCGGGTGAAGGCGCTGCTCCGGCGGCCCAGGCGGTCGGACACAGCCGGTGGGGAGACCGAGCCGACCACCACCCGCACCCTCGGTGACCTGACCATCGACGAGGCGCGCCACGAGGTGACCAAGCGCGGCCAGTCCCTGCCGCTGACCACCCGCGAGTTCGCCTTGCTCGCGGCCCTGGCATCGCACCCCGGCCGCGTCTTCACGCGCGCGCAGCTCCTCGAGCGCGTCTGGGGGAACCATTACTACGACGACCACGTGGTGGACGTGCACATCGGCAACCTGCGCAGGAAGCTGGAGGACGATCCAGCCCAGCCCAGGTACGTCGAGACGGTGCGCGGGGTGGGGTACCGGTTCGGGCGGCGCGCAGGCGCGTGAGCGCCTCCGGCGGCAGACTCGCTGTGGCATCATCCTTGCGCCTATGGCTGCCTTCGCGAGGGTTGGGCGGTGCTGAACGGGAACGGCGCCAATGGGGCGCACCCCAGCCGACAGGGTGAGCCGGGCCTCACCCAAGCCGAGCGCCTGCAGCGCCTCTACCGCATCCGCGCCCACCAGGAGCGTCGCCTCCAGGCGCAGCGCGCCGGCCGGGCGCACCTCCCCCTGGTCATGGGCGCCGGCCTGCTCGTCGGGCTCGTCGGGCTCACGTTCCTCGCCATCACCCTCCTGCTCAACGCGACTGCCACGGCCTACGCCTCGCTGACTCGCAACCTGCCGTCGCTGAGCGCCATCAACGACCGCGCGGTCTTCAAGACGGCCCAGATCTTCGATCGCAAGGGGCAGCTCCTGTGGGAGTTCTACGACCCCGACGGAGGTATGCGGACCGTGATCCCCCTCAACCAGGTCTCGCAGCACCTGATCGACGCCACCCTGGCCGCCGAGGACGCGTACTTCTACCAGCATCGGGGCGTCGACCTCCGCGCTACGGTCCGCTCGGCCATTCTCACCAGCACCGGCGAGACCCTGACGGGCGCGTCCACCATCACGCAGCAGCTCGTGCGGAACACCCTGCTCGACCCCAAGGAAGCCCAGCAGGTAACGGTCACGCGGAAGCTGCGCGAGATCATCCTCGCCTACCAGCTCGAAGCGAAGCTCTCGAAGGACCAGATCCTCGAGATGTACCTGAACGAGGTCTACTACGGGAACCAGAGCTACGGCGTGGAGGCGGCGGCTCAGAACTACTTTGGCAAGTCCGCCCGCGACCTCACGCTGGCGGAAGCCGCGCTCCTCGCCGGGCTCGTCCAATCGCCGTCCTTCTACGACCCCACGCGTCGCGATATCGCCCGGACCGCGGATGGCATTCCCATCCCCACCAAGGAGCGCCAGGCCTACGTGCTCGAGCAGATGGTGCGGAACGGCTTCCTCACCGAGCAGCAGGCGCGCGACGCCTACGCCGAGAAGCTGACCATCAAGCCGCGGCAGGTCGAGCTGAAGGCACCCCACTGGGTCATGTACATCCGCGACCTCGTGGAGCAGAAGTACGGCCCCAAGGTCCTCTACCAGGGCGGGCTGAAGATCTACACCACGCTCGACCTGGATTACAGCGAGCGCATGCTGGAGGTCCTGCGGAACAACCGCCCGAACATCGAGCGGCAGGGAGGCAACAACGCGGCGCTGGTGGCCGTGAACCCGAAGACCGGGGAGATCCTGGCCTTCGACGGCAGCATGGACTACAACGACGCCTCGATTGACGGCCAGGTCAACGTGCTGCTGAGCGAGCGGCAGCCGGGCTCGTCCATCAAGCCACTCGTGTACTCGGCCGCGTTCCTCAAGGGCTGGAATCCGGGCACCTTCATCAACGACGTGCCGAGCTGCTGGCAGGACCGGCCGGGCAACCAGTGGTGCCCCAAGAACTTCGACAACGCCTTCCACGGCCAGGTGACCGCGCGCACGGCGCTCGGCAACTCGCTCAACATTCCGGCCGTGAAGACGCTCGAGTTCGCTGGCGTCGACAACGTGGTCGACCTGGGCCGGCGCATCGGCATCGCCTCCTGGGGGGCAGACTCCGGCAAGTACTTCGGCCTGAGCCTGACCCTGGGTGGGGCCGACGTGCGTCCGCTGGACCTCGCGCAGCTATACGCCACGCTCGCCAACACGGGGCGCAAGATCCCGTTCGTGGCCATCACCCGCATCGTCGACGCCGAGGGCAACGTGCTGGAGGACTACAAGGTGCCTCAGGGCGAGCAGGTCATGGACCCGCGGGCGGCCTACATGGTCACCAACATCCTCTCCGATCCGGCGGCGAAGCTGTTCACCTATGGCCCGAACACGCCGCTGAACCTGCGGCGCGACGGCAGGCCGATTCCAGCGGCCTCGAAGACGGGGACCACGGACAACTACCGTGACACCTGGACCGCGGGCTACACGCCCAACCTGGTAATCGTGGTCTGGGTGGGCAACACCGACGGCCGGCCGATGCGCGAAGTGCTCAGCTCCATGACGGCCGGCAAGATCTGGCCGGAGGCGATGCAGGCCTCCTTCGACTACTTCCAGACGACCACCTTCGAGCCGTTCCCGCGGCCGGACGGCCTGGCCGAGCAGCAGGTGTGCGGCGACACGCGGCTGCGGCCCGGCCAGGCCGCGTGCCGGTCGGACCTGTTCTTCGCCGAGCGCGTCCCCCGGGCACCCGTCGGCGCCATCCCTGCCCCAACGCGGGCGCCCGGCCCGAGCGCCAGCGCCACGCCGTCAGGCCCGGCGCCGACTCAGCAGCCCACCGCGCCGCCGCAGGTCGCATCCACGCCCTCTCCCGCGCCGCCACCGCCAACGCCCAAGCCCCAGGCACCTGCCCCTACTGCCACTCCCACGCCAAGGCCGCAGTCGGGCGGCCAGCAGCCGCCGGTGCCCAAGCCCAAGCCACCGGCCCCCACTCCGACACCCAAGCCCACAGGGTAGGGCGAGCGCTCACGCCGGACGCGCCCGGCCAGGCCGCGGCGCGTCCGGCTCAGCCTGCGGACGTGCCCGCCACACGGCGAGCTCCGCCACCCGCTCCGGCCGGGTGTCGAATGGGAGCACGACCACGTCGGGGCCCAGCGGACGCCACATTTCGGGTGCGGTCGGGCCGAACAGCGCCAGGGTGCGCGCCCCGACCAGGCCCGCCAGGTGGGATACCCCGGAGTCGTTGCCGACGTACGCCCGGCAGCCAGCCAGCCGCGCCGCGAGCTCGCCCAGCGACGGGACGGTGAGGCGGGGAAGCCGGTGGCCCAGCGCGGCTTCCAGCTCACCCGCTGCGAGCGCGTCCGCCTCGCCCACCACCAGCCACACTGGAATGTCCTGCTCGAGGAGCTTGGCCGCCACGGCCGCGAACCGGGGTGGTGGCCAGTTCTTCCGCGGCGCGCCACTCCCCGGGTGCAGCAGCACGTCGCCGCGGCGCGGCGCCTGGATCCGGAGCGGTCGCGCATCCAGCGCAACGTCGGCGACGAGTGGGCCGAGAGTGGACAGGAGGTGCTCGGCGGAGTGTCGGACCAGCCCGTCCAGGGGTCGGGAGGGCGCCACCACCACCGTGCCGAAACCACGCGCCTGCAGCGACCGAACGAGCGACCCGCCCGGGTCGGCCCGCCAGGCGACGACTGCTCGTGGCGCCGGGCCGGGCGGCTCACCTGCCGGATCGAACACCCACGCCAGCTCCGGGCTGTCGAACGGCCGACCCGCGTCCACCTCCCCGCACGCTTCGAGCAGCGCGGCCGCGGCGGCGTGGCTGCCCAGGGCAACCCTCGCGCCAGGAAACGCGCGGCGGATCGCCCGCAGCGCCGGGACGGCCAGCAGCGCGTCGCCAAGCGCGCCCGGGCGCAGCACCAGCACGTCCCCCAGCGGCGTGCGTCGCCCCACGGGTCCCGCGCTCAGTTGGTCGAGGCGGGGCCGCGCCCGTCTGGCCGCCGGCCGCCGCGCGAGAGGTAATCCAGCGCCACCTGCGTCAGCAGCTCCGCGCCAATCTCCAGCGCCCGCTCGTCGAAGTCGAACGTCGGGCTGTGGTGCGGGCTGTCCAGCCCGCGCTCGTGATTGGCCGAGCCGACGATGAAGTAGCAGCCGGGCGCGGCCTGCAGGAACAGCGCCATGTCGTCGGCGCCCGTGGTCTGGACCCGGTCGGTGACGCGCTCCGGCCCGAACAGACGCACGGCCGTCTCCCGGACCAGCGCGGCCATCGTCGCGTCGTTGACGCACGGCGGGCAGCCTGGCGGCGCCTCGAACGTCGCCTGGACCCGGAACGTCTCGCCGATGCCGTCGACCAGCTCGCCGATCCGCCGCAGCAACGTCGCCTTCAGCTCGTCGTCGAATGTGCGCAGGGTGCCCTGCAGCTCCACCTGGCTCGGGATGATGTTTGGCGCGCTCCCGCCGTGGATGCTCCCGATCGTTAGCGCCGACGACTGGAGCGGCGGCGTCTCGCGCGAGACCAGCGTCTGGAGCACCGTGATCAGGTAGGCCGCCGCCACGACGGGGTCGACGGTCTGGTGCGGCTCGGCCCCGTGGCCGCCCGGGCCGGCCAGCGTGATCGAGAACGCGTCGGCGCTGGCGAAGACCGGGCCCGGCCGCACGCCGATCGTACCCGCTGGCTCGTCGTTCCACAGGTGGAGGGCGAAGGATGCATCCGGCCGAGGGCTGGCGAGGGCGCCATCCGCGATCATACCTTCGGCGCCGCCCACGCGCTCCTCGGCCGGCTGGAACACCAGCACCACCGTCCCCGGCAGCTCGGCGCGGCGGCCGGCCAGGATGCGGGCAGTGGTGAGCAGGATCGCCATGTGGCCGTCGTGGCCGCAGGCGTGGTGCGCGCCCTCGTTCTGCGAGCGGTACGGCTGCCCGCGGTCCGCCTCCACCAGCGGCAGCGCATCCATGTCAGCGCGCAGCAGGACGGTCGGGCCAGGCCCGCCGCCCCGCAGCAGCCCCACCACGCCCGTCTTTCCGACGCCGGTGCGCACGTCGTCCAGCCGCAGCGCGCGCAGCCGCTCGGCGACGATGCCCGCGGTGCGATGCTCCTCGTGGGCCAGCTCCGGGTGTCGGTGGAAGTCGCGGCGCAGCTCGATCAGCTCACGCTTCAGCTCGTCGGTGAGGTACGGCATCCCTTCTCCTTGGGTGACGTGCGCGCGATGCGCTCAGATCAGCGAACGTCCCTGGCACCCGTCCACCGGGATCGACGTGCCCGAGACGAGGCTCGCGCGGTCGGAGCAGACGAACGCGACGACGTCGGCGACTTCCTCGGGCCGTCCGAAACGTCCGTACGGCATCTCCTGGCGCACGAACTCGGCGATCCCCTCCGGGTCCGCCTGCTGGCGGCGCCACCACGATCCGCCCTCGAACATGATTGACCCCGGGGCTACGCTCACCACGCGAATCCCATCCGGCGCCAGCTCGCGCGCCATCGCCTTGGCCAGGCTGATCTGGGCGGACTTCGCCACCTGGTACCCTGCCCGGCCGCCGGCCTCCCGCCCGTAGATCGAGGCGATCATCACGATAACGCCGCGCCGCTGCTGTCGCATGGACGGGACCACCAGCCGGCTCAGTCGCAGCGAGGGCCAGAGGGTCCAGTCGAACGCCTGGCGCCACTCAGCCTCGGGCGCTCCCAGCCCGTCCGCCTGTCCGCCACCCACGTTGTTCACCAGCACGTCGATTCGCCCGAACGCCTGGAGCGCGGCGTCCACGACCTGCTGGCAGCCGCGCGGGTCCGTCACGTCGGCGGCGATCGTCGCGACCGTCGCCCCACGGCCGCGCAGCTCGGCCGCCGTCGCCTGCAGCGCCTCCGCGCCGCGTGCGTTGAGCACCACGTACGCGCCCTCCTCGGCGAGCGCCGAGGCGACCGCTCGCCCAATCCCTCGGCTCGATCCAGTCACCACGGCCACCCGCCCGCGCAGCCCCAGGTCCATCCGCTGTTACACCCGTCCCGCGTCGCGCCGCCAGTGGACGGCCAGCCGGCCGGACGCCGCTTCTTGCCCTGGTTCGTCTTCGAGCCGCCCGCCCCGCGAGAACTCCCAGAACTCCGGCCACATACCCGGGTAGCGCAGGAAGTCAATCATGATCCGCGGGTCGCCGGTGCGCGGCGCCCTGAAGGTCACCGTCACGGTCCCGTCCTGCTCCCACAACGCGTACTCGGTCAGCCGGCGGCGGCGGAAGATGGACGCCGCCTCCGCACCACGGAGCCACTCCAGGAAGGCCGCGTGGTCCGCCTCCCGGCCGGGCTTCACCCGTCCAACCCAGATGCGCGCATCCTCGGCGGGTGCTCCGCCGCTGTCCGCCATCGCCTCCAGCGTACCGGAGCTGCTGGCGTGCCCGCACGCCTGCCCACTACCGGGATACCCCGCACGTGCCGCACAGGCCGGTGCCGCCCGCCGAGACGCGGACGCTACGGCGGCGTGGCCGGCCCCTGCGGGCCGTAACGCTCCACCCCGCGCGCCGCGTCGCCCAGGCGCTCCCGCAGGTAGGCGCTCTCCGGGGCCAGGGCCAGGGCCTGCCTGAAGAGGTCGAGCGCCTCGCCGTAGCGGCGGGCGCGCAGCGCTGCTTCGCCCTGCTCGGCCAGCGTGATCGCCGCGGGGTTATCGGCCAGGGTCGCGCGCTTGTACTCGCGGAGGACTGGCTCGGGGGGAGCCCGGCCCCACGCCTCGAAGGCCCGCGTTGCCCAGCCGTAGGCCTCGTCGCCGAAGCCCAGCGCGCGGTAGGCGCGAGCTACTTGCAGCATGTCGAAGGGATCCAGTCGCGGCGAAGCGGCTGCCTGCTGGAGCGCGGCGAGCGCACCCGGGGCGTCGAACCGCTCCAGGCGCGCCCACGCCAGGCCGCGCAGCACGGCCGGCTGGTCGGGGCTCAGCGCCAGCGCCTCCTCGAACCAACCTTCGGCAAGCGCCAGTTGCCTTCGATCCACCGGCTCGCCACTCAGCATCGCCCGGCTGAGCTGCAGGCTGCCCAGGTTCACCAGCACCTGCGCCCGCACCGGCGGCAGCGCCAGGCCGGCGAGCAGCAGCGCCGCCAGAGCGAGCGCAACGCTGGCCGCGAGCCGCCCGGCCAGGCGCGACGCCCCGACCAGGCTTGTCGGTGGGAGGGAGGCGAGCAGCATAGCCGCCGCGGCGAAGACCAGAGCCGTCCCAACGTTGGTGGTGACCACTTGGTCGGTCAGACCGTGGACTTCCAGCGCCACCAGCAGCCCGGCGCTGCTCAGCAGCAGCCCACGCCGAGCACGGCTCACCACCACCGGACGCGCGCCGAGCGCGGCCGCCAGGGCGAGCAGCGGCAGGGCCAGCATCCCCACCATGCCGAGCGGGCCGAGCTCCATGTAGGTCTGGATGAACGTGTTGTGCGCGTAGTAGATCCGCTCGGGGTCCGGGTTGACCTCGTAAAGCCGCGCCACCGCGTTCGCCGTGTCCAGGCCCAGCCCCACGCCAGTCAGGGGGAACTCCCGGAGCAGCCGCACGTATCCCTGCCAGAACGCGAGCCGGCCCGTGGTGGACGTCAGGTCCAGGCCCTTGTCCAGGGCGCCGAGCAGCGCCATGGCAAGCACGAGAGGCGCGCTGCCGAGCGCCAGCAGCCAGCCGCGCGTCCAACCGAGCAGTCCGACGGTCGCCAGGCCCGCCAGCAGCCCTACCAGTGCGCCTCGGGAGCTGGTGCCGACCAGCAGCACGAGGCCCAGAGCCAGCAGCGCCGCCGCTGCCACGGCCGTCCGGCGCGCGGGTCGGGCGAGCAACACGCCGGCGGCCAGCCAGACAGCCACGAGCGAGAGGTCGGCTAGGCCGTTGTAGCCGACGACGAAGCGGGTGTTCGTCGCCCACCACGGGTCGGTGAGGACCACGGCGCCGAGGATCGGCGCGAACGCGCGGTCCAGCACCTGGCCGATCGGGCCGCGGAAGGTTCCGGGCCCGGAGGCCGCGATGACCCACAGCCCGGCCAGCAGCGCCCCGGCCGGGCCGGCCAGCAGGATGGCGGGCAGCCGTCGATCGGGCGCGGCCCGAAGGCCGAAGAGGGTGGCGAGCCCGACGGCGCCGGCACCCAGTAGGCCTAGCAACCGCTCCCACGCCGCCGGCGGGTTCAGAGTGAACGCCAGCCCGACCGCCCCTCCGAGTGCCAGCAGCGCCAGGGGCACCAGGAGCGGCGCCGCCTGCACCAGCACGCCCTGGGCGCACCCGCCGCGCATCCGTGGCGCCGGCACCGCACGAGTGGTGGGAGGGGCCGGCCGGGCCGCGCGGCGTCCTGGGGGCGAGCCGGCGGCGGGCCCTGGCTCAGTGGGGAGGGGCGTTGCACTCGCCGACCGCTGGTCGCGGAACAGGGGCACTGGGCCGGACTGTACGGCCCCCAGACGGCAGGTACCAGCCCCACACTCCTCGCGCGCACACCGCGCGCCGTCGCAGCCGCTCCTGCCCAGCCACACCCCTCCTTTCCCCTGCCGGCGCCGCGGCGACGGCGGACAGGTACACTGGCCGGGCGCGCGCTGCCTGTGCCACGCCAGACGGATTGCGTGTGCCGAGCGCCGCCTCTCGTCCAGAAGGGATGCGCCATGAGTGCCGAGCGCGACGGATGGAAGGCCCGCATTGACGACGCCGTCGAGGCGCTGCGCGATCAGCTCCTGGCGGTCAGCCATGCCATCCACGCCGACCCCGAGGTGGCGTTCCAGGAGCATCGGGCGGCAGCGCGGCTCACCGACGAGCTGGAACGGGCCGGCTACGCGCTCCAGCGCGGCGTGGGTGGCTTGCCGACCGCATTTCGGGCTGAGCGGCGCGGGCCAGGGCCAGGTCCGACCGTGGCGCTTGTGGCCGAGTACGACGCCCTGCCAGACGTAGGCCACGGCTGCGGCCACAACATCATCGCCGCCAGCGCGCTGGGCGCGGCCCTCGCCCTGGCGGAGACCGACGGCGACGTCGGCGGGCGCGTCCTCGTGATCGGGACTCCGGCGGAAGAGGGGGGTGGCGGCAAGATCATCCTGGCCGAAGCCGGGGTGTTCGCCGACGTCGACGCCGGCCTCATGATGCACCCTTCCACCCGGAACGTCGTGCTGCGCGGATCGCTGGCCCACAGCCGGGTCGACGTCGTCTTCCACGGCAAGGCAGCCCACGCAGCGGGGTCGCCGGACCTGGGGGTCAACGCCCTGGAAGCCGTCATCCAGACATTCGTCAGCGTCAACGCCAACCGCCTGCACATGCGGCCCGATGCACGAGTGCACGGGATCATCACGCACGGCGGCGACGCCGTGAACATCATCCCTTCGCGGGCGGCGGCAAAGTTCAGCGTGCGGGCGAAGGACCGGGCGTACCAGCGGGAGCTGGTGGGCCTGCTGCGGCGCTCAGCGGAAGGCGCGGCCGTGGCCACCGGGACGCGGCTCGAGTGGGTCGAGCACCGGGGGTACGACAATATGGTGCCCAACCTGACGATCGGGCGTCTGTTCGTCGCGAACATGGAGGCGCTGGGGATCGCCGTTGCGGAGCCAGCGCCAGACGAGCGGATGGGCTCCACGGACATGGGCGACATCAGCCAGATCCTGCCCAGCGTGCACGCGTACTTCGCCATCGGGCCTGAGACGATGCCGGGCCATTCGCTGGAGTTCGCCGCGGCGGCAGCCGGCGAGCCGGGCGATGCGGCGGTGATCCAGGCAGCCAAGGCGATGGCGATGACCGTCGCCGACCTCCTGGCGGCACCCGCGCTCGTCCAGCAGGCGCAGGCGGAGTTCCGCCAGATGCAGGCGGATGGGCTGGTCGCGGGCTGGGACGCCTGGCGCACGAACGGACAGCAGTACCCCCCGCTAACGGTGCCGGGAATAGAGGCATGAACGAGTACGCCCGTCCCTCGCGTCCAGACCAGCGTCTATCGTCTGGCTGGTTTCTCCCCTCGGAGGGTCACCTGTCTCGCGCCCGCCCTGACCCGTCCACGCCACGCGTGGGGGTGGAGCAGGCCCTGAGGATCAGCTACAGGTGTGCTGGGGTCACCTCGTCCTCCGTGGCCGGCTCGACCCCGGTCAAGGTCGCCGTCGGGCGCGCCTGGAGCACCGCCAACGCCGCGAGGGTCGCCAGCCCGACCAGCGCCCACAGCAGCGGCTCGTACCGGCCAAGGGCGTCGTAGGCGACGCCAGCAGCCACGGGCGCCAGCGCCTGCGCGACGACGACGAAGCTCGCCAGCACGCCGGCGACGGTCGCGTAGCGCGCGCTCCCGTACAGGTGCGCCACGTACGCGGGCCGGATGAGCGTGCGCGCGCCGTTCGCCGCACCGAACAGGACGATGAACGTGGCGAGTCCGAACGTGCCTGGCACGAGCAGGAGGGCGATGAGGGCCGCTGGCTGGACTCCCAACGCCGCCGCTGCGCTCGGGCGAAGCGGGACTTGCTCGCCCAGCGCCCCGAGGAGGAGGCGCCCCAGCACCTGCGTGGCCCCGATCAGGCCGGCGGCCGAGGCGGCGAAGGTGCGCGAGGCGCCCCGGTCCTGCAGGTAGGCCACGAGGTGCACCTGGACCGCGATCACGACCACCGCATTCAGGCAGAAGGCTGCCACCAGCCAGCGGAAGGAGGGCTCCCGTAGCGCGGCGCCGGCGGAGATGGCGCGTGGTCCGAGCCGGGCCACGGGTCGGGGAGGCCCGGGTGGATCGCCGTCGGGCCGCAAGCCCAGGTCTTCAGGTCGGCGCCGGAGCAGCAACGCGTGGGGCAGGATGGTGGTTGCCGCCAGGATCGCGGCGAGGGTGACGAGCGCCATCCGCCACCCCTGGGCGCCGATGAGCCAGGCGGTCAGCGGCAGGAAGATGGTGCTCGCGAAGCCCGCCATGAGCGTCATGATGGCGAGCGCCCGGGCGCGCCGGCGCACGAACCAGGTGGTCACCACGGCGAACGCGGGCTCGTACAGCACGGCTGCCATCGCCAGCCCGATCAGCGCCCAGAGCACGTAGAACTGGGTGAGGGTCGCCACCCGCGACCACGCGAGCACCAGGAGCGCCCCGGCGGCCGAGCCGGCTGTCATGAGCACGCGGGCACCCCGCGCGTCGAGCCACCGCCCGACAGGAATGGCGGCGAGTCCCGCGACCAGCAGCGCCAGCGAGAACGCGCCGGACGTTGCCCCGCGGGACCAGCCGAGGTCGGCTTCCATCGCCGGGAGGAAGACGGTGAAGCTGTAGTAGAGCACGCCCCACGTGACCGTCTCGGTGGCACCGAGCGTGAGCACCAGGAGCCACCCGTAGTACAGCCCTCTCACCCCGCCTCCGCCTCGTCCCCGGGCGGAGCTTCGCGTCCTGCGTTGGGTCTGCGGGACGCTGCCTGCACCCCGTCGCCACCCGGGCCCGCCGACTGAGGAGACGCTGCCCGGCCTGGCTCGGTAGGCGGAGGATCAGGCATGGCGGCTAAGCGCTTCGCTCGGCGCCGGGGCGCGGGCGTTCAGAACGTCCGGCGTGGATCGAGCGCGTCCCGCAGGCCATCGCCGACGAAGTTGATCGAGAGGACTGCCAGGAAGATCGCCAGGCCCGGGAAGAGGGCCAGCGTGGGCGCAATGGTCAGGAAGTTCTGGGCGTCATACAGCAGACGGCCCCAGGTGGGCACGTCTGGCGGGAAGCCGAGTCCCAGGAACGAGAGGGTGGACTCGGCGATCATCGATGAGCCGACGGAGAGGGTGCCGGCGACGATGATCGGGCTGAGGGTGTTGGGGAGGATGTGGCGGATCACGCGCAGCGGCCCGGCCCCCAGGCAGCGAGCCGCCTCCACGTACTCGCGCTCGCGCTGGGTGATGAAGCCGGCCCGCACCAGGCGAGCGGTCGGCATCCAGTTCAGCGTCCCGATCACGCCGACGATCAGGATGAAGACGCCCACCTCCGGGCCGAGCGCCTTCACCAGCGCATTGCGGTAGAGGTAGACGATCACGAGCAGCAGCGGGAGCTGCGGCACCGCCAGGAAGACCTCGATGGCGCGGCTGAGGAGGATGTCGACCCAGCCGCCGAAGTAGCCGGCGAGCGAGCCTACCGTGACACCGATGCTGATCGCCACCAGCATGGCCCCGAGGCCCACGGCGATCGAGATGCGGCCGCCCCAGAGGAGGCGGGCCAGGACGTCACGGCCGAGATCGTCGCTCCCCAGGGGGTGGGCGGCGGAGAACCGGGTGGAGGCGCTGAGGTCGATGTCGTTGATGCCCGCCGTCCACGCCAGCGGCCCGAGGGCGGCCAGCAGGACGAGGGAGAGGTAGACCAGCGTGCCGGCCAGCGCCAGCTTGTGGCGGCGGAACCGGCGCCAGGCGTCTCGCCAGAGCGACCGCTCGACCTGCCGGGGGAATGGTGGCGCGACGCGCGAGATAGCCGCCAGGTCGACGCCCGCCTCAGCCGTGCTCATCGCGGCACCTCACCGGTATGTCACCCGGGGATCGAGCACGCCATACAACAGGTCGGCCAGGAGGGTGAAGACGACCACCAGGAGTGAGAAGACCATGATGATCGCCATGATCACGGGGGTATCGTTGGCCTGGATCGAGGCGATCAGCAACGAGCCGATGCCGGGCACGCGGAAGATCTGCTCGGTCACGACCGCGCCGGTGAAGACGGCCGGGAGCTGCAGGGCGATGAGCGTGATCACCGGCACCAGGGCGTTGCGTAGCACGTGCCGGATGACGAGCGTCTGCTCGGCAAGTCCCTTGGCGCGAGCGGTTCGGACGTAGTCCTGCGTCAGGTTGTCGAGCATGGACGCCCGGACGTAGCGCGTGAGCGTGGCGGCCTGGAAGAGCGCCAGGACGCCGATCGGCATGATGGCCTGCTTGAGCCAGAGGACCGGGTCCCGCACCTGCTGGTCGTAGACCATCGGCAGCCAGCGGAGCTGAACGCTGAAGACGATGATGAGCAGCACACCCGTGAAGAAGGTGGGCAGGGAGAAGCCGGCAAAGCTCAGTCCGGTGGCGATGTGGTCGTACCACGAGTACTGGCGCGTGGCGGTGGTCATGCCGAGGGGAATGGCGACCAGCACGGCGACCACGTAGGCCGTACCGACGACCAGCAGCGTGGTGGGGAGTCGCTGGAGGATGAGCCCGATCGCGGGCGAGCGACTGGCAAACGAGTAGCCCCAGTCGCCCTGGGCGAAATTGGCCAGCCACTTCGCGTAGCGGACGTAGAGCGGATCGTCCAGGCCGAACTGACGGCGGATATTAGCCCGCACCTCGGGCGGCAGCTCCGGGCTGGCGGCGAACTGCGAGAGCGGGTCCCCTGGCGCCAGCGCCAGGGTCGTGAAGACCACCACGCTGATCAGGAGCAACGTTGGCGCTGCGATCAGCAGACGCCGGAGGGCGTAGGTGGTCACGGCCGCGTTACGCGGCCTGGGGCCCCCCGGCGGGTCGCGCCGGGGGGCCCCAGGCCGGCACTCCTATGCCCTCGTCCAGTCGGCGATGTTCCAGGCGAACACGGCGTCGAACGGCCCGGGCGCGGGCCCGCTGATCCCCTTCGCCTTGGCGTCCGTGAACTTGCGGTCGACCAGCGGCACGGAGATGAACGAGCCTACGACGATGTCGTTCATCCGCATCCAGAGCTGGCGCCCCTTCTCCACGTCCGGCTCGCTCCTCACCTGGTCGTAGAGCCGGTTGTACTCGTCGTTGGACCACTTCATGAAGTTCTGCGCGGCCCAGTTGTTGGCCTTCTGCGCCCAGTCGCGCTCCGGCACGGCGCCGTAGAAACGCTTCATGTACAGCACCGGGAACGGCGAGTCGAACGTCGAGGTGAACATCTGGGCGTCAGTCGAGAAGTGGGCGTACGTGTCGGGGTTGGCCGGCGCGCTGGAGAAGAACACGCTGGCGTCCACTGACTTCAGCTCGGTCTCGATGCCGATCTTCTGCCAGCCGTCCTTGACGAGTGCCTGCTCCTTCTGGCGGAGCGAGTTGGTCGAGGTCTGGTACACCACCTTCATGCGGACGCCTCCCGGCGTGACCCGGATGCCGTCCCCACCCCGCCGGTAGCCCGCCTCGTCGAGGAGACGGTTCGCCTGGTCAAGATTGAACTCGTACCGGGTGTTCGGTGAGGCGAGACTGGTCGGCGTCGTCAGGACGTTGGGCGTGGCGTCGCCGGTCGCGGCGTAGAGTTGCTTGGCGAGCGTCGCGCGGTCGATCGCCAGGGCCATCGCCTCGCGCACCCGCGGGTCGGTGAGGAATGGGTGCTTGCTCGTTGGACTCGAGCGCTCGCCGTCGACCTCGGTGTTGGGGTCGGCCATGTTGAAGTAGATCTGCTCCACCCCAGAGCCGGGGCCGGTGACCAGGTCGCCCTTGCCGCCCGCCTGGATCTGCTCGAGCACCTGCGCTTCGACCTGCAGGTTCCAGGCGTAGTCGTACTCGCCGGTCTCGAGGACGGATCGAGCGGCCGAGACGGCGTCGCCGCCGCCCTTGATCTCGACACGCCCGAAGAACGGCTTGGCTGCCTCGCGGTAGTTCGGGTTCGCTGTGTAGACGACCAGGTCGCCCGGCTTGAAGTCCTCCACCAGGAACGGGCCGGTGCCAAAGGCCTTGAGGTTGAACGGCGCGTTACGCGCGTTGGCGCCGATGTAGCTCTGCAAGGCGTGCTTCGGCACGATCATGCCGTTGGTCCCCGTGAACGGCGCGAACCAGCCGCCGGTCGCCTCCTTGAACGTGACGCGGGCGGTGAGCGGATCGACCGCTTCCACACTCGCGACGTCGAGGTAGGTGCCGAGCGTGACGGCCGACGTCTCCTTGTTCGCGATGAACTCGAACGTGAACGCGACGTCCTCGGCCGTGAAGGGCTGGCCATCGGCCCACTTCACGTCCTTCTTCAGCTTGTAGGTGACGGTCTTGCCGTCCGCGCTCAGCCCGCCGTTCTCCCGCGAGGGCACTTCGGCGGCGAGCACCGGGCTCAGCTTGCCGTCGGCGCTCACGGTCAGCAGCGGCTCGCACGCCAGGCGTGAGGCGATGTAGTCCTTCGTGCCCTGCGAGAGGTGGGGGTTGAGGATGGTCGGACCCTGCCACATGAGGATCTTGAGCACGCCCCCTGCGCCCCGCGCGGACGCCGCCTTGGGCGCCGCGGTCGCGGCAGGCGCGGCCGCAGGCTTGGGAGCCTCGGTGGGCTTGGCCGGCGGGGTGGTTGGGCCCGGCGCAGCCGCCTGCCCGCAGGCCGCCAGGAGCGAGGCCAACGCCCCGCCTGCGAGACCCAGCCCCACACGGGTGATCAGTTGCCGCCGTGTCACCGCCCCTCGGCCCACTGTCGATTTGAGCATCCGCGCGTCCATGGGAGCACACCCCCTGTTCGGTTCGGCTAGACACGTCTACACGGTGCGGCTCCGCGCGCGTGCAGCCCAGTGATGCGTGGACGGTGCCACGGGCCCACCGGCACTGTCAACCGCTCGAATTGCCTGGGTTGTAGCCGAGAATCGTCGACGCCAGTTCACCGGGGAGAACGTCTCGCGATGGCGCTCGCCTGGCAGGGGGACGGCACGCAGCGTGCACCTGCTCGGCGTGGACCCGGCTCCACCCCGCTCGAGGGGGATGGGGATTCGCGCCGTCAGGACCAACCGGTCCCGCAGGCCCGGGGCGGGCTTCCGTAGCAGCGGCCATGGCTGCGACGTTGAACCCTTCGGAGATGACGCACGGCACGCCAGTGGGCAGACTCACGCCCGGTGCTCGCCTCGCCGGCCGGTACCGGCTGCTCGAGGAGATTGGTGCCGGCAGCATGGGCCGGGTGTACCGCGCCCACGACGAGCTCCTCGGCCGGGACGTGGCGATCAAGCTCCTCGACCTGACGTCGAGCGGCACCGGCGACGTCGCGGCGACGTACCTGCGCGAGGCACAGACGGTTGCCAGCCTCGGCCACCCCGGCATCGCCCGCATCTTCGACGCGGGGAGCGTGGATCGCCACGCCTTCATCGCCATGGAGCTGGTGCCGGGGCGGACGCTGCGCGACCTGCTGCGGGAGCGCGGGAGGCTCGATCCCACCGAAGCGGCCCGACTGGCGGCGCAGATCGCCGACGCGCTCGCGGCCGCCCACCGGCAGGGGATCGTCCACTGCGACGTGAAGCCGCAGAACGTCCTCGTCACGCCCGACGGCACCGCGAAGCTCGTGGACTTCGGCATCGCCCGCGCCACGAGTGTGACAGCCACCGCGCCGACGGGCGAGATCCGCGGCTCCGCCGCGTACCTGGCACCCGAGCAGGCGCGCGGTGACGGGGTGGACGACCGCACCGACGTCTACGCGCTCGGCGCCGTGCTGTACGAGCTGCTCGTCGGCCGCCCCCCGTTCGGAGGGCCCAGCCTGGCGGCGGTGCTCTCGCAGCGGCTGGTGGCTGACCCGCTCCCGCCGCGCGCGCTCGACCCCACCATCCCGCCAGCGCTGGAGCGGGTCGTGCTGACCGCCCTGGCCCGCGATCCCGCCGAGCGCTTCCCCGACGCGGGCGCCTTCCGGGACGTCCTACGCGCGGCGGGCGAGGCCACCTGGGTGATCCCACCCGTGGCAGCCGCGGGCCAGCGGGGCGCGTCGCCGTGGCCAGTGGGGTGGAGGTGGCCGCGTCGGGTCGGCGTGGCTGTCGCGGGGGCGCTGCTCGCGGTCGGCCTGCTCGGGCAGGCCCTGCGCGCGGGGCCGCCGAGTACGACGACGGAGGCTGGCATGGTCCCGGACCTGGTCGACCGGCCCAGCACTGCGGCGCCCGCGCCGCCCCCCGCCGTGGACCCGACGCCCGGCGCCGTGCTGACCCGCCCCGTCGAGCGGGTGAGCGCCGCGACCGGGCGCGAGCAACGGCCGGCCGCGGCGGCCCCGGCGCCAGCGGCGCGGGCACCCGCGCCGCAGCCACCCGGCCGGCAGCAGCCGGCGAAACCGGCGCCATCCAACCGCCACCACCCGGGCGAGGGCGAGGACGAGGCGGACGATGACTGACCGGGGACTGAGCGGGGCGCACAACCTCTCCTGGAAGGCTAAGCGCGTGGACCACGACGCCACGGAGACGGATCGACCTTCGGCCCCTGCGCTTCGCCTGGCGTCCCGACGGGCGGCGCCGGATCCACCGCCCCGGCCGGATGGAGCGATTGCCGACCGCGGGGGGCGTGGACGGCCGGATGGGCCTGCTGGCGACGCAGCGGACGCGCCGGGCCAGCCCGTCCAGTCGCCGCTCAACGGCCGCTACGTCCTGGACGAAGTCGTCGGCCGCGGCGGCATGGCGACCGTCTACCGCGCCACCGACCTCACGCTGAACCGCACGGTTGCGGTGAAGCTGCTCCATCCCCACCTCTCGCGGGAGCGGACCTTCGTGGAGCAGTTTCTGGAGGTGGAGCGGCGCGTCGCCCGCCTGTTCCACCCGCACCTGGTGACGGTCTACGACGCCGGTGCCGCCGACGACGGTTGCTTCGTGGTCATGGAGTACGTGGCCGGCGGCAGCCTGCGCGAGCGACTGCGCGCGGGCCCGGTGCCGGTCGCGGAGGCCGTCCGCATCGTCGGCCAGATTGCCGAGGCTCTCCAGGTGCTGCACGGGCAGCGGATCGTCCACGGCGATGTCAAGCCCGATAACGTGCTGCTGGATCCCGCTGGCGGGGCCAAGCTGGTCGACTTCGGCATCGCCCACCTGGCAACCACGACGGGCGCCATCACTCCCGAGCGTCTGAGCGGGACGACGCCGTACCTGGCGCCCGAGCAAGTCGAGCACGGCCGGACGGACCAGCGCTCCGACATCTACGCGCTCGGCCTGCTGGCCTACGAGCTGCTGGCCGGTCGCCCGGCCTTCCCGGGCGACACGTGGATCGCCGTAGCCACCCAGCGGCTGGCGCGCGCGCCGGAGCCGCTCTCCCACCTGCGACCAGACGTGCCGGCCGAGGTTGACACCGCCATCCGCCGGGCGCTCGCCCGCGACCCGGAGGAGCGTCCTCCCTCGGCCGACGCCTTCCGTGGCGCGCTGCGGGGCGAGGGCCCGGCGCCCGCCTCGATCGCAGGAGCCCCGGCGGTGGCCGCGTCGGAGGAGGAGCCCGCCCAGCGCACGGCTGCGGACCGCCCGGGCCCAGGGCGCGCCACTGCGCCGGCCGATCCGGTCGAGTGGACGCGGCTCCGCCCGCGCCCGCTCGACCTGGACGACGCCGGGCCGCGCCCGGCCTGGCTGGCTCTGCTGCGGGGTCTGGATCCCGCCCGCTTCCGCCGCCGGTCCGTCCTGCTGCCAGCGTTGGGAGGGCTCGCGTTGCTGGCGCTGCTCGGCGCGCTGGCCCTGCCGCGCCTGCTCAACCCACCCCGCCCGGTGCGTGTGCCGGCGCTGGTCGGCCAGTCGCTGGAGGCGGCCCGCGCAGCGGCGCGCCAGGCGGGGGTGCAGCTCACCATAGCGGAGGAGTCCTCGGAGGCCGCGCCCAGGGGCACCGTGCTACGCCAGGAGCCAGCCCCGAACGCGGCGATTCAGAGCGACCTGCCGGTCCGTGCCGTGGTGAGCGGGGGGCCGCCGCCGGTGAGGGTGCCGGACCTGAGCGGCCGCCGCGTGAACGAGGCCCGCCAGGACCTCGCCGCGCTGGGGCTGGCACTTGGCAAGGTGGACCAGCGCGAGGTCGCACAGCCGCCGTACGGCGCCATCGTGGCGCAGAGCGCGCGGCCCGGCAGCGAGCTGGCCCGCGGCGGGGGCGTGGACGTGGTGGTTGGGTTGGGGTCGGCCCGGCCGACCCCGAAGCTGGTCGATCGGGCGCTGGGCGACGCGGAGGCGGAGCTGGAGAGGCAGGGGCTCCGCCTGGGCGACGTGCGGCTGCAGGTGGCCGCGGGCAAGCGGGCAGGGACCGTGCTGGAACAGGACCCCCCGCCCGAGACGAAGCTCCGCCAGGGCGAGAGCGTCGCCGTGACCATCGCGGTGCCGCCTCCCGCGGCCAGACCGTGACGGCCGAGCGCCGGAGGTCGGCGCCCGTGGCGACCGGCCCGACCGGGGCGCTCGCGGGGCGCTACGTCCTCGGCCGCCAGCTCGGCCGCGGCAGCAGTGCCGCAGTGTTCGAGGCCTGGGACCTCGTGCTCGACCGCCCGGTCTCCGTCAAGCTCTTTGACTCCGCCCTGGCGCTGGACCCGGCGCTCCGCACCCGCTTCGCCCAGCAGACGGCCAAGGCCGCCAGCCTCGCGCACCCCCACGTCGCCCGCGTCCTCGACGCTGGTATGGCGGACGGGCCGGTGGCGCAGCCGTTCGTGGTGACCGAGCCAGCCGGCCCGCGCAACCTGCGGGCGCTGCTCGACCGCGAGGGGCGGCTGGCTCCCCGCCGCGCGGTGGCGCTCGCACGGCAGCTCGCCGCGGGCCTGGCACACGCCCACGACCGGGGCCTGATCCACGCCGACGTGAAGCCCGAGAATGTGCTGGTCGACGAGGCTGGCACGCAGGCCAAGCTCGTCGATTTCTCGCTCTCCTTCGTCTCGGCGGCCACCGGGGTCGTCACGCCGGACACCATCGCGCGACGCGCCGCGTACCTCGCGCCGGAGCAGGTGCGAGGTACCCCGGTCTCTGTGACTACGGACGTCTACGGGCTCGGAGTGCTGCTGTACGAGCTCGTAGCCGGGCGCCCGCCGTTTGTGGCGAGCACCCCGGAGGCGACCGCCGAACGCCGCGTCCGCGAGCTCGCCCGGCCGGCCGGGAGCTTCGACCCCTCGATCCCAGCCGGGCTCGACGCGGTGCTCGGGCGGGCGCTACAGCGGGCGCCCGAACGGCGCTGGCCGTCGATGGAGGCGTTCGACGCCGCGCTCGCCGCGCTGGAGGCCTCAAGCCTGGCGCCGGCCCCGGTCCCCCTGCCGCCGGCGGAACCGTCGGCGCCGGCGCCGGCGCTCCCGCCGCGTCGCACCCGGTTCCGGCTGCCGTCGATCGTGCCGGTGGCAGTGGGGTTGGCAGCACTGCTGCTGGCGCTGGCCGTGGTCCTGCCGGCGCTGGCCGGCGTGCCCCGACTGGTGACCCTGGTGCCACCCCGGGTCGAGATCCCCGACCTGGTCGGCATGCCGCTCGCCGACGCGCAGGCGGTCGCCCGCGCCAGGGGGCTCGAGCTGCGCGTCGTCGGCGAGCGGGTGAGCGACCGCTACCCGCAGGGCGCCGTCGTCCAGCAGAGCCCCGTGCCCGGTTGGCAACAGGCCGCCGTGGACCCGCTCCGCGTCACTGTGAGCGCCGGCCCGAGCGCTCCGGGCCCGCTGGCCCTGCCGGCGACCGCGCCGGGCGTTCCCGGCGCGGTCGCGGAGCGCCCGGCCACGTGTGGCGCAGGCAGGCCACCCCGGTTCGTGCTCGGCCTCGCGGAGCTGAAACGCCAGGTTGGCGAGCTGATGGGCGAGCCCCTCGAGTGCGAGCGCATCGAGCCAGCGAGTGGGGACACCGTGCAGGCGACCACGACAGGGCTCGCCTACTACCGCCCCCGAAGCAACGTGCCCGCGTTCACCGACGGCTGGCAGCACTGGGCCCTGACGGAGCGCGGCCTGGTCACCTGGGAGGGGGAGAGCCCGGACCCGCCACCCGATCCCTGAGCGGGGCGGGACTGCCAGCGGGATTCGCGCTCCAGCAGGCCTCAATCGACCACCCCGTCGCGCGGTTCGGGCGGCCGGGGCGCTCGATACAATGCCGCCAGGAGGTGCCAGCCTCGTGACATCCGTCGACGCAGAACGCACCGGCCAGGCACGCTCGGTTCCCCCGCGCCGGATCGAGCGGGACTCGATGGGCCCCCTGGAGGTGCCCGAGGGCGCCTACTACGGCGCCTCTACCCAGCGCGCCGTGCTGAACTTCCCCATCTCCGGCGAGCGCTTCACCCGCCGCTTCATCTGGGCGCTCGGCACCATCAAGCGCGCCGCGGCGCTCGCCAACGCCGAGCTTGGCCTGCTCGACCGGCAGAAGGCCCAGGCCATCGCAGAGGCGGCCGAGGAGGTGGCGAACGGGCTGTTCGACGACCAGTTCGTCCTGGACGTCTTCCAGACCGGCTCCGGCACCTCCACCAACATGAACGCTAACGAGGTGATCGCGAACCGCGCCACCGAGCTGCTCGGCGGTGACCTCGGCTCGAAGCTCGTCCATCCGAACGACGACGTCAACCACGGCCAATCGTCGAACGACGTGATTCCGACGGCGATCCACCTGGCAGTGCTCGGCGAGCTTCAGCAGGCGCTCCTCCCGGCCCTCGAGCACCTGCAGGTGAGCCTGGAGCGGAAGGCCGACGAGTTCTGGCCCGTGATCAAGACCGGCCGGACGCACCTCCAGGACGCCACGCCCATTCGCCTGGGCCAGGAGTTCAAGGGGTACGCCGGGCAGGTCGCGCACAGCCGGACGCGCCTCGGCTGGGCCATGCAGGACCTGGAGCAGGTCGCCCTCGGCGGTACCGCCGTCGGCACCGGCATCAACACCCACGCGGCGTTCCCCGCCCGCGTCTGCGACCTGATCGGCCAGTGGACGGGCATCCGCGTCCGCGAGACAGACAACCACTTCCAGGCGCAGAGCACGATCGACGGCCTGGTCTTCGCGAGCGGTGCCGTCCGTACGACCGCGGTCGCGCTCCTCAAGATCGCCAACGACATCCGCTGGATGGGCAGCGGGCCGCGCGCGGGCATCGGCGAGGTCGAGCTACCCGCGGTGCAGCCCGGCAGCTCGATCATGCCCGGCAAGATCAATCCCGTGATCGCCGAGGCGCTCGCCCAAGTCTGCGCCATGGCCATCGGCAACGACGTCGGCGTAGTCGTGGCCGGCCAGAGCGGCAACTTCGAGCTGAACGTGATGCTGCCGGTCGCCGCGCGGAACCTCCTCCAGTCGGTCCAGTACCTGGCAACTGCCAGTCGCACCTTCGCCGACCAGCTCATCGTCGGGCTGAAGGCCACCGTCCGCGGGCCGACGATGGTGGAGCAGGGCCTGATGCTGGTCACGGCGCTCGCGCCGGTGATTGGCTACGACAGGGCCGCGGCCCTGGCGAAGGAGGCGTTCAGCACCGGGCGGACCGTGCGCGAGCTGGCGCGCGAGCGGACCAACCTGCCCGCGGAGGAGCTGGACGCGATCCTCGACCCGGCGGCGATGACTGAGCCGGGGCGCACCTTCGCGTCCGCCGGTGGCTGAGCTCGGCATCGGGCGCGAGCTGCGCCTGCGCGTCGGGCAGGCCGCGATCGCGACGATCGACTCGATCCGCTTCGGCCACGTGCTGGCGTTCGCACGCGCCACGGGCCAGCCCTGGCCCACGCTTGAGTTCGTCGCCCGGCACCCGGATGGCGACGAGGAGGTGGACTGGGAGGCGCTGGTGGACGAGCTCCAGCGCCTCGCCCAGCAGCGCCCGCCCGAGCACCTGGCACCCGCCATCGGCCTCCTGCGCAACGACGCCACCCGGGCCGCGATGCTGGCCGGCCGGGGCCGCGGACCGTAGCGCCCCCGCGGCGGTCCGCTGGGGCGCGCCTGTGTGGAGCCGTGCACGCGCCGGCACGCCAGCAGGCGGCAGCACGCCCAGCGCCAGCCGCCCGGTAGCCGGGTCAGCCGTCACTGGGTGGGGTCAGCCGGCCGTCCAGCACCTGCCAGACGCCCTGGGTGCGGGCCAGGGTCGCCGCGTCGGCAGTGATCACCTCGCCGGCGACGACGGGCAGCACCGGCCGACCCAGCCGGGCCAGGGCTGCGGCCCGGGCGGCCGCCCGGCGCACGTCGTCCGGGCCGACGCCGGCGGATACCTCCGCCAGCAGGTAGGCCTCCACCTCGTCCGGGACTCGACGGCCCGTCGCGACGACGTCGGCGAGCAGGACGGTGTCCCGCTCGGCCTCGCTCAGCCGCCCCTCCTCCACGGCGCGGTCGAGGCGGTCGGCGAGCGCGGCGGCGTCCAGCACGCGCAGCCGGCGCAGCAGGCGGCCGAAGTAGGCCGGCGCCCGGTCCCGGTAGCGGCGCTCGACCGCCTCGCCCCGGAGGTCGCCCACGTGGACCTCGATACGCTGGAGGCGCTCCTCCGTGCGGCGCTGCGCCTCGGCCAGCTCGGCGAGCTGCTGCTCGGTGCGTGCCTGCG
>CAYSYM010000012.1:0-68999 GCA_964435115.1 uncultured Chloroflexota bacterium | reverse complement strand
CCGCGTGACGTCGTGGCGGGGATTGGCCCGGCCATCGGGCCGTGCTGCTATGACTTCGGCGCCGACGTGGTGGAGGGGTTCGCCGTCCGCCCGTGGGCGATCCGGCGGGCGGAGCTGGGTTGGACGCGCCTGGACCTGTGGGAGGCGAGCCGCCGCGCCCTGGTCGAAACAGGCGTGCCGGAACGTCAGGTGGAGGTGGCGGGCGTCTGCACGCGGTGCAGCTCGGCGCGCTTCTTCTCACACCGGGCCAACGGCGGGCAGCCTGCTGGCCGGTTCGCCGCGGCCATCGGTCTGGCGCCCGGCCGGCGGTGAGCGCACCAGGGCGCGCGCCAGACTCCCAGCGGGCGGCAGCCGCGTCGCGCTCGGTGGCCGACCTGCGAGCCGCGATCGAGCGTGTTCGCGAACGGCTCGAGGCAGCCGCGCGCCGCGCCGGCCGCGACCCGGCCCAGATCACGGTCGTCGCCGTCTCCAAGACGCAGCCCGCCGCGGCCGTGGCGGCCGCGGTCGAGGCTGGGCTCCGCCACTTCGGCGAGAGCCGCGTCCAGGAAGCGGCGGCGAAGATTCCCGAGGTGGCGCGACTCCTCGGCAGCTCGCAGCAGCAGCCCGTGTGGCGTCTCGTCGGCCACCTCCAGATGAACAAGGCCAGGCACGCGGTTGAGCTGTTCGCCACCGTGGACTCGGTCGACAGCGTGCGCCTGGCGAGGACCCTCGCCCAACACCTGAGCGCTTCGCGCCCGCCCGCGGATAGGGCAGAGCAGGGAGGCCAGCCCGGGGTCCGGGCGAGTACCCTTCCGTCCGACGCGTCGCCTGCCGCGAAGCTCCCGATCCTGCTGGAGGTGTACGTCGGCGACGATCCCGCTCGCCCCGGCTTCCGGCCGGCGGAGCTCGTCGAGGCGACCGCCCAGGTCCTGGAGTTCCCGGCCCTGCGCGTGGACGGCCTGATGACGGTGGCGCCGCTCGGCTGGGACGCGGCTGCCACCCGCCGCGCCTTCCGGCAGGTATGCGCCTTGAGAGATCTGCTGGCAACCACCTACCCCCGTGTAGACTTCCAGCATCTCTCGATGGGTATGAGCGACGACTTTGAGCTGGCGGTTGAGGAGGGATCAACCATGGTCCGGATTGGACGCGCGCTCTTCGGGCCGCGAGGAGCGAGGTAGGACGTGCCGCTCGTAGCCGGCTGGCTGCAGACGTTCGTCGGGCTGCTGATCTCGGTCCTCGACCTGGCGATCCTGGTCCGGGTGCTCCTCTCGTGGTTCCCGGTCGACCCGCACAACCCGATCGTACGGCTCATCTTCGACGTCACCGAGCCGGTCCTGGTGCCTTTCCGCCGCGTCCTGCCCCGGATCGGCATGTTCGACCTCTCGCCACTTGCCGCGCTCCTCGTGCTGGGCTTCCTGGCGCGAGCGGTCGGCGCCCCCCTGCTGTTCTGACCTGGCTGGGCCGGAGCGCTCCCGCAGCCGCGCGTGAGCTCCCTCTCCCTCCGGGACAGGGTTGCGGTGAGCGGGGCCCGCGCGGGCCGGGCGAGGGTTGGGGTGAGGGTCAGCGCGCCGCCACGGAGCCTGGTGGTCGCCGGGGGCGGCTACCGCTGTTGGCCGGCGGCCGGTCGCTGGCTCGCCCGCCAGCGGCCCCGCTCCAGCGCCATGTCGTAGTAGAGCGCCTCGAGCCCCAGGGCGGTGCGCCGGAAGTAGTGGCGCACGTCCGCGAAGCGCGGGTCGCGCGTGGCGTCGGGCCCGGTGTAGGTATCCCAGTGAGAGCCGACGGTGCGGAACCCCAGGGAGACGTACGAGCGGCGGGCGCGCTCGTTGAAGGCGGCCACGCTCAACAGCATCCGCTCGAAACCCATCGCCTCGAAGAAGTAGCCCAGGAAGCTCCCCAACGCCTCCGTGCCGTAGCCCTGCCCTAGCCTGGCCGCGTGCAGATCGATCCCCAGCACCGACGACCCCTCGCCGCGCTGCACGTGGCGGAGGAACAGCCGCCCAATGAGCCGGCCGCGCTCGTCCTCCACCGCGAAGGGAATCTGGCGCTGCCGGTGGACCAGGTCGTCGTACCAGCGCGCGCGCTGGTCGGGCGGCATCCGCCGCGGGCTCGCGCTCGCCAGCAGCGGCTCGTCATAGTCGGGCCACGTCTGCCAGTCGTCCACGTCCTCGCGGGTGAACGGCCGGATCCGCACCCGCGGGCCCGCCGCCACGGCCCGCCGCTCAGCGAGTGCCATCAACCCGCCTCGTCTCCAGCGTACGCCTCCGCCGACCGCACGGATCGTGCCACCAGGCGTGCCCTCACCTCGTCGAACGACAGCCGGTCGACTTCCACCACCTTGGCGCGGGCGGACCAGCCACGCACCACCCGGACCTGGCGCGGGGGGAGGCCCAGGGCGGCGGCCACCACCCGCTCCAACGCCGCGTTCGCCTGGCCCTCCACGGGCCGCGCCCGCACCCACACGTTGAGGGACCCGTCTGGCAACAGCTCGACGGCCTCACGGCGGGCGCCAGGGTGTGCCCGGGCCGCGAGGCGAAGCCGGGGCGTCTGAGAACCCACTGGTATACTCTACGCGCTTCACACGCGTGTCCGAGGGAAGGCGGGTCGGTGCCTGTCTTCCCTTTTTTCGGTCGCGCTGCGACCCGTTCACCACAGGTAGGTCAGCCGTCAATGTACCAGGCCCCGCGGGGGACGCAGGACGTCCTCCCTGAAGCGTCGAGCTACTGGGCGTACGTCGAGCAGGAGGCTCGCGGCCAGGCGCTGCTCGGCAACTACGCGGAGATCCGCACGCCCACGTTCGAAGCGACCGCTGTCTTCCAGCGGACGGTGGGCGAGGGGACCGACATCGTCGAGAAGGAGATGTACACCTTCCTCGATAAGGGAGGAGACAGCATGACGCTGCGGCCAGAAGGCACCGCGGCCGTCGTGCGCGCGTACCTCCAGCACGGGATGAAGCAGCGTCCCCAGCCGGTCAAGCTGTACTCGCTCATCTCGACCTACCGCTACGACCGTCCCCAGAAGGGCCGCTACCGGCAGTTCCACCAGTTCAACGTGGAGGCGATCGGCGAGGACGACCCGATGCTGGATGCCGAGGTCGCCGCCCTCCACTGGCGCTTCTGCACTGCCCTGGGGCTCAGCGGCCTCAGCCTGCAGGTCAACAGCATGGGGGATCCCGTCTGCCGCCCGCGCTACCTGGACGGGCTGCGCGCCTACCTGCGCGCCCACGCTGCGGAGCTGTGCGATGACTGCCGACGCCGCACGGAGGCCAACCCCTTGCGCGTGCTGGACTGCAAGAATCCGCCCTGCCAGCTCGTGGTCCAGGGCGCGCCGCGGAGCGCCGACTTCCTGTGTGCCCCGTGCCGGGCGCACTTCGAGCAGTGGCAGCGGTACCTGCGTGTCGTCGGCATCGAGCCCGTCCTCAACGCGCGGCTTGTCCGGGGCATGGACTACTACACGCGCTCGGTCTGGGAGGTGTGGCCGCCGGTGCACGGCTCCCAGAGCGCCCTGGGCGGTGGCGGCCGCTACGACGGGCTGGCCGAACAGCTCGGCGGGCCGCCCACACCGGGCGTGGGCTTCGCCGCCGGCATCGAGCGTCTGATCCTGGCCCTCCAGGAGCAGCGGGTAGCGGTGCCCCCGGCGCCAGCGCCACGCGTCTTCCTTGCCTACCAGCGCGTGGAGGACAAGGAGCACATCTTCCACCTGGCCGAGACGTTGCGGGCCGGGGGCGTGAGTGTGGACCTGGCCTTCGGCGAGCGCAAGCTGGGCAAGCAGCTCGCCGCGGCGGACCGCTCGGGCGCGCAGCTCGCCCTCATCCTCGGCGAGCGGGAGATCGCGGCCGGAACGGTGACCGTGAAGGAGCTGCGTGACGGCCGCGAGCAGCGGACGGTCCCCGAAGCTGAGCTGGCAGACCTCCTGGCCGCAGGGGGAGGCGTCCGGTGAACCGGCTGAGTGAGGCTGCCCTCGAACGGCTGGAGGGCGCGCGCCGGCGCTACCAGGCGATCGCCGACCTGCTCTCCAATCCGGCCACGTTCGGCGACACCCGTCGGGTCGCAGACCTCGGCCGCGAGCAGGCCGACCTCGCCGACGTGGTGGAGCGCTACGCCCACTACCAGGCGCTAGTCGACCGCGTGGACCAGGCGCGCGACCTGCTCCGTGACGGGTCCGACGAGGAGATGAAGGCGCTGGCCGCGGATGAGCTGGCGCAGCTCGAGCCCCAGGTGGACGAGGTGGTGGCGGGCCTCCAGGAGTTCCTGCGTCCGGGCGATCCGAACGCTGCCCGCGACGTGATCCTGGAGATTCGCGGCGCCGAGGGCGGCCAGGAGGCCAACCTGTGGGCGGCAGATCTGATGCGCATGTACATGCGCTACGCGGAGCTGAAGGGCTGGAAGGTCGAGGTCCTGAACACGAGCGAGACCGACCTCGGCGGCATCAAGGAGGTCACCTTCGAGATCCACGGGCGCGGCGCCTACTCCCGTCTGAAGTGGGAAGGCGGCACCCACCGCGTTCAGCGCGTGCCCGCCACCGAGGCGCAGGGGCGCATCCACACCTCCACGGCCACCGTCAGCGTCCTGCCCAGGGCGGAGGAAGTGGACGTGCAGATCGACGAGGAGGACCTGCGGGTGGACGTCTTTCGCGCGGGCGGCCACGGCGGCCAAGGCGTCAACACCACCGACTCCGCGGTTCGGCTCACCCACCTCCCCACCGGGCTGGTCGTGACCTGCCAGGACGAGCGCTCGCAGCTCAAGAATAAGGCCCGGGCGCTGGAGGTGCTGCGCTCGCGTCTGTTCGAGATGCAGCTCCGCAAGCAGCGGGATGAGGTTGGTGCGCTGCGGCGGCTGCAGGTGGGGAGCGGCGAGCGGGCCGAGAAGATCCGCACCTACAACTTCCGCGAGAACCGTGTCACCGACCACCGCATCGGCCTCACCCTCTACACGCTCGACCGCGTTCTGGAAGGTCAGCTCGACCCGCTCGTGGACGCCCTGTCGGACGCGGCCCACGACGGCGAGGACGGAGCGATCGCGTAGCCCGTGACCCGACGTTCGGCATGGACCGGCGCCGGTGCAGCCCACGGGCTCGGAGCGTGAAGCGGGGCCTGACATCCGCGGCTGACCTGCTCGACGCTGCCGCCCGACGGCTGGCCAGCGCGGGCTCGGCCAGCGCGCGCCTGGACGCGACGCTGCTCCTGAGCCACGCCACCGGCTGGTCCAGGACGGAGCTCCTGGCACATCCCGAACGTATCGTTCCCGACCTGGCCGCGGCGACGTTCGATGCGCTCCGCGCTCGCCGCGAAGCCGGCGAGCCGATCGCCTACATCCTCGGCCAGCGCGAGTTCTACGGTCGGCGCTTCCGGGTGGACCGCCGGGCACTCATCCCGCGCCCGGAGACGGAGATGCTCGTCGAGCTCGGGCTCGAGGCCGTCGCAGGCTGGCGTGCGAGGGGTGTGGAACCACGCGTCGTCGACATCGGCACCGGGTCGGGTGCGATTGCCGTGAGCCTCGCCGCCGAGACGGATGCGATGGTGCTCGCCACGGACGCTTCGTTCCCGGCGCTCACGCTTGCCCGGGAGAATGCGCGGTCGCTCGGGCAGGCCCGGCGGGTGCGGCTCGCCCAGGCGGACCTCCTGGCCGGCGTGCGCGGCCCGATCCACGTCCTCCTGGCCAACCTGCCATACCTCCCTGCCCAGCGACCGCTCCCGCGCGACGTCCACGCCTACGAGCCACGGGCCGCGCTCGTCGGCGGACCGCACGGGCGGGAGCTGGTGGAGCGCCTGCTGCGCCAGGCCGCGCCGCTGCTCGTGCCAGGCGCCGAGATGGCCCTGGAGATCGACGACGGCCAGGGCGCGGCCCTGGCCTCCACGGCTCGGTGCCTGTACCCGGATGCCGCAGTGGAGGTGCTACCCGACCAGGCCGGCCTGGAGCGAGTCCTGCGCGTCCACTCCAGCACCGCCGCCCGCGCCCCGGGCTCGGCCGCCGGCGGTGCCGACTGGAGGCCCGCCGGGTGAGCCGGCGGTCGTCGCCGGCACGTCCACGCGCGCCAGCGCGCGGCCCAGCTTCTCCACTGCCTCGCCAGCCTCCGCCTCGCTCAGGATCAGCGGCGGCGCCAGCCGCAGCGTTGCCGGGCCGGTGTTGTTGACGAGCAGTCCCTCGTCCAGCGCGAGGCGGACGACCTCCGCGGCGGCGTCGGCTGTGAGCTCAAGCGCCAGCAACAGCCCCTCGCCACGCACGCTCGCGATCAGCGGCTGCTCCTGGCGCAGCGCCTCGAGACCGGCCTTCAGGCTCGCCCCCGTGCGCCGCACGTTGCCGAGCACGTCGTGCTCCAGGATGTGGCGCAGCACCGCCGTCGCCACCGCGCAGGTGAGCGCATTGCCGCCGAACGTCGAGCCGTGGTCGCCCGGCTCGAAGACGGCCGCCTCGTCACGCGCCAGCAAGGCGCCGATCGGCACGCCACCACCCAGGCCCTTGGCCAGCGTCATGACATCTGGCTGCACGCCCCAGCGCTCGAACCCCCACAGCGTGCCCAGCCGGCCCACACCTGTCTGGACCTCGTCCACCATGAACAGCAGGTTCTTCGCCTTGCAGAAGTCCTGCACGTCGCGCAGGTACGTCTCGCTCGCCACGTGCACGCCAGCTTCGCCCTGGATAGGCTCCAGCAAGACCGCCGCCGTCCGCTCGTCCGCCGCGCGCTCCAGCGCGTCCATGTCGTTGAACGGCACGTGGACGAACCCCTCGGGCATGGGCGTGAAGGGCGCCTGGTAGGCCGGCTTGCCCGTGGCGGCGACGGTGGCCAGCGTCCGGCCGTGGAACCCGTGCTCGGCGGTAATGATCCCGAAGGCACCGCCGCGGTGCATCTTGCCCCACTTCCGCGCCAGCTTGATGGCCGCCTCGTTCGCCTCGGCTCCGCTGTTGCACAGGAAGACCCGGTCGAACGGCGAATGCTGAACCAGCATCTCGGCCAGCTCAAGCTGGGGGATCGAGTAGAACAGGTTGGAGGTCTGGAGCAGCTTCGCCCCCTGCTCTACCAGCGCCTGCTGGATGGCCGGGTGAGCGTGCCCGAGCGCGTCGACTGCAATCCCCGCCACCAGGTCCAGATACTCGCGACCTTCCACGTCCCACACCCGACACCCCTGCCCTCGCTCCAGCACGACCGGCGCACGCCGGAACATCTGGAAGAAGACGCGCTTCTCCAGCTCGATCCACGGCGCGCTGGCGGTCGAAGGCGTGGCAAGGTGCGCGGTACTCATGGCTGTGTGAGACCTCCTGGTTCTCCGGGCCGTGCGGTGACCAGCATGGTACCGACGCCCTCGCGGGTGAACAGCTCGCGGATCAGGGCGTGCGACACGCGACCGTCGAGGACGTGCGCTCGCGGGACCGTCTCGAGCGCCCTCAGGCACGCCTCGATCTTCGGGATCATGCCACCGCCGATCACTCCTCGGTCGACGAGTGCCGGGACCTCGCCCACCGGGATCTCCGGGAGCACCCGGCCGTGCTCGTCCATCACGCCGGGCACGTCAGTGAATAGCACCAGCTTCTCCGCGTGCAGCGCTCGCGCCACCTCGCCGGCGACCGTGTCGGCGTTGACGTTGAGCGGCTGTGACTCAGGGCCGCACGCGAGCGGCGCGATCACCACCACGTAGCGCTGCTCCACGAGTGAGACGATCGGCCGCAGGTCGACGGCCTCGACCTCGCCCACCAGCCCCAGCCGCTCGTCGCGCAGCCGGGCCCGCAGCATGCCACCATCCAGCCCGTTCAGCCCCACGGCGTGGATGCCCTGCCGGTCCAGGTGGGAGACGAACTGGCCGTTGATCCGCATCAGCACCATGTGCACCACGTCGAGCGTCCGCTCGTCTGTGTAGCGGCGGCCCTCCACGAAGCGCGTCTCCACTCCGAGGCGCTCGAGCATCTCCGAGATTTGGGGCCCGCCGCCGTGCACGATGACCGGGTTGATCCCCAGTTTCTTCAGCCAGACGATGTCGTCGAGCACCGTCCCCTCATCGCCCACCGCCCCGCCGACCTTGATGACGAGCGTCTTGCCGACGTACTCGCAGATGTACGGCAGCGCTTCGAGGATCGCCGCCGTTTTCTGGTCGGTGCTGAGCGCTGAACCGTCTTCCTGGAGGTGGGCCATACGTGCTGCGGAGTGTCGCACACCGGCCAGGCAAGTGGGCAGTGTGGCAGGATTCGATAGTCGTCAAGCGCACGTGCTGGCGCGTGGTGGCTACTGCGCTCCCTGGTCGCGCTCCCCCGCACTCAGGCGCTGCTCCGCCGCTGCTTGGACGGAGGCGGCCTCGATCCCGAGCCGGGCCAGCAGCCGGAGGGCGACGTTCGGTCCACACCCGCCAGCAGACCCAGCAGCAGGTGGCCGGTGTTGACTTCGTGGTGGCGCAGCCGGCGGGCCGCGGCCACCGCCTGCTCGATGGCACGCTTGGCCTGAGATGTGAGCCCCACGTCCGCCCCGGGCGGCTCGTCCCCGGGGCCCACCACCTCGGCAAACGCGGTGCGTGCCCGCTGCAGGTCCGCGCCCAGCTCGCCGAGCGTCCTGGCGGCCACGCCCTGCCCCTCGGCCAGTAGCCCGAGCAGCAGGTGCTCGGTGCCGATGTAGGTGTGGTTGAAGCGCTGCGCCTCTTCCTGCGCCAATTGTAGGACCTTGCGCGCCCGCTCGTCGAACCGCTCGATCCGGTCGGCCATACTCGCCACTCCTCCGCTTGATTGTCGGACCTGCAGGCGGCCACATGCGCTCGTGAGGCCCCGTTGACACGCCATATTCCGGTCCCCAGCGGCCGCGACCACGGCTTACATTCCAGTTGCTTGAGACGGAAGTGCAACTACGGCTGACGGGCAGCGGTGGACGTGGGCGCCGGTGTGGGAGGATTCATGACGGGTGTAGCCGTGGATGGGCGGGCGGCGGGCGCCGCAGGCGGAGGCACCATCGGCGTGGCCGGCGCGACTGGGCGAGCGCGGCGAGCGGAACGGCGCCGCTGCTGGCCAGCGTGCTCAGGCTCAGGCCAACCAGCGCCAGCGCAGCCAACGATCCACCGCTGCTGCATGATCCAGCCCTCCCTCGCTGTGTGCAGGTATGGGGCCTCTCCCTGACTGAACGCAACTGCCGCCGAGATGTTGCAGGCGACCCAGCGCTCGGCTTATGTGGTGTAAGCGCTGTTCTCGACCACGTACGCTTCGGTGAGGTCGCAGCCCCAGGCCCGGGCGCTGGCCGAGCCGAGCCCCAGGTCGACCCGCACCTGGACTTCGCTGCCTGCCATCTGCGCCCGTCCGTCCGCCTGCGAGACGCCGAGGCCAACCCCGTCGCGGGCGATCTGGAGCGAGCCGATCCACAGTGCAGCCCGCCGCGGGTCCACCGCCGCGCCCGAGTTGCCCACCGCCATGAAGATGCGGCCCCAGTTCGGGTCCTCGCCGTGCACGGCTGCCTTGACCAGGTTCGAACGCACCACCGCGCGGGCCGCCGCCCGGGCGTCAGCCTCGGTGCGCGCGCCGGTGACGGCGACCTCGAGCAGCTTGGTCGCGCCCTCGCCGTCGCTCGCCAGCAGCCGCGCAAGCCGCGTGCACGCCAGCTCGAGCGCCGCGACGAACCGCTCGGCGCCCGCCGTGCCCTCGCCAAGAGGTGGATGACCCGCTAGACCGTTCGCCAGCAGGAAGCACGAGTCGTTCGTGCTGGTGTCGCCGTCGACGCTGACCATGTTGAAGGTGCGATCCACCACCCGCTTCAGTGCCGGCCGCGCAAAGCCAGGCTCCAGCACGGCGTCGGTGGCCAGGAAGACGAGCATGGTCGCCATGCCGGGGTGGATCATGCCGACGCCCTTCGCCATGCCGCCGATGCGGACCTCGCGACCCCCGATCTCTGTTCGGACGGCTACCTCCTTGGGTCGGCTGTCCGTGGTCATGATGCCCAGGGCTGCCTCGTGGCCGCCGTCCGGCCGCACCACCACCCGGCGCAGGCCGTCGCGCACGCGGTCCATCGGCAGTGGGTGGCCGATAACGCCCGTGGAGGCGACCAGTACCAGGTCGGACGGCACGCCCAGCGCCTCGCCGGCCAGCCTGGCCATCTCCTCCGCGTCCGCCAGGCCCCACTCGCCGGTGCACGCGTTGGCGTTCCCGCTGTTGAACACGACCGCCTGGGCCTGGCCAGCCTGGACGCGCGCGCGGCTGAGGGCGACCGGCGCCGCCGGGAACGCGTTTCGTGTGAACGTGGCCGCGGCGACACACGGGCAGTCGGCGACCAGGAGACCCAGGTCCGGCTTGCCGGACGCCTTGATGCCCGCGGCGACGGCACCAGCGCGGAACCCCGGCGCGCTGGTCACCGACCCCTCCGGCACCGGCAGCATGGCTGCCAGCTCGGTGGCTTGCGTCACGGGGAGGTGGGGACGAGGTCCAGGCCCGTCGTCTCCGCGAAGCCGAGCATGAGGTTCATATTCTGCACGGCTGCGCCGCCGGCGCCCTTGCCCAGGTTGTCGACCACCCCGAGCGCCACGACCGTCCGGGTGGCAGGATCGGCGGCGTAGGAGACGAACGCGAGGTTCGTGCCCTGGGCCCACTTGGTGTGCGGCGGCCGGTCGACCACGCGCACGAACGCCGCCTCGGCGTAGTAGTCGCGCGCGGCTCGCAGCGCCGCGTCCGTCGCCAGGGTCCCGCGCGCGTAGCACGTCGCGAGGATGCCGCGAGTCATCGGCACGAGGTGCGGCGTGAACACGAGCCACGCTGGGCGTGCGGCGAGGCGTGTGAGCGCCTCCTGCATCTCGGGCAGGTGCGCGTGCCGGAACAGGTTGTAGGCCACGACGTCCTCGTTCACTTCGGCGAAGCCGTAGGTGGAGCCGCCGCCACGGCCGGCGCCGCTGATGCCGGTCTTGGCGTCGACGACAATGCTTGTCGGGTCCACCAGACCCGCGCTGACCAGGGGCGCGAGCGCCAGAAGCGCGGCCGCCGGGAAGCAGCCGGGGTCAGCCACACGGCTGGACCGGGCGACCGTCTCCGTGCCAAACACCTCTGGCAAGCCGTACGTCCAGCCCTCGACGAAGCGGTGGTCGCCGCCGACGTCCACCAGCTTCAGCTCGGCCGGGAGCGCCTGCGCTGCCGCCCGCGACTGCCCCGTGGGGAGCGAGAGGAAGAGCAGGTCCAGCTCAGGCACGCTCTCTGGGTCCCAGGCCTGGATCGTCAGCTCGCCCAGGCCACCGTTCAGCCAGAGGTTGCGCTCGCCCAGCCGCTGCCCGGCGCTGCTCTCGCCGGCCGCGTAGACCACCTCCACGCCGGGATGGCGGGCGCACAGACGCAGGATCTCGCCCCCTCCATACCCGGAGACACCCACAATCCCAATGCGTCTTCGGTGGGCCCGTGCCATGCAGGTGGCAGTATACCGACCGCCCACTCGCGGCCCGGCGTGCGGAGCGCGGGATGGCTCCGGCCTGGGGCACCTACGGCTGACACCCGACCGCGGCCGCCAGCAGGTGGTCCACCGCCCCGCGCGCGCCACGCTCTTGGGGGTGGCCTCCTCGGGCGGCGCGTCGCCACCGCCCGCACATCCTCGTACCGACTCGCCGGCTGCGCCCGACCGCCCCCTTCGCCAGGAGCTCCTTGGGTCGGATTCCGCGTGAGGCATCGACACCCCCTCACGGTCGGATCTTCTGTGAGGCGATTCGCCAGTGTGACGCATTCCGGGAACCGGCCATACCCTATGCCGAGCGGGCGTCCGCTACGCGCGCACAGGCGGACATAGGGGTGTGAGCGTGGATTGGGGATTCCCTCATACGCTGGTCTGGCTGGCCAGCGGGCTGGTGGCAACCAGCCTCGGGGCGGGGGTGCTCCTCCTTGGCAGCACGGCGCTGCCTTCGCCCTCTTACGCCGCCGCAGACGTCGTCCTCCACATTCAGTCACGGGACTTCAGCCGGCAGAAGCCCGCCACCCGGGCAGCGCCGGTGTTCCCGGGCGATTGGGTGATCCCGAACCTACCCGAACGCGTGCAGAACGAGGCGTGGCTGCTCCGGGTGGGAGATCGAGTGGTCCGGTCGACTGCTAGAGCGACCACCCTCGCGGGCCAGGAGGTACAGCGGACGGTGGTCAGCCCCACGGAGATGTGGGTCTATTACCCGACCGACAACACGGCCATTCAGTTCCCGCCTCCGCAAGCCTCCACGACGAACATACCGGCGGCGAAGCTGCCTGACGGCGTCTCTCCGCGCCGGGAGGTCGTCCGGCGGATCTGCTTGAGAGCCAGCGGCGAGCGGAAAGGGCCTGGGGGTATTTCGCCGACCTCACTCCCGTAGAGATCCAGGTCGAGACACAAGTGTCGTCCGGCCAGGTCATCCGGCAAACACGCTGGGCTGTCGACCAGGCAGGGCGGCGGACCGTCATCGAGGAGCGTCAGGTGCTCTCCCAGGAAACGCTCCCCGCCTCCAGTTTGGACCCGAACTTCTGGACGTTCCGGCCTCCGCCCGGGACAGCAGTCCGCTCGTTCGCGGGCAGCACACCATGATGGGTGTGGCGTCGAAGCCGGCGTGCTCGCTCCACCCGCGCTTCGGCCTTGTTCGCATGGCCGCACTCGTCAGCGTCATTGTACTCGCTGCAGCGGCAACAGGCGTCCCGCCCGTTCTAGCTGTCGTCTGTGAGAGCCAGTGGAACGGCAGTGTCGGCGGTGTTGGCGCTCACGCCAATAGTTGTCTCGACTGGCCATCCCAGTGGACTTACCGCGGCTCTGGGAACTCCTGGACCGACGCTCCTATGGACAATCTTGGTACCCGTAACCAGGGAGGACAGACTGTAACGGCGTCTTCACGTGGGACTACGACACTGGTTGGCAATGGGCATCGCCGGGTGCAACCTCGCATAGCACAGGGTTAACCTGGTCCATCAAAGATTGCCAGATAAGCCACAGTTACCTGAGTACCTCGACGCACTTCTTTGACGAGGCAGGCTACAACCGGACACCGACAACCAGCGTCAGCTCGTAACGTGGTAGCCACTCCCCATCAGGCAGACGGCCGGCGCGGGCTGCCGTCGGGCCGGTCCGGGTGCTCGTAGAGCACACGCGACCACGCCTGCGTGACCTCGTAGTCGCGGCCGGCGGCGAGGCTCGCGTCGGCACCGATCAGGCTGAGCCCGCGGCCGGTGAGATCCACCAGGCGCAGCGGCCGCGTTGCGGATACCGTGGCGAGGTGGCGGGACCGGACATCGCCGAGTTGCAGCACACGCCTCCCCAGGACCCGCCCGAAGGTCTCGATGAGCGCCCCGTCCAGGGTCTCGGCCACGTAGAGCACACCGTAGCGGCGCGTCGGCGAGTCGAAGCGGTTCTCCCGGTTCCTGGCCAGGGCGAGCGGGCTGCGCGGCTTCCCTCGACGATCCACCGGGAAGTAGACCCGGCGCCAAGGCCCATCCAGCGCGGCCAGTGGGAGCGGGCGGCTCGGGAGATCGGGTGAGGGGAACGGGTGGCGGCTGGGCGAGCGCGGCGGAGTGGGCCTACGCGGCACCCTGCTCCCCGTAGGCCGCCGCCGCGCGGAGCACCGCGTCTACCTCACCCTCGCGCGGCACGTCCAGGGGGCGGCGGTCGCCGAGGCGGGCGTCCCCACTCAGGAACCAGGCAGCCTGCGCCCAGGGGGAGACCCGAAGGGCGGCTAGAACCTTCTCCAGGCCGGGCAGCCGCCCCGTCGACGTGAACTGCCACGCCGGATAGGCGTCCGGCTTGCCGGCCCGCTCCAGAACGAGCAGGGGCCCCTGCTGGGCGCGACGGCCGACCCCGCCAGGCGAGATCCCAAGCTTCGCGGCGACTTGCTTCACGTCGAGCGGCGGCCCGTCCACCGCCAGCAGCTCCGCCTCGACATCGGCGGCGTTCGCCCCGACCTGCCGCAGCAGGTCCACGGCCGCGACAGGCAGATGGGGCGCTTGCGCCAGGACGGCACGGAGGAGCTGGGCGTCCCGCTCCTGTCCCGCCGGGCGAACGTCCGGCCCCGCGTCCACGCCGAGGCGCCGCAGCTCATCCAGGAGTTCGCGGAGCGCCAGGGGCGGCCGGGCACCACGACCGAAGCCGAGATCCTCGTCGTCGGGCAGTTCATCGATGAGCCGGTGGAGGCGCTCCTTGACGCTTGTGGTCACGGTCAACTCCGGGCGGTCACACACTCGCTCCTGTGGCGGGCGGCACTGGGGCTGGATGGTCGTCCGGTTCATGGTCGCCTCTTCAGGGGGCCTGTGTCTCACTTGGCCGCACACGTGCGAGGTGATCGTCCCGGCACCGCTAGGCCACGTTCGAGCCGAGGTGTCCGCCGGCGGGCGGCGTGGCACCGGACAGCCCGGCCTGCTCAGCCGCCCAGCGCTCGAGCGCGGCCACATGGATCAGCCGGCGGCGGCCGAGGACCACGGCGGGCAGCGCGATGTCGACCACTTCCGATGAAGTCGAGGCCGCCCCGATGAGAGTGCAAGCCGCCTCAGCCTTCGCGCGGTCGAGTGTCGGCTTCACCTCCTCCCTCACCGTCCTCTTGGCCCGCCCCTGGATCCGTCCTCATGGTGAGGATTGCGGGCCATACCACACTCACGCAGTCAGGCGCGGCTCCCCCCGGGCGCCGCAGCACCGTCAGGCCGGGCCACGACTTTCTGCCAGCTCGAGTGCTGCGGCGGTGGCCTGCTTGAGGGAATAGCGCCGCCCGGCGGCCAAGGCGGCAGCATAGCCGTCTGCCCCCAGCGCCACGCGGGCGGCAACCTGCCAGCGCGCCAGGCGATCACGTTCGGCCGGCAGCGGGTCCGCCCCGACGGTCTGCCGCAGCGCCTCGGCCGCGCCCGCCAGGCAGACGGCAGGCGCGGGCTGACTGGCGGCGGCGATAGCCGCGGCCTCCTCCATGCTTCGCGCCAGCGCGAGCCGGTCGCCCACATCGTGCGCGCTCTCGAGGGCCTCGACCAACAGCCGGCCGGCCCGCGCGTCGTCGCCCTCGGCATGCGCGACCCGTGCCAGACTGAGCAGGGTCCAGGCCAGACCTTGCTGGTAGCCCTGCTCGCGCTGGAGGGCCAGACTCTCCGCGAGGAGTTGCCCCGCCTCCCGGTGGTGGCCTTGTTGGAACGCCAGACGGCCGAGGAGGGCGAGCATCCGCGAAACGCCCGGCAACTGGCCCGCTGCCTGGGTGAGGGTGAGCGCCTCCGCCGCGAGCGCCTCGGCTCGCGCGGCATCTCCGCGTTCCTCGCAGAGCAGGGCGAGATTGCCTACGGTGAGCGCCTCCCAGGCCAGGTTGCCTCCCCGCCGATGCGTCTCGCGCGTTGACACGTAGCAGTGCTCAGCGCGTTCCAGGTCACCCTGGACCCGCGCGACGTGGCCGAGGAACAGGAGTGCGACGCCACCCTCCACGTCGTCCTGCGCCCGGCGCGCGGTGGCGAGCGCCTCCTGGAGACGAGCCGTGGCCGCGGCGTAGTCGGCGCGGCAGTAGGCCAGATGTCCGGCCAAGGCCAGCACCCGCGCCCGCGCGGCTGTGGGCGCGGGTGCCCCGGGAAGGGCGAGCAGCTCGTCCAGCCACGCTTGGCCCTCGGTATACAGGGCTCGCAGGTACCAGAGCGGCCACAGCGCCGCGCCCAGGCGCAAGCCAGCATCGACAGCGCCAGCCGCGATGCACCAGCGCAGGGCAGCCCGTACATTGTCCTGCTCTTGCGCCAGAAGCGCGACGTGTTTCGGGTCGAGCCGTTCCGGGGGTGAAGCTTCAGCCAGCCCGAGACACCACTCCAGGTGTCGCCGTTCCAGCGTGGCAAGCTCGCCGGCTGCCTCCGCGCGCTCCCGGCCGTACGCGCGCAGGGTCTCGAGTAGTCGGTAGCGGGTTCCCTCAGGCGTCGCGTCGACCACCACCAACGACTTGTCGACGAGCTGTCGCAGTAGCACCAGGATGTCCCGGGCGTCCACGCCCTCGCGGGCGCAGACCGCTCCGGCCGCCTCCAGCGTCCACCCACCGGCGAAGACGCTCAGCCCCGCGAACAGGCGGCGCTCGGGCTCGCTCAGCAAGGCGTAGCTCCAGTCGATGGCTCCGCGGAGCGTCTGTTGCCGCGGCGGCGCCGTGCGGCTGCCGCCCACCAGCAGCTGGAAGCGGTCGTCCAGCCGCGCCGCCAGCTGCTCGACGCTCAGGGTTCGGACCCAGGCGGCTGCCAGCTCGATCCCTAGCGGGATGCCGTCGAGCCGCCAACACACCTCCGCGACCGCCGGGGCGTTGGTGGCGGTCACCTCGAAGTCGGGACGCGCGGCCACGGCACGCTCGATGAACAGCCGCACCGCCTCGTACTTGGACAGCTCTTCCACCGGCGGCGGGGGCGGCTTCGGCAGACCCAGCGACGGAACACGCCAGGTGACTTCGCCGGCCAGCCCCAGCGGCTCGCGGCTGGTGGCCAGGATGCGCAGGTCGGGGCAGGCGCTCAGCAGCGCCTCGACCAGCTCGGCGCAAGCCTGGACCAGGTGCTCGCAGTTGTCCAGCACCAACAGCGCGCGCCGCTCGCGCAATGCCTCGGTCAGAGTCGCCAGCAGCGGAAGGCCACTCCACTCGGGCACCCCGATGGCAGCGGCCACGGCGTGGGACACCAGCATCGGGTCCTGCAGTGGCGCTAGGGAAGCCAGCCAGACGCCGTCAGGACACGTCGGCAGCGCGGCCGCCGCGGCGCCCAGCGCCAGACGCGTCTTGCCTACCCCGCCGCCACCGGTGAGCGTCACCAGGCGGACGGTTTGGAGGAGCCGGACCACGTCTGCCAGCTCCTGCTGTCGGCCGACCAGGCTGCTGAGACCGGTCGGCAGGTTGTGCGCGCTGTCCCGCCGTGGCCCGTTTGGGCGGCGTGGCCGGTGCCGAGTGCCGGGGGCGTCGCGGCCGGAGTGCGAATCCGGTCGCGGCGGTGCCCGACGGTGTGGGCCCAGTGGCGCTGGCTCGCCAGCTCGCATGCTCTCCAGCAGCGAGGTCCGTTCGGTGGGCGCCAGGCCGAGCGCTTCGGCCAGGGTCGCCAGTGTGCGAGGGTGCGGCCGCTGCCGCCGGTCACGCTCGATGGCCGCCAGGGTGGCTACGCCCAGCCCGGCGCGCTCGGCCAGCGCCTCCTGGCTGAGCCCGGCGTGCTCCCGGAGCAGCCGGAGCTGGGCCCCAAACGACCCTCGCCCGCCCCTGCCTGTCGTCGGCTGCAGGCCCCCCTCGCGCTGTGCCACCCGCGCCCCCGCTCCTCCCAGTGTAGGCGATGGGCCGGCCGCCGCGGGCGTGAAACCCTGCAGCGGCGCGCCTGGCCGGGTCCGAGGCGCCAGCGCACGGCGGTCGACGCCAGGGCCACCGCGACGGCAGGTGGGGGCGCCGAGCGCGTGCTGGCACCGCGGCACCCGCGGCTGAAGCGCGTCTCCACGCGGTGGAGTGGCGAGCAACGGAGCCGCAGAAGGCGAAACGAGTGGGAAACGATCGGCAAATGAGCAGGAGATCAGGCTGGGCCGCACGCGTCGTACGTAGGACCCTGGAGGTTGGGACGCGAGCACCCGGCCTGGGGGCTGCACTCGACGACCCGGGGGAAGGGAGACACACCGATGTCGAGCGACAATGCACTCGAAGCACGCGCCAGGTACAAGCAGGAGGAGTACCTGCGGCAGGCCGCCCAGGAGCGCCTGCTGCGGCAGCTCCGCCCGCCAACCGGGGCGCCCGAGCCGTCGGCTGGCCCACGCCGTCGAGCCCTGGCCAGCCTCGACCGGGTGCGGGCGGCGCTTGCCACGCTGGCTAGCACTGGCTAGCCGTTCCAGGCCAAACCACCAGGCTGCTCGTGGCGGTCCCTTGCGCGGCGAGGTGCACGCTGAGGCGCTGATCGGACACAGCCAGGGCAGGCGTGCGAGCGGCCACCCGAGCCGGACGAACCCGCTGCCCGCGGGGCTGGGCCCAGTAGAATCGAGCTACTGTGTGCGCCCAGCCAGCCCCAGCCTCCTCTCCGCCCCGTTCTCGCAACTCGCCGCTCCAGTGGATCGGGCTGGCGGTCCTCGTCCTGCTGCTCCTGGACCAGATGGGGCTGCTGCGGATCAGCAGTCCCGACTCGCTGCTGGGCAGCCTCGTCGACTCCATCCCGTTCCTGGTCGCCATCGTCCTGGCGGTGACCGTCCACGAGTTCAGCCATGCCCTGGTCGCGACGCTGTTCGGCGACGACCTGCCGCGGCGGGCCGGCCGGCTCACCCTGAACCCGCTCGCCCACCTGGACCTCCTCGGTAGCCTCCTGTTCCTCATCGCGCGCTTCGGCTGGGGCAAGCCCGTCCCGATCAACCCCAACGCCATGCGCTACCCGGGCCTCGGGTGGGCGCTGTCCTCGGTGGCCGGGCCCGTCTCCAACCTCCTGGCGTCGGCAGCAGCCGTAGTGCTGGTGGCGGCGCTCGGCAGCCCACGGGAGCCGCTGCTCGGCGAGCTCGTCCAGCAGTTCATCGGGATCAACGTCGTCCTAGCGGTCTTCAACCTCATTCCGCTCCCGCCGCTCGACGGGTTCGGCTTCGTCTATGGGCTCTCGCCCCGCCCGCTCCAGCTCGTCCTTCAGCCCATCCAGGTGTACGGGCCCTGGATCCTGCTCGGGCTGGTGTTCCTGCCTCGCCTCGTGCCCGGGTTCCCACCCGTCCTCGGCACCATCGTGGAGGCGGGCATGGGCTTCTTCCTCTCACTCCTGGAGACGCTCTATCGTGCCATTTGATCGCGTCGCCATCCTGGGAACCGGCCTCATCGGCTCATCCGTCGGGCTCGCCATCAAAGCGACCCGGCCGAGCGTGCAGATCGCGGGCTACGACGCCTCAGGCCACCACGCGCGCGACGCCCAGCGAGCCAAGGCCGTCGATCGCGCCGGCTCGCTCCCAGACGCCATTCGCGACGCGCAGCTCGTGGTGGTGGCGACCCCGGTGGCGGCGATGCGGGCGTTGTTCCAGGAGATCGGCCCCGGAGTGCGTCCGGGCACGGTGGTCATGGACACGGGCAGTACCAAGGCGCGCGTCCTCGAGTGGGCGCAGGAGTTCCTGCCCGACGGCGTCAACTTCGTCGGCAGCCACCCCATGGCCGGCAAGACGGAGACGGGCCCCGACGCTGCGGATGCCCGCCTCTTCCAGGGCGCCGTGTGGTGCGTGGTCCCCTCACCCTCCACCCCGCGCCAGCCGGTCGACGAGATCGTGAAGCTCATCGAGAGCTTCGGCGCTGTCCCCTACTTCCTCGATGCCAGCGAGCACGACGGCCTGGTGGCCGCGGTAAGCCACCTGCCCTACCTGATGTCGGTGGCGCTGATCGGCCACCTGGGCGCCGAACGGAGCTGGCGGGAGACGGCGTCCCTGGCCGCGGGCGGCTTCGCCTACGCGACGCACCTCGCCGAGAGCGACCCGCAGATGTTCGCCGACATCGCGCGGACCAACCGCGACAACCTCGTCCGCCGGCTCGACCGCTACGTGGACGCGCTGGTCGCCCTCCGCGACAGCATCGCTCGTGACGACCCCGATCTCAAGGAGCAGCTTGAGCAGGCGCGGGCCCTGCACCGCGACTGGCTGAGCGGGCGGGCCCAGGGCTTCACAGCCGACGCGCCGGAGAGCCTGCCGAGCAGCCGCTCGCTGATCGCCGGGAACCTCCTCGGGCGCTGGGGGCAGAAGAAAGCCTGAGGGCTGAGCGGCGGGTGCGCGCTCAGCCCTCAGGCCGTTCGACCCTGGAGCCGCTAGACGACCTCGACGGTCGCGCCGGCGTCGCGCAGCTTGGTGGCGGCCGCTTCGGCGGCGTCCTTGGCCACACCTTCGAGCACTGGCTTCGGGGCGGCCTCCACGAGGTCCTTGGCCTCTTTCAGGCCGAGGCTGGTCAGCTCGCGGACGACCTTGATCACCTCGATCTTCTTGGCCCCGAACTCCTTCAGCACCACGTCGAACTCGGTCTTCTCCTCCACGGGCGGCGCGGCCGGGCCAGCAGCCGCAGGCGCGGCGGCCACCGGCGCCGCGACCGCCGCAGCCGAGACCCCCCACTCTTCCTCCAGCCGCTTCACCAGCGCGGCGAGATCCAGCACCTTCAGATCGCCAAGACTCTTGGCCAGCTCGTCAACCGTTGCCATGTCGGCTGCTCCTCCTTCCGCGGCGGCACTGCCACCGGACTCTTCCACGGAGTTCCTTCTCGCTTCGATCACCCGCGCCAACCCGGCCAGCGGTGCCGTGAGAACGCTCACGGTCCGCTGGAGCGGGCTCACGATCATCCCGAACGTCCTCGCCCGTAGCTCGTCGACGGGCGGCAGGCTGGCGAGCTCGTCCAGCTCGCGGCTATCGAGCCGCCGGCCCCCGAGCAGGGCTGACTTGAGCACCAGCACCTTGTTGGCGCGGATGAACTCCTGCAGCACCTTCGCCGTGGCGACGGGATCCGAGCCGAAGGCGATCGCGGTGGGGCCTTCGAGATCCCCCACGATCGCCGTGCGGCCGGTCCGCTCGGCGGCGAAGCGCGCGAGCGTGTTCTTCGCCACCACGTAGTCCACGCCCACCGGCCGAAACCGAGTCCGCAGGTCGCGGATGTCCGCCACCGAGAGGCCCCGATACCCGGTGAGCACGGCGATCTCGGCGCCGGCCAGCCTCGCAGCGAGCACCTCGATCGCCTCCGCCTTCTCCGCGCGGGCCTTCGCGCCACTCTTGGCCACCAGGGGACGCCCCTCCTTTCATGAGTCGCTTCGCTTGCCCGGAGCCGGGCATCGCCCGCGGCTCGCCACCAGCCGCTCGCGGGCGCCGGTCTCGCACCGGCCACCCCGGCGCGACGACGACCAGCGCGCGCCCTCGCCTGCCAACAGAAAGGCCTCCGACCTGCACCGAGGTCGAAGGCCGTCGGGGGATCAGGTGTCTGGTATCGGGTGTCGGGGAGCATGCCCCGAGACCCGGCGCCAGACCCTGGCACCCGGGGTTTCGCCTCGGCGGGCGACTGGGCGATCTTCCCAGCCTTTCGGCCCCGAGCGCGGGGCACCGGCGGTCTGCGGCTATGCAGTTGGAGCTGGCGAGAGTTTAGCTCTCCGCCGTCGCGAGCGCCAGCGTTGGCTGGAGGTCCAGCTTCACCCCGGGGCCCATGGTGGCTGCGATGGTGACGGAGCGAATGTACTGCCCCTTGGCGCCACTCGGCTTCGCGCGCACGACGGCATCGACGAGGGCGCCGAGGTTGCGCAGGATCTGCTCCTCAGGGAAGCTGACCTTGCCAATGGGGGCGTGGATGACGCCTGTCTTGTCCACGCGGAACTCGACGCGGCCGCCCTTGATCTCACGGATCGCGCGGTCGATCTCGGGCGTGACCGTCCCCGAGCGCGGGTTCGGCATCAGGCCGCGCGGGCCGAGGATCTTCCCCAGGCGTCCCACCATCCCCATCATGTCAGGGGTCGCCACCGCCACGTCGAAGTCGGTCCAGCCGCCCTGGATGCGCTGGACGAGGTCGTCCGCGCCCACGTAGTCGGCCCCGGCGGCTTCGGCCTCGCGCGCCTTGTCGCCCTGCGCGAACGCCAGCACGCGCACCGGCCGGCCCGTGCCGGCGGGGAGCACCGCCGAGCCCCGCACGAGCTGGTCCGCGTGGCGCGGGTCCACGCCCGTGCGAATGTGCAGCTCGACCGACTCGTCGAAGCGGGCGAACGCGGTCTCTTTCACCAGCCGCACGCCCTCCTCGGGCGCGTACGCCGCCCGGCCATCAACCCGCTCGGCCGCGGCCCGGTACTTCTTTCCCTGCTGCGCCATGCAGTGTGCACCTCCCTGTGGTTCCTGCGGCAGGCGCTCCGCCTGCCTCCCACGAACGTCCGCGCGCCGCGCGTCCCTCAGTCCTGGACCCGGACACCCATGCTTCGCGCGGACCCTTCGACGATCCGCATCGCCGCCTCGAGGTCGTTGGCATTCAGGTCCTTCAGCTTCACCTCGGCAATCTCCCGCACCTTGGCGCGCGAGAGCGTGCCCGCGGCGGTGCGCCCGGCGGCACCACTGCCTTTCTCGATGCCGGCCGCCTTCTTGATCAGGTCGGCCGCAGGCGGCGTCTTGGTGACGAAGGAGAAGGAGCGATCCTCATAGACGGTGATCAGCGCCGGGATCACCGTCCCAGCCTGCGCCGCCGTCCGTTCGTTGTACTCCTTCAGGAACTGCATCATGTTGATCCCGTGCTGCCCGAGCGCAGGGCCCACCGGCGGTGCCGGGGTCGCCTTTCCTGCCGGGAGCTGCAGGGTGATGACCGCCTTCACTTTCTTCGCCACACGTCTCTCCAGATGTCAGGTGTTGGGTACCGGAGTCGGGGGCCGGTTCCCGGATGTCAGATTGCAGATTGCAGCTTGCAAGCGTCCGGTCTGAGCGCAGGGAGCCCCCTCCTGAGACCCCGATACCTAACACCCAATACCTAGCCAATACCTGCGACCTGCCGTCGCGGCGGCTCGCGTCACACGATCCGCTGCACCTGCAGGAAGTCCAGCTCGACCGGCGTCTCGCGGCCGAAGAATGACACCAGCACGCGGACCTTGCCCTTCTCGGCGTTGATGTCGTCGACGATACCGATGAAGTCGGTGAAGGGGCCGTCCACGACTTTGACGCGCTCGCCCTTGGCGAAGCTCACCTTCACCTTGGGCGGCTCCTGGCCGATCTTCTTCAGGATCTTCTTGACGTCCTCGTCCTGCAGCGGCGATGGGCGCGTGCCGGAGCCGACGAACCCGGTGACACCGGGCGTGTTGCGCACCACGTACCAGGCGTCGTCGTTCATCGCCATCTCGACCAGCACGTAGCCGGGGAACACCTTCTTCTGGACCGTCCGGCGCTGGCCGTCCTTGATCTCGATCTCCTCCTCGGTGGGGATGACCACCTGGAAGATCCTGTCCTGGACGCCCATCGAGTCGATGCGGTGCTCCAGGTTCGTCTTGACCTTGTTCTCGTACCCCGAGTAGGTGTGGATGACGTACCACTTGCGGTTGGCGTCAGGCTGCGCCACCTCGTCGGGCGCTCGCATCCCCGCCCCCCGCTCCGCGACTCTGGTCTGCTCCTCCATCAGAATCCACCGTTTCCGGTCAGGCTCAGCAGGAGTCGGAAGAACTCCTGGAAGATGAAGTCCACCCCGCCGAGGAAGAGGCCAACCGCGATCGACAGCGCCAGGACGACAACGGTCAGGTTGGTGGTCTCGCGCGTCGTCGGCCAGGTGACCTTCCGCAGCTCCGATCGAATGTCCCGCACGAAGCCCACGATAGACGTGGGGCCGCCCCGGCGCCCCCGCCCGGCAGCGGCCGGCATGGGGGCCGCCGGGCGTCCCGGGGTGGGCGCAGCGAAGGCGCCGCGGCGGGCTTGCTCGCGGTTCACCCCCACGCGTGACGGGCTGCGTTGAGAAGTCTTGGTCTGAGCCACAGGGCCATCCTTTCGGGAGGAGCGAGCATGCCTGGCGAAGCTGGCTCTGCCACCAGTCCCCGAGGTGGATCGCGCACCCATCCACGCGGCGGTAACGACGCGCTGGCTCGGCTGGACAGGGGCCGGCCGCGTCGGGCGAACGGAGCCTGGCGGTGCGCCTCAGGCGCGGCCGGCCCCGGCGCCGTTTCGGCTGATTCTATCACGCGGCTCCGCTCTGCTCACAGGCAAACGCACGCGCCGCCTACTCCTCGGCGATGCCCTCGTCGACCAATCGGTCCAGCAGCCGCTGGGCGCGGACGTGGCCGATCCCCAGACGCCGCTGGAGGAGCGAGGCCGAGAGCCGGCCCACTGTTTCGGCCAGCTCGACGGCCCGCTCGTACACGTCGTCGTCCTCGTCACCGCCCCGACCGAGAGACTCTACCTGCTCTACTTCCTCATCCGTGTAGCGCGGCCCACCTTGCTCCTGCCAGTGGGTCACGAGCGCCTGGATCTCCTCGTCAGACACGAACGCGCCCTGGAGGCGAATGGGCTTCATCGCGTCGGGCGGCGTGTATAGCGCATCGCCCCGTCCGAGCAGCTTCTCGGCACCCGCCTGGTCCAGGATTACCCGGGAATCGGTCTGCGACGACACCGCGAAGGCGATCCGCGTGGGGAAGTTCGCCTTGATCAAGCCGGTCACTACATCCACGCTCGGCCGCTGCGTCGCCACGACCAGGTGGATGCCTGTCGCCCGGGCGAGCTGCGCCAGCCGGCACAGCTTCTTCTCCACCTCCTCGGCCGCGGTCATCATCATGTCCGCCAGCTCGTCGATTACCACCACCAGGAACGGGAGTGGACGCTCCTCGGCGCGCTCCTGGCCCACGGCCCAGCGGTTGTACCCCTCCAGGTGACGCACGCCGCGCTGGGCGAAGAGCTTGTAGCGCCGCTCCATCTCCAGCACCACCCACTTCAGCGCGCCAACCACCTTCCCCATCTCGGTCACCACGGGGAGCCGCAGGTGCGGGATGTCGGCGTACGCCGCCAGCTCGACTCGCTTCGGGTCGATCATCACGAGCTGGAGCTCGTCGGGCGTGAGCTGGTACAGCAGGCTGCCGACGATCGCGTTGAGGCACACGCTCTTGCCCGAGCCCGTCGCGCCGGCGATCAGCAGGTGTGGCATCCGGGACAGGTCGCCAACGATCGACTGGCCGGACACGTCCCGCCCGAGCAAGATCCGCAGCTTGCCGCGCCCGCGCTCCCAGTCGGGCGACTCGACGACGTCGCGCAGGGTGACCGTGGCGATCGACCGGTTCGGCACCTCCACGCCGACCAGGCGCTTGCCCGGCACCGGCGCCTCCAGGCGGATGGGGGACGCGCCCAGCCGAAGCGCCAGGTCGTTCTGGCGCGAGAGGATGCGGTTCACGGCCACGCCGTGCGCCGGCTCCACGCCGAACTGGGTGACGGCCGGGCCCTGGTTCATCTCGACCACCCTCGCCTCGATGTTGAAGCTGGCCAGTGTGTCTTCGATGATGCGCGCCCGCGCCCGCAAGTCCGTAGCGCCCAGCTCGGCCTGGGGGCGCGGCCGGAAGAGGTCAATCGTCGGCAGCCGCCACAGTTCCGCCGGGCTCGCCGGCGCCGGTGCGACTGGGAGCGGTGGCGCGACCACGGACGCCACGCTGGGTACCGGCGCCGATGCGGGTGGGCCCGCCTGCGTGAGCCGCGCCGGGTGGCGCTCCCACTCTGCCGAGGGAGCCATGATAGGCTCCGTGCCCGGGCGGGGCAGCATGGCTGGGGGGGCGGGCACGGCCGATGCCGCGGGTGGGACGGCCGATCCACGGCTGGTCCGCCCGACCGGCCAGCGTGGCCATGCGCTCGGGCTGGGAGCCCGCGCGCCACGCCGGGCGGAGAGGGCAGCGCCGGCCGCGCCGGCCGCGCGCGTCCCGGCGCGGGCGAGCAGGACGAGGTAGTGCCACAGCCAGCGCGCGGCGACCGAGAGGGCGTGCGCGACCTCCCCTACTGTGAGGTCGGACGCGAGCAGCAGGCCGATGGCGATCGCCCCGGCCAGGAGCGCGGTCGTCGCCGGCCCTCCCAGCCACTCCAGCAGGCCGGTGGCCAGCCAGTGCCCCACCAACCCACCGCCGTCGCGCGCCTGGGCCCGCGCCAGCGACTCGCCGGGCTCGAGGCCGACGAGCTGCATGGAGGGCAGCGCCGCCGCGGCGAGCAGCGCCGCGCCAGTCAGCCGGGCAAAGGGGATGGGCACCTCAGGGAAAAGGCTGCGCGTGAGCACGGCAGCCCCCGAGGCGACGAGCACGATAGGGAGCAGGAACGTCCCACGGCCGAGCAGCAGCGCTAGGGCGTCGCGCAGCGGGCCAGCTACCCGCCCCTCACTGGGAAGGAACACCACGACCCCCAGGAAGATCCCCAGCGCGATCGCCAGGACGGCGAGGCCGTCTCGCACGAGCGGCCAGCGGCTGCGCCCTTGGGGCGCATGGGGGCGCCGACGGCTGCCCGGCGTGGCCGGACCGCGGGTCGGTTGCGCGACTGAGCGGATGACCATATGGCTCAGAACAGGGGGAGCTGGTCGACCTTCTCCGGCGACCCGGGCGGGAGGTGAGGCTCCGGCTGCCGCTCGACCTGCTGCAGCAGGGCCGGGATCCTGGCAAAATCGTCCGCGTAGGCGCGGCGCATGTCGGACGATTGCGCTCGCAGGACGGCGGCGGGGTGGTACATGGCGAGACAGGTGATGCCGTTCCACCTGGTGGTCTGGCCGTGGATGCGACTGATCCTGGCGTCCGCGCCGAAGAAGCGCGCCATCGAGTAGCGGCCCAGGGTCACGATCAGCCTGGGTCTGAGCAGCGCGATCTGCCGCTGCGTGTACTCATCGCAGGCGGCCAGCTCGTCCGGCGCTGGATCGCGGTTGTCCGGCGGTCGGTGGCGCACGACGTTGGTGATGAACACGTCGGCGCGCCGCAGGCCGATGCGCGCGATCATCTCGTCGAGGAGCTGGCCGGCCACGCCGACGAACGGCCGGCCCTGCTGGTCCTCGTGGTAGCCCGGCCCTTCCCCGATGAACATGACCTCGGCGGTCGGGCTGCCTTCGCCGGGGACGCCCTGCGTCGCCGTCTTGAACAGGCGGCACTTCTGGCAGCGCCGGACGTCCGCGGCCACCTGCTCGAGCGTGTCTTCGGACATCCCTCCAGGCAGTCTAGCGCCCCCCACCCGGCCCGGCCAGGCGGCTCTCATCCGCTGCCGCAGGTGTGATCCGACCGTAATCGCACTGCTCGGCTACCATGGGCGCGCATGGCTGGACCTCTCGCGGGCATCCGCGTCCTTGACCTCACCCGCGCGCTGGCGGGACCGTACTGCACCCTCATGCTCGGCGACATGGGCGCCGACGTGGTGAAGATCGAGCTGCCAGGGTCCGGCGACGAGACCCGCCAGTGGGGCCCGCCGTTCCAGGCGGACGAGAGCAGCTACTTCCTGAGCGTCAATCGCAACAAGCGCAGTGTGGCGCTCGATCTGAAGGGCGCCAGGGGCCAGGCAGCCCTGCAGCGGCTCGCCGCGCGCGCGGACGTGCTGGTGGAGAACTTCCGGCCGGGGACGATGGATCGTCTGGGGCTGAGCTACCAGCAGGCGCAGTCGCTCAACCCGTCGCTGGTCTACTGTTCGATCTCCGGCTTCGGCCAGACGGGGCCGCGCGCCATGCAGCCGGCCTACGATGCGATCCTGCAGGGGATAGGGGGGTTCCAGGGCCTGACGGGCGAGCCGGACGGGCCACCGACCAAGGTGGGCCCGCCGGTCGCGGACATCACGGCGGGTATGTTCGCCGCGTTCGCCGTGGTGGCCGCCCTCTTCGCCCGCGAGCGCGACCCGCAGCGCCGGGGCCAGTGGATCGATACCTCGATGCTCGGCAGCCAGGTGGCCATGCTCACGCACCTGGCCGGCCGCTACTTCGCCACGCGCCGGGCGCCGGCGCGGATCGGCAACCGCCACGCCAGCATCGCCCCGTACGAGACCTTCCCGACGCGGGATAGTTACGTCAACGTCGCGTGCGGGAACGAGGGGATGTGGCAGCGGCTCTGCCACGCGCTCGGGCTGCAGGCGCTGCTCGAGGATCCGCGCTTCGCGTCGAATCCGGATCGGGTGGCGAACCGTGACGCGCTCAGCGCCCTGATCCAGGAACGCCTGCGGACGATGGCAACCGCCGAGGTGATCGAGGCGCTCTCAGGCGCCGAAGTGCCTGTCGGTCCCGTGTTCGACCTGGCGGAGGTGTTCGCCGATCCTCAGGCGCAGCACCTCCAGCTCGCCCAGCCCACCCCTCATCCGAATGTGAAGGGCCTGCAGACGACCGGCTTCGCCTACCGCCTCTCGGCGACACCCGCCGAGATCCGATGCGGGCCGCCGCTGCTGGGGCAGCACACGGCTGAGGTGCTGCGCGAGGTGGGTTACTCGGAGGACGAGATCCGCCTGCTCCAGGCCGGCGCCGCCTGACGCGCCAGCGCCGCGCCCGCCCTCGGAGAGGCGAACGAGCCGGTGGCCGCTCCACGGGGCCGCCCGTGGCCGGCAGGCCAGCCGGCCAGGGCCTGGCACGACTCAGCCCACGTGCGTCGCGCTTCCCGTGGAGAAGGGTGTGAAGCGTGTGGGCACGGCTGGCCCCGGCTGGAGTACGGCCCAGCCGGGGCCAGCCTCAGATCCACCTCGAGCGCAAGGAGGCAGCGCGCTTACGCCGGGACGTTGAGCGGCGTGCCGCGCTCCACCCCGAAGGAGACGACGCCCGGGATGAGCCAGTCAGTCCACATCTCGTCCACGCGCCGCTGGAAGTAGGTGTAGTCCTCGTCGGTGAAGTGGGCGAACCGGCCCTGCCGGCTCAGGTACTCCCGCACCGGCTTCCGCTTGAACCGCCCCTCGGCGATCGCCTTGGTCGTGCTGTTCAGGCTGACCTTGTGGTGCTCCATCTCCCACAGGGGCCAGACGCCGGTCTCGACCGCCAGCTTGCCGAGCTCGCTGGAGAGCTGCGGGTCATAATGCCACCCCTTGGGGCAGGGATCGAGCACCTGGATGAACGCCGGCCCGCCGGAAGCGAGGCCCTTGCGCACCTTGTTCATGAAGTCCACGCCGAAGGCCGCGTCCGCGGTGGCGATGTAGGCCGCGTCCGGGTGCCCCGCCAGCAGCGCCCCTGGGGTGTTCTTCTTCCAGCGCGTGTGCATGAGCCGCCGCTTCTTGCCTGTAGGCGAGAAGGTCGTGACCGCGCCGTAGGGTGTCGAGCCGGAGAGCTGGATGTCGGTGTTAGCGTACGACTCGTTGTCGTACAGGATGATTAGGAAGCGGTAGTCGGCGTGGGTGAGCGAGGCGCTGATGGCGCCCAGGCCCATGTCGGCGCCGCCGCCGTCGCCACAGAAGGCGATCACATTGATCGGCTCGTCCTTCAGCTTGCCCTTGCGCATCAGCACCTTCAGCCCGGCCGCCGCGCCCAGCGCCGCCGAGCCGGCCGCGCCGAGCTGGGTGTGCATCCAGGGCACCACCCACGGCGTGGTGTAGTAGCTGGTGTTGGCCACGTACATGCACCCCGTGCTACCCAGCACGATCGTGCGTGGCCCGGCCGCCTTCGCGATGTAGCGCATGACCAGCGCCGACTCACATCCCTGGCAGGTGCGGTGCCCCGAGACGAAGTACTCGGTGTACGGCACCTGCTTGACGGTCTTGATCGAGCTCAGATCGACGAGCTCGGTGGTGGGTTCAGTTGCCAGAGCCATGGGTCTCCCTCTCCCCTGCTACTCGCGGACGCCAATCCAGAAGACGTTGTCCTTCAGGCCGCCGACCGACGCCTCCTGCACCAGGCGGAACATGTCCGCGCCCTCGCCGGCGGTAATCTCGCGCCCGCCCAGACCGGCGATGAAGTTGATCATAGCTGGCCGCTTGGGCACGTCGTAGAAGGCGGCTCGCATTTCGGTGAAGAGCACGCCACCGTGGTGCGGCGAGCCGAAGCTGTAGTCGCGGTCGATGATGCCCACGCCCTTGAAGCGGCTCAAGCTGGCCAGGATATCCTCGGTAGGGAACGGCCGGAACCACTTGAGCCGGACGAAACCCACCTTGTGGCCCTGCTCTCGCAGCCGGCGCACCGTGACGCGCCCGGGCATGGCGATCGTCCCCTGCCCCACGAGCACGTAGTCCGCGTCGTCGGTCATGTACTCCTCGACGAACGGCTCCCGCTGGCGGCCGAACAGCTCGTAGAACTCGCGGTAGGCCTGCCGAATCACTTCCGGCGCCTGGCGCGCGGCCGCGTCGTTCTGCCTGCGGATCTCCATCAGCCAGTCCTGGTCGACCTGCGGGGCGATGGTGATGGGGTTGTCCGGGTGGAAGAGCCGGTTCCCCAGGTCGTACCGCGGCAGGTACTCCGCCACCAGCTCCCTGGGCGGCAGCTTCACCAGGTGCTGCGAGTGGGTCAGGAACGCCCCGTCGGTGCAGATGGCCACCGGCAGACTCACCTGGCTATCCTCGGCCACGCGGTAGGCGATCACCGTCGCGTCGAACGCCTCCTGGCCGGTCTCCACCCAGGTCATCAGCCAGCCCAGGTCGCGCACCGCGAGCGCGTCGTTGTGCTCCACCCCGAAGGCGCCCGGGTCGTCCAGCGCGCGGTTGCCCACGTTGGCCACGACGGGCAGCCGCAGCCCGGCCGTCACCGCGATCGACTCGAAGGCGTAGAACCAGCCCACGCCGGAGGACCCGACGAAGGAGCGGGCGCCGACCGCGCTGGCGTGCTTGACCAGCTCAAACTGGGAGTGCTCGCCCTCAGCGACGATGTACTCGCAGTCCATCTCGCCATTGGCGATCATCTTGGCGACCGCCTGCATAACGGCGTCGTACGGGCGGATGGGGTAGGCGGCCATGATGTCCACGTCCGCCATGCGCAGCGCCTGGGCGATGGCCTCCGAACCAGTCAGGAGCTGCTCTTGCTCCCCGGCGGGCGCGCCCCTCGGACGCTCCGGTCGTACCGCGATGGCCATGGCTACTCCTCTCCTCCCGCTACGGCGATCGGCCACTGGCGCTCCGCCACGTCGTGCACGGGCGGGGTCTTGCGTGCCTTCTCCTCCAGCTCCGGGTGCAGCGGGATGCCGCGCCGTTCCAGCAGCGCCTGGTAGCCGGCGCGGTCCTGCTTGTACACCCGGTACAGGCTGTCGAGCGTGTCGAACTCCAGCTCGTTGACCATGGTGATGCAGTCCGGCACGGGGCAGACGTCGGCGCAGACGCCGCAGCCGATGCACGCCTCGTAGATCACCTCGTAGGTCCCCTCGGGTGTCACCTCGAACGCCTCGTCAGGGCACTGGAGCCAGCACTGCGTGCACTTGATGCACGTGTCGAAGTTGACGAGGGGCCGGCTGGTGCGTGTGCTCCACTTCTTGTAGACCGGGTTGCGCGTCCCAACCTTCATCGCCTCAACGATGATGCCCTCGCGCATGGCGGTCCAGCCAGGCTTCGTGTACTCCTCGTACTCGACGGTGCTCCCTTCGCCCGCCTTCACCGGGCGGATCTTGAGCGCCGCGTGCTTCGCCCGAACCGCCTCGACCCGCGCCTCGTCCTTGGTCTGCTCGCGGACGATCTGCAGCACCGCGTCCAGCGAGACGATCTGCGGCATGGCCCGCGCGACGGCCGCCATGCAGGCGTAGTCGGTGTTGTCGTCGTTGTAGACCCAGAGGCCGCCCAGGCTCGCCGTGCTCTCCGGGGCGAAGACGCCGGGCGCCGCCTGGGTGGGGATGACGACCAGCGTGTAGTCGTACGGCTTCACCTTGATGAAGCGGAGCAGCTCGTCCGGCTCGCGGGCCGACGTCACCACCAGGTAGCCGCCGGGCCGCACCAGCTTGTTGATCGGCTGGACGCCATACCAGGCCCACGACTCGATGCCCTTGCACATGGTGTCGTCGACGACGATCGAGACGTCCACCGCGTCCGGCTCGTAGCGCGCGAGTGAGCCCTCGAGTTCGTCCTCGTCCGACGCGACGACGGCGAAGTTCTTAGCGGGAATACCGTTGCGCTCGGGCGAATCGCCGTAGCGAGCGAAGGCCGTTCCTACCTTGCCGTCCTTGCGGGCGCCGAGCACGACCCCGCGCGCGATCCGGTTAGCCAGCGTCTTCTGGAAGATGCCCCGGTACACCACTTCGACGGAGTAGGACACCGCGGGCGCGCGGGTGACCCCGTTGGTGTGGGCCGCCCCGTTGGCCGTTGCTACGCCCATAGGTTGCGCTCCCTTTCCACATTCTCCCCGGATGCGACTGGCCCGCGCGGCCGTATGGCAAAGTGGTCGGACCAATCACCCCGACTATAGGGGTCGCCCGCGGGGAAGTCAACACCCCCGAAGGGGGAGGGGGCGGGCCCCGGGTGGGTGTTCGCCGCGCGCCCGCGTCCCGTATACTCTGCACGCCGGCCGAAGTGGCGGAATTGGCAGACGCGCTACGTTCAGGGCGTAGTGGGAGTACTCCCGTCGGGGTTCGAGTCCCCGCTTCGGCACCACTTGGCAGCGTAAGGGCCTCTCCCAAGTTCAGGAGAGGCCCTTTTCCATGCCTCAGACGGCCGTTGGGACCAACGCTGGGACCAACGCGGCCCCGGCGGCTGCGTCCGGGGACTCCGGCGCGTCGTCGAAGACGCTCCCGAGCCGAGTCACCACGTCGCGCGTGCGGTGGAGTGCGGACGCCGTGTAGATGGCGCTGGTCATGTCAATGCGGCTGTGGCCCAGGAGGTCTTGCACGTCCCGCAGCTCGGCGCCGTTGGCGAAGGCGACCGACGCGGCGAAGTGCCGCCAGTCGTGCAGGCGCTTCCGCGGCACCCCGGCCGCGTGGCAGACCTGGTGAAAGGCTGCCAGCACGTGGTCCTCGCGGAGTGGCTTCCCCACGCGGTTGGGGAAGACGAGGCCGTGGTCTTCCCACTTCGACCCGGCAAACAGCCGTGCCTCCTGCGCGGCGATCCGCTGGGCGCGCAGGGCAGCCACGGCGTCGTCGTTCAGTGGCACGACCCGCCGGCTACTCATCGTCTTCGGCGGGGTGAAGGCGAAGGAGCCCTGGCTCTTTGGCACCCGCGTGAGGGTGTGCCGCACGTGCAGGACGCGGCGCACCACGTCCACGTCCTCCCACCGCAACGCGGCGGCACCCACCACGGCCGGCCGGATGGCGCTCGCCGCGCAGCTCGTGGCCGAGGATGCCGTCCCCGACGTCCGCATCGCGGAGAAGGTGGGGGTCTCCCCGTCCACCCTGGCCCGCTGGAAGGTGGACGCGGCGTTCCGGGAGCGCGTGGACACCATCCGCCACGAGATGCAGGCCAAGCTGCTGCGCGCCGGCATCGCGGCCAAGCAGAACCGCGTGGATGGCTACGTGGAGCGCCACAGGCGGCTCCAGGCGGTCATTGACGCCCGCGCGGCCGACCGACGCTACGCCGAGGAGCCGGGCTGGTCTACGGGCCTCCTGGTGCGCTCTGAGCGCCGCCGCGGCGCGGTGGTCGAGGTGGAGTTCAGCATCGACACCGGGCTGCTGGCGGAGATGCGCGCGCTGGAGAAGCAGGTGGCGCAGGAGCTAGGCGAGTGGACGGAGAAGCGCGAAGTGACCGGCGCGAATGGTGGGCCGCTCCGGGTGGAGGAGAGCCCGCGCCAGGCGCTGGTGGAGCGCGTGGAGGCCATCGCCAAGCGGTTGGGCGTGGACGCGGCCGACGCGCCGGCGGAGTAGCACCATGCACGCCGGCGCCGCCGGCAGCGTCCATGAGACACGATGAGGCCCCGGAATGGTCCGGGGCCTCTGCCATGCGTGCGAGCCGGCGGATGCCGGCGATCTACATGCTCGACAGCACCTTGGCCTTCAGGGTTTCGTACTCGGCTTCGGAGATGAGCCCGGCGTCCAGCATCTTCTTGGCCTTGGCCAACTTCTCCACGGGGTCTTCCGCCGGGGCGGCAGCCGCCGCCGGCGCCGGGCCGGTCACGAACACGCCGCCGGCCTTGGCGCGATCTTCCTCCATCTGGCGGACGCGCCGCTTCTCGCGCCACTCCTGCTCAAGCTGCTGGCAGATGCCGTACAGCCGCTTCGCCTGCTCCTTGTCGAGCCCGCCGAGCTGGGCCTTGCGGCCGTCTGTCGTCTCCACCGTGAAGTCCGTGGCCAGGAAGCCCTGGTTGATCTTGGCGTTGGCCACGTCCTGCCAGGGGAAGTCTTCGAAGTTGACACGCCCGAGGATGCCCGGGCGGTAGAGGATCACGCGGTTGGACGTGGCTACGACGCTGTCCTTCTTCATGGACAGGCTGGACCGGTTCTGAAGCGCGACGTACAGAATCTCCTCACCGGCGGTGAGAATCTTCGCCACGTCGCCAGCCACCCGTTGCAGGGCCTCCATCTCCTGGCTCGGGTCGGTGTGGCGGATCGCGATGCTCTCAGTTGCCATGTGGAACCCCCAACTCGGCACGGGCGAGTGAACACCGGCCGCGCCCACCACGTCAACAGCGCAGTAGGGCCCCCAATCCGTGGATTCCAGATTGAAAGTGTCACCTTCTGGGTGAACGAATCGAACTCGCGCCCACGGATTCGGGAGGGCCTCGAGTGGACGCGCCGGCTGCCGCCGGCATCCCTGCGCCGGCGCGCGCAGCTGAGACGCCGGGACTGACGCAGCGGCCTTTCGTCGCTTCCCTCGCTTTCGTCGCACGCTGCGTGCAGACGGAGCGAGGCGCCGGCCCTCCGATGGTGGCCGGCGCTCAGTCGGGCAGGCCCAGCAGCCCCTCGACGGAGATGTCCTCGTCCAGTTCTTCCCAATGCATGCCGTGGCCGCCGCCGAGCGGCTCCCACCGGGCCCGCTGGTCTGGCCGCGCCTCGGCCAGTCGGGGGAACCACGCCAGCGGCACGGCGATCTCCCGCCCGTCCGCCAGCAGCACGTGTAGCCGGTCCGGGTCGCACCACACCTGCACGGCCCGCGGATCGAAGGCGGGTACCCGGGCGCGTCTAGGCGTCGAAGTAGTCATGCCAGGCGCCCAGGAGTGTAGCGCGATGCTCCTGGACAATCGCGGCGATCTCCGTCAGCTCCGGACCGCTGAAGCCGCGGTTCCGGGCCAGCTCCACGGGCGAGAGCCAGTACTTGGCCTCATACTCAGCCCGGTGCACGTGGACGTGCGGCGGCTCCGTTCCTTCATTCGAGAAGAAGCCGAGGCGATAGCCGCGCACCCTCAGGACCGTGGGCATGGCTGCTGGGGCTCTACCGTACCCCGGTAGCGTGGCCGGATGCCCCGTGCGCCGGCGACGGCCATCTCACCGGCCCAAGCGTAGGTCGTATGTCGTACGTGTCGGAGGGTGGTGGAGCACGTCCCACCCGCTCCTGCCCGGCGAAAGTAGCGCCTGGCTGGGACCAACGGAGGGGCCAACGCCGGGGCTCACGCAGGCACGCCGGCGAACATACGTTCTGGTTTCCCAGATTGAAACGCGCGGCCGGGGACGCCCAGGCATCCCACTCCGTGTAGTCCCCGCTTCGGCACCAGCCCCTGTACTTCCGCTGTCGCCCGACAGCGCCTTCCAGGTCAGTCATCACCTGCCGTCGGCCGCGTCGCTCGCCGCGGCCCCCAACCCTGGCCACGTGTCCGCGGACGCCCGAGGTGGACGTTCGGTGGGCCCTGGGTGTCCGCCCGCGCGCCCCCTGGGCGCAGGTGCACCAGCGGGCGCGTGCCCCCGGTCTACCGCACGGAGGTGGCGATGCGGAGCGCCTCGGCCTTCGAGATCGCAGCCTCGAGCCGCAGCGTCAGCTCGCCCTGTTCCCACAGCAGCACGTTGCCAGCCAGCCGCACCGGCTCCTGGCGGAGCTGGCCGCGAGCATCCGACAGAAACAGGAGGTGTGGCTGGCCCTCCAGCCAGACACCCCGGCCGCCGTTCACCACCGTCTCTTCGATCCGGGTGTCGGGGCCGGCGCCCTTGCCCAACACACCACTGTTGAGCGTCCCTGGCCGCGCCACGAACTGGGTGAGCAGCAGCCCCACGCCCGTTTCCGAGGCGGGTGGCAGGCCCGGCCGCGCCCGGTAGACCAGCGCCACCTGGCCGCCGGCCGGGACGGGGCTCAGGTACACCTCGTCCGGCGCGCCTAGCTCCGGAAGGCTCGGCACCACCACCGGGTACGGCACGCGAGCCCGGGCCTCCTGCAGCGGCAGCACCTCCCCCAGCTCGAGCCGGGCGCCGAGCGGGATCGAGGTGGGTGTGGGGAGCGGCGTGGGCGCGGCCGTGGCCGTCGGCGTGGGCGCGGGGACCAACGGCAGCCGCTCGATCCACACGCCGCGCAAGCCGAGCCGCTCGGCCACCGCCGTTCGCGCGCCCGGCTCGAACGCCAGGAGCGCGGCGCTCGCCAGGGCGAGCAGCGCCGCCAGCGCCACGGCGAACCGCCGCCCGACTGGCCACCAGCCGCTCCAGGGCAGCCGGCGCGCCGGACGCTGGGCCAGTCGCTGCCGTACAGGCAGCACCAGGTTCGGGGTGGGTGGGTAGGCGAGGTGCTGGCCCAGGTCGCGCAGCGCCCGCTCCAGCTCCGCCTCCCCGAGGCGGCCGAGCCGCTCAGCCATGCGTGGCTGCCTCCTCCTCGCCGGCGGCCGTGCGCGCTAGCTCGGCTCGCAGCCGCCCAAGCGCTCGCGCCAGGCGCGACTTCACCGTTCCCCGGGCGCAGCCGAGCGCCACGGCCATCTCCGCCTCGGAGAGGTCCAGGAAGTAGCGGGCGGCAATCGCCAGGCGGTCGTCCTCGCGCAACCCGTTCAGCGCCGCCAGAAGCAGCCGGCGCTGCTCCGCGGCGAGCGCGACCGCCTCGGGAGAGGGGGCCGCCTCTCCCGAGGCGCGCGCCTCCGCCGCGCGCAGCACGAGGCTCCCACGCCGGCTGCTCGCCCGCCGCCGATTGCGGGCCACGTTGGCCGCGATCCGCAGGAGCCACGGGCGGAAAGGGGCGCCGGCCCTGAAGCGCGCCAGGCCGGCGTAGGCGCGTATGAACGCCTCTTGAGCCGCGTCCTCCGCCTCGGCCGCATCGTGGACCACGAGGTAGGCGGTGCGGAAGGCAAGGTCCTGGTACCGCCCCACGAGGGCTCCATAGGCGTCCGCGTCACCCTGTCGTGCCCGTTCGACCAGCGTGCTCTCAAGGTCCTCCAGTGGCCGGCCCTCCACAGGAGTGCTCGTCATCCTCTTGTACACCACACGCGGGCAGCCGGTTCCCGGCCGTTGCCGGGCCCGCGCCCACGCGGCCGGGCACAGCGTGGCGACCCGCCGCCGCACGTCACCTTCGCCTGAAGCCATGGTCGACTGAGCGTGCCACCCCTCGCGCGGGCCGCTCCAGCCAGCCAGAGGACGCTCCGGGCGCCGGCCTGCCCGGGTCAGACAGGCGGAGTGTGGCGCGCGGCTCTGTCCCCCAGCCCGAGCGGTCCCCGGGTCTCAGGCCCGTCAGGGGAGGGCATCGGGGGCAGCGCCCGCGCGCTGGCGCAGGCCGTGCACGATGCCCTGCGCCTCGGCGGCGCTCACACCGAGCCGGTGCAGGGTGTGCCGCGTCAGCTCCAGACCCACTTCCACCTCGCCTGCCACCGCCTCGGCCGCTCCGAGCGCTCGGAGCCGCGGCAACTCCTCCAGACGCTGCGTCCGAGCGACCACGTCGAGCCTCGGCGCCTGCTGTCGTGCTACGCGCACTACCTCTCGTGCCGCCAGCGGATCGGAGAACGCGACGACCAGCACGGCCGCGCGCGCCAGGCCGGCGCCCTCCAGCAGCACGGGGCTCTCGGCGCGCCCCAGCAGCGCGGGAACGCCACGCTCGCGCAGGCGGCGTACGACGCGGGGGTCCTGGTCAACGACGACGTACGTCAGGCCGCGCCGTGCCAGCGCCGCGCCGACCATCTGGCCCACGGCGCCGTACCCGCAGATAATCGCGTGGCGGCGCGCGCCCGGTAGTCCCTCGGGTCGAGGCTGTGTGGCGTCGCCACGTCGTGGCAGCCACGGCTCGATCCAGCGGACGGCCGGCGCGGCGAACGCGTGCAGCGAGGGAGCCACCGCGATGCTGGCCGCGGCCCCGGCCAGCATCAGGCTGTAAACGCCGGGCGTCACCGCCCCGACCTCGCGCCCCGTCCGGGCCAGCAGGAAGGAGAACTCGGCGCTCTGCGCTAGCGCGAGGCCGGTGAGGAGCGCCGTGCGCGGCGCGACACCAAAGCTCAGGGCGATGGCCGAGACCAGCCCGCCCTTGGCCAGCACGATCAGCCCGAGCGCCAGGAGGACCAGGGGCAGGTTGGCGGCGACGAATGGGGGATCGACGAGCATGCCCACGGAGACGAAGAAGAGCCCCGCCAGGACGTCGCGCAGCGGCACGATCTCCCCCAGCACATGGTGCGAGAGGTCGGAGTCGCCGGCGACCAGGCCGGCCACGAAGGCGCCCAGCGCCAGCGAGACGCCGAAGAGGGTGGCGCCGAAGGCGGTGCCCAGCGCGACGGCGGCGACCGCCAGCACGAACACCTCGCGGCTGCGGAAGGAGGCGATCCACTCGAACAGCGCCGGGAAGACCCGCAGCCCGACCGGGATGAGGAGCACCAGGAACAGCACTGCCTTGCCCACCGCCACGGCCACGTCCGCCATGAGCGTCTCCTGCCCGCCCGCGAGCGCCGAGAGCAGCACCACGAGCACGACGGTGCTGAGGTCCTGCACCGTCGACCAGGCCAGCGCGATGCGGCCATGCTCGGTGTCGGCCTCGCCCCGCTCCCCGAGGACCTTGCCGAGCACGGTGCTCGAAGAGTTGGAGACGACCGCGCCAAAGAACAGTGCTTCCACGAGCTGCCAGCCCAGCGCCAGGCCAACCGCCGCGCCGAGCCCCACCACCGCCACGACCTGCAGGCTCCCGCCGACGATCGCCACCCGGCCGGCGCGCAGCAGCTCGCGCAGCGAGAGCTGGGCGCCAATCGTGAACAGCAGAAAGACGACCCCTAGGTCCGCCAGCGCTTCCACGGCGGCGAGGTCGGCCACAAAGCCGGGCGTGAACGGGCCGATGGCCACGCCGGCCAGGATGAAGCCGAGCGTGGCCGACTGCCGCAGCCGCAGGGCCGCCACTGCGCCAGCCAGGGCGGCGACGAGGGCCAAGGCGAGGTTGGCGAGCAGCCCCTCGCCAACGGTCACCACCGCCTCCCTCGCCACGCGTCGTCCATTCGGCCCAGAGGGTACCCGGGGCGGCTGGCTGGTGCGTCACGGCGGGGCGCTCTACCGACTCCAAGGTGAAACCCGCAGCGTCGCTCCGTGCGCGCGTGCAGTTCTCACCTTGACCTTGGTTTAGCACCTGTCCGAGGCCCTGCCCGCGCCTGGCCTGGTTCCTGCAAGAAGAGACCGTGCGTCGCGACCGAGGAGCTCGGGTCGGCACTCTTCGCCAGGAGGCGCACGATGGCGTACCTCAACCGCCGCCCGGCGCGGCCCACCGCTGGGAGCGCCGAGCTCGTGGGGCTGCTCCTCGTCCTCGTCGCGGGCGTGGCCGCGGCGTGGGTGGCGGCCAGAACGATCGGAGTAGACCTCTCTGGCGTCAGCCAGGTCGCCAGCTTCATGGGGTTCTCCAGTCGTGTGGGCCGCCCACCGGCGGTCGCCGTGGGCGTGCCGCGCACCGCGGCGATCCCGAGCGGTGCGCGCGTCATCGAGGCCACCGCCCAGGCGCCCGCGTACTGCCAGCCGGGGCAGACCCCACAGCTCGCGTCCCCGTTCGCCGCTCTCAAGCAGCGCCTCGGCGACACGATGGGGACGCCGCTGGAATGCGAGCACGTCAACGCGGAGAACGGCGATACCGTCCAGGAGACGACGACCGGGCTCGCCGTCTACCGCAAACGCACGGGCACGCCGACGTTCACGAACGGCTGGGCGCACTGGGCACTGACCGAGCGCGGCCTGGTGACGTGGGAAGGCGAGCGCACGGATCCACCGGCCGGGTAGAGCGCCGCCTCCCGTCTTGTCTCAGTGCCGCCCGTGCCCGAATCGAGCCGACGGCCGACCAGGGGCGCTGCGTCAGCCACGCCGCTCATCTCACTGCCACCCTGCCCGACTCCGGGGCCGGGCCGCAGGGCCGGGGCCTGCGGCTCAAGCCGGGGGACCCTCACGCGGGTAGCATGAGCCCGCGCCCAAGCCGCCAGGCATCACCCCTCCCCAACCGGTCGGTCCAACTCGGGCGTAGCGCCCCACCAGCGCGAGAGCCAACTCCGGTGCCGGGCCACCCAGTCGTAGACCCGATCCTCCAGCCAGCCGAGCGGCGGCAAGCGGTACAGGCGGGCGAGGACCACCCAGCCTCCGCCCAGCGCTTCCAGCGCGCGGTTGGCCGCGGCCGCGCCGGCGAGCTTGCGGCCATGGCCGTCGATCGACCACACCGCGCGGTCGACGTCGGCGCGGCTGAGGCCATACCGCTGCGGCACGCCGGGTGTCTGGTTGGGGATCGCCAGCACACGGCCGGCTCGGTCGCGCGCTCTGAGCCAGCGCACGGCCCGTGTTCAAAACCCTCACGTCCCGTCGAACAGGACGACTAGGGGCGCGCCGCCCGGCCGTTCGGCCTCGCTCATGTACCTCAGTCTGCCACGTCCGGCCGCCCCAGTAGCGGGCGCGGCCGCGGCGAAGCGCCGGTCCCGCCGGGTCGCCGCTTCGCTGCCTGCCGCCGCGAGACGATGAGGCGGATCGGGCCACGTGTTGGGACAGCCGCCACCACAGGCCGGGCCCGGGCTACCGCCAGGGCGCTCGGGCGCCCCTGGGCGCCCGGCCGGGTATGCTCTCGCCTGGCGGCGGTGCACCGTGCACGGAGCTGATCGAGCGGGGCGGCGAGGCGGAGGTGAAGAGCACGCTCGGCGGCCTGGACCCACCGGTCGCACCCTGCCGAGCGACGCCCGAACGTTCCTGGCCGCGCAGCGCGTCGGCCACCTCGCCACCGCGGACGCCAGCGGAGCCCCCCATGTCGTGCCTGTGTGCTTCGCGGTGGTGGGCCAGACGCTCTACTCCGTGGTCGATCGCAAGCCGAAGGTGGGCAACCCCTGGCGGCTGAAGCGCTTGCGCAACCTGGCGGAGAACCCTCGCGCGGCCGTGGTCGTCGATCGCTACGCCGAGGACTGGTCACAGCTCGGATACGTCCTGGTCCGTGGACGAGCTCGGCTGCTCGCATCGGGCCCCGAGCACGCCGAGGCCGTCGCATCGCTCCGCGAGAAGTACCCGCAGTACCGCGCCATGGAGCTCGAAGGCCGGCCCGTGATTGCGGTCGCCATGGAGCGCGTCAGGACGTGGGGGCAGCTCCTGGCCTGACTGGTCGCGGGGGCGTACGCGTGAGATGATCTCCTGGCGGGGAGGCGAGGTGGGGGAACACCGGGCTGCGCTTCCGGGTGCGGCTCGTACGCCCCGCTCAGGTGCGAGCGAGGTGGGCGGTGCCTCGGCCGCCGGTGCGGCGGGCTGAGCCCGTGGCTGGTGCCGCGCCGCTCGGCGGCCGGAGGTCGCGCCTACCGCAACCGCAGGCACTCCTCCTCGCTGATGCCGAGCTGCCTCAGGATCTCGTGGAGGAGCCAGCCGCCAATCTCTGCATCCCCGCGGATCGGGATGGTCGTCGCGCGCCCGTCGGGCGGGTGAGCCCTGTCCCCAGTGGTAGTCCCGAGCGGTGCAAAGATGCCTGCAGGGGAACGCCAGCTCGCTGGCCGCGCCGGCCGCCCGCACCCGCTCGCGCGCCTCGCGCACTGTGTCGTCGGCGAGGCCGACGATGAGGAAGGTGCGCAGCTCCTGGCGGGGGCGTCGCGCTCCGCTGCGCCTGCGGGGTCCACCTGCACCTCCACCAGCCGCTCCTCCAGGCCGGGGACGGCGCGGGTGGTGACTGCGGCCCGCGTAGCGCCATCGTACGCTGGCGGCCGGCTGACGGTCGCCAACCGGCCCGTCAGGCAGCGGTTACCATAGTGGGGGAGTGCTAGATTGTGAGTCTGACGATCGGACCGGGGGCGACCGAGCGAGTGCCGCTGACGCGAGCCGCGTATGGAGTCGTGCTCGTCGAAGGCACGCGCGTCCCGTTGGACACGGTCGTGGAGGCCTTCAACGAAGGTAAGTCCGCCGAGGAGATCGTCCTGAGCTACCCGACGCTGGAGCTCGCGGCTGTGTACGCTGTCCTGGCCTACTATCTCCGGCACCGCGAGGACGTGGACAGGTACGTCGCTCAACGGAGACAGGAGGCCGGCGCGTTGCGCGCTCGCATTGAGTCGCAAGGCGACTCGCACGGGATCCGAGAGCGGCTCCTCGCTCGGCGCCTAACCGAGCCGCCTTAGCCACAACGGTTCGAATGCCCCGGTTCCTCGTGGACGAGAGCGTTCATGGTGGTATCACGCGTGCCGTCCTGAGGCTCCGGCCTCACTTGGACCTGGTTCGGGTTCACGACGTTGGGCTGGCAGGGGCTGGCGACCCTACGGTCCTCGCTGCTGTACATGGATGTTCACCACCGGGTAGAGGGACTCACGGCAGCAGCGGTGGCGGGGGCGCACCAGCAGGACTTGCAGGCGCAGGGCCGCTATGGCGTGCGGTACCGCCAGTACTGGTTTGACGAGGCCAGCGATAAAGTGTTCTGCCTCGTCGAGGCGCAGAGCAACGAGGCGGCGGTGGCCGACGGCTCGTGAAGTACCTCCCCACCGCGGGGCTCCTGGCGGCTCTCCTCCTCGCGTGGGAGGCGGTCGTTCGGGTGCAACAGGTACCCGCCTTCCTCCTGCCCGCGCCGAGCCGGGTGGCAGCACGCTGGCTCTCCGATCCCGCCTTCTTCTTGCGTGAAGGTGGCGTCTCGCTGGCTGAAGCGCTGGCGGGCCTCCTGCTCGGCGGAGGTCTGGCATTCTTGGCGGGCATCGCCATGGCACACTGGCGCTGGCTGGAGCGGGCGCTACTGCCGCTGGCGATCGTCGCGAAGGTGACGCCGGTCGTCGTGGTAGCGCCGCTGTTCGTCCTCTGGTTCGGCTTCAGCCCGCTCCCGCGGGTGCTCATTGCGGCGCTGCTGACCTTCTTCCCCGTGCTCGTGGGGGCCGTCTCGGGCCTGCGCGCGGCGCCGCCGGCCGCGCTCGACGTCCTGGCTTCCCTGGATGCCAGCCGCCTACAGGAGACGCTCCTCCTGCGTCTGCCCTCCGCGCTCCCGCACCTGTTCGCCGCGCTCAAGGTCTCGGCCACGCTCGCCCTCCTTGGGGCGGTCATCGCCGAGTGGCTCGGCGGCGACCGCGGCCTGGGACGCACCATCCTGCTCGCCAACGCGAACCTCGACACGGTTACGACACTGGCCGGCGTGGCGACGCTCGCCGCCGTCGGCGTCGGGCTCGTCGGCGGGCTCACCCTCCTGGAGCGACGCGTCCTGTTCTGGCACAGCGGACAGGCCCAGCTCTGAGGCCGCCCTCCGCCGAGTGCCCATGGATCGCAGGCGCCCAGCACTCCCTGCCTGGCGGGCGGAGGCCGTGCCCGCGCACTCCGGAATCAGGAAGCCGCGCAGCTGCGGTCCCCGTTGACACCGGGCACGCCAGCCTCTCCAATGGGGGTGCGTGCACCCGCTCCGGAGCGGTGATGGGAAACCCCGGCGCCGCACGCGAGGCCTCGCGCGCGGGCCGAGCGCGGTTGCCGGGGTCGAGAATCCCCGAGCCGGGCGCCGGCACGCGGACGAGCCGGCCGGGTGGGGGCGCTGGCGTGGGTCGGAGGACAGGCTGCGCTGAGTGTTTCACGGGGGTGAACCGATGAAGACCGTCGACCAGTCTCGTGGTGTATCGTGGCCACGTAGGGCCGTGGGCGGGGTAGTGGCGTCGGTCGGCCTGCTGCTGGCCCTGGCCGGCGGCCTGAGCGCCCAGGAGCTCGGGGACCCGGCCCAGGTCCCGCGGATCCAGGGCGGTGAGTGGGTGCGAGCGCCCAACCTCAGGGACGCCAGCGGCCGGCTCCAACCACGCCAGGAACACTCGGCCGTGGAGCTGAACGGGTTCGTGTACCTCATTGGCGGGTTCGTGCCGATCCAGCCGCCGCCGCAGCCGACGGAGAACGACCCGGAACCTTTCCCCTTCGCGGGCACGGACGACGTGATCGCCTACACGCCGGCCGGCCACCCGGCCGCGGCGCCGGGTCAGGCGGGCAGGTGGCGCAGCTTGGGCGGCCCGTCGCGCTTCCCACGCGCCGATTACCACCACATCATGTCGGTCGCGCACCAGGGCCGCATCTGGTCGTTCGGCGGCAACGTGGGCGGCTTCGTGCCCACCGACACGGTCTACGTCTTCACGCCCGCCAGCCCGAACGCGCCCGACGGCTCCTGGAGTGGCATCCGCGTCGCCGACGGCCAGCCGTGCGACCCGGCGAGCGGGGAATGCCTGCGGCTGCCGGCGCCGCGCGCCGCCGGCTCGGCGGTGAGCGTAGGGGACCGCATCTACGTCCTCGGCGGCGTCGAGCCGAACCTGGGCGCCCGAGACCCAGTCAACGAGTCGATTCGCACCACCGCCGCCGTCCTGGCGCTGGACACCACGCGCTTCCCCCTGACCTGGGAGGTGGTCCCGGGGATGCTCGAGTCCCGCGAGCACTTCAACGCGGTGTTCGTCCGCGACCGGATCTGGGCGTTCAACGGCCGCAACGAGCGGTCTACCCACATGCGCGGCGTCGAGTCGTGGGCACCGGGTGAGGCCGCCTGGCAGCGTGAGCCAGACTCGCCGGTCGGCACGAGCGCCAACGTCCTGGCCGCGGTCGGCGACTGCGTTTACTCCTTCGGCGGCGAGTTCATCGCCTCCAACATCACCGGCACGGTGACGAATTCGCAGGTGTTCGACGTGGTGAATCGGGTCTGGCGGTTCGTCGACGCCACCGTCAGCAAGACGCCGCTGGATGCGAGCGGCGCCACCAACAAGCATGGGACGTACGGCATCGCGTTCGTGGAGAACGGCGTCACCAAGATCATGGCGCCTGGCGGGGCATCCACCGCCTGGTTTGACCCCATGAGCCGCGTGCACGTCTTCACGCCGCCGCCGAGCTGCGAAGGGTGAGCGGATCGTGATGAGCTTGTCGGGCGCCCGGTCGGCCGGAATGGTATGGTGGTAGGTACGCCAAACCAGGAACCTACCCCCACGGAGTACCGTCAGAACAACCGCTGCCACATCTGCCGCAAAGGCATCGTGTGGCCGGGGCTCTGCTACTCCTGCGCCACGGGCCGGCCCCGGCTGATCGTGCGTCCCGACGAGCGCGCGAACGCACGCAACCTGCCCGGCGAGGGCCCCGACCTGCTCTCGCTGGGCTCGAGCTCCTGAGCAGGTCGGCCGCCCCCTGGAGCGCCCACCTCCCTGGCCGGGCGGGTCGAGCGGACGGCTCGCCCGGCCAGGGTCGGCTCCCGGGTGCCGACGGTGGAGGAGGACCTGGCACGGTCAGCGCCAGGCCTGGGGCTCAGCGACCGATGCCGAGGAGCCAGAGCAGGACGATGAGGCCCAGAGGGACCCCGAGCAGCCACAACAAGATCAAGAGCATGGCTCTTCTCCTTCCCCTATCAGACTGCGGACGCGGGCGGCGCCCGCGTCAGGCGGGCGGCCGCGCCGCCGCCGGGTTGCGCGCTCGGTAGGCCGTCAAGCTCATCGGCTCGCCAGAGGCCATCCAGCCGCCGACCACACCACCCACCAGCCCCAGCAGGAGGCTCGTGACGGCGCCGAGCGCCGCGTTGCGGGCCGCCGCGGCGACGGTGGGATCGGCGGCCACGCCACCCGGGGTGACCCACGCGGGCATCCCGGCCAGACCGCCCGTCCACGTGCCAAAGAAGCTGCCGGCGCCAAGCGCGGCGAAGCCGATCAGGAACGGGATGGCCAGCAGCCAGACCACCGCCCCATGCAGCATGCTGGGCTCCGACCGCCGGAAGCCAGCGATCTTGCTCGCGGTCCAGCCGCCGACGACGAACGAGAGGAAGGCGCCGAACACGCCAAAGACCAGGCCGCCCATGCCGAAGTCGCTCCACCGGACGATGCCGCGGCCCGGTCCAGCCTGGTTGGCGCCCACGGCAATCGCGGCCAGGCCGAAGATCAGCGACACCGCCAGCGCGGCGAGCGCTCCGACCCAGACAGCGCCCCAGTAGACCGGCCACTCGGCTGTTTCGTCGCGCGACCGCTGGACGACGGTCGCTCCCTGTGCTGAGTGCATCTCCCCTCCCTTTCTCGCCGCAGGTCTCGCCGTACTCCTAATGCACGCGCCGTACCAGCCCCAGGGCGGGTCCGCACCGACCCGCCGATCGCCGGGCCTCTAACTGAGCGGCGCGCCCGTGGAGAGCCGGGCCGCGCTAGCAGCGTCGCTCCAGGCCGAGGCGACCAGCCTGGTGCTTGAGCGGCGACGTGAACGGTATGCGACGACACTTGGCGGGAGCCAGGGCGAGGAGAGCGGCCTGCGCGTGCGGTGGCGAATGGAGGACGCCCAAGTTCGCGACCTCGGAGCCGCCGCGCGTGCGCTCGGCGGGCTGTCCTGCCTCAGTAGGCACGCCAGGAGGCGGAGCGCGCCGGGGCGCGCCTCACCCAGCGGGCCGGGTCCCGCCCGTGATCGCCAGGCCGAACTGCTTCCAGAAGACGTCCACGTCGACGAAGCCCGCGGCGTGCAGGTCCTCCAGGTACTCGAACAGCGTGCCCGATGCGTGCCCACCGGCGAGGAAGCTGTGGCCACCCTGTTCCTCGCCGCCGCCCAGGCGCTGCTGGGCACGCGCGTAGCGCTCCGTGAGCCTCTCCGTGGGCGGCGCCACGTAGTCGACGTTCAGGAACGCGCCGCCCGGCCGGAGGCAGCCGAAGATCTGACGGGCGAGCGCCGCCTTCCGCGCCCTCTCCAGGTGGTGGATGGCGATGGACGAGACGACGAGGTCGAACGGGCCGGCAGCTTCTACCGGCCAGCCCTCGTCTTCCAGGTCCCACTGCACAAAGCGAACCCGGTCGCCGAACGCCGCGAGCCGCTGCCGGCCCTCGTCGATCATCACCGGGGAGAGGTCGAGCGCGAGCACCTCGAGGCGCGGGAACTGCTCCAGCAGCACCCGGGTCAGGCCGCCGGCGCCCGCCCCCAGCTCGAGTGCGCGGGCGGGCGTCTCGGCGTCCAGCGGCACGAGCGCGCCGAAGGTCTCGAGCTCGCGCGTGCGGTCGCGTGCCGCTCCGTCCGTCCGCGCGATCCACGCCTCGGCATGCTCCGCCTGGCGCCAGGGATTGTCGTGGCCGGTCAACTGGTCGGGATGTTCGTGGTCCATGTCAGCCCGCATAGCGTATGCGGCGCCACGCTCCCGTTGCCACGCGACGCGGCGAGCTGATGTCTCAGAAGAATGGCCATCCGTTGCAGCACCATGGGCGGACAAACGGCGCGCGCCAATGCGCTGATCCGGGTGGAACACGCTCGTGCGCGCTCCTCACCGCGCGCGAGCGATCCGACTCCGACGTGGAGGATGGACGATGGAACGGGCGATGTGGATCCACCAGTTGGACCAGCTTGGCGAGCGGACGCCCGAGCAGATCGCAGCGACCCTGCTGCCGCGGGGGATCAGCCGGATCTACCTGAAGGCCATGGATGGTGGGTGGTGGATGAGCGAGGTGTACGACCACCCACTCGCCCCGGCCGGCACGGATCAGCTCGAGCGGGTCGCCGCCCAGTTCTCCGCCGCGGGACTCCAGCTCGTGCCCTGGGTCGTGAGCCGTTGGTCGGCTCGGGAAGCAGACGCGCACCTGGCCTGCGCGCGAGCGGGGGGCGGCCTGGTCGTCGACTTCGAGTACGGCTACACGGGGTTCTGGGAGGGTGGCCCGGTCGAAGCCCAACGCTACTTTGAGGCCCTGCGCGCGGCCGCGGCGCCGGGGCTCTGGATCGCTGTGGCGCCGGACCCGCGCCAGGTGGGGCGGGAGTACGCGCCCGCCCTGATCGCCGGCCTGTCTGCCTACCTGCCGCAGACCTACTGGACCGACTTCCGCCAGCCCTGGCTCGACGTCCTCCAGACAGCGGCCAGCCGGTGCGAGCCCCTGGGACCGACCGAGCCGATCCTGCCCTACGACGCGGTGGCAGATGACCTGCGCGCCGGCCTGGTCTGGTGCGAGGAGCGCGGCTACCAGAGCGTGTCGCTCTGGCGTATGGGTGCCGCGAACGCCTCCCAGCTCGACGCCTTTGGCGTTCCCCCCGCCCCCGCGGCCCCGGACGCGCCGGCGCCGGCCGACGACGCCATCCCGGCGATGTACGTCGAGCGCGGCTGGACGACGTGGCCGGCCGTGGCGGTCAACCTCGAGGGGATCATCCACCAGCTCCTGGCGGAGCGAGACGCATTGCTGCGAGGCGCGCCGCGCGGAGGGTGAACGCAGGCAGCCGAACGCGGCGGCTGGCACGGCTCATTCCGCGCTATCCTGCCTCGGTGATCGCCCCGGAGCCGCGCCGTCGAGCCGGCCTCACGTCCTCAGTTGCCAGCCGGGGTGTGGCGCGCGCCTACTTCGGGCTGGCGATCGCCGTCGTGCTGTGGGGCACACTCCACCCCACAGCCAAGCTCGCGCTGCGCGGCCTCGCACCCGCGGAGTTCACCTTCCTGCGGGCGGCGCTGGCGGGTGTGGCGCTCCTGGCGGTCTGCGCCGCCACCGGGCGCCTGGGCGCGCTGCGGGCGGAGCTCGCCCACCCCCTGGCAGCCATTGCGCTGGGGACGCTGGGGTTCGCGGCGAGCAACTACCTGTCCATGGCCGCGCTCGAGTACCTGGCGGCCGGCAGCAACTCGGTCCTCGCCGGCACGAGCCCGCTGTTCGCTTTCCTGGGAGCGCCCCTCCTGGGCGAGCGCCCGGGGTGGCTCGGCGCGGTTGGCGTCGCGCTCGGCTTCGTGGGCGTGGCGCTGCTGGCGAGCGGCGGCGACATGCGCGGCGTGGCGCTGCCTGGACTGATCCTGGCGCTGGCAGGGGCCGCCGCCTGGGCCGGCTACACCCTCCTGGGGCGGCGGCTCGGTGCGGGCCGCGATCCGATCGCCCTCACCGCCGCATCCGCCCTGGTGGGCGCGATCCTCCTGGGTGCGCTGGCCGGGCCGGCCGCCGTCGGGGCCGCGATCGAGCGCGCCAGCCTGGACGTCCGGCTGGCGGCCCTGTGGAGCGGCGTCGCCGGCACAGGCGCGACGTACGCCCTGTGGGCCAGCGCGCTGCGCCGACTGCCCGCTTCGCGGGTCGCCCCGGTCCAGTACCTGATCCCGCCGATGGGTCTCCTCTTCGCCTGGATGATCCTGGGCGAGGTCCCCGGTCCGACCCTGCTGCTGGCGGCCACGCTCATCCTGGCGGGCGTCGCCGTGGCGCAGCGCCCATGGCGGCTCCGCGCGCGGACCGCCTCGGTCCACCGCTGACGGGCCGCCCGGAGGGCCCGCCTCACTCGATGCCAGGCGGTCGGCGCAGGTGCCAGTCCGTCCGGGCCTGGAACGCTGACGCCAGGGCGACCAGCGTCGCCTCGTCAAAGGGACGACCGACGAGCTGCAGGCCGAGCGGCAGCCCATCGGCGCCGAAGCCGCACGGGAGCGAGACAGCCGGCAGCCCGGCGACGTTTCCGGCGGCGACGAGCGCGGTGTTGCTGGGCTCGTCGGGCGCTGGCACCGAGCGGGCCGCGTCCAGCGGCTCGTCCAGCCGGCTCGCGGTGCTCAGCCGGCTTGGCGCCACCAGCACGTCGACCTGCGAGAAGAGCTCGCGGAAGGTGTGCTGGACCAGACGCCGCAGGCGCATGGCATCCAGGTAGTCGCGCGCAGTGATCTCCAGCCCCGCCCGCAGCCCGGCTCTCTGGCGCTCGTCCGAGAGCTGGTCGAGCCGCCCGTCTTCGGCCAGGTGGGCGAAGGCGGTGGACCCCTCGGCCGCGATGAGCGTCCCGACGATCGCCACGTACGGGAGCGTGGGAGGCAGGGCGACCTCGGCGAGCTGGACGCCGAGGTCGCGCAGCGCGCCCAGGGCGTCGCGGAACGCGGCCCGCGTGTGCTCGGCCGGGCGCTCCTCGAAGTCTCGCGGGGCGTGGCCCACCCGCAGCGTCCGAACGTCAATGGTGCTGCGCGGGCGGGCCCGGATGCGCCGGACCGTCGACCGGTCCCGCGGGTCCGGGCCGGCCAGCGCCTCGAGCACCAGCGCGCACTCCTCGGCGCTGCGCGCCAGCGGGCCGATCTTGTCCAGCGTCCAGCTCAGCGCCATCGCCCCGTGCCGGCTGACCAGGCCGTAAGTCGGGCGCAGTCCCGTCACCCCGCAGAACGACGCGGGGGTGACGATGGAGCCGGACGTCTCAGAGCCGAGGGCGTACGGGACCAGGCGGGCGGCGACGGCCGCGCCAGAGCCGCTCGACGATCCCCCACTCCACCGGCCGGGATCCCACGGGTTCCTACCCGGCCCCTGGAGCGACGCGCTCGGGTAGCGGTAGTTGCCTCCACCGGCCAGCGCGACCATAGCCAGCTTGCCGACGAGGACCGCGCCCGCGCGCCTCAGGCGAGCGACCGCCGTGGCGTCCGTCGCGAACCGCTGGTCCTGGTACGGCTCGGCCCCCCAGGTGGTCGGGGCGCCGCGCGCCGCGAGCAGGTCTTTGGCGCCATAGGGAATGCCATGGAGTGGGCCGCGGTCGCGTCCCCGTCGGAGCTCGTCGCCGGCTCGCCGCGCCTCGCGGAGGGCTCGCTCGGCAGTCAGGCTGGCCAGCGCGTTGAACCGGGGCCCGATCCGCGCGAGCCGGTCCAGGCTCGCCTCGGCCAGCTCGAGCGGCGTCACCTCGCTTGCTCGGAGCGCCGCGCCAAGCTGAGCGAGCGGAGCCTCGACCAGCAGCCGCTGCGCGTCGGCGGCGGTCATGCGCGGAACACGAACGCCGGCTCCACCTCTGGCGCCGGACGCGCCCGGCGCACCGCGTCCACCAGCTTCCGCACGTCTTCTCGGGCTGCCTGGACCGGCTCCTCACCCATCCCATCCTGGCCCGAGCGGCGCTCCTCTCCGCGTGGCCCGGGGGCCAGCCCCGCCGAGCGCGGCGCAGCGTCCCGCATCGCCGCCATGCTGGATGCTCCACCCCCACCCCGTCAAGTCGGACCTACCGCGCACCGCGGGGAGTGCGCCGTCCGCGGCTCGACGTTTCGGCCAAGGATGCGCTGGCGAGCCCGGACGGCCCGCCAGCGCATCGCGCTTACTTCACCTGGATCTTCCGGGCAGCCGGCTTGGCCTCGGCCGGCCTCGGCACGCGGACCTCCAGGATCCCGTCGGCGAAAGTTGCCTCTACCCGGTCAGGCTGCGCCTCGAACGGCAGCGGCAGGCGTCGGTAGAAGCTGCCGAACGTCCGCTCCATACGGTAGAAGTTCTCCTCCTTCACCTCGCTCTCGCCCTTGCTCTCGCCCCGGATCACCAGGTCGCCCTCGTCCAGCTCGACTGCCACGTCTTCCTTCCTGATGCCGGGCAGCTCAGCCTTCACGACGAGGTTGTTGTCCTTCTCGTAGACGTCCATCCGGGGCGCCCAGGTGGTGGGAGCGAGCCCAATCCGGCGGAGGGGACGGACGAGCGGCCACGGGCCCAGCATGGGCCAGCGGTTCCAGAACCGCTCCATCTCCGACTGGATCTCGTCGAAGAGCGCGCCGGGGTCCCACCGGCTGAGCTGGCCCCGGCCATCCTTCACGGGCGCCATCGATTGCTCCGGCATATGGTTTCTCCTCCTTCGCAGCTACTGCGGGTCGGCCGCCTCTGCAGTCCGTGGCGCCGGGCGGGCAGACACGCGCTCCAGTCTGCCGACCCTCACCTCCTTCCTCGGGAGCGGCTGCCCGCGCGCCGAGACGCCACGCCTGGCGTCCGGCAGAGCCCGTGCCAGCCCGGCCGCGGAGTCTCGACCCGGGCTCCAGTCTCGACGCACGGCGTTGCGCCTCGCGTAGCACGCTGTAAACGCCCGGTCAACGCGGGCGCGGCTCCGGGGTGGGCGGCCTGGCTCTCCCACGGTCTCCCAGGCCCGTGGCCGGAACGGCCTGCCCACTCCGTAGTGAAGACACAGGGTCGGCCGCCGGCCGGGCGGGCGGACCCGGCTGCGTCAGTCCCGTCGAGGCCAACCGCGGGTCCACCTCCAGCACACCGTCCCGGGCCATCGCGCGGCGCACCGCGCGCAGGATCGCCTCCACTACGGCGTCCACTGCACTGGTCGCGAGCAGCACCGGGTCGGCGGCCGTCGTCCGCGCAGCCGGGAGGGAGAGGGCGAAGATGACATCGCCATCGTACGCCGTGTGGGCGGGTCGAATGGCAAGCGCGAACCCATCGTGGGCCAGGGCCGCCAGCCGGTTCGCGCCGGCCTTGTCCAGGGGCGCGGTCGTAGCGACCACGCCCAGTGTGGTGCTGGTCCCGGCGAGCCCAAGGGGGGCTGACGTTGCGCCCGCCGCCGGGCCGGCGACCAGCGCACCGGTCTTCGGGTCGTAGATGCTGCCCACGGCGTTCACCGCCACCAGCGCGCCCACCACCGTCCCATCCGGCAGGGTCCTGGAAGCCGTGCCCATGCCGCCCTTCGCCACGTGCTCGAGCCCGGCCCACTTCCCCACCGTCGCGCCCGTTCCCGCCCCCACGCTGCCCTCGGCTACGGCGGCCGTGGCGGCCAGGCAGGCGGCGTAGCCGGCCGCGGCGTTCGGCCGCACGTCGGCCCGGCCGATGGCGAGGTCAAACAGGACCGCCGCCGGCACGATCGGTACCGGGCCAGCCGGCGTGGGGAAGCCGATGCCCCGCTCTTCGAGGTAGCGCACCGCCCCAGTCGCGCTCTCCAGCCCGAACGCCGAGCCACCGCTCAGGACGACCGCGTGCACGCGCTCGACGAGGCTGCCCGGCCGCAGCAGGTCGGTTTCGCGCGTACCGGGCGCCGCGCCCCGCACGTCGACCCCACCCACGGCGCCGGCTTCGCACAGCACCACGCTGCAGCCGGTCGCCGCCTCCGGGTCACTCCAGTGGCCGACGCGAATGCCAGGGACGTGGCCGTTCGAGCCGGCCAGGCGGACCTCGCTCACGCCCCACGGCTGGCGCGTCCGGGCCCGGGCGCCGTCGCCCCTCCGCTCGCCACGGGGACCGGGCGGACCGGACGCACCCGCGGCCTGGAACCCGTCGCGCGTCCCTTCGCTACGCTCCGCACGTTCCCCTGCGCCGGCCTGGAGAGGACCAGGTCCAACACCTCGTCCACGCTGTCCACCGGAGTGAAGGTCATCTCCTGGCGGAGCTCTGCCGGCAGCTCGTCCAGGTCGCCCTCGTTGTGGCGCGGCAGGATGACTGTGCGGATGCCGGCCCGGTGCGCCCCCAGGGCCTTCTCCTTGATCCCGCCGATGGGCAGCACCTTGCCGCGCAGCGTGATCTCGCCGGTCATCGCCAGGTCGTCGCGCACCGGGCGGCCGGTGAGGGCTGAGGCCAGCGCCGCGGCGATCGTGATGCCGGCACTCGGCCCGTCCTTGGGCACCGCGCCGCCCGGCACGTGGACGTGGATGTCATGCGACTCGAAGAACCCTTCCGGCACGCCGAGCTGTCGCGAACGCGCCCGCACGTGGCTGAGCGCGGCCTCCGCCGATTCGCGCATCACCTCGCCGAGCTGGCCGGTGATGCGCAGCTCCTTCTTGCCGGGCACGACGCTCGCCTCGACGAACACGATGTCGCCACCGGCCGGCGTCACCACCAGGCCCGTCGCCACACCCGGCCGATCGATCCGCTCCGCCACCTCGGCGTGGAACTTCCGCCGGCCCAGGTAGCTGCGCAGGCACTCCTCGGTGAGCTGGACGGCAGCCGTGGCGCCCTCCGCGATCTCCCGCGCAGCCTTGCGCACCACCGTGGCGATCTCCCGCTCCAGGTTGCGCACCCCGGCTTCCCGCGTGTAATCCCGGATGAGCAGGTGGATCGCTGCCTCATCCACCGCCACCTCCTCGGGCTGGAGGCCGTGCGCCTTGAGCTGTTTGGGGACCAGGAACTGGGTGGCAATGCCCACCTTCTCGTCCTCGGTGTAGCCAGGAATCTGAATCAGCTCCATGCGGTCCCGCAGCGCCGGCTGGATCGTCTCCACCGTGTTCGCCGTGGTGATGAACATGACGTGCGAGAGGTCGAGCGGCAGGTCCAGGTAGTGGTCGCGGAAGTCCTTGTTCTGCTCGGGGTCGAGCACCTCCAGCAAGGCAGAGGAGGGGTCGCCCCGCCAGTCGGCGCCCACCTTGTCGATCTCGTCCAACATGAACACCGGGTCCATCGACTCGGCTCGCCGCAGCGCCTGTGCGAAGCGGCCGGGTAAGGCACCCACATAGGTGCGGCGGTGGCCGCGGATCTCGGCCTCGTCGCGGACGCCGCCCAGCGACATGCGCACGAACTTGCGCCCCATGGCCCGCGCGATCGACTGCCCGAGGCTCGTCTTGCCGACGCCGGGCGGGCCGACGAAGCACAGGATCGGCTCGCGCGTCGCCTCGGCCACGCCCCGCTCCTCGCGCAGCTTCTTCACCGCCAGGTGCTCGAGGATGCGCTCCTTCACCTTCTCCAGGCCGTAGTGGTCCTGGTCGAGCACCTGGCGCGCGGCCGGCACGTCGATCAGCCCGCTGGTGAAACGCCCCCACGGCATACTGAGCAGCCAGTCCAGGTAGGTCCGAATGACGGAGTGTTCCGGCGAGGCGGACGGCAGCCGCCCCAGGCGGCTCAGCTCGCGCTCGGCCTCCTTGCGCGCCTCCTCCGGGAGGTGGGCCGCCTCGATCTTCTCCCGCAGCTCGGCGACCTCCGCCTGCTGCGGGTCCTCCTCGCCCAGCTCCTTCTGGATCGCCCGGAGCTGCTCGCGCAGGAAGAACTCGCGCTGCCCCTTCTCCACGCGCTCCTGGATCTCGCCGCGCAGCTTCTGCCCCAGCTCCAGCAGCTCGATCTCCCGCTCCAGCAGCCCCACGACCCGCTCGTACTTGGCCCGGAGGCCGTCCATCTCCAGGAGCCCCACGCGCTCCTGGACGTTCAGCCGCAGGCTGGAGGCCACCAGGTACAGCAGACCACGCGGGCTGTCCTGGTTCATGGCCCGGTTCACCAGCTCGTCGGGCAGGAACGGCGAGACCGCCACCAGCCGCTGGAACAGCTCGAGCGTGCTGCGCGCCAGCGCTTCCACCTCCGGGCTCCGGTCATCCACCTCCGGCAGCGGCTCAACGCGCGCCTCCAGGTACAACTCGGTCTCGACGAATGCGGCGGCCCGGATGCGCTCCAGCCCCTGCACCCATACCTGCTGGCTGCCGTCTGGCGAGCGCACGACGTGTCTAATGCTCGCCAGGGTACCGGTCGGGTGGAGGTCGCCGGGCCCCGGGTCTTCCACGTCGGCCTGCTTCTGGACGAAGAGGGCGAGCTGGCTGCTCCGCCGCACGCCTTCCTCGATCGCCCGCAGCGACTGCTCGCGTCCGACCGCGAGCGGGAAGGTGGTCAGCGGGAAGACCAGCGTCTCGCGCAGGGGAAGGACGGGGTACGATGCCCGCCGGCGCGGTCGGCTCACCGCGGACCGACCGCGGGTTCCTCCGTCAGTCATGCCAGCCACGTGCCTGCCTCAGGCTAACAGAATCGGCCGGCCTGGCTCTCTGGCGGGGACGGCGAGGCGCAGGGCCAAGGGCGCGGGTGTCAGCCGGCCGCCAGGCGCCAGACCAGCGCGACCGCGCTGGCGAGGCCGAACAGGAGCCGGAGGTGCCTCAGACCGTCCCGGGCGTCGCGGTACCAGCGGCTCTCTTCTTCGTCCACCCCACCCGCGGCCAACCGTGCGCCAAAGCTGGCGTAGCCCAGCGCCACGAGTGCCCACCAGGCGAGCAGGAACAGCAGGGCGGCCGTGCGGTTCCACCGCTCGCCCAGGATGGCCGCCGCGACGGCGGCGACGACGAACAGGATCTCGTAGAAGAAGACCATCGCGGACGATCAGGCGCAGCGCATGCGGCCCGCGGCCCAGCCCGCCGCCTTGGCAGCGTGGCCCGGGTGCGTCACCTGCGAGGAGGACGCAGGGCGAAGCGCCGGGCGGCTAGGTGAGCAGCCTGTCCTGCTCGGCGAGCACGCGCAGGGCGCGGAATGTGTAGATGCCGCTGTCATGGCCGTCCTTCCAGGTCGGCTGGATGGCGTACCGGCCCACGAGCTCCACGTCGTCCATCTCGGTCTCGTCCGGCGTGAGTGAGGTGCGGCTCTCCAGCGTGCCCGGGCGGCCACCCTCGCCCGAGCACCAGGCGCACGGGCAGCGCCAGCGCAGGTACTCCCAGTCATAGTCACTGCGCCGACCGTCCACCCAGGTGAAGCGGAGGCGACGGCCTTCTCGGTCCAGCTCCACCTCGACCGGGGTCGTGGCCCCCTGTGGGAGGTCCCGCTCGTCGACCATCACGCCCAAAGGCTAAGCCAGTCGGCCTACGTCTGGCACGGTTTCGCGCCGGTGAGGCTTCTCGCTCCGTGGTGCGGCTGCGACGTGCGCTGTCGTGGTCCTGCTGGGCGCGGCGACGCAGCCGTCTCCCCCGCGCCACGCACCCGGCGCTCCGCCCAGAGTCGCGGGAGAGCCGCCGGCGTGCCCGGGACACGCCCTCGCCCCGGCCCGCCCGTTCGTCGGGCAGACGTGGCGCGTAGAATGCAGTCGCCTGCCGGCAGGGCAGGTGTGGAGGGACGATCTCCAGCGCTGCGCGCTGCGTGTCCTCCACCGCTCAGCACGCGGGCTGCACGTGCCTGGCGTGAGGGTTGAACGCTGGCCCGCCTGCTGAGCGCTTGCCGAAAGGAACCGCCGCTCAACGTGCAGGCCGCACCCGACGCCGCCGCTCCTGGCCCGACGCACGCCCCCACCGCCCTCAGCACGCGGGGCGGGCGCGCTGGCCGGGGCCCTCTCTTCCTCTCGGCTGCCGCGCTGCTGCTCGCCGCGGGCCTGTCGCTCGGCGATAGCCTGCTGGCCGGTGTGGTCGCCTACGAGCGCGACACGGGCGTCTTCTACTACCCGCTGATGGCCTGGGCCGCCAGCCAGCTCCAGGCCGGCCGGCTGCCGCTCTGGGCGCCAACGCTCTTCGGCGGCTACCCCATCTTCGCCGACGGCGAGATTGGCCTGGCCTACCCGCCCGTCCTGCTAGCGCTCCTCACCCTGCCACCCGACCGCGCGCTCGTCGCCTTGCGGCTGCTGCACCTCTTCGTCGCCGCGGTCGGTACCTACGCGCTCGCCCGCGCCTGGCGCCTCCCGCGCACCGCGTCGGCGCTCGCCGGGGTCACCTTCACGCTGGGGAGCTTCCTGCAGGCGCAGATCCAGCACGAGAACGTCGTGCGCACGGCCGCCTGGCTCCCGCTCGCCCTGGCGCTGGCGGAGCACGGCCTCCGTTCGGCCGGCCGCCGGCGCCTGCAGTGGGCGTCGCTGATGGCCCTCGCCGTCGGCCTGGCCAGCCTCGGGCTGCACACGCAGATCCTGGCGATCGACCTGCTCACCATTTCCGCCTACGGCCTCGGCCGGTGGCTGGTTGGGCCCATAGTGGCTGGCGCGGGCGGCTGGAACGGGCGGCTCCGGGCGGTGCTGGTCGTCTTCGTCCCCGCGGCCATCCTTGGCGTCGGCCTCGGCGCCGTCCAGCTCCTGCCCCTGGCGGAGCTGGCGCGCTTCTCGCCCCGCGGCAGCGGCCTCAGCTACGCCGACTCGGCCGCCTACTCCCTGACACCCTTCGGCCTGCTACAGCTCCTCTTCCCCTTCATCTTCCGTGACCAGGCTGGCCGGCAGTGGGGGCTGTGGACGCACTGGGAATCGTACCTCTACGTCGGGCTCGCCCCCCTCGTGCTGGCCGGGCTGGCCGTGGCGCGCGTCCGCCGCCGCGAGGTGTGGCTGTGGGTAGGGCTGGGCCTGCCGGCCCTGCTCCTGGCGCTCGGGCAGTACAGCCCGCTCAACCTGCACCGCCTGCTCTGGCTCGCACCGGGCTTCTCCGGCCTGCGCGCCCCCGGCCGCTTCACCCTGGTGGTCGTGCTCGCCCTGGCGATGCTGGCGGCGTACGGGCTAGCCTGGCTCCAGGAGCGCGCTCAGTCCGGGAGCCCCCGTCTGCCAGACGCTCGTATCGATGCGGCCCCCGGGCTGAGCGCCCGGAACAGGACGCGCGGAGCGCCCGGCACGGTCGGCGCCCGCCCGTGGCGCCTCCGTCCCCTGGCGCTTGCTCTTGCCCCGTCGCTGGCGCTCACGCTCGGCCTGGCCGCCGCCCACACCTGGCTCCTCGGGGCGGCCGAGACGGCGCGCGCCCTGGCCGAGGCGTGGTACCTCACCCTCCCACGTGACTCCTACCCGCTCACGGCCGCCGACGTCTACGCCGGCCTCCTGTGGGCCACTGACCTCGCCAACCCCCGCGTCGCCGGCTCCCTCGCCGGCCTGGCGGCTCTGGGGCTGGCCCTGTATGCCTGGCGCAGCGGGCCCTGGGTCCGGGCGCGCGCGTGGCCCGGGTGGCCGGCCGCGCTCGTGGCCGCCACCACGCTCGACCTGCTCCTCTTCTCCTGGAACATCCACCCGCGTGACACGCTCGCCGCGCTCGCTGCCTCCTCGCCCGCCACCCAGACGCTCGCCCGCCTGGTCGCCGACGACGCGCGGCGCGGCCAGCCGGTGCGCGTGCTCACCTCCCCGGTGCTCGAGCAGACGGCGCCCAACCGCCTGGCGCCGCTCGCCGTGCAAGCGGCCAACGGCTACTCCTCGCTCGAGTCGCGCTGGTACCGCGACTACCTGCGGCGTGTCCAGGCCGTCGACGACGACCTGCTGGACCTGTGGAACGTCCGCTACGTGGTCGAGCCCGCGCGCTACGGGCCGCTGCCTGCCTACGGCGGCGTCACCTACCTCGCGCAGAACCCACTGCTGCGCGGGCCGGGCCGCAACGCCCTCGGCGACCAGACGTTCGCCGTCCCGGCCGGCTTCGCGATTGCCGAGCTGCGGGTCGTCTCGGCGCTGGTGAACGCGGTGGAGGTTCCCCAGGACACCCCGGTCGCGGAGGTGATCCTCCGCGACCCGAAGAACGAGGTGATCGAGCGGCGGCCGCTGCTGGCTGGCCGCGACACGATGGAGTGGGCGTTCGACAACCCGCTCGTCCAGCCCAAGGTGCAGCACCAACGCGTCGAAGTCGCCGGGCAGGCCGCGGAGCTCGGCCGCGACGGCCGGCCGGAGCCGCGGCTCCTCTCGTTCGCCCGGCTGCCGTTCGAGCGGGGCGAGGGCAGCACAACCCTGGAGGTACGTAGCCTCCTGCCGCGCGGCGAGTTCGTCCTCTACGGGGCCGCCCTCGTCGATCCGGCCGGCAACACCCGCCAGCTCTTCGGCCGCCAGAAGACCAAGTACCGCGAGGTGTACCGCGACACGAGTGTGGCGATCCTCGAGAACACCGCCGCCTTCCCGCGGGCCTTCCTCGTCCCCAGCGCCCGGTTCGCCGCGTCGCCCGGCACTTCGCTCGACGTGATGGCAGGCGAGCCGTTCGACCCGCGCCGCGAGGTGGTCCTCGCCGGAGACACGCCGCCAGTGCTGCTGGCCCAGGCCGTTTCCGCCACCGACATCGCCCCCACGCTCCCGGCCAGCGGCGTGCTGGAGCGGGGACGCGCCGACCTGGAACGGTACGACTTGGGCGAGGTGGCGGTGCGCGTGTCGACGCCCGCGGACGCCTTCCTGGTGCTCAGCGACACCTTCTATCCCGGCTGGCGGGCCTACGTGGACGGCCAGGAGCGCCCCCTGCTCCGCGGCGACCTGCTCTTCCGGGTGGTGCAGGTGCCGGCGGGCTCGAGCCAGGTGGTGTTCCGTTTCGAGCCGGCCAGCATCTGGGTCGGTCTCGGGGTCACGCTCGCCTCGCTCGCCGCGGTGCTCGGCCTGCTCGCCGTCGCCGCCTGGCCGGCACGCCGGCGCCACCAGGCGAAGCACCCGGGCTGAGGTTTGGCAGCCTCGCTGCCTGCGAGGCCGGGCGGGCCCAGCCGGCGCGGGTCCAGCGCGCGGGAGCGGCTCACCCCACTCCACCGCTGGCGCAAGTCACCTCGCCGCGCCGGCCCGCGCGCGCAGCGCGCCGCCCGATCTTGAGGGGCCGACCCGCCCAGCAGGAGGGCCGTCAGCCCGCGCAGCGGGTGTATAGTGCTGCCGAGCGCGAGCGAGGTCGGAGCATGCTCAAAGGCGCGCTGCTCACCCTGGCCAATCAGCCGGCGATCTACCGCCTCATCATGCGGCACGACCTGCTGCGTGGCATCGCCTGGCGCTACGTCGCCGGCGAGGACCTGGCCGAGGCCGTCGCGGTGGCCCAGGCGCTCAACACCCAGCGCCTGACCGTCTCGCTCGACCACCTGGGCGAGAACGTGCGCACCGTCGACGGGGCGCGGGTCGCCGCCCGTGACTACCTGCCAGCCATCGACGCGATCGCCCAGACGCCACTCGAGGCGTACCTCTCGCTCAAGCTGACGCAGATGGGGCTGGACATTCGCCGCGAGCTGTGCCTGGAGAACCTGCGCTCCATCCTCGACCACGCCCGCTCATGTGGGAACGTGTTCGTGCGCATCGACATGGAGTCGTCCGCCTACACTGACCGCACCCTCGACGTGCACGAGGCGCTATGGTCGGAGGGGTACCGCAATGTCGGCGTGGTGCTCCAGGCTGCGCTCTACCGCACCGCAGCCGACCTCGAGCGGGTCTTGCGCCTGGGAGCGCGGGTGCGCCTGTGCAAGGGCGCCTACCTCGAGCCACCCGAGATTGCCTGGCCGCGCAAGGCCGACGTGGACGCCAGCTTCGCCCGCCTGGCCGAGCGGCTGCTCCTGGAAGGCAACTACCCGGCCATCGCCACCCACGACGCGCGCCTCCTCCAGTACACGCGCGAGCTGGCCCGCCGCCACCGGATCGGGCCGGAGCGTTTCGAGTTCCAGATGCTCTTTGGCGTGCGGCGTGACCTCCAGTACCAGCTCCTGGGGCAGGGCTACAACGTGCGCGTCTACCTGCCGTACGGGCGCCAGTGGTACCCGTACCTCATGCGGCGCCTGGCGGAACGGCCCGCCAACCTCGCCTTCTTCGCCGGCGCGGTGCTGCGCGAGGCCGTCGCCCAGCGGCGCAATGGCCGCCCCGGCAGAGCGCTCGGGGTGGAGTGAGGATATGACACGCCTCGCCGAGCCCCCGCGGGTTGGGTCGTCCGTGCGGGCGCAGGTCGTGTACCCGCCGGGTCGCCGCCCGGTGCACGCGAGCGGGTACCATGGGGTCGCAGCCATGGCCGACGGGTACCCCGCCGCTTCCCTCCCCACCGCCCGCGCCCGCGACGCGGCAGGGTGGCGGGATCGTCCGGCCTGCTGCGGCAGCGGGCCCACCGCTCCCGAGGCCGCCGCGCCACGTCTGGCCGAGGGCGATCCCGACCCGGCGCCAGGGGCGGGGAGCGAGCAGCGCCCGCCGGGCGCCCGCGGCGTGGACGCCCACCTCGCGTCTCTCGCCGACCGCGTGCGCCGGCTCACGCTGCCGTGCGTCGGGCTCGAGCAGCGCGGCGAGGGCGGGCGCGTCGCCCAGTTCGCTCTCCGGGTCGCGGACGGCCGCATCGCCGGGGTGCAGTACCGCGCCTCGACCTGCGCCACCCTGCTCGCCTACTGCCAGTGCCTGGCAGAACTGCTGCGCGGCCGCCCCCTGCGCCAGGCGGCCCGCGTGACCCCGTGGGAGGTGGCGGAGCGCGTGCTGGGCGTGCCTCCTCAGAGCCGGGCGCACCTCATCCCGGCGTACCTGGCGGCGCTCGACGCGGTCCGCCGGGCCCAGCAGGCGCCCGCGCCGGCCGGCGTCACCGTCCCGGACGTGGGGCGAGGAGCGGACCGATGATGCGGGTGGCCTACCTCTTCGCCACGCAGGGGCATACCGTCTCGTACAAGCTGGGCAAGATGATCCTGCCGCAGCTCGAAGAAGGGCGGCATGGCGCGCAGGTGGCCGGCATGTTCTTCTTCGAGGACAACAACTACGTCCTGGTCAAGGGCAACCCGATTGGAGAACGGCTGGCGGCGGTTGCGCGGGCACAGGGTATCCTGCTGATGGGCTGCGACCAGTGCTGCTACGAGCGCGACATCGCCGATAAGCTGATCGAGGGGATCCCGATCGGCTGCTTCCCCGACCTCTACGCGGCGCTGGAGCAGGACCCCCCGGACCAGGTCATCACGCTGTAGCTGCACCGCCCCGGCAAATGGGGAGGCTCCACGCGGCAAACGCTATCCCGAAGGTGCCTCGGGAGGGCGTGCTCACGAGGAGCCGGGTGGCCGAGCAACCACCCCCTGCGCGACGCGCTCAGGCAGCTTGCGAGTCGAACGGGCCGCGCTCGCGCTGCCGCTCCTGCGCCAGCCGCTTGGGCGGCCGGCCACGGCGGGGCCGCTCCTCGAGCCAGTTGTAGGTCTCGATCCGCTGTGTGATCACGTCGGCGTCGTCCAGGTAGATCGGGCCGCCACAGCGAACGCAGCGCAGGCGCCGCCAGTCCAGCACGGGCAGGGCTTTCTCCTCGCCGGCCTTGTGGAAGGTGACGCTGCGCGGGAGCGGCTGTCGGTCGCTCTCGATCCTCCCGGAGATGGTGCCGCACAGGTAGCACTTGACGTCGGCGACGACCAGGGTGCGGACGGACGGCTTGGAGGAATCGCTTGTCGATGTGGTCATTGCGGGGCCGGTCCTTTCGTGCGCGAAGCGTGCCCGGCAGGATCTGTGCCTTGTCCGATCTTGGGGGTCAGCAGGTAGGGGTGCTCGCGGGACGATGCGCTACTCCAAGAACGTATAACGCACGCCGCCGCGCCGTATTCCCCCACCGGGCCCATCCCAGCGATCTCCGCGCCCCAGCCGCCAGCCACCGGAGCTCTCCGATTTCAGACGGCGGATTGCAGAGGCGAGCGCAGCGGGAGGCAGGCCCGCCATCCAACACCCACCACCTGACGCCCGCCCCGGCAGCGTCCCGAGCGCTCCGCGCCCACCCCGAATCCGTGGATTCCAGATCGAACGCTTCACCCAGCGGATGAAGGATCGGATCTGGGACTCACGGATTCCGGGCCCACCGGCGGCAGTTGACAAGGGGGGGAGGCGTTGGTACTGTGCCGCTAGCTCGCCCGGGTCACAACGGCGTAACTAGGGCGCTGGGGTCCGCGCTCCTTGGCGAGCGCGTACACGCACAGGACGGCCTCGTGGAGGGGCAGGTGGCTCTGTGCGCGCTACTTCGGGGCGCGCGATCCCGCGTTGATGCGTGAGGAGGGGTCTCCGCCGAACGTCTAGGCGATAGGCGGCCTCTGGGGAACGCTCCCAGGCCGCACGTTCGAGCGCCTGAATGACAGGTGCGCGGGGGTCGGCACCCCCCGCGGGGAACACTTGCCCACCGCAGGGCGTTCTTTCGACGTCCGCCCGGCGGGCGGACGTCCGGCGCCCATATGGGTGCGGACGCAGGGTCTGCGCCCGGAGATTCTCGGTCCCCTGAGGAGGAATGCAGATGATGCGTAGAGCAACGTTCTGGCGCCTGTTCGTGCTGCCGGCCGCCCTGGCCGCGCTCGCCGCGGCGTGCGCGCCTGCCGCGCAGCCGGCGCCCACCACGGCACCGGCCAAGCCGGCCGAAGCGCCCAAGCCGACCGCCGCCCCGGCGGCGAGCCCGGTCGCGAGCCCGAGCCCGGCCGCCAAGCCCGCGGTGGTGCCCTCGCCCAGCCCGGCCGCTGGCGCCCTGACCGGCACGATCAAGATCATGTCCAGTCTGCCGCGGACCGGCTCGAGCAAGGGCCAGACCGACACCATCGTCAACTCGATCAAGATGGCGCTGGGCGAGGTAAACAACCGGATCGGCAACGCGACGATCACCTACGAAGACATGGACGACGCGACGGCCGCCAAGGGGTCGTGGGACGCCGCCAAGGAGGCCGAGAACGCCAACATGACGGCCGGCGACCCGGACGCGATGGTCTACATCGGCACGTTCAACTCGGGCGCGGCCAAGGTGTCCATTCCGATCCTCTGCAAGGCCAACCTGGTGATGATCTCGCCAGCCAACACCTACCCCGGCCTGACCAAGAAGGTGGAGGGGGTCGAGCCAAACGAGCCGGACGTCTACTACCCCGGCTGCCAGCGAAACTACACCCGCGTGGTGCCGTCGGACGAGCTGCAGGGAGCGGCGGCGGCGCAGTGGTCCAAGAACCTCGGCGCCACCAAGGCGTACGTGCTGGACGACACCGAGCTGTACGGTCGCGGGCTGGCGGTCATGTACAAGCTGGCCGCGGACAGGATTGGCCTGCAGGTCGTGGGCGGCCCTGAGGGCATCGACTCCAAGGCCAGCGACTACCGGGCGCTCGCCCAGAAGGTGCGCGCCAGCGGCGCCGACGTCGTGTTCTACGGCGGTATCACCCAGAACAACGCCGGCAAGCTCTGGCAGGACCTGCGGGCGACGCTGGGCGACAGCGTCCGCCTGATGGGCCCCGATGGGATCTACGAGCAGGCCTTCATCGAAGCCGCCGGCCAGGCGGCCGAGGGCGCGTACATCACCTTCGGCGGCGTGCCCCCGAAGAAGCTCACCGGCAAGGGGGCAGACTGGTACGCGCGGTACAAGGACCAGTTCAAGTCCGAGCCGGAGGCGTACGCCGCCTATGGCTACGAGGCCGCCAAGGTCGCACTGGATGGCATCCAGCGCGCCGGCGTGAAGGACCGCGCCAAGATCAGGGACGCCGTCTTCGCCACCCGGGAGTTCGACGGTGCCCTGGGCAGGTGGAGCTTCCAGGCCAGCGGCGACACCACGCTCACGGCGATGAGTGGCCGCCAGGTGAAGGGCGGCAAGTTCGACGACGAGAACGCCGTCACGATCGAGGCGCCCAGGTAGTCGGCGCGGCGGGAACCCGGACCGCACGGAGTGGAGGAGCTGGCCAGTCACGGAGGCGGCCAGCTCCTCGCACGTGCCCCAATCCGTGGATTCTCGATTGAAAGCTTCACCCGCTGGGTGACGGATCTGATCTCGGACTCACGGATTCGGGACGTGGCGGGAAACTTGCGGGCGTGAGGCCTGCACGCCATCATTCCCGCAATCTTGGGGGGCTCGGGCAGCGCCTGCTCGACCACCGCTCTCAGAGCAAGCGCGAAGCGCTTTAGCCGTCCTCGCTGGGGGTCACGCGCGACATAGCATGCAGTGGTACGACGAAGTCCTGCAGGTGCTGCTGATCGGCATCGCCAACGGCGCCATCATCTCGCTGGTCGCGCTCGGCTACACACTGGTGTACGGGATCATCGAGCTCATCAACTTCGCCCACGGCGACGTCTTCATGATCGGGACGATGGTCGCCCTGACACTCGTCACCTGGGTCCCGGGGCTGCTCGGGGAGCGGCAGGCCTACCTCCTGCCGCCGCCCACGATCGCCGTCTTGCTCGCCGGGGCGATCCTCGTGGCCATGGTCGTCGCGGCGTTCCTCAACGTGAGCATCGAGCGGCTCGCCTACCGCCGGTTGAGGAACGCGCCCCGCCTGGCGCCGCTCATCTCCGCCATCGGCGTCTCGTTCATCCTGGTCAACGTGGGGCTGCTCTGGAAGGGCGCGTCCCAGGTCAACTTCCCGGACCTCGTGCCGCGCGTGGACATCTTCAACGACGTCTTCGGCATCCGCACGCAAGTGCTGTTCACGCTCAAGGACCTGCTCGCCATCGCGATCTCGATCCCACTCATGGTCGCGCTCCACCTGTTCGTGCAGCGCACCCGGCTCGGGAAGGCGATGCGCGCGACCGCCCAGGATCGTGACGCCGCGGCGATGATGGGCATCGACATCAACCTGACCATCGCCCTGACCTTCCTGCTGGGCGGGGCGCTGGCCGGCGCGGCGGGCACGATCTACGGCCTGTACAACAACTCGGCCTGGTTCTTCCAGGGCTTCCGCAACGGCCTCTACGCGTTCACCGCCGCCGTCATGGGCGGCATTGGCAACATCCAGGGCGCGTTCCTCGGCGGGATGGTCATCGGTATCATCGCCGCGATCTCTGATCGGATCTGGGACCCGCGCTGGACCCAGGCGGTCGTGTTCGGGCTCCTCGTCCTGATTCTGATCTTCAAGCCCACCGGTCTGCTGGGCGAAGAGACGACCCAGCGGGCGTGAGCGCCTGGGATGCCATGACCAGCCAGACCGTGCGTCCCTCCCAGCAGGCCGCCGGGCCGACTGGCGCCGGGCTCTCCGGGCGCGGGCGAGCCCTCGCCCGCGTGCTGGGCCGCAACGGCGGCGACCCGGGCACGGTGCTCCGAAACGCCTTCCTCGTCACGTTCATCATCTTCCTCGCGCTCTACCCCTTCTTCGATGCCAGCCTCGGCTGGCGCAAGATGGGCGCCTTCCCAACCATCCTCATCTTCACACTGCTCGCCCTCGGCCTCAACATCGTCGTCGGGTTCGCCGGGCTGCTCGACCTCGGGTACGCTGCGTTCTTCGCCATCGGCGGCTACACGGCCGCCTTCCTCACCTCGCCCCAGAGTCCGCTCGCCCCCTACTTCAGCGCCAACTTCTACGTCGCAATGGCTCTCTCCTTCTTCGTCGCCGCCGGCTTCGGTGTGATCCTCGGCGCGCCAACCCTCCGCCTGCGGGGCGACTACCTGGCCATCGTCACGCTGGCGTTCGGTGAGATCGTCCCCCGCGTCTTCCTGAACCTGGACCAGTGGACGAAGGGCTCCAAGGGGATGAACCCGATCGGCCGCCCGGCGGTCCCGTGGGTCGAAGGCAGCCAGGTCGAGGTGAGGGAGCTGTTCAACAGCGACCAGGCCGGCTGGTACTACCTCATCTTCCTCGTCGGGGTGGTATCCGTCATCGCCATCCACCGCCTCGCCAACTCGCGCGTCGGGCGCGCCTGGATGGCGATGCGCGAGGACGAGCTGGCCGCGGCCGCGATGGGCATCGACCTGGTGCAGACGAAGCTGCTCGCCTTCGCGCTCGGCGCCTCCTTCTCCGGCTTCGCCGGGTCACTCTGGGCGAGCATGCTGCAGGTGATCGACCCGTTCCAGTTCGACTTCTCGATCTCGATCATCGTCCTCTCGATGATCATCCTCGGTGGGATCGGCAACATCTGGGGCGTCATCTTCGGCGGCGTCGTGCTCGGCTTCTACGACCGCGTGCTGACCAGCGAGGCGACGAACTGGCTGCACGGGCTTGCCGGCGCCTTGAACGTCCCGCTGGTGAGCGACCTCCTCCAGACCGTCGACCTGACCCAGTACAAGTTCGGCATCTTCGGCCTGGCGCTGGTCGTCCTCATGCTCACCCGGCCGGAGGGCATCTTCCCGAACCGCCAGCGAGCGCTGGAGCTGCACGCCGAGGTGCCCGAAGAGCTGGACCAGCTCGGCGAGGAGGCGCTCGTTGACCGCACGATGGGCGGCGTGCGCGCCTAGCCGCCATGGCTCCCCTCCTCGAAGCCAGGGCGATCACGAAGCGGTTCGGCGGCCTCGTCGCCGTCAACCAGGTGGACTTCACCATCGACGAGCACGCCATCGTCAGCTTGATCGGGCCGAACGGAGCCGGGAAGACAACGTTCTTCAACATCGTGGCCGGCCTCTACACGCCGACCAGCGGCGAGGTGCGGTTCGCCGGCCAGAACATCACCGGGCTCAAGCCACACGCCATCACGCGGCTCGGCATCGCGCGCACGTTCCAGAACATCCGGCTGTTCGCCAACATGAGCGCGCTGGACAACGTCCTGGTGGGCATGCATGCCCGACTGAAGGGCAACGCGCTCGAGGCGGTGCTGCGCACCCCGCGGGTGGTGCGGGAGGAGCAGCAGGCGCGTGAGCGGGCGCGGGAGCTGCTGCGGTTCGTGGGGTTGGCCAACAAGCAGGAGGAGTGGGCGCGCCACCTGCCGTACGGCGACCAGCGTCGGCTGGAGGTAGCCCGGGCGCTGGCCACCCAGCCGAAGCTGCTGCTGCTCGACGAGCCAACGGCAGGCATGAACCCGCATGAGACGGCGGCCCTCACCCGGCTCATCGGCCGCCTGCGGAGTGAGATGAGCCTCACCATCCTGCTGATCGAGCACGACATGAAGGTGGTCATGGGCATCTCTGACCGCGTGACGGTCCTGGACTACGGGCAGAAGATCGCCGAGGGCACCCCCCAAGAGGTGCAGCGCGATCCACGCGTCATCGAGGCCTACCTGGGCCGCGCTGCCGCCGAAGGCGCGGGGCCCGCGGCTGCCCAACCCTCGCCAGCGTAGGGGGACGGAGCGTATGGCAACCGCCTCCGTGTCCACCCCGCGCGCGCCGGCCGCCCCGAGCGCGGCGGCCACGCTGGAGCTGCGCGACGTCCACACCTACTACGGCCACATCCACGCCCTGAAGGGCATCTCGCTCGCCGTCAACCCGGGCGAGATCGTCACCCTCATCGGCGGCAACGGCGCCGGCAAGACGACCACACTGCGAACCATCTCGGGCATCCTGCGGCCACGCTCGGGCGCAGTGCTCTTGCACAGCCACCGGATCGATCGCCTGGAGCCGCACCGCATTGTCGAGCGAGGTATCTGCCAGGCACCGGAAGGACGGCGCATCTTCCCGCGCATGACTGTCCAGGAGAACCTGGAGATGGGTGCCTTCGCTCGGCGCGACCAGGAGGGGATCAGGCACGACCTCGAGCGGGTGCTCGGGCTCTTCCCGCGCCTGCGCGAGCGCCTGAAGCAGAAGGGTGGCACGCTCTCGGGTGGCGAGCAGCAGATGCTGGCAATCGGCCGGGCGCTGATGAGCAGCCCCAAAGTGCTGCTGCTCGACGAGCCCAGCATGGGCCTCGCCCCGATGCTGGTGGAGACGATCTTCCGCACGATCGTCGAGATCAACCGCCAGGGGGTGGCAGTGCTCCTGGTGGAGCAGAACGCGCTGATGGCGCTCAATGTGGCGCACCGCGGCTACGTGATCGAGACCGGCCGGATCGTCCTGGCCGACGACGCCCGCGCCCTCCAGGCAAACCCCCAGGTCCAGGAGGCCTACCTGGGCATCGAGTAGGCGCTCCCCGCTCGAGAACCCACGGACTGGGCGCGTCACTTCCTGCGCGGGACCGGCAAGCCCGGTCGCCGGTCAGGGCTGCCAGGGGGCGCTGGCGAGGACGACGAGCACGCCCACCAGCGCGACGACCGCGTACTCGATCCCCACCCGCCGGTCGAGCGTGCCGGCGGCGTTCTGCTCGGCCACGCCGGACAGCACGTAGAAGGCGAGCCAGATCGCCGCGCCCCCGACCACCGGCGCGACCGTCCAGTAGCCAAACGCCCACGTAAGCTCGAAGAGCAGCGCGCCCACGACCGCGGCATGGACGAGCCGCCGCGCCTGCGTGACGTCGACGTCGCGCAGCAGGAACCAGGTGACCGCGGCGCCGATCACGCCGATCGGCGGTCCGATCAGCAGGGCGCGCTCCTTAGTGCTGTACAGCAGGACGTACGGGATGAGGGCTGCCAGGTAGAGCGCGATGCGAATCAGCACGTAGGAGAGGCCACCACCGCCGCCCGGCCCCGGGCGTGCGCCAGCACCACGCGCCAGCCACAGGCGCGCGCGCCCGCGGCGGACCGGGTCGGACTCCCGGCGGGTTCGGCCGAGCGGGTCGCGCCGCACGCTCCAGGCGCGGCCCACAGCGGGTGCGCTCCCCGGGGTACTCGGCACGCGCTCTCCCCTCACCTCGTCTGGAGGTGGCGCAGGGTGGCCAGGCGCCGCTCCAGCGCCTCCAGCCGCTCGCGCTGCTCGGCCAGCCGCTCCCGCTCCCGCTGCACCACCTCGCTCGGCGCGTTCTCGACGAAGCCGGGTCGCCTGAGCAGCCCCTCGAGTCGGGCCACCTGGCTCCCGGCGTCGGCCTTCTCCGCCTCGGCGCGGCGCCGCTCGGCCTCCACGTCGAACAGGCCCTCGGCCGGGATCAGCAGCTCGACGCCGCCGGCCACGGCGGCCAGGGCGCGCGTGGCGAGCGCCGGCACGCCGGCCGCCGCGGTTACATCCACCGGTCCGAGCCGCGT